>NZ_CP137892.1:1928838-2571785 GCF_033547155.1 Pseudomonas benzenivorans
AGGGTGGCCTGCGCCTGATGCAGGGCAATCTGGGGCGCGGGGTGATGAAGGTCTCCGCCGTGGCGCCCGAGCACCAGGTGGTCGAGGCGCCGGCGCGGGTATTCGAGGACCAGCAGGAGCTGGCCGATGCCTTCAAGGCCGGCGAGCTGGAGCGCGACTTCGTCGCGGTGATGCGTTTCCAGGGGCCGCGCAGCAACGGCATGCCCGAGCTGCACAAGATGACCCCGTTCCTCGGCGTGCTGCAGGACCGCGGCTTCAAGGTGGCGCTGGTCACCGACGGGCGCATGTCCGGTGCCTCGGGCAAGATCCCGGCGGCCATCCATGTCTGCCCCGAAGCCTTCGACGGCGGCCCGCTGGCGCGGGTACGCGACGGCGACCTGATCCGCGTCGACGGCCAGACCGGCGAGTTGCGGGTGCTGGTCGAGGACGCCGAGCTGGCGGCGCGTGAGCCGGCGGTCGACACCCTGAACAATGCCGTGGGCTGCGGCCGTGAGCTGTTCGCCTTCATGCGCCTGGCCTTCAGTTCGGCCGAGCAGGGCGCCAGCGCCTTCACCAGCAGCCTGGAGTCGCTGAAGTGAAACTGGCGCTGGTCGGCGATATCGGCGGCACCAATGCGCGCTTCGCCCTGTGGCGCGACGAGCAGCTGGAGTCGGTGCGGGTGCTGGCCACCGCCGACTACCCGGGGCCTGAGGCGGCCATCGGCGCCTACCTGGCCGAACTGGAGCTGCCGCTCGGTGCAGTGGATTCGGTGTGCCTGGCCTGTGCCGGGCCGGTCGGCGGCGATGAGTTCCGTTTCACCAACAATCACTGGCGCCTCAGTCGCGCGGCCTTCTGCCGCGAGCTGCAGGTGCGTGAGCTGCTGCTGGTCAACGACTTCTGCGCCATGGCCCTGGGCATGACCCGCCTGGGTGAGGGCGAGCGCCTGCAGCTCTGCCCCGGCGAGCCCGAGGCGCACCGGCCCTGGGTGGTGATCGGTCCCGGCACCGGCCTGGGCGTCGGCACCCTGCTGCAGCTGGCCGACGGCAGCTGGCTGGCGCTGCCGGGGGAGGGCGGGCATGTCGACCTGCCGATCGGCAGCCCGCGCGAGGCCCTGTTGTGGCAGCAGCTGCATGCCCAGCTCGGCCATGTGCGCGCCGAGGACGTGCTCAGCGGCGGCGGTCTGCTGACGCTGTACCGTGCGATCTGTGCCCTGGATGGCCATGCGCCGCGGCTGCACTCGCCCGCCGAGATCACGGCGGCGGCGCTGGCCGGCGATGCCGTCGCCTTGCAGGTGATCGAGCAGTTTTGCTGCTGGCTCGGCCGTGCGGCGGGCAACCTGGTGCTGAGCCTGGGCGGGCGCGGCGGCGTCTACATAGTCGGCGGCGTGGTGCCGCGCTTCGCCGAGCTGTTCCGGGCCAGCGGCTTCGCCCGCTGCCTGCGCGACAAGGGCGTGATGAGCGGTTACTTCGAGGGCATTCCGGCCTGGCTGGTGACGGCCGAGTACCCCGGGTTGATGGGCGCAGGCGTCGCTTTGCAGCAAGCATTCGCCACGGCGCGGGTGTAGGCTGGGCCGCGCGCCGATTCGCATCTGGCGCAGCCGATGAGCCAAGGATAAGGATGGCGGACCATGAGCCTGCCCGGAAAGTCGATACTGCTGGTCGATGACGACCAGGAAATTCGCGAGCTACTGCACACCTACCTGAGCCGCGCGGGCTTCCAGGTGCGCACCGTCGGCGATGGCACGGGCCTGCGCCAGGGCCTGTGCGCCGAGCCCGCGGACCTGCTGATCCTCGACGTGATGCTGCCCGACGAGGACGGCTTCAGCCTGTGCCGCTGGGTGCGCGAGCACCAGCGCTTCGCCCAGGTGCCGATCATCATGCTCACCGCCAGCTCCGACGAGGCCGACCGGGTCATCGGCCTGGAGCTGGGCGCCGACGATTACCTGGGCAAGCCGTTCAGCCCCCGCGAACTGCTGGCGCGGATCAAGGCCCTGCTGCGCCGCGCCCACTTCAGCCAGGAGCGCGGCAGCGAGGTGCTGGCCTTCGACGAGTGGCGCCTGGACATGGTCAGCCACCGGCTGTTCCACGCCGACGGCGAGGAGGTGATCCTCTCCGGCGCCGACTTCGCCCTGCTCAAGCTGTTCCTCGATCATCCGCAGCAGATCTTAGGCCGCGACACCATCGCCAACGCCACCCGCGGCCGCGAGGTGATGCCGCTGGAGCGCATCGTCGACATGGCGGTCAGTCGCCTGCGCCAGCGCCTGCGCGATACGGACAAGCCCTCGCGGCTCATCCGCACGGTACGCGGCAGTGGTTACCTGCTGGCGGCCAACGTCGCGCCGTACCTGGGCGATGGCCATTAACCCGCGCCGCTTGCTGCCGCTGCCGCGCTCGCTGCTGGCGCGCATGCTGCTGCTGACCCTGCTGGTGGTGTTGCTGGCCCAGGCCCTGTCGAGCTTCATCTGGGTTTCGCAGCTGCGCGCCAGCCAGATGGAGGGGCTGCTCACCAGCGCGCGCAGCCTGGCCCAGTCGATGGCCGCCAGCGTCGGCTACTTCCGCTCCCTGCCGCTGGGCTACCGGCCGCTGGTGCTCGACCAGCTGCGCAACATGGGCGGCACGCGCTTCTTCGTCTCGCTCAACGACAAGCCTTTGAGCATGCAGGTGCTGCCGCAGACGCCCCGCAAGCGCGCGGTGCTCGATGCGGTGGATGCGACCCTGCGCGAGCGCCTGGGCAAGGACCTGGACCTGTCCGTGCAGTTCGTCAGCCCGGACGACCTGCGCATCTTCAACAGCGCCCTGGCCCTCGACCAGCTGCCGCGCTCCTGGGCCCACTATGCCCTGAGCCTGGAGCCGCTGAACCCGCCGGTGCTGGTGACGCAGATCCAGATCGCGCCGAACGAGTGGCTGTACCTGGCCTCGCTGATGCCCGAGCCCTATGTCAGCCTGGAGCAGCAGGGGCTGCCGGCCCAGCAGCTGTGGTTCATCGTCCTCACCAGCAGCTTCCTGCTGCTGTTCATCGGCCTGCTGGTGCACTGGCAGAGCCGCCCGCTCAAGCGCCTGGCGGTGGCGGCGCGGGAGATGTCCCTGGGCAGCGAGGTGGAGCCGCTGCCCGAGGCCGGCGGCAGCGAGGTGGTGGAGGTCAGTCGCGCCTTCAACGCCATGCGCGAGCGCATCGGCCGCTACCTGCGCGAACGCAGCCAGCTGTTCAGCGCCATCTCCCACGACCTGCGCACGCCCATCACCCGCCTGCGCCTGCGTGTCGAGCTGCTCGACGACGAGGAGCTGCAGGCCAAGTTCGGCCGCGACCTGGACGAGCTGGAGATGCTGGTCAAGGGCGCGCTGCAGTGCGTCAAGGACACCGACATCCACGAGAACATCGAGCCGGTCGACCTCAACCATCTGCTCAACTGCGTGATCGAACCCTACCTGGCGCCGGCCGGCAACGGCCGGGTGACCCTGGACGGCCTGGCCCTGGCCAGCTATCCGGGCAAGCCCCTGGCGCTCAAGCGCTGCATCGGCAACCTGGTGGACAACGCCCTGAAGTACGGCGAGCGGGCCCACCTGCATATCGAGGACGACGGCAAGGCCTTCGTCCTGCACGTCGATGACGAGGGCCCCGGGGTGCCGGAGCAGCGCCTGGAGCAGGTGTTCGAACCGCACTTTCGCCTGGCCGGGCAGCAGCAGGGCTATGGCCTGGGCTTGGGCATCGCGCGCAATATCGCCCACAGCCACGGCGGCGAGCTGAGCCTGCGCAACCTGCGCGAAGGCGGCCTGCGGGTGACCCTGATGCTGCCGCGCCAGGCCGAGTGAGGACGCGCATCAGCCGTCCGCCGCCTCCAGCATCGCCAGCAGCCGCCTCAGGCCGGCGTCCAGTGCCGCCAGTTCGGCGGCGTCCAGCGGCGCCATGATCCGCTGCTCGTTCTCCACATGGGCCGTCACCGCGCGGTCGATCAGCGCCTTGCCGTCGTCGGTCAGGCGCACCAGCAGGCTGCGCGCGTCCGCCGGATTGGCCTCGCGGCGCACCCAGCCGCTGGCCTCCAGGCTCTTCAGGCGGTGGGTCATGGTGCCGGAGGTGACCATCAGGGTGGCGAACAGCTCGGTCGGCGCCAGGCAGTAGGGCGCGCCGGAGCGGCGCAGGGTCGCCAGTACGTCGAATTCCCAGGCGCTCAGGCCGAAGGCGGCGAAGGTTTCGTCCAGGCGCCGGCCGAGCAGGGTGGAGCAGCGCTTGAGCCGGCCGATGCTGCCCATGGGGCCGAGTTGCAGGTCCGGGCGCTCGCGGCGCCACTGTTCGAGGATGGCGTCTACCGCATCCGGTCGTTGATCTGTGCTCATCAGGTGGACCTTTTTATCTTGATATCAAGATTATTATGTGGGAGGCTCTGATTTTATCTTGAATTGAAGGTAATTGCATGAACAGCAAGCAAATCTCCGTGTCCTGGGTCGATGTGCTGATCACCGCCCTGGCGCCGGCCATCTGGGGCTCGACCTATATCGTCACCACCGAACTGCTGCCGCCGGACCGGCCCTTCACGGCCGCGCTGCTGCGCTGCCTGCCTGCCGGCCTGTTGCTGGTGCTGTACAGCCGGCACCTGCCCGGCCGCGCGACCTGGCCGCGCCTGGCCGTGCTCGCGGCACTGAACATCGGCTTCTTCCAGGCCTTGCTGTTCGTCGCCGCCTACCGCTTGCCCGGCGGCCTGGCGGCCGTGGTCGGTGCCTTGCAGCCGCTGCTGGTGATGGGCCTGGTGTGGGGGCTGGACAGCCGCCGGCCGGCCAACCTGGCCCTGGGCGCCGGTGCGCTGGGGGTGGCCGGCATGGCCGCGCTGCTGCTGGCGCCGGGGGCCGTGTGGGACCCCCTGGGCATTGCCGCGGCCTTCGTCGGCACCGCCTGCATGGCGGCCGGCACCTACCTGGCGCGGCGCTGGCGCCCGCAGGTGCCGCTGCTGGCTTTCACCGGCTGGCAGTTGCTGCTCGGCGGGCTGCTGTTGGCGCCGGTGGCCTGGCGTCTCGATCCGCCGTTGCCGCCCCTGAGCGCCACCCAGCTCGCGGCCTATGCCTACCTGTCGCTGTTCGGCGCGCTGCTGGCCTATGCCCTGTGGTTCCGCGGCATCGCCCGGCTGACGCCGGTCGCGGTGTCCTCGCTGGGCCTTCTCAGCCCCTTGACCGCGGTGGTCCTCGGCTGGGCGCTGCTCGGCCAGAGCCTGACCGGCCTGTCGCTGTTGGGCCTGGTGGCGGTGCTCGGCAGCATCCTGGCGGTGCAGTGGGCTTCAGCGACGCCGGCTCCGGCTCCAGTGCCGCCCGCGGCGCCCGCCGCACAACTGCAGCGCTGATCGGCAACCTGGCCGAGCGCAGCACGCGCTGCGGTCTTCATCATTCATCGTCAGAGGAGAATCCCATGTCCGACTTCATCAAGCAGCTCATCGAGTCCCGCGTCTCTACCGGTCGCTACGACACCAGTCGCGACCTGTCGGACGAACAGGTCAGCGAGCTGGTGCGCCTGGCCGCCCGCGCGCCATCGGCCTACAACCTGCAGAACTGGAAGTTCATCGCCGTGCGCAGCGCCGCGGCCAAGGCGCGCCTGCACGGGGCGGCCTACGGCCAGCAGCAGGTGCTCGATGCTCCGGTCACCTACATCGTCTGCGGCACCCTGGAGGCCCATGAGGGGCTCGCGCGGGCGCTGCAGCCCTCGGTCGCGGCCGGCATCCTGGATCAGGCGCTGGTCGAGGGCTGGGTCGCCGCGGCCACCGGCTCGCACCGGGGCAACCCGCAGCTGCAGCGTGACGAGGCGTTGCGTTCGGCCTCCCTGGCGGCCATGACCCTGATGCTGGCCGCCGCGGGCATGGGCCTGGCAACCGGGCCCATGAGCGGCTTCGATGCCGCGGCGGTGGCGCGCGAGTTCGACCTGGCGGCCAATGAGGTTCCGGTGATCCTGGTCACCGCCGGCTACCCGGCCCGGGGCAACTGGCCGCAGAAGCCGCGCAAGCCGTTGCCCGAGGTCATGGCGTTCGCCTGAGCCCGCCGATGCGCCCAAACAGGCGCGCCCCGCCCGCGGCGCTCCGCTTGGCCCGGAACGATCCGAACAGGTCGTCCGGGCCTTCCTGCCTGTGCAGCCAGGCACTCGAATGGCCGGGGTGCTGCGGGGGCGCGCCTTTGTAACCAGCCTGTGACCTTTGCGCATCCCTTCGTTACCCTCCACGCCGGAGACCCTGGATAGAATCCACTGCAGCGCAAGCACCAGACTTGCCCGTGGATCACATCAATCCCGTGGATAACAACAAGAAGGTACCGTTCATGAATGCGTTCTCCCGCCTGACAACTGCCGTTTCCCTCGCCTACCTGCTGCCGCTGGTCGCCCATGCCGGCGAAGTCGAAGTGCTGCACTGGTGGACCTCCGGTGGCGAGAAGCGCGCCGCCGACACCCTGCAGCAGTTGGTCGAAGAAAAGGGCCACAGCTGGAAGGACTTCGCCGTCGCCGGCGGCGGTGGCGAGGCGGCCATGACGGTACTCAAGACCCGCGCCGTTTCCGGCAAGCCGCCGGCCGCCGCCCAGATCAAGGGCCCGGACATCCAGGAGTGGGGCGAGCTGGGCCTGCTCACCGATCTCAATGGCGTCGCCGAGCAGCAGGGCTGGGACGAGCTGCTGCCCGAGCAGGTGGCCCGGGTGATGAAGTACGAGGGCGACTACGTCGCCGTGCCGGTCAACGTGCACCGGGTCAACTGGCTGTGGATCAACCCGCAGGTCTTCGCCGAGGCCGGCGCCACCGCGCCGACCACCCTCGACGAATTCTTCGCCGCCGCCGAGAAGCTCAAGGCCGCCGGCTTCATTCCCCTGGCTCACGGCGGCCAGCCCTGGCAGGACAGCACCGTGTTCGAGGACCTGGTGTTCAGCGTCCTCGGCGCGGAAGGCTTCCACAAGGCCTTCGTCGAGCAGGACGAGGCGACCCTCACCGGGCCGAAGATGGTCGAGGCCTTCGCCGCCCTGAAACGGCTGCGTGGCTACATCGACGCCAACGCCGCCGGTCGCGACTGGAACGCCGCCACCGGCCTGGTGATCAATGGCAAGGCCGGCATGCAGGTGATGGGCGACTGGGCCAAGAGCGAATGGAGCGCCGCCGGCAAGGTGGCGGGCAAGGATTACCAGTGCCTGCCGTTCCCCGGCACCCAGGGCAGCTTCGCCTACAACATCGATTCGCTGGCCATGTTCAGGCTGAGCGACGAAGACAACCGCAAGGCCCAGGCGGACCTGGCCGAGACCGTCATGTCGCCGCAGTTCCAGGCGTTCTTCAACCTCAACAAGGGCTCGATCCCGGTGCGCCTGGACCAGGACATGAGCGCCTTCGACGCCTGCGCCCAGTCCTCCATGGCCGACTTCAAGGAGGCGGCCGGCAACGGCGGCCTGCAGCCGAGCCTGGCCCACGGCATGGCCGCTTCCAGCTACGTGCAGGGCGCGGTGTTCGATGTGGTGACCAACTTCTTCAACGACCCGCAAGGCGACCCGCAGCGCGCCGCGCAGCAACTGGCCGCCGCGATCAAGGCCGTGCAGTAGGCCAATCCTGGTCGCCGGCCAGCCCGGCGGCTCTCTCCAGGTGACTCGAGTATCCCGGTGCGGTGCAAACCGCGCCGTGGATAGTTGCGCCCTGAATCCGCTCCTCTCGACGTGATGGACCTGTGTTATGAGCTCAATCGCAGTCTTTACCAAGGCATCAAGGCTGGATGCATTGCAGCGCTGGCTGCCGAAGCTGGTGCTGTCGCCGAGCATGCTGATCATCACGGTCGGCTTCTACGGCTACATCCTGTGGACCCTGCTGCTGTCGTTCACCAACTCGCGCTTCATGCCCAGCTACAAGTGGGTCGGCCTGGAGCAGTACCAGCGCCTGCTGGACAACGACCGCTGGTGGGTGGCGAGCAAGAACCTGATGCTTTTCGGCGGCCTGTTCATCGCCATCAGCCTGGTGCTGGGCGTGCTGCTGGCGGTGCTGCTGGATCAGCGCATCCGCCGCGAAGGGTTCATCCGCACCATCTTCCTCTACCCCATGGCGCTGTCGATGATCGTCACCGGCACCGCCTGGAAGTGGCTGCTCAATCCCGGCCTGGGCCTGGACAAGCTGCTGCGCGACTGGGGTTGGGAAGGCGTTCGGTTCGACTGGCTGGTGGACCCGCAGTACGTGGTGTACTGCCTGGTGATGGCGGCGGTGTGGCAGGCCTCGGGCTTCGTCATGGCGCTGTTCCTCGCCGGCCTGCGCGGCGTCGACCAGTCGATCATCCGCGCCGCCCAGGTCGACGGCGCCAGCCTGCCGGCCATCTACCTGCGCATCGTCCTGCCGAGCCTCGGTCCGGTGTTCTTCAGCGCCCTGATGATCCTCGCCCACATCGCGATCAAGAGCTTCGACCTGGTCGCCTCGATGACCGCGGGCGGTCCCGGCTACTCCTCCGACCTGCCGGCGATGTTCATGTACGCCCACACCTTCACCCGCGGCCAGATGGGCCTCGGCGCCGCCAGCGCGATCCTGATGCTCGGCGCGGTGCTGGCGATCCTGGTGCCGTACCTGTACTCCGAACTGAGGAACAAGCGCCATGATTAAGCGTGCCTTGACTCCGGGCCGTGTGGCCATCTACGCGACCCTGCTGGTGGCCTGCGCGGTCTACCTGATTCCGCTGCTGATCATGTTGCTCACCAGCTTCAAGACCCCGGACGACATCCGCACCGGCAACCTGCTGTCCTGGCCCGAGCTGTTCACCACGATCGGCTGGATCAAGGCCTGGGACAGCGTCGGCGGCTTCTTCTGGAACTCGGTGAAGATCACCGTGCCGGCGGTGCTGATCTCGACTCTGCTCGGCGCCCTCAATGGCTATGTGCTGGCCATGTGGCGCTTCCGCGGTTCGCAGCTGTTCTTCGGCCTGCTGCTGTTCGGCTGCTTCCTGCCGTTCCAGGTGGTGCTGCTGCCGGCGTCCTTCACCCTCGGCCAGCTCGGCCTGGCCAACACCACCAGCGGCCTGGTGCTGATCCACGTGGTCTACGGCCTGGCCTTCACCACGCTGTTCTTCCGCAACTTCTACGTCAGCCTCCCCGATGCCCTGGTGCGGGCGGCGCGTCTGGACGGCGCGGGCTTCTTCACCATCTTCGGGCGGATCCTGCTGCCGATGTCGGTGCCGATCATCATGGTCTGCCTGATCTGGCAGTTCACCCAGATCTGGAACGACTTCCTCTTCGGTGTGGTGTTCGCCAGTGGCGACACCCAGCCCATCACCGTGGCCTTGAACAACCTGGTCAACACCAGCACCGGGGTCAAGGAATACAACGTCGACATGGCCGCGGCGATGATCGCCGGGCTGCCCACCCTGGTGGTCTATGTGCTGGCCGGTAAGTACTTCCTGCGCGGGCTGACTGCCGGCGCCGTCAAAGGTTGAGGACACAACAATGGCAACCCTCGAACTACGCAACGTCAACAAGTCCTACGGCAGCGGCCTGGCGGACACCCTGAAGAACATCGAGCTGTCCATCGACTCGGGCGAGTTCCTGATCCTGGTGGGGCCGTCCGGCTGCGGCAAGTCGACCCTGATGAACTGCATCGCCGGCCTGGAGGGCGTCAGCGGCGGGGCGATCCTGGTGGACGGCGACGACATCAGCGGCAAGAGCCCCAAGGATCGCGACATCGCCATGGTGTTCCAGTCCTACGCCCTGTACCCGACCATGAGCGTGCGCGACAACATCGCCTTCGGCCTGAAGATCCGCAAGCTGGCGCAGGCACAGATCGACGAGGAGGTGGCGCGGGTGGCCAAGCTGCTGCAGATCGAGCACCTGTTGAGCCGCAAGCCCGGCCAGCTGTCCGGTGGCCAGCAGCAGCGCGTGGCCATGGGTCGGGCGCTGGCGCGGCGGCCGAAGATCTACCTGTTCGACGAGCCGCTGTCCAACCTGGACGCCAAGCTGCGGGTGGAGATGCGCACCGAGATCAAGCTGATGCACCAGCGCCTGAAGACCACCACGGTCTACGTCACCCACGACCAGATCGAGGCCATGACCCTGGGCGACAAGGTGGCGGTGATGAAGGACGGCATCATCCAGCAGTTCGGCACCCCGCAGCAGATCTACAACGACCCGGCGAACCTGTTCGTGGCGAGCTTTATCGGTTCGCCGCCGATGAACTTCATCCCGCTGCGGGTGCAGGTGCGCGACGGCCAGCGCTACGGCCTGCTGGAGTCCGCGGCCGGCGCTCCGGGTCAGGCGCGGTGCGAGCTGGCGCTGGGGGCGGCCGAGGGGCTGGAAGGGCGCGAGCTGATCCTCGGTATTCGCCCCGAACAGCTGCTGCTGGCCCAGGCCGGCGCTGTGCTGCCTGCGATCGTCGCCGAGGTCGAGGTCGTCGAGCCCACCGGCCCGGATACCCTGGCCTTTGTCGAGATCAACCAGACCAAGGTCTGCTGCCGCCTGGCGCCGGACGCGGCGCCGCGGGTGGGGCAGGGCCTGGAGTTGCAGTTCGACCCGGGCAGGGCGCTGCTGTTCGACGCGCGCACGGGCGAGCGCCTGCCGCTCGGCGTGCCGGTTGTCAGCGCGGCGCCGCGCAAGGTCGCGCAGCTGAAGGGCCGCTGACGGCCGGCAGACCGTCCGCGCGCCGCCACGCGCGCAAGTCCATGCAATGAGCCGCAACAGGCTCGTCCGGCGCCGGCCCTGTCTGCGCGCCGCGACGGGCCGCACCCATGATCTGACCATAACAACAAGAAGGAGTAGGTGAATGAAAGCAGCGAAGAGTCTCGGCCTGGCGGTAACCCTGGCCTATCTGGCAGCACCCGGCTCGGCATCGGCCCTGGAGTTCAGCGGCTATCTGCGCAGCGGCGCCGGTACGGCCGACGGCAATGGCCGCCAGTCGTGCTTCCAGTTGCCCGGCGCCCAGTCGAAGTTCCGCCTGGGCAACGAGTGCGAGCAGTACGCCGAACTGGACCTGCGCCAGGACCTGCTGAGCCTGGACGACGGCTCGGTGGTTAGCGTCGAGGGCATGGCGCAGCTGTTCAACGAGTATGGCCACACCCCGACATTCACCGGCGAGCATGGCTTCACGCGGATGAACCAGGCCTACGTCGAGTGGAGCCAGGTGCCGGCGCTAAACGGCGGCTCGCTGTGGGCCGGGCGGCGCTTCTACAAGCGCAACGACATCCATATCAGCGACTTCTTCTACTGGAACCAGAGCGCCACCGGCGCCGGCATCGAGGACTACGCGCTGGGCGGGCTGAAGTACAGCTACGCCTTCTCGCGCAAGGACAGCGTGTTCCAGAAGGAATACATCAACCGCCACGACTTCAACGTCGCCGGCTTCGACACCAACCCCCATGGCGAGCTGGAGCTGGGCCTGAGCTTTATCGACAAGCCGCGGCACATCGAAGGCGCCCACAGCGGCTGGTCGATCACCGCCCAGCACAAGCAGCAGGACTTCCTCGGCCTCGGCGGCACCAACACCCTGGCCCTGCAGTACGGTCCCGGCCCGGGCACCGCCCTGGGCTCCACCGGCGATGTGCTGCTCGACGACAGCGCCAAGCGCTATCGCCTGGTGGAGTTCTTCGACTGGCAGATCACCCCGCGCCTGGGGGGCCAGTTCCTGGTGGTGTACCAGAAGGACGAGCGCGCCGATATGGACGACGAGAACTGGCTGTCGCTGGGCGGGCGCGCCAGCTACGCCTTCACCGAGCAGTTCAAGCTGGTCGGCGAACTGGGCCACGACCAGGTCGATGCCAGCGGCGGCACGCGCAAGCTGAGCAAGTTCACCGTGGCGCCGACCTGGTCGCCGTCCGGCCCGGGCTTCTGGGCCCGCCCGGAGCTGCGCCTGTACTACACCTACGCCAGCTGGAACCAGGCGGCGCAGGAGGCCGCCAGCCGGATGGCCGCCGGCTCGGCGCTGTCCGACAGCGGGGCGTTCGGCAGTGCCCGCCACGGCTCGAACTTCGGTGTGCAGGTCGAGTACTGGTGGTGATCGGCGGTAGCGGCGCGATGAAGGCGGCGCTCGAAGGACGCCTGTCGGCGGTCGGGGCCTGGCCGGCGTCATACGGAGGAGGACGGGACGGTGGTGGCGGAGAACCGCGGCTGCGCCGATCACAACGCCCTGGGGATCCTCATCGAGGAGAACATGCTGGCCCAGCCCGATGGCCTGAACAGCCACCCCGCGCCGACCTCCGACGCTAAACGGACGAGCGGGTGACCAGCGGGCAGTCCACCAGCTGGGTGCCGCGCCGCTCGCGTCCCTCGATCAGGTGCTGGGCGGCCTGCTGGCCGATCTCGTAGTAGGGCAGCTGCACCGTGGTCAGCGGCGGCAGGAAGAGTTCGGCGATGCCGATCATGTTGTCATAGCCGAGCACGGCGACGTCGCCGGGGATCTTCAGGCCGCGCGCCAGCAGCAACTGGTAGGCGCAGAAGGCGATGCGGTCGTTGCCGCAGATCAGGATGTCGAATTCGGGCCGTCCCTGGACTATGTGCCGGTCGAGGATCGCCTGGGTTTCGCCGTAGCTGTCGTGGGCCGACAGGTCGTACTGCAGCACGACCTGCGCGGGCAGGCCGGCTGCCTCGAAGGCGCGTCGCAGGCCCTGCTGGCGCAGCCCCCAGGCCAGGCTCTGGCTCGGCAGGTTGATGCACAGCGGGCGCCGGTAGCCCTGGCTCAGGGCCTGCTGCACGGCGCGGTACTGGCCTTGCTCGTCATCCGGCACATAGCTGGGCAGGTCGCTGTCCTCGACCAGGCAGTTGGCCAGCACCAACGGCTTGCTCAGCAGGCGCTCGGGAATGCTCACCCGGCGCAGGCCCATGGCGGTGAAGATCAGGCCGTCGGGACGGTGGGCGAGCATCAGGTCGATGCTCTGCTCGCTGGGCGGGTCGCTCAGCAGGTTGAGGACGAACACGTTCCAGCCTGCCTGCTGGGCGGTGCGTTCGATGGACAGCAGCAGTTCGACCGCGAACGGCGTGGTCGCGGTGTCCAGGGCGAATACGCCGATGGTCCGCGCGGCCAGGTTGTCGCCACGGATCTTGCGCGCCGACATGCTCGGCACGAACTGCAGCTCGTCGATGGCGCGGCGTACCCGCTGATAGGTCTCGGGGCTGAGTTTCTCCGGCTGGTTGAGCGCCCGCGACACGGTCATCAGGGATACGCCCGCCAGCCGGGCTACGTCTTTCACTGTGGTCATGCGCTGTGCGGCCCGGCGGGATGAGCGGTCGATAATGACACAGCCCGGCCGCAGGCGGCGACCGCGAGCAGGCGCCTCATGCGATCTGCGCCGCCAGGCGCCAGGCCCGGCGGATCGTCACGCGGCCGTCGTCGGCCTCGGCGAACAGGCGCACGCCGAGGCTGTCGGGACGTGGATAGAGGCGGCTGCTGAGGCTGAAGCGGCCGTCGGCGGCGAACACCTCGATGGATGAACGATCGAGGAACAGGCGCAGCTCGAGCCACTGCTGCCCGGGGACCAGCGCGGCACTGCGCTGGCCGTCGACGCCGGCGCCGGAGCGGTCACGATCGAGCACCAGGCGATGCAGGCGGGCGTCGTAGTACAGCAGGGTCTGCTCGGCGCCGTCCTCGCTGCAGCGCAGCGCGAGGCCCAGCCGGCCCTGGCTGCAGCCGGCCAGGTCCAGCCGCACCTCGAGTTCCAGGAGGTCACCGGCCAGCTCGGGGAGGCGCCGATGACCGTCGCTGCAGGTCGCAGTTTCGACCGGCAGGGCCTGCTGGCGCAGGGCCGTCAGCTCCCGCGCCGGAAAGCTGTGCAGCCGTTCGTCACGCAGCTCCAGCTCGCGCGGCAGGCCGAGCATGCCGCACCAGTGGTGGGCCTTGCTCGGCATGGGGCTCTCCCACATGTCCAGCCAGGCCCAGAGCAGGCGACGGCCATCGGCGGCCAGGAGGGTCTGCGCCGCGTAGAAGTCGTGGCCGTTGTCCAGCTCGATAAAGGGGCCGCCGCTGAAGTGCCGGGCGTCGTCGACCCGGCCGACCCGGTAGCCGGTGTGGAATCTGTTTAGCCGCGCGAAGCCGTCGGGCTGCATGCCTTGGGGGGAGTACAGCAGGACGTCCCGCCCGTTCAGGCGTAACAGGTCCGGGCATTCCCACATGTAGCCGTCACCCTCGTCACCGCTGCACAGGTAGTCGAGGAACTCCCAGTGGCGCAGGTCGCTGGAACGGTACAGCGGCACGCAAGGGCGATCGCTCAGGCGTGCGCCGACTATCAGGTACCAATGGTCGTCTTCGCGCCATACCTTGGGGTCGCGGAAGTGGACGATCGCGGCATCCGGCGGGGCGTCGATGACAGCGCCCAGCTTGGCAAAGTGGATGCCGTCGGTGCTGGTGGCCAGGCACTGGACCTGGCGCATGGCGCTTTCGTCGCCTACCTCGCCGAGCCAGGTATGCCCGGTGTAGAGCAGCGCCAGGGTATCGCCGCAGACCACCGCGCTGCCGGAGAAGCAGCCGTGGCGGTCGAAGGCGTCGCCCGGCGCCAGGGCGATGGGCAGGTGCTGCCAGTTCACCAGGTCGCGGCTCTTGGCGTGCCCCCAGTACATAGGGCCCCAGTTCGGGTCGAAGGGGTGGTGCTGGTAGAACACATGGTATTCGCCGCGGAAGAACACCACGCCATTGGGGTCGTTCATCCAGCCCGCCTGGGGGGCCAGGTGATAGCCGGGACGGTAGTCTGGCACGAGGCGTGAAATCCCTTCGTGCACTGCGTGCTGGGCGTGTTCGAGGGCAGCGGGTATGGCCGGACTCGGTGGGTTCATGGACAGGCTCATAGGGAACTCAGGAGGACTGGACGTGCGGCGGGGGCGGAGTTGGATTGCTCGGTGGTCGCCATGCTGGTGCGCGGCAGCGCGAGCCCCTGCGCATCGAACAGGTGCAGGTTGTCGATCTGTGGTTGCAGCTCGACGCGGTCGCCGGCGCGCCAGGCGGCGCTCGCGTCGCAGCGGCAGATCAGCGCTTCCTCCTGGCCGGCGTCCAGGTGTACGTACATCTCGCTGCCGAGGTACTCGACCCCCAGCACCTCGATCCCGGCGTCGCCGATGGCGGCTTGCAGACCGATCTGTTCCGGGCGCATTCCCAGGGTCAGCGGGCTGTCGGCGGCCAGCGTCGAGCTGTCGAAGGGCAGGGCGCTCAGGCGGCCCAGAGCGGGCACTTCGACCTGGCTGGTGGCGCCCGGCACGAGCAGGCGCACCGGCAGGAAGTTCATCCGCGGCGAACCGAGGAAGCCGGCGACGAACTGGCTGTTCGGCCGCTCATAGAGCTCCCGCGGCGAGCCGACCTGCTCGACCCGGCCGGCGTTGAGCACGACGATCTTGTCGGCCAGGGTCATGGCCTCCACCTGGTCGTGGGTGACGTAGATCATGGTGGTGCCCAGGCGGCCGTGCAGCCGGGCGATCTCGTTGCGCATCTGCACGCGCAAGGCGGCATCGAGGTTGGACAGCGGCTCGTCGAACAGCAGGATGTCCGGCTCACGGGCCATGGCCCGGCCCATGGCCACGCGCTGGCGCTGGCCGCCGGAAAGCTCCTTGGGCTTGCGCTGCAACAGCTTGTCCAGCTGCAGCATGCGTGCGGTGGCCAACACCCGCTCGCGCAGGCTGTGCTTGTCGGTCTTGGCCAGCTTCAGGCCGAAGCCGATGTTGTCGTAGACGCTCATGTGCGGGTACAGGGCGTAGGACTGGAAGACCATGCCGACGCCGCGCTCGCGGGGCTCCAGGTCATTGACCCGGCGGCCGTCGATCAGCAGCTCGCCGCTGCAGATCGACTCCAGCCCGGCGATCACCCGCAGCAGGGTCGACTTGCCGCAGCCCGAGGGGCCGACGAAGACGACGAACTCGCCGCTGGCGATCTCCAGGCTGATGTCGCGCAGGATCTGGATGCCGCCCAGGTGTTTCTTCACATTGTCGAGTTTCAACTTGGTCATGAGGCTGTTCCTTGTTCTTGTCGGGGCATCAACCCTTGAGCGCGCCGGCGGTGAGGCCGGAGACGATGCGGCGCTGGAACACCAGCACCAGAATCACCAGGGGCACGGTGACCATCACCGAGGCCGCCATCAGCAGGCCCCAGGGCAGCTCGTGCTGGCTGCCCCCGGAGATCAGGGCGATGGCCACCGGCACCGTGCGCTGGGCGTCGGTCAGGGTGAAGGTCAGGGCGAAGAGGAATTCGTTCCAGGCGGCGATGAAGGCCAGCAGGCCGGTGGTCACCAGGGCCGGCCACAGCAGCGGCAGCAGCACCCGGGTCAGCGCCACCCAGGGCGAGGCGCCGTCCATGATGGCTGCCTCCTCCAGCTCGCCCGGCAGTTGGCCCATGAAGGTGGTGAGCACCCACACGGTGAACGGCAGGGTGAAGATGGTGTAGCTGAGGATCAGCGCCCAGGCGGAGTTGTACAGGCCCAGGGCGCGGATCACCTCGAACAGCCCGGAGAGCACCGCCACCTGCGGGAACATCGACACCCCGAGCACCAGCATCAGCACCGTGCCGCGTCCGCGGAACCTGACCCGGCCCAGGGCATAGGCGGCGGTCAGGCTGAGAATCAGCGCCACCGCCACCACGCAGACCGAAACGATCAGCGAGTTGCCGATGGCCTGCAGGAAGGAGGGCTGCTCCAGCACCGCGGCGTAGTTGGCGAAGTCCAGCGTGTCGATCCAGTAGCTGACCTGGAACAGGCTGCTGGAGGGTTTCAGCGAGGTCAGCACGGCGTAGTAGAAGGGGAACACCGCATACACCAGCAGGACCCCGATCAGGCTCCAGAAGCCCAGGCGCCACAACGCCTTCTTGAGTAGACGGACGGGCATCAGCGCACCTCCAGTTGGCGGCGGCCAAGGTAGAGATAGAGCGTGGCGATCGCCGCCACGATGAGGAACAGCAGGGTGGAGGCGGCGCTGCCGTAGCCGACGTCCTGGAATTCCACCAATTGCTGGCGGGCGAACACCGACATGCTCATGGTGCTGGAGGAGTTGGAGGTCAGCACGTAGATGACATCGAACACCCGCAGCGAGTCGAGCACGCGGAAGATGGTCGCTACCAGCAGCGCCGGCATCAGCAGCGGCAGGGTCACCCGCCAGAACACCTTCAGCGGGTGGATGCCGTCGACCCGCGCCGCCTCGTAGCAATCGGCCGGCAGCATCTGCAGGGCGGCGAGCATCAGCAGGGCGACGAACGGCAGGGTCTTCCACACGTCCACCACTATCACCGCCCACATCGACAGTTCGGCGTCGGCCGTCCAGGCCAAGGGGGCGTCGATCAGGCCGAGGCCCAGCATCAGGTGGTTGAGGATGCCGAACTGGTCGTTGAGCATCCACGACCAGATCTTCGCCGAGACGATGGTCGGAATCGCCCAGGGAATCAGGATCATGGCGCGCACCAGGGTGCGCCCGGCGAACCTGACGTTGAGCAGCAGCGCCACCGCCAGGCCGAGCACCACCTCCAGGCCGACCGACACCGCCGAGAAGTACAGGGTGTTGCGCACGGCATTCCACCACTGCGGGTCGACCAGGATGCCGGACCATTCGCTGCCATCGTGAAACAGGTAATTGCTCAGGCCGACGAAGTTGCCGGCGCCGGTGTTGCTGAGACTGGCATCGGTCAGGCTGAACCAGAAGGTGCGTAGCAACGGCCAGGCGGCCACCAGCAACAGGCACAGCAGCATGGGCGCGAGGAACAGCCAGGCGGCGCGCACGCGGCGGCGCTCGACCGGAGTCGGGCGGGGCGCGATGGCCGCGTCGGCGATTTCCTGCGCTTGGGTGAGAGTGGTCGTCATGTCGAGTCCTCGGCGGTTTACCAGCTGCGGCGCTTGATGCGCTTGAGTTCACCGTGCAGTTCGCTCACCGCCTGGTCCACCGGCGTTTCGCCGGCCAGCACGCCGTGGACCCGGTCGAACAGGGCGTTGGAAACCCGCGGGTAGCGATCGCCGGTGATGGAGGCGGGGCGCATCACCCCGTCGCTGAGGATGGCGTGCAGATCGCTGTAGTAGGGCATCGCCGCCAGCAGTTCGGGGTCCTGGTAGAGCGACTCGATGACCGGGTTGTAGGCGCTGACCAGGGCGCGGTGTTTCTGCTCCCGGGCGCTGGTCAGGTAGGCCACCAGCTCGCCGGCCAGCTTGGGCTGGGCGCTGTAGCGCGAGATCGACAGACCCCAGCCGCCGAGGGTCGAGGCGTGCTTGCCGTCCGGGCCGCCCTTGGGCAGTGGCGCGATCGCCACCTTGTCCTTGACCGCGCTATCGGCGCTCTGCGCCAGCGCCCAGACGTAGGGCCAGTTGCGCATGAACACCGCGTTACCGGACTGGAAGACTCCGCGGCCCTCTTCCTCGGTGTAATTGAGCACGCCGCGCGGTGAGATGTCGCCAACCCAGCTCTTCGCCAGGCTCAGGGCCTGGCGTGTGGCCGGGCTGTCCACCGCGATCTGGCCCTGGGGATCGATCAGCGCGCCGCCCGGGTGGCTGCCGATCCACTCCAGGGCGTTGCAGGTCAGGCCTTCGTAGGCACGGCCCTGGAACACGTAGCCCCACATGTTTGCGTTGCCGGCGTCGCGCTCGGCCTGCTGGATCGCCTTGGCCGTGGCGGTCAGCTCGTCCCAGGTCTGGGGCACCGGCTTGCCGTACTGCTCCAGCAGGTCCTTGCGGTAGTAGAGCAGGCCCGAGTCGGTGAACCACGGCAGGGTCACCAGGCGGCCGGCGACGGTGGCATTGTCCAGCTGGGCCTGGAAGTAGCCCTGGGTGGACGCGGTCGGCAGCACCTCGTTCAGGTCCAGCAGGTGGTTGGCCAGCATGCCGGGCCAGACCACGTCGATCTGGATGATGTCGATATCGGACGACTGGGCGCTGAGGATCTGCTGGTAGAAGGACAGGCGCTCGGTTGCCGAGTTGGGGGTCGATACCACCTCGACGCTGTGGCCGGTCTGTTTCGACCAGGCTTCGACGCCTTCCCGACACAGCTGCAGCTCGGCGCCTACGGCGCCGCAGGAGATGGTCAGCTTTTCGGCGGCGGCGAGGGCAGGCAGCCCGGCGGCGACGGCCAGCACGGCGGCCGGGAGTAAAGAGCTGAAGGGTTTCATGGGGGCCTCGCTTGTTATTTTTGTTGAAGATAACGTTAACATCGCTAATATAGCAGTGCGTCACGAGAAGTACAGCCCATTTTCCATTGGCCCTGAATTACCGGGCAGGCGGCCGAAAGCGCTGGCGCGCACTCCACTACAACAATAAAGAGGCAACCCATGCAGCATGCACCCCTCTGGTTACTGCCGGCTCTGCTCGGCTCCCTGGCGCTGGCCCCCTTGGCGCAGGCGGCGACGCCGCTGACTCTGGAGCAGCGCATGGCCGCGCTGGAGGCCCGCGCCGCCGCCGCCGAATCGCGTGCCGCCGCCGCCGAGCAGCAGGCCCGCCAGACCGCCGCGGAACTGGCCCGGCTCAAGCGGTCCGACCCTGCCATCCAGGCGAGCGGACCGCAGCCGGAGGCGAGCGCGCCCGTGCTGGCCGCCCGCCTGGCAGACGTCGAAGCGCGTCAGGCCGCCCTGGAAAAGCTGGGCCGCAGCGAGACCAAGAACCCCAGCAAGCTCACCAATGGCTTCAGTTTCAATGGCTATGCCCGCTCCGGGCTGCTGATCGACGACAGCCTGGGTGGCGGGCGTGGCGGCCCCTACGTCACGCCGGCCGGCTCGGTCGGCGGCGCGGTCGGCCGGCTGGGCAACGAAGACGACACCTATATGCGTATCGACCTGTCGAAAGAGCTGCATGCCGAGAACGGCACCCGTTCCAAATTCACCGTGTCGATCGCCGACGGGGTGGAAACCTCCAACGACTGGACGGCCGAGGAGAGCACGCTGAACGTGCGCCAGGCCTATGCCGCCCTCGACCATATCGCGGCGTTCAAGGGCAACCCGGTGCTGGAGAATGCCACCCTGTGGGCCGGCAAGCGCTATGACCGCGATACCTTCGACATCCACTGGCTGGATTCCGACGTGGTCTACCTGGCCGGCACCGGCGGCGGCGTCTACGACCTGCAGTTCGGCGAGGGCTGGCGCTCCAACTTCTCCCTGATGGGCCGCGACTACGGCGACTTCAGCGCCCAGGGCGGCAACGCCGACGTGGAAAGCTACATCCTCACCTCCAACCAGTTCTTCGACGACGGCCGCTGGCAGTGGATGTTCAACGCCATCGGTTCGAACCAGAACGATACGCGCAGGAACGCCGCCGGGTTGACCCCCGCCGACTCCGGTGTGCACAGCATGGTCGCCCATCACCAGAAAGGCTTCTTCGGTCGCGAGGGCTTCTTCAAGACGGCGCTGCTGTACGGCCAGGGCCTGGGTGCAGAGGTCAAGAATCTCGGCTCGGACGGTGAGCTGCTCGACGACGCCCAGGCCCTGCGCCTGGCGCTCTACGGCCAGACCCCCCTGGCCCGTGGCTGGCGGATCGCCCCCAGTCTGCTGGCCGAGCAGAGCCAGGACAGATACGTCGGTGGCGACGACTACCGCTGGCTGACCCTCAACCTGCGCCTGGCCAAGGAAATCACCAGCAACTTCGAGATGGTCTATGAAATGAGCTGGCAAACCATGGACCTCGACCCCATGGGCTACCAGCAGCGCAACGCGGTCGACGGCGATTTCTGGAAGCTGACCGTGGCGCCGACCTTCAAGCCGGACATGGGCGGATTCTTCACCCGACCCGAGTTGCGCGTGTTCGCCAGCCTGATGGACTGGTCCAAGGAGCTGGATGACTACAGCGGCAGCGATGCCTTCGGCCAGGACGGCTTCGGGGCAGGGGGCGTCTGGCAGTTCGGTGTGCAGATGGAAACCTGGTTCTAAGCGGCGTCCGTGCACGCCTCGCCCGTCGAGGCGTGTCGATGCACCCTTATGTCTATCGCGGAGGCGTTTATGTATCTGGTATGTGGCGAAGCCTTGTTCGATGTCTTTGGCCAGCATTGCAGCGGGCGCAGCAGCGAGCTGGAACTCAAGGCGATTGCCGGCGGATCGCCGTTCAACGTGGCCGTCGGCCTGCGCCGTCTGGCCGCCGAGTCGGCGCTGTTCGCCGGTTTTTCCACGGATTTTCTCGGCGACCGGCTGCGCCGGGTGTTGCACGATGAGGGGGTGAGCGGCGACTACCTGGTATTCAGCGACGCGCCCACCACCCTGGCGATGGTCGCGGTCGACGCCCGGGGCGTACCGCACTACAGCTTCCGCGGCGAGGGCTGCGCCGACCGCATGCTGGGCCTCGAGCACCTGCCGCACCTCGATGCGCGGGTGCGCGGCATTCACCTCGGTTCCTACTCCCTGGTGGTGACGCCCATCGCCGATACCCTGTTCGAACTGGTGCGGCGCGAGGGCGATCAACGCCTGATCAGCCTCGACCCCAATGTGCGTCTCGGGGTCGAGCCGCGGGTTGAGATCTGGCAGCAGCGCATCGAGGCCTTCGCCGCCCAGGCCCACCTGATCAAGGTCAGCGAGGAAGATCTGGCGCTGCTGTACCCGGGGCTCAAGCCCGAGGCGGTGATCGAGCGCTGGCTCGGCCAGCGCTGCCAGCTGCTGTTCCTCACCCACGGCAGCGACGGCGCCAGCGTCTTCAGTCGCCGGCACGGCCATTGGTCGGTGCCTGCGCAAGCGGTGGTCACCCGCGACACCGTCGGCGCCGGCGACACCTTCCAGGCCGCTCTGCTGGCCTACCTGGCCCGCCACGGCCTGGACAGTCCCGCCGCTCTGGCCGCGCTGTCGCGCACGCATATCGAGGCGCTGCTCGACTACGCCGTGCGCGCCGCCGCGGTGACCTGCTCGCGGGTCGGGCCGGATCTGCCCTACGCCCATGAGCTGCAAACACGCTGAAGCGCACGCAGACGTCGTGCACTTTCCACCCCCTATTCGCAGGAGCCGTTATGCCGCACCCTCAGCCATCCCACGATGTCACTCGGTTGCCCGCCTGGCAGGGCCTGGCCGCGCACCGCGAGTGCTTCGCCGAGTTCAGCCTGCGCGAGGCATTCGTCGAAGATCCTCGGCGTTTCGCCGAGTTTTCCCTGAGCAGCTGTGGGCTGTTCCTCGACTACTCGAAGAACCTGATCACCCGCGAAACCCGCGACCTGCTGGTGCGCCTGGCCGAAGAGTGCGGGCTGCGGCAGGCCATCGACGCGCTGTTCGATGGCGAACGGCTCAACGCCTCGGAGGGCCGCCCGGCCCTGCACACCGCCCTGCGCCGGCCGATCGGCGACCAGGTGCGGGTCGACGGCGTCGACGTGATGCCCGAGGTGCACCGGGTGCTGCTGCAGATGACCGAGCTGGTCGGCAAGGTGCATGACGGCCTGTGGCGCGGCTACAGCGAGAAGCCGATCACCGACGTGGTCAACATCGGCATCGGCGGCTCCTTCCTCGGCCCGCAGCTGGTCTCCGAGGCGCTGCTGCCCTTCGCCCAGCGCGGCGTGCGCTGCCACTACCTGGCCAATATCGACGGCAGCTCCTTCCATGAGCTGGCGGCCAGGCTGCGGGCCGAGACCACCCTGTTCATCATCTCCTCGAAGACCTTCAGCACCCTGGAGACCCTGAAGAACGCCCAGGCCGCGCGCGGCTGGTACCTGGCCCAGGGTGGCACCGAGGGAGAGCTGCATCGTCACTTCATCGCCGTGTCGAGCAATGTGCCGGCGGCGGTGGCCTTCGGCATCCGCGAGGAGAACATCCTGCCGATGTGGGACTGGGTCGGCGGGCGCTACTCGCTGTGGTCGGCCATCGGTCTGCCGATCGCCATGTCCATCGGCATGTCCAACTTCAAGGAACTGCTGTCCGGCGCCTACAGCATGGACCAGCACTTCCGGGAAGCCCCCTTCGAGCAGAACATGCCGGTGCTGCTGGCCCTGCTGGGGATCTGGTACGGCAACTTCTGGGGCGCCCAGACCCAGGCGATCCTGCCCTACGACCACTACCTGCGCAACATCACCAAGCACCTGCAGCAGCTGGACATGGAGTCCAACGGCAAGCGCGTGCTGCAGGACGGCGCTCCGGCGCCCTGCGCCACCGGGCCGGTGATCTGGGGCGGGGTCGGCTGCAACGGCCAGCATGCCTATCACCAGCTGCTGCACCAGGGCGCCCTGTTGATCCCGGCCGACTTCATCGTGCCGGTGGTCAGCTACAACCCGGTGGCCGACCACCACCAGTGGCTCTATGCCAACTGCCTGTCGCAGAGCCAGGCGCTGATGCGCGGCAAGACCCTGGAGGAGGCCGAGGCGGAACTGCGCGCCCAGGGCCTGGACGAGGACGAGGTGCGGCGCCTGGCGCCGCACAAGGTGATTCCCGGCAACCGGCCGAGCAACACCCTGGTGCTGGAACGGGTCAGTCCACGGCGCCTCGGCGCCCTGGTCGCCCTGTACGAGCACAAGGTGTTCGCCCAGAGCGCGATCTGGGGCATCAACGCCTTCGATCAGTGGGGCGTGGAACTGGGCAAGGAGCTGGGCAGGAACGTCTACTCGCGCCTGGTCGGTAGCGAGCAGGGCGCAGCTGAGGACGCCTCGACCCAGGGTCTGATCGACTTCTTCCGTGGTCGTCATCGTGGCTGACAGGGCGCCGCTCGGACTGGCGCAAGGGGCGGCACCGTCCCTCTCAAGTCTTCATTGGGGCTCATCGCCGAGCTATTCCTCGCTCGGCAGGGGCGTGCGCTTGAAGGTTTCACAAGAGCCCGGTGCTGCGGTGGCTATCCGCAGTACTTCACACAATAAAAACAAACAGGAGCAACCATGCAGAGCCGTCTCAACCCATTTTCCTTGCTAGTGCCCGGCGGCGCATACGGCGGCCCTTACCTGCCGGCCCTGACCCAGGCGTTACCCCGGGTTCAGGCACTGGAGTTGAGCAGCTACGCCAGTCGGAACCAGGTGGCGCAGGGCGCCGCCAGTCAGGTGGCCGCCGGCTCGGCGTTGTCCGACAGCGGCGCATTCGGCGTGGCGCAGCATGGCTCCAACTTCGGCGTACAGGTCGAGTTCTAGTGGTGACGCCGACGTTGCCAGTTGGGCCCGCGAGCCGGCAGTCGAGGGTTTCGCTAGCGCAGCCAACGAGGGCGGCCGGGCATCCCCTGGACGACTTGTTTATGGCGGGTAAGGGCGAGCCGCAGCGCTGGGTGACCCATCAGGGCTACGAGCTGCTGCTGATCGAGCATCCCCGCTTCCAGGCAGCCTTCAGTCGCCAGGGTGGTCAGCTGCTGCACTTCCGGCCGCGCGGCCAGCGGCCCTGGCTCTGGTGTGCCAGCCACTGGCCCAGAGGCGGCGCGATCCGCGGTGGCGTGCCGGTATGCTGGCCCTGGTTCGGCCGCCATCCGACCGAACCAGGCTGGCCGTCCCATGGCTGGGCACGCCTGAGCGACTGGCAGCTGCTCGCCAGCGAGGCGGACGAGCAGGGCATGCGCCTGACCTGGCAACTGGCGTTGTGCGACTGGCAGGTGACCCTGGAAGTCGAGCTGGGCACGGGCATGCGCCTGTGCCTGCGCACCCGCCATCAGGACACTCACACCTGCCAGCTCAGCCATGCCTTGCACGCCTACTGGCAGGTCAGCGACGTAACGCGGGTGGCCTTGCTCGGTCTGGAGGGGGCGTCCGGCCACGATTTGCTGGCACGTTCGGAGTGCCGGCAGCGGGGCGAGCTGCGGGTCGAGGAGGGCTGTCACCGAATCTTCCGCCGCGGCGGCCCACTGCAGCTGCAGGATCTCGCCTGGCAGCGGCGCCTGGCGATCGATACCAGCGGCGCCGCCAACAGCGTGGTCTGGCACCCGGGCAGTCGACCGCTGACCGATGTCGGCTGGCACGAGGCCCAGGGTTTCATCTGCGTCGAGGCCGCCAGCTGCGGTCCCGACAGCCTGTCCCTGGCGCCGGGTGACGAGGCGCTGCTGAGCCTGCACGCCGAGCTGGTCTGAGCCGACCTGGGAACATCGCGCCCCGCCGCCAGGGGTGCTGCCTCGCGGGCGTGTGCCGCTCACATTCCACTCCGTCGTCGCTGACCAACACGCTGCCGCTTCGGCTGCGCCGATCTCGCACCGCGCCATGAATCGAATGCCTTCGAAATAATGTAGTTATATAACAACATTTATTCTTGATTGTTGCGTTTGCGTCGGCTAACAATAGCCTTGTTTTGTAATGCAACCACATATTCGCCGTCTGGCCCGTTCAGCAATGCCCCTTGTGCATTGCCTGTCGTACTCGCGGGGCGTCGCCGGTGCCGTTGCTGACCCCCGTCCTAACCATCGTTGAGGAGCCTGAACCATGCGCCAAAGAACCAAGATCGTGGCTACCCTGGGCCCGGCCACCGAGAGCCCCGCGGCGATCGAGGCGCTGGTCCAGGCGGGGGTGGACGTGGTGCGCCTGAACTTCTCCCACGGCGCTGCCGGCGAGCACATCGCCCGGGCCGCGCTGGTGCGCGAGATGGCGCGCAAGCACGGCCGCTTCGTCGCCGTGCTGGCCGACCTGCAGGGGCCGAAGATCCGCATCGCTCGCTTCGCCGCCGGCAAGGTGCAGCTGGAGCGCGGCCAGACCTTCATCCTCGATGCCGGCCTGGACAAGAATGCCGGCGACGAGAATGCCGTCGGCATCGACTACGAGGCGCTGATCAGCGACAGCCGCCCGGACGACATCCTGTTGCTGGACGACGGGCGCATAGAACTCAAGGTCCTGAGGGTCGAGGGCAGCAAGCTGATCTGCCAGGTGCTGGTCGGTGGCCCGCTGTCCAACAACAAGGGCATCAACCGCAAGGGTGGCGGCCTGTCGGCGGCGGCCCTGACCGACAAGGATCGCCTCGATATCCGTACCGCGGCCGAGATGCAGGTCGACTACCTGGCGGTGTCCTTCCCCCGCGATGCCGCCGACATTCAGCTGGCGCGCCGGCTGCTGCGCGAAGCCGGCGGCGAGGCCGGGCTGATCGCCAAGATCGAGCGCGCCGAAACGGTCAATGACCTGGGTGTGCTCGACGCCATCATCGAGACCTCCGATGGGGTGATGGTGGCCCGCGGCGACCTCGGCGTGGAGATCGGCGACGCCGAACTGGTGGCGGTGCAGAAGATGATCATCGAGCGCGCGCGCACCCTCAACCGGGTGGTGATCACCGCGACCCAGATGATGGAGTCGATGATCAGCCAGTCCATGCCGACCCGTGCCGAGGTGTTCGACGTGGCCAATGCCGTGCTCGACGGCACCGACGCGGTGATGCTCTCGGCCGAGACCGCGGCCGGCGCCTACCCGGTGGAGACCGTCGAGGCCATGCGCCGGGTCATAGTCGGGGCGGAGAAGCACCCGCTGGCGCATCGCTCCAAGCACCGCATGGACGAGCAGTTCCACAAGATCGACGAGTCGATTGCCATGGCCGCCATGTACGCGGCCAACCACCTGCACGGGGTCAAGGCGATCATCTGCATGACCGAGAGCGGCGACACGCCGCGGCTGATGTCGCGTATCCGCTCGCACCTGCCGATCTACGCCTTTTCCCGCAACCCGCGGACCCAGAGCCGGGTCGCCCTGTTTCGCGGGGTGCAGACCATCCCGTTCGACAGCGACAGCTACCCGATCGCCGAGGTCAACGGCCGGGCGGTCGACGAGCTGCTGCGCCGCGGGGTGGTGGCCGAGGGCGATCACGTGCTGATTTCCCGCGGCGACCACGCCAATGCCCAGGGCGGCACCAACTGCCTGCGGGTGATCCGCGTGGGCGACCGCATCTGCTAATCGAGGAGCTGACTGTGAACCGATCCAGTACCCACAACGAGCGCACGACGGTCATCCCGGCGTCCGATGATCGATGGCCGCGCGACTTCGATTTCCGCGAGACCTACGCCGAGCAGCGCGAGCTGCTCGAGCCGCTCGCCCCGTGCCGCCAGACCCTGCCCCATGCCCAAGGTGCCGAGCGCAATGACTGACACGACTCTGATCCAGCAGGTGGTGGCCCGCGAAATCCTCGACTCGCGTGGCAATCCGACCGTCGAGGCGGTGGTCACCCTGACCGGTGGGGCGGTGGGCGTGGCCAGCGTGCCGTCCGGCGCCTCCACTGGCAGCCGCGAGGCGCTGGAGCTGCGCGACGGCGGCGAGCGTTACCTGGGCAAGGGCGTGCTGAGCGCCGTGGCCAACGTCAATGGGCCGATCCGCGCCCGGGTGCTGGGCCTGGATGCCCTGGACCAGCGCAACCTGGATGCGGCGATGATCGCCCTCGACGGCAGCGAGAGCAAAAGCGAGCTGGGCGCCAACGCCATTCTCGCGGTCTCGCTGGCCAGCGCCAAGGCGGCCGCGGCGGCGCTACAGCTGCCGCTGTACGAGCACCTGGCGGCGCTCTATGGCCAGCCGGGCCGCTTCAGCCTGCCGGTGCCGATGATGAACATCATCAATGGCGGCGAGCACGCCGACAACAACGTCGACATCCAGGAATTCATGATCCAGCCGATCGGCGCCGCTTCCTTCGCCGAGGCGCTGCGCATGGGTGCCGAGGTGTTCCATACGCTCAAGCGGGTGCTTGGCGAGCGCGGCCTGAGTACGGCGGTGGGCGACGAGGGTGGTTTCGCCCCGTCGCTGGCGTCCAACGAGGAGGCGCTGGTGGTCATCGCCGAGGCGGTGCGCCGCGCCGGCTACGAGCTGGGCAAGGACATCAGCCTGGCGCTGGACTGCGCCGCCTCCGAGTTCTACCGCGACGGCCGCTATGTGCTGGCCGGCGAGGGCAAGAGCTTCGACTCCGCCGGTTTCGCCGATTACCTGGCCGGCTTGTGCCAGCGCTACCCGATCGCCTCGATCGAGGACGGCATGGACGAGGGCGACTGGGACGGCTGGGCCTGCCTGACCGAGCAGCTGGGCCGGCAGGTGCAGTTGGTCGGCGACGACCTGTTCGTCACCAACAGCAAGATCCTCCGTGAAGGCATCGAGCGCGGCATCGGCAACTCGATCCTGATCAAGTTCAACCAGATCGGCAGTCTCAGCGAAACCTTCGACGCAATCCGCATGGCCCAGGACGCGGGCTACAGCGCGGTGATCTCGCACCGCTCCGGCGAGACCGAGGACACCAGCATCGCCGACCTGGCGGTGGCGACCTGCGCCGGGCAGATCAAGACCGGCTCGCTGTGCCGCTCCGACCGGGTCGGCAAATACAACCAGCTGCTGCGCATCGAAACGGCGCTGCAGGGCCGCGCGGCCTATAGCAGCGCTTCGATCTTCCCTCAGAGGAGCTAACGCCATGACCATCGCCAACCGTCTCGACAGCCTGTTTCCGACGCTGGCTGAGATTCCCGAGGCCTATCGCCCGGGTGAACCCATCGAGCAGCGCGACTACCTGGTCGACGGCCAGTTGCGTACCTGGGAAGGGGCGCTGGCACCGGTGCGCAGTCCGGTGTTCCTCAAGGTCGAGGAGGGCGAGCGACAGGTGATCCTCGGCAGCACCCCGGAGCTCGACGCCGAGGCGGCGCTGCAGGCCCTCGATGCGGCGGTGCGCGCCTACGCCAACGGCCAGGGCGCCTGGCCGACCATGCGTGTGGCCGAGCGCATCCAGCATGTCGAGGCCTTCCTGGGGCGCATGCGCGCGCAGCGCGAGGCGGTGATCCGGCTGCTGATGTGGGAGATCGGCAAGAACCTCAAGGACTCGGAGAAGGAGTTCGACCGCACCTGCGACTACATAGTCGACACCATAGCCGCGCTCAAGGAGCTGGATCGTCGCTCCAGCCGCTTCGAGCTGGAGCAGGACTGCCTCGGCCAGATCCGTCGCGTGCCGCTGGGCGTGACCCTGTGCATGGGACCCTACAACTACCCGCTGAACGAGACCTTCACCACCCTGATCCCGGCGCTGATCATGGGCAACACCGTGGTGTTCAAACCGGCCAAGTTTGGCGTACTACTGATCCGCCCGCTGCTCGAGGCGTTTCGCGACAGCTTCCCGGCCGGGGTGATCAACGTCATCTACAGCGGCGGCCGCGAGGCGGTCAGCGCGCTGATGGCCAGCGGCAAGATCGACGTATTCGCCTTCATCGGCACCCACAAGGGCGCCAGCGCGCTGAAGAAACTGCACCCGCGGCCCCACCGCCTGCGCGCGGCCCTGGGTCTGGACGCGAAGAATCCGGGCATCGTGTTGCCCGAGGTCGACCTGGACAACGCGGTGAGCGAGGCGCTGACCGGTGCGCTGTCGTTCAACGGCCAGCGTTGCACCGCACTGAAGATCCTCTTCGTCCACGAGGATGTGGTCGGCAGCTTTCTCGACAAGTTCAACAGCAAGCTCGCCGCGCTCAAGCCGGGCATGCCCTGGGAGCCGGGCGTGGCCCTGACGCCGTTGCCGGAGGAGGGCAAGGTCGAGTACCTCGACGCCCTGGTGGCCGACGCCCTGGCCAAGGGCGCGCGGGTGGTCAATCCCGGTGGTGGCGAGTCGCGCGGCTCGTTCTTCTACCCGGCCGTGCTCTACCCGGTCGGCGCGGACATGCGGGTCTACCAGGAGGAGCAGTTCGGCCCGCTGGTGCCGGTGGTGCCCTATCGCGACCTGCAGACGGTGATCGACTACGTGCTGGAGTCGGACTTCGGCCAGCAGCTGAGCATCTTCGGCAGCGACTCGGCCCAGGTCGGCCGCCTGATCGATGCCTTCGCCAACCAGGTCGGGCGCATCAATCTCAATGCCCAGTGCCAGCGCGGCCCAGACAGCTACCCGTTCAACGGGCGCAAGAACTCGGCCGAGGGGACCCTGTCGGTGCATGACGCGTTGCGCGTGTTCTCCATCCGCACCCTGGTGGCGACCAAGTTCCAGGAGAGCAACAAGGCGCTGGTCAGCGAGATCATCCGCAAGCGCGAGTCGAGCTTCCTGACCACCGACTACATCTTCTGAACCTAGCTGGGCTCCTCGTCGCTGGGGTAGCGGCTGGCGTTGAGGCTCTCCTTGATCTTGCGCAGGTGCGGCTGGAAGTCCACGCCGCGGCGCAGGGTCATGCCGGTGGCCAGCACGTCGAGCACGGTCAGCTGGATGATCCGCGAGGTCATCGGCATGTAGATGTCGGTGTCCTCCGGCAGGGGGATGTCCAGGCTCAGGGTGCTGGCCTTGGCCAGCGGCGAGCCGGCGGCGGTCAGGCCGAGTACCGAGGCGCCGTTCTCCCGGGCCAGGCGTGCCACCTCCACCAGCTCGCGGGTGCGCCCGGTGTAGGAGATGATCACGAACAGGTCGCCGGTGTGGGCTACCGAGGCCAGCATGCGCTGCATCAGCACGTCGGCATGGGCCGACACGGCCAGGTTGAAGCGGAAGAACTTGTGCTGGGCGTCCAGGGCCACCGGAGCCGAGGCGCCGAGGCCGAAGAAGTGGATCTGCCGGGCCTGGATCAGCAGGTCGACGGCGCGGCTGATCATCTGCGGGTCGAGCGCCTGGCAGGCGGCATCCAGCGAGGTGATGGCGCTGCCGAAGATCTTGCGGGTGTAGGCCTCGGGGCCGTCGTCGGCCTCCACGGCGCGGCTGACGTAGGCGGCGCCGCTGGCCAGGCTCTGGGCCAGCTGCATCTTCAGCTCCGGGTAGCCGTTGACGTCGAAGGAGCGGCAGAAGCGGTTGACCGTGGGCTCGCTGACCTGGGCCGCCTGGGCCAGGGCGGCGATGCTGAAGCGGGTGGCCTGCTGCGGGTTGTGCAGTATCACCTCGGCCACCTTGCGCTCGGCCTTGTTCAGGCTGTCGAGGCGGCTCTGGATCTGCTCCAGGAGATTTCGCACGCGATCCATTTCTTTTCCTCAGGCGGGCGATGAAAGTGCCGGCCTATCGTACTGATGGGGTCGACTCGCGACCATAGGAATGTGTCTTTACGAAAAATGTTGTTTTTATTACTACATTTAGCCTTGTAAAAATGCCGGATACCGGGTATTTCTAGTGCATCTTGATAGAAGAACAAACATTATGCCATCCATAACCGTTGACTCCTGCAGCATCGCCCTGTTCGGCGCGCTGGGCGACCTGGCCTTGCGCAAGCTGTTCCCGGCCCTCTATCAGCTCGACCGTGCAGGCCTGCTGCACGCCGATACGCGCATCCTCGCCCTGGCCCGCGAAAGCGGCGACGCCGAGCAGCACCTGGATAACATAGAGCAGCACCTGCGCCGCCACGTGCCGGCGGGCGAGGTCGATGCGGCGGTGTTGCAACGCTTCCAGGCGCGCCTGAGCTACCTGAGCATGGATTTCCTCGAGGCCGACGACTACGCCGTGTTGGCCGAGCGGGTCGGCGACGCGCCGTCGCTGATCGCCTACTTCGCCACCCCGGCCGCGGTCTACGGCGGTATCTGCGCCAACCTGGCCGGCAGCGGCCTGGCCGCGCGCACCCGGGTGGTGCTGGAGAAGCCGATCGGTCATGACCTGGAGTCCTCGCGGGCGGTGAACGAGGCGGTGGCGCAGTTCTTCCCCGAGTCGCGGGTCTATCGCATCGACCACTACCTGGGCAAGGAGACGGTGCAGAACCTGATCGCCCTGCGCTTCGCCAACAGCCTGTTCGAGACCCAGTGGAACCAGAACTTCATCTCCCATGTGGAGATCACCGTGGCCGAGAAGGTCGGCATCGAGGGGCGCTGGGGCTACTTCGACAAGGCCGGGCAGCTGCGCGACATGATCCAGAACCACCTGCTGCAGCTGCTCTGCCTGATCGCCATGGACCCGCCCAGCGACCTGTCGGCGAGCAGCATCCGCGACGAGAAGGTCAAGGTGCTCAAGGCCCTGGAACCGATCAAGGCCGAACAGCTCAGTCGCCAGGTGGTGCGCGGCCAGTACGTGGCCGGCAGCAGCGACGGCAAGGCCGTTCCGGGCTACCTGGAGGAGGAGAACTCCAACGCCCAGAGCGACACCGAGACCTTCGTCGCCCTGCGCGCCGATATCCGCAACTGGCGCTGGGCCGGCGTGCCGTTCTACCTGCGTACCGGCAAGCGCATGCCGCAGAAGCTGTCGCAGATCGTCATCCACTTCAAGGAACCGCCGCACTACATCTTCGCCCCGGAGCAGCGCCAGCTGATCGGCAACAAGCTGATCATCCGCCTGCAGCCGGACGAGGGCATCGCCCTGCAGGTGATGACCAAGGACCAGGGCCTGGACAAGGGCATGCAGCTGCGCAGCGGCCCGCTGCAGCTGAATTTCTCCGACACCTATCGCAGCGCGCGCATCCCCGATGCCTACGAGCGCCTGCTGCTGGAGGTGATGCGCGGCAACCAGAACCTGTTCGTGCGCAAGGACGAGATCGAGTACGCCTGGCAGTGGTGCGACCAGCTGATCGCCGGTTGGCAACAGCTCGGCGACGCGCCCAAACCCTATCCGGCCGGCACCTGGGGCCCCATGGGCTCGGTGGCGCTGATCACCCGCGACGGGAGGTCCTGGTATGGCGATCTCTAAGTTGGATCTGCCGGTTGGCGTAGTGGCGCGCAGCCTGAACGATGCCCAGCAGCTCGCCGAGACCCTGGCCGGCGACGTGGCGGCCGCCTTGCGCGCGGCCATCGCCAGCCAGGGACGGGCGACCCTGGTGGTGTCCGGCGGTCGCAGCCCCATCGCCTTCTTCGAGCAGCTGGCCCGGCACGAGCTGCCCTGGGCGCAGGTGCTGATCAGCCTGGCGGACGAGCGCTGGGTGCCGGTCAACCACGCCACCAGTAACGAGGGCCTGGTGCGCCGTCACCTGCTCCGCGGGCCGGCCGCCGAGGCGCGTTTGCTCGGCCTCTATCAGGTCGCCGGCAGCCTCGAGCAGGCCGCCCTCAAGGCCGAGCAGGCGCTGGCCGAGCTGCCGCCGATCGACGTGCTGGTGCTGGGCATGGGCGACGACGGCCATACCGCCTCGCTGTTCCCGGGCAGCCCGAACCTGGACCTGGCCCTGCAAACCGATTGTCCGCGCCGTTGCCTGCCGATGCAGGCGCCGAGCGAGCCGCGCCAGCGCTTGAGCCTGACCCTGCCGCTGCTGGCCGCGGCGCGCCGCCCGCTGCTGGCGATCCAGGGGCCGGCCAAGCTGGCCACCCTGAGCGCGGCCCTGAGCCATGCCGATGCGAGCAGCATGCCGATCCGCGCCTTCCTCCGTTCCCCTCTTGAAATCTACTGGTGCCCTTAGGGCCGAAGGACCAGCCGACATGACCAACAACGACACCCGCCAGGCCGCGCGCATGGCCGACAAGATCGCCCAGCTCGACAGCATCTGCGCCCGTGCGCGGATCATGCCGGTGATCACCATCGCCCGCGAAGAAGATATCCTGCCCCTGGCCGATGCCTTGGCCGCCGGCGGCCTCACGGTGCTGGAGATCACCCTGCGCTCGGCCCACGGCCTGACCGCCATCCGCCGCCTGCGCGAGCAGCGCCCCGAACTGTGCGTCGGCGCCGGCACCGTGCTCGACCGGCCGATGCTCGCCGCGGCCGAGCAGGCCGGCGCCCAGTTCATCGTCACCCCGGGCTCCACCGCCGAGCTGCTGCAGGCCGGCCTGGAGAGCGCCGTGCCCATGCTGCCGGGCACCAGCAGCGCCTCGGACATCATGCTCGGCTACGGCCTCGGCTACCGGCGCTTCAAGCTGTTCCCGGCCGAGGTATGCGGCGGCACCGCGGCGCTCAAGGCTCTCGGCGGGCCGTTCGGCGGCGTGCGGTTCTGCCCGACCGGCGGCATCAACCCGGACAATCTGCAGGGCTACATGGCGCTGCCCAATGTGATGTGCGTCGGCGGCAGCTGGATGTTCGACAGCGAGTGGGTGAACAACGGCGACTGGGCGCGCATCCAGCAAGCCAGCGCCGAGGCCCTGCAACTGCTGGACTGAGCCCGCCACGCCGGCGATGACCAACCCGGGCGCGCGGCCGCCGCCCCAGCCTTCTCTGGAAACCCGACCATGAATCAGCTCCCGGTCGAGCAGCCCCTGCTGCTCGGCATGATGCGCCTGCTCGTCTATCCCGAACTGGCCGATCCGCAAGCCCTCTTGGGCTTCGTCGAGCGCTGCGTGGAACGGGGCCTGAACGGCTTCGACCACGCCGATATCTACGGCCTGGGCCAGTGCGAGGCGCACTTTGGCGCGGCCCTGCGCCTGCGTCCCGAACTGCGTCAGCAACTGCAGTTGATCGGCAAGGCCGGCATCGTGCTGGCGGCACAGGACAGTTCGCGCTGGCGGGTCAAGCACTACAACAGCGCGGCCGGTTACCTGACCGAGGCGGTAGAGACCTCCCTGAAGCGCCTGGGCGTCGAACGCCTGGATGGCTTCCTGCTGCACCGCCCCGATCCGCTGCTGCAGACCGATGAAGTGGTGCGCGCCCTGCAGGCGCTGGTCGAGGGCGGCAAGGTCGGCTGGCTCGGCCTGTCCAACGCCGAGCCGCTGCACTGGCAGGTGCTCGGCCGCGTACTGCCGCTGCGCTGCAACCAGATCGAGCTGTCCTTGCTGGCCCAGCAGCCGGCCTGGGACGGCCGGTTGCAGGCGCTGCAGGCCGATGGCCTGCAGGTCCAGGCCTGGTCTCCGCTGGCCGGAGGGGCCTTCGGGCCTGCCTTGCAGCAGGCCCTGGAGGAGGTGGCCGAAGCGCTGCAGGCGACGCCCAACCAGGTCGCCCTGGCCTGGGTGCGGCGCCTGCCAGGCCGCCCCGTGCCGATCCTCGGCAGCCTGCGCTGGGCGCGGGTCGAGGAGGCCCTGGCCGGCGCGGCGCTGCAACTGGATGCGCCAACCTGGTTTCACCTGGCCGCGACGGCGCGCGGCATCAGCGCGCCCTGACGCGTTGAGCTGGGCGATTGGTCGTCCGAGCGATGAGAACTCGCCCGCGTTGGACAGGTGAGGGGCATCAGAGGCTCGGCGGCGCGGCTTTCAGGGTATTGAGCACCTGGATGTCGTAATAGGATTTCGTGCGAGATTTTCAGTACTCAGCCGAAGTAGAGGTCAGGCCACGAGGGCCACCTCCTGTCTGGCGGTGTGGTGACTGTCTGGCAACTTTGTGTTCGGCGCTGTCGGCAGGCGTTACGCGTCGCGGCTGATGCAGGGAGGGCGCGGCAGCGACAGGCGAGTTGGTGCAGGGCGAGAGTTCGGTGACCGTTAGATCGCGCTGAAAAAAGAGGGCGGCTCGCGGCCGCCCTAAAACATCCCTGGAGGGAATGGATCATTTGATCTGGATGCGCTCGAGCAGGTAGGCCTTGACGCTGGCATCGCCAACCCGGGCGGCCTCGTCGGCCAGGCGCAGGGCGCGCTCCAGATCCTGGCTGGCCAGGGCGGCATCGATGGCCTGGCGATAGTAGGCCTGGGTTTCCGGGAGCACGACCGGGGCCGGCACGCTGGGCAGGCTGTTGCCCATCTCCTTGCCGATGCTGCGCGGCGGCACATAGCTGTTGGCCAACTGGCCGCCGGCCTGATCCTCGATCAGCACCAGCTTGATGATGCCTTCCGGCGCGTGCTGGGCCACCGGGTCGGGAATGTTCGGCGTCTGGTTGCCGCGAGCCTTGGCATAGGCCTTGGCCGGGTGCTGCATGACGGTCGCGCCGGCCATCTGGGCGTCGCTGGTGTAGAGGATCAGGTAGCTCTCGTTGCCGGGGTTATCCAGGTACAGGCGATCGACGCGCAGACGGGCATCCAGGCTGTCGCCCTTCAGACCCTGGGCCGCTACGTAGTCGAAGTCGTCGGCGCCGAGCAGGCGGGTGACGCGGAACTGGCTGTCGAGCAGCATGACGTTGGGCGCCAGGACGGTATCGCCGGCCTGGCTGTATAGGCGAATCTCGAAGGAGCGGCTGTTCAGCGGCAGGGCGAAGGCACGGAAGAAGCTCTTGCCGCTGGCGAACGCGAAGGCGGGGGCGTGGCGATCGATCTGCACGCTGGCGGAAAAGTCGGGGCCTATCGGGGTGTAGGGCAGTTCGCCGAGGCTGTTGCAACATAGCGGGGCGGCGGCCAGTGCGGCCAGGGCCGAGCTCTGGCTGGTGGCGATGGGGGCGGGCGTCCGGGCCAGGGCGTCGACCCGGCGCAGGGCATCGTGGCTGCAGCCTGCCAGCAGTAAGCCGAGCAGGGCGAAACCGGTGGTCTTGATGTACGGCATGGTTGTTCCTCTTATTGTGTGCATGCCTGCGAGTCCTGTTTACGAGGGGGCCGCGCTCGATGGCGCGCGTGGCGCGGCGCGGACTCAGGAAAAAGGGCCCCGGCCTGTTGCAGGTCCGGGGCAAAACCATTGGAGCGGCGTCGTTGCGTCTGCAGCCTGCCCGGATGCAACGGGCAGTCAGGCAGTTACCACCAGGCTTCGGCTTGTACGCCGAAGGTCAGTCCGTTGTCGTCGCCGACTTCGACCGACTCGCTGGCCGCGTTGTACTTGTCGCCGTCCCACAGGGCGTAGGTGGCGAACACACGAATCTGCGGACGCGCCCAGAAGCTGCGGCCGGCGGACCATTGCTGGGCCAGGGTGATCTTCTTCAGATCGACGGTGTCGGCGCCATCGGCCTGTGGGTTGACGCGGTCGTAACCGAATTCCAGGGCGGTGCTCATGACGTTGTCCCACTTGTACACCGGGCGCACGCCGAAGGAGAGCCACTGCTGTCCGGAGTCGTTGTCGAAGTCTTTGTTCTCGTATATCTGCACGTACATCATTTCGAGGTTGTCGGTCAGACCGACCACGCCCTGGTTGACCAGGCGCTGCATGTCGCCGTCGCTGTTGCCGGTGGTGTTGCGTCCGCTGCCGCCGATAATGCCGTCGGTGCCGTACTGCAGGGCCAGCTTGTTGTAGCCGCCGAACCAGTTGCCCTGAGTGTGTTCGACGGTGATCAGGTGGCCCTTCTGGTCCCGGAAGCCCGGATCCTTCTCCTGCTCGTCGGTGAGGTTGGCTTTGCCGTAGTCGTAGCCGAATTCCAGTTTGCCGTCGGTGTTGAAGTCGATGTCGTTCAGGCGCAGGTCGAGGGTGTCGTTGGCCACGTTGGTGCCGGTACCGGCACCGTTGTACACCCATGTGCCGTCGGTGTTGCGCATCCAGGCAACGTGGGCCTTGGCGAAGCCGAGGTCGATGTTCTCGATGCCGGCACCCGGGCCGGAAACATCCCAGTAGTAGTAGTCGTTGATGTGTACGTCGTGGCGCTGGTAGTAGCGCTTGCCGGCCCACAGGGTGGAGCCGGGCAGCATGCTGAGGACGTTCTTGCCCTGTACGTTGAACTGGCGGATCGAGCTGGTGCCGTTCTCGAAGGGGTTGTCGGTGTTCTGGTTCTTGCTGTCGGTGGCTTCCCAGTCGTTAGCCTGGTTCGACTTGTAGGCGATCATGCTGTCGACGTAGAAGCTCTGTTCGCCTTCCTTCCAGACTTCCTGGCCCAGGCCGATCTCCGCGTAAGTCTCGCATTCGTTGCCCAGACGGTACTTGGCCGGCGCGCCTTTGGCCTGGAAGCAGGCTTGGTCGCCGCCGCCGGCGGTAGCGCCGATGCCTGAGCGCAGGTAACCGTGGAAGTCCACGGCTAGGGCGGGGGTCGCCAGCAGCATGGCGGCGACCAGGGCGCTGGGCCGGAACAGCTGTGCAGCTTGGTTCTTGTTCATCGTAGGACCTTTTTTGTTCTTGGATTCATGGTTGCCGGAGACTTGCGGATTGCCGTTTCGGGCTTTGGTCGCAGCCTGGTTACACAGGAGAGCATGTCGCTGACCCTTGCCCGGACTCCTCCGGGACTGCATCTGCTGTGGCTCGACCGCCCCTGTGGGGCGATGACGCCAGTGCCTGGATGACGGCTGGAGCAATCGTCATGGAGAGCGTTACGGGGTACATCATCCCGGCGGATTTATTTCAGGGCTGAGGTGCGGGGCGTAGTCGCTCCGGGCCAGGGTGGAGCAGAGTCGAGCGCGATCTACGCCGGCGCGCTACGCCCCGGAAAATTGTGTCGGAGGAGGTATGGCGCACGCGCCAGGAGCGGCAATCTGGCATGGCCGATCGGCCCTGGTGGGGTCGCCCGGCATTTCATCGCGGCGCCACGGCCTCGCAATCGGAAGCGCTCGACAACGACAACAATGGAGCTTGACGATGAATCGATTCCTGCGCGGCGCCGGGCTGGTCCTGGCCTTGACACCGCTGGCGTACCCGTGCGGCAACCTGCTCAAGGCCGCCGATACCGCTCCGCTATGGACGCTCGCGATGCCGCTTCCCCCCGCGGTAGCCGGCCGCTGAGTGCCCGGGACGCGGCTGATGCTCCCCTTATCCCGCTACCCACGACTGGAGAAATCCATGCCGTTCTCCACCAGGCTTGCCGCCCTGAGTTGCGGCTTTCTGCCGCGGCTGTACCTGCTGATCGCCGCCCTGTCCCTATTGCTGGCGCTGCTCGGTGGCAGCAGCCTGGACGCCATCGTCGACCTGCAGGGCAACACCGAGCGCCTCGCGCAGAGCTCCGCACGATTGCAGACCAGCCAGGGGTTCTTCAGCGAGCTGCAGGGCCTGACCCAGAATTTGGCCGATGCCCTGGCCGCCGAACAGGCTGTCAGCCTGGACGAATTCGGCGCCGAGCATGGCCGCCGCGTCACGCAGGCGGCCGGCTTGCTCGCCGAGCTGCGTGGATCGGGTGCGTTTGCCGATACCCCGACGCTTGCGGTGCTGGGGCAGTTTTTGAGCGTACTGGACGACCAGGCTCGGGCCTTGCTGCAGGCCCAGCGAGTGCTGCTGGACCGGGTCGATACGACTGCCGTGGCGCTGCGTGACCTGCAACTGCAAATGTCGCGCTTCAAGCAGGATCTGCTCAGGGTCCAGTTCACCACCAAGGACGACTATGTGGCCTACTCGGTCAAGCAGTTCATCATTCCCCTGGAACAGGTCGAGGCACTGATCTTCGATGCGGTCGGTAGCGGGTCGTTGCTGCGCCTGCAGCAAGCCGAGGCCAAGGTCAGGGAGCGCCTACCGGCGCTGCGCAAGAAACTCGGCAACGTCCTCGACGATCTCAGGCCGCATCAGGACAGCCGCACCGACTATGCCCATACCTACCTCGGCGAATTCGCCGAGATCAAGGCTAGGTTCTGTACGAAAAGTCGGTGCAGGTAGAATCATCGCCATGATTGGCTGGAGGCCCACATGGCAAGGCGCTACGAACTCCCGGATGCGGCCTGGGAGTTGATCAAGGATCTGGTTTCCCCGGAACAGAAGATGGGCCGGCCTCGCAGTGATGATCGGCTGGTGCTCAACGGCATCTTCTGGATCCTCTGCTCGGGAGCCGCCTGGCGTGATCTGCCGGAACGTTTCGGCCCGTGGTCAACGGTGTATCAACGGTTCCGTGACTGGCGAGACGATGGCACGTTTGAGCGAGTACTTGAGCGATTGCACGTCCGGTTGAATCAGGAAGGCCTGATTGATTTGGATACGTGGATGATCGACTCCACCGCGGTGCGCGCAACCCGAGCCTCTTCTGGCGCCGGGAAAAAGGGGGGCCAGAAGAACCGGTAGACCATGCCTTGGGACGTAGCCGAGGCGGCCTGACTACCAAGATTCACCTGATCTGCGATGCCAATGGGATACCTCTTCGCTTCATGCTGACACCGGGGCAGGCCAGCGACATTGCACATGCTCAGCCGCTCTTGGAGCAGGTGCGTATCCCCGGAAAGTCGGGACGGCCTCGCAAGCGTTGTCGTTGGTTACTGGCCGACAAAGGTTACGACGCCGAGCATCTGCGCCAGTACTGCGACCGCTACCGCATGCAGCCAGTGATTCCGCAGCGCACCATGAAGCGCAAACCCAAGCCAGGACTACCTCGGCTGTTTGATCGCCCGAAATACCGGCAACGGAACATCATCGAGCGGATGTTTGGCTGGCTGAAAGAGAGCCGGAGAATCGGCACCCGCTACGACAAGCTCGCCAGAAGTTTTGGCGCGATGGTCACGCTGGCTTGCACGCTGCGATGCCTACGGCAGTACTTTTCGTACAGAACCTAATATTCTGCTCGACGGCAAGGGCACCCTGGCGCGCTATGCCGGCTGGCTGGCCGAGAAGCAGCGCAAGCGTCGGCTGCAGGAGGTGCAGGAACAGCTGCGCGGGCAGGTCGGCCAGCTGATCCAGGCGGCCGAGCAGGATGCTCGGGCGCAGCTGATCCAGGCCCGTGCCACCTACCAGGGGGGCTTCCAGCGTCTGCTGTTGCTTGCCGCGCTGTCGCTGGGCATCGCCCTGAGCATGGACTTCTGGCTTAGCCGCACCATGCGCCAGGCGCTGAGCGCGGTGTCTGGCGCGCTGAACCGGCTGGTCGAGGGCGACCTGCGCGTCCAATGCGATTACCGTCGTAACGACGAGTTCGGCCGGGTCGCCCAGGATGTCAACCGGGTCGCCAGCAACCTGCGCGATGCTCTGGCCCAGCTCGGCCGGACCTCCGCCGAACAGGGCCGGATCGCCCACTGCAACGCCGGTTCCTGCGCCGAGGTGCGCCAGGCCGAGATGGTCGGTGAACAGCAGGCGCTGTGCGGCCGCTACCTGACCTGAGGGCTTGTGAAAAAATCCCGCCTACTGTATGCACCAGGCTCACTCGCCGACTTGCCAGGCCGTGGCTTGTGCTTGGGCCTGGCGTAGCTGGGTCCGCCAGTGTTTCAGCCCCCGCCCCGCCAGCAGGCCCAGGCGCTGCAGATCCCGCGGGCGCGCGTCCAGGCAGGCATGCAGCCAGTCGATGCGCGCCAGGGTCAGCGGCGTGCAGGTCTGGCCGCCGAGGTCGTCGTGCAGGTCGAGCCAGTGCGAGCGCCAGGCCTCCCTCAGGTAGAGAGCGTCCAGGCCATCGCCCAGGGCCCGGCGCCAGCCCTGGATGATCGCCTGCAGCCAGTCCAGCACAGCCGTGCTGGCGCCGCGTTCGGCCAGCTCGCTGCGCAGCTGGCGGTAGGCGTCCAGGGCGATGCCTTTCTCCAGAGCGAAGGCGGCCAGCGCCCGCTGCTCCGACTGTCTTTCCAGCCCCAGCAGGTAGGCGAAGTACTGGCGCGTCTCGAAGCGCTCGACGGCATGGAACTCCGGGGTCGCGGTGCCATTGCTGTTGAACCCGCGCAGCGGGTCGAAGCGGTACATGTAGCCGAAGTCGAACAGGCGGATGCGGCCGTCGTCGAGGAGGTTGCCGGGGCACAGGTCCCACTCGAACAGGCCTTCGAGCAGCAGCTCATGCAGGCAGGCAAACAGTTGCAGCAGGCGTCGCTCGTCCCACTCGCGCACCGCCTGGCCGTCGATCCAGGGTGACAGCAGCAGGCCCTGGCGGTAGCTGGCGTAGTGGGTGTCGACCAGCGCGGCGTAGCGCTCGGCGCCGCCCGGACGCGCTTTCAGGCGCTGGATGTCGGCGCGGCGCTGGATCTCGTTGAGAAAGGAGGTCTGGCCGTCGACGTTGGCCACCTTGCAGCGTGGGCGGGCGCGTTTCAGCGTCCAGGGGCGGCCGCCGGCCTCGATCCGGTACACCTCGGCGGTCAGGCCGCCGGCGAAGTGCTGGCGTACCCAGGGGCTGGCCGCCGTGGTGGCCAGCAGCCGGTCGAGGGGCAGCGGGCAGTCTTCGGCCCGGCCGACGCGCAGTTCCGCGCCGCTGGCGACGAAGGCCAGCTGTTGCCGGTGACGCTCACGCTCGAGGCTCATGGCTGCCGCTCCGGCTGGCCGCCCTGGACGATCACCACCCGATCCTCGCCCAGGCTACGGGCAAAGGCATAGGGCCGGGTCGACAGGCGCTGATGCTGGCCGGCGCCTATGGCCGGGTGGCGGGCGCGGAACTGGCCGAGGATCTGCCAGTGACGGATCAACGCGGCGATCTCGGGCCGATCATGTTCGGCCCAGTTCATCGGCGAGCGGGTGCCCTGTTGCGGGTCCGAGCCGCTCGGGCCGAGGGGCCGGGCGCTTTCGTCGCCGTAATACAGCTGCACCGCGCCGGGGCTGAGCAGCAGGGCGGCGCCCAGGCCGCGCTGGGCGCTCAGGCGCTTGCCCCGCTCGGCGAAGAACAGCGAGGTGTCATGGGAGGAGGCGTAGCTCATGAAGTTGTGTCCGGGGTTGTTCGCCAGCAGTTCGGCATAGTCCTGATAGGTCTTTTCCGCCTGGTCCAGGCAGTCGCTGGCCCGGCCTGCGAGCTCGCGCTGGAGGTCGAAGTTGATCAGGGCGTCGAAACCGTTGGCCTGGTAGGCGCTGGTCTGTGGGCCCTGGCCGAACACCTCGCCGACCATCCAGAACGGCGAGCCGCTCATGGGGTCGTCCGGGTTGGCCCGCGACCAGTCGGCCCGGGCCTGGTCGGCGGCCTGGCGCAGCGCCGCCCAGCTGGCCATCTCCACGTGCTTGACGGTGTCGGCGCGAAAGCCGTCGACGCCGAATTCGCGGACCCAGAACGTCAGCCATTCGATCAGGTAGTCGCGCACCCGGTAGCCCTCGCGTTCGACCGCCTGGGTCGGCTGCTTGTGCTTGAGGAAGGCGGGCAGGGCGACCGCCTGCTCGCTCTCGGTCCTGAAGTCGGGGAGGAAGGCCAGCGAGCCCTTGAGCGGATCGACCAGCACGCTGGGCGGCTGCGGGTAGTCGGCAATGCCGGCGCGCACCCAGTCCTTGCCCCACCAGGTGGCCCAGGCCGGGTGCTGGTAGTCGATCAGGTTGTGGTAGGCGTGCTGGTTCTCGAACGGCTCGGGCGTCCAGTCGGCCCAGTTCGCCGGCAGGTACTGGGCCATGCCGTCGCGCAGGGCGCCGAAGCCGTGGGCCTGCATGTCGGCCAGGGTCGGGTAGCCGGGGTGGTTGAGGACCACGTCGAACAGCACGTGGATGCCGCGGGCGTGGGCCTGTTCGATCAGGGCGCGCAGCTCGTTCTCGCGGCCCATGTTGGCGTCCAGCTGGGTGTAGTCCAGGGCGTAATAACCGTGGTAGCCGTAGTGGCGAAAGTCGCCCGCATCGCCGCCGCCGACCCAGCCGTGGATCTGTTCATAGGGTGCGCTGATCCACAGGGCGTTGACCCCCAGTTGCTCCAGGTAGTCGAGCTTGCCGGTCAGGCCCTTGAGGTCGCCGCCGTGGAAGGTGCCGATCTCCTGCTCGCCGTCTGCCTGGCGGCCGTAGCTGTGGTCGTTGTCCGGGTCGCCGTTGGCGAAGCGGTCGGTGAGGACGAAATACACAGTGGCGTTGCGCCAGTCGTGGCCGCTCTGGGCCGGCGCCTCGGCCGCCTCGAGCAGCAGCAGGCCTTCGCTGTCGGGCGCCGGGGTCAGGCGCACGCGACCGCCCTCGACCCGGGTCAGCTGCCCGCTGTAGGCATCCCGCACGGCCTGGCCTTCGGCGAACACCTGGCTGACATCGATGTCCAGGGCCTCGCCCTGCCAGCGCGGGCAACCCTGGCTGGACGCCGGCGCCTTGATCGGCAGCAGCCGCAGGTGCGCCTGGTCGCCCTCCTGGTACAGCAGGCGGTAGCGGCCGGGCGCCTGGACCTGCAGGCTCAGGCGACTGTCGGCCTGCCAGTCCTGGCGCTGGTAGAGCCGCAGTGGTTGGTCGTTGCCGGCCGGGGCCGGAGCCTGCAGGCGCAGCAGGCCGGGCTGCAGGTCCAGTTCGATGCTGTAGCGCCCGGGGCCGTCGGCGGACCAGGACAGCGGCAGCGGCCGCTGGTCCAGCCGGGCCTGCAGCGGCGGTTCGGCGCAGGCGCTTCGGGCGAGCAGGCCCAGGATCAGGGCGGTGAGTCCGAGGGTTGGGCGCGAAAGGCGGTGCATAAGGTTCTCCCTGAACAGTCGAGCGCCCAGTAGAGCCAAGCGCAAGCGTCTTGGGCAGGCGCAGAAGGGGCAGGGGCAGGCGATTTTTTTGTCGCTCCTCCGGCCGACTACGCCCCGCTCCTACGCCCCGGGCGGATGAGTCGGGGAGGATGTGCCGGCTCGACCTTGTGGTTGAGGATGCAGGGGCTGCGCGACCAACCATTGGCAGGCAGCGGTTGTGGATCAACAATAAGAAGCCACGAGGACAACTCACCATGAACAAAACGCTGTTTAGCGCCGCCCTGATCGGTCTGGCCGCCACCCTGAGCCTGCCGCTGCCGACCCAGGCGGCCATCGAGGATGGCAAGCTGGTCATCTGGATCAATGGCGACAAGGGTTACAAGGGCCTCGCCGAGGTGGGCGAGAAATTCACCGCGGACACCGGGATCAAGGTCGAGGTGGCTCATCCCGATAGCGCCACCGACAAGTTCCAGCAGGCCGCCGCCACCGGCAATGGCCCGGATATCTTCATCTGGGCCCACGATCGCATCGGCGAATGGGCGCAGAGCGGGCTGATCTCGCCGATCAACCCCAGTGCCACGAGCAAGGCCGAGATCGAGGATTTCGCCTGGGACGCGGTCACCTACCAGGGCAAGCTGTGGGGCTATCCGCTGGCGGTGGAAGCCACCGGCCTGATCTACAACAAGGCGCTGGTGCCGACCCCGCCGGCGAGCTTCGACGAGGTCATGGCGCTCAATGCCGAGCTGGCCAAGTCGGGCAAGCGGGCGATCCTCTGGGACTACAACAACACCTACTTCACCTGGCCGCTGCTGGCCGCCAACGGCGGTTACGTGTTCGCCAAGACCGAGGGCGGCTACGACGTCAGCCAGACCGGGGTCAACAGCGCCGGTGCCAAGCAGGGCGCGCAGACCCTCAAGGCCCTGATCGACGCCGGGGTGATGCCCAAGGGCGCGGACTACAGCGTGGCCGAGGCGGCCTTCAATAAGGGTGAGTCGGCGATGTTCATCAGCGGGCCCTGGGCCTGGTCGAACATCCAGAAGAGCGGCATCGACTTCGGCGTGGCGCCGATCCCGGCGGTGGGCGAGGCGGTCAGCCGGCCTTTCACCGGCGTGATGGCCGCCACCCTGAATGCCGCCAGCCCGAACCAGGCCCTGGCCGTGGAGTTCCTCGAGAACTATCTGCTCAAGGTCGAGGGGCTGAAGACGGTGAACGCCGACGTGCCGCTGGGCGCGGTGCCGAACAAGGCCTACATGGCGGAGCTTGCCAGCAACCCGCTGATCAAGGCCACGTTCGACAACGCCGCCATGGGCCGGCCGATGCCCAACGTCCCGCAGATGGGCGCCTTCTGGTCGGCCATGGGCCCGGCGTTGACCAACATCACCTCGGGTCGTCAGACCGTGGATGCCGCCCTCGATGACGCCGCCAAGCGCATCGCCAAGTAATGACCCCCGCCGCCGGTGACCTTTGGTCACCGGCGGTGCGCCGCGAGGCTATAACAAGATGACCGCCATGAACCTTTCTGCCGATCTGGCCCGCCCAGCCATGCCCAAGTTCTTCTCCCTGCCGGTGCTGCGCAAGACCCTGCACTGGTCCGTCTGGGGCCTGTTCAATGCCCTGGCGCTGTACCTGGTGGTGGCGCTCTATGCCCAGCAGCAGATCGCCTTCGCCCTGCTCGGGTTGGTGGTGACCGGTCTCGCCAGTTTCATCTTCATCAGCAAGCGGACCTATGCCCACCGCTACATCTACCCGGCGCTGGCCGGCATGCTGGTGTTCGTGATCTTTCCGCTGCTGTACACGGTGGGCATCGGTTTCACCAACTACAGCGGCAGCAACCTGCTGAGTTTCGAGCAGGCGCAGCGTTACCACCTGAACCAGACCTATTTGGCCGGCGAACGCCATGCCTTCGGCCTGCACCGCGATGTCCAGGGCCAGCTGCGCCTGCGCGTCGAGGCGGGCGAGCAGGGTGCGCTGGTCTCGCCACCGCTGGTCGGCGATCCGGCTGCCAGCGAGCCGCTGGATCTGGCGCCGGCGAGCGCCGTCGAGCTGGGCGAGGCCTTGCCCCTGCGCGAGGTGATCCAGCACCGCGCCGAGCTGGAACGCTGGGTGCTGCGCAGCTCGCAGGGCGAGCTGCTGCGCCTCTACGGCCTGCGCGAGGTGGCGGCGGTCAAGCCGCTGTACCGCCTGCTGGACGGTGGCGACCTGCAGAACACCCGCAGTGGCGAGGTGCTCAGCGCCAATTGGGACAGCGGCTTCTATGTCGACAGCCATGGCAATCAGGTGGCGCCCGGTTTCACCGTGTACGCCGGCTGGAGCAATTTCGCCAAGGTGCTGAGCGATCCGAGCATCCGCGCGCCCTTCCTGGAGATCTTCGTCTGGACGGTGGCCTTCGCCGGGCTGACCGTGCTCTTCACCCTGGCCGTCGGCCTGCTCCTGGCCAGCCTGCTGCAGTGGGAGATGGTCGGCGGCAAGGCGTTCTACCGGGTCATGCTGATCCTGCCCTACGCGGTGCCGGCTTTCATCTCGATTCTGGTGTTCCGCGGCCTGTTCAACCAGAACTTCGGCGAGATCAACCTGATGCTCGACAGCCTGTTCGGCGTGCGCCCGGACTGGTTCAGTGACCCGACCCTGGCCCGCGGCATGATCCTGCTGGTCAACACCTGGCTCGGCTACCCCTACATGCTGCTGCTGTGCATGGGCCTGCTGCAGGCGATCCCGCGCGACCTCTACGAGGCCTCGGCGATGGATGGCGCCACGCCCCTGGACAACCTGCTGAAGATCACCCTGCCGCTGCTGATCAAGCCGCTGGCGCCGCTGCTGATCGCCAGCTTCGCCTTCAACTTCAACAACTTCGTCCTGATCACCCTGCTGACCCGCGGCGGCCCGGACATCATCGGCGCCACCACCCCGGCCGGCACCACCGACCTGCTGGTGAGTTACACCTACCGCATCGCCTTCCAGGACTCCGGGCAGAACTTCGCCCTGGCGGCGGCCATCGCCACCCTGATCTTCCTGGTGGTCGGCGGCATGGCCTGGCTCAACCTGAAACTGTCGAAAGTGAAAGTCTGAGGAATACGTCCATGGCAATGGTGCAACCCAAATCCGTGAAATACCGCCTGTGGCTGACCCACCTCGGCCTGCTCGGCTTCATCGCCCTGATCGTCTTCCCGCTGCTGATGGTGGTGTCGATCTCCTTCCGCGAGGGCAACTTCGCCAGCGGCAGCCTGCTGCCGGACCAGCCGACCCTGGAGCACTGGTCGCTGGCCCTGGGCATTCCCTACACCCAAGCCGACGGCACGGTGGTCAACCCACCGTTCCCGGTGCTGACCTGGCTGTGGAACTCGCTGAAGATCGCCTTGATCAGCTCGGCGCTGATCCTGATGCTCTCGACCACCGGCGCCTACGCCTTCGCCCGCCTGCGCTTCGCCGGCAAGGGGCCGATCCTCAAGGGCATGCTGATCTTCCAGATGTTTCCGCCGGTGCTGTCGCTGGTGGCCATCTACGCCCTGTTCGACCAGCTCGGCCAGTACGCCGGCTGGCTCGGGGTCAACAGCCATGGCGCGGTCATAGTCGCCTCGCTGGGCGGCATGGCTCTGCATATCTGGACCATCAAGGGCTATTTCGAGAGCATCGACGCCTCCCTGGAGGAGGCCGCGATCGTCGACGGCGCCACCACCTGGCAGGCCTTCGTGCACATCCTGCTGCCGATGAGCGTGCCGATCCTGGCGGTGGTGTTCATCCTCGCCTTCATCACCAGCATCACCGAATACCCGATCGCCTCGGTGCTGCTGATGGACGTCGACAAGCTGACCCTGTCGGTCGGCGCCCAGCAGTATCTGTACGAGCAGAACTACCTGTGGGGCGACTTCGCCGCCGCCGCGGTGCTCTCCGGCCTGCCGATCACCGCGGTGTTCCTCTACTGCCAGAAGTGGATAGTCGGCGGCCTGACCGCCGGCGGGGTCAAGGGCTAGGGGGGGCGTTGTCATCCAACTTTGCCGCGCCCATCGGTGGATCGATGAAACCTCAGCTACGCGCCCCTATCCACCCGACGTATTATCCGCGCGCAGCGCTTGACGTAAGATCCGACGCTACCCGAGACAACGACAATTAACGGGAGTGGTTTATGACTGTTGCGGCGCCTGCGCCCCTGCCCCTGATTCCGGCCAAGCTCACCGCGCCGGCGCTGCATCCAGGTCTGCTCGCCCGGCCGCGTTTCGACGAGTGGCTGCCGCGCCTGGCAAAGGTGCGCCTGGCGGTGCTGCAGGCGCCCAGCGGCTACGGCAAGACGGTGCTGGCCGGCCAATGGGCGGCCGCCTTCGACGGCCCGGTGGCCTGGCTCAACCTGGACGCCAACGACAACGGCCCGCGGCAGTTCGGTCGCTACCTGGTCAATGCCCTGGATGCCCGGCTGGAGGCCGGCTGCCCGCTGGGCGTGGCGCGCGCCGAGCAGGGCGATGAGGGCCTGGACGGCCTGCTGACCCGCTTGCTGGCCGAACTGCCGGCCAGCCATCCGCCCCTGCTGCTGGTGCTCGACGAGTTCGAGGTGCTGGACAACCGCGAGGTGATCCAGGCGCTGCGTTTCTTCCTGCGTAACATGCCCGAGTGGCTGACCCTGCTGGTGTGCAGTCGCGGCCTGCCGGACCTGGGCGTCGCCGAGTTGCGCATCCGCCAGCAGCTGCTGGCGCTGGACGCCGCGCAACTGGCATTCGAGCACGACGAGGTGCAGGAGTTGCTCGAGCTGGGCTTGCCGTTCGGCATCAACCGCGAGCAGGTCGAGCGCCTCAATCGGCGCATCGGCGGCTGGCCCTGCGCCCTGCAACTGGCCCTGCAGGAGGTGCAGACCGGCCGCGGTATGGACCTGTTCCTGGAGAGCCTGCAGCTGGGCCATCCCTATATTCGCGACTACCTGCGCGAACAGGTGCTCGCCGGCCTGAGCGAGCAGACCCTGGACTTCCTCCAGTCCACCTGCCTGCTCGAGCGCTTCAGCGCCGCCCTGGCCGACCGCTTGACCGCCAGCTGCAACGGCCGCGAGATGCTCGAACAGCTCGAGCGCAACGGCCTGTTCATCCAGCCCGTCGACAGCCTGCGCCAGTGGTTCGCCTATCACCCGCTGTTCGCCTGTTTCCTGCGCGGCGAGCTGAGCATCCACCAGCCGCAGCGCATCGCCGAGATGCACCTGCGCGCCGCCGAGGCGCTGTTCGAGGAGCAGATGCCGGAAGAGGCCGCCCGTCATGCGGTGCTAGCCGGCAGCGCCGAGCGGGTCGCCCAGGTGCTGGACAAGCACGGCCGGCAGTTCTACCGCCAGGGTTTGCTGAGCCTGCTGCAGCGTTGTCTGGCGGTGCTGCCGGAAAACCAGGTGGCCGAGTCGCCGCTGTTCACCCTGCTGCAGGCCTGGGTGTCGCAGAACCAGTACCAGTTCGACCAGGCCGAACGCTGGCTGCAGGCCGGCGAGCAGGTGCAGCGCGGCACCATGCCGCCGGAGCAATGGCCGCGCATCGAGGCGGACTTCAAGGCGGTGCGCGCGCAGATGGCGATGAACCAGGGCAACGAGCACAAGGCCATCGAACTGGCCCGCGAGTCCCTGGCCCGCGAGCCGTCGATCATGCGCACCTCCAGGGTCGCGGCGCTTTCGGCCCTGGCCGAGGCGCATTTCGTCCAGGGCGCGCTGCTGCCGGCGCAGCAGCAGTACGAGGAGGCCGAGCGCCGCGGCCGCGAGATCCGCGCCTCGCACCAGGTGCTCTGGAGCCTCGGCCAGCTGTCGGAGATCGCCATCGCCCAGGGCTACCTGCAGAAGGCCTACAACCTGCAGGAGCGGGCGCTGCAGTACATCGAGCAGGAGCAATTGCAGGCCACGCCGATCATGGAGTTCATCTACCGGGTGCGCGGCCAGGTGCTGTGGGAATGGCATCACCTCGATGCCGCCGAGCAGACCGCGCTGCAGGGCCTGGAAATCCTCGACGCGCTGGGCGACCACTGGTTCCTGCAGTGCTACGTGCTGCTCGCCCGGGTCGCCCATGCCCGCGGCCAGCAGGCGGTCTGCGCCGACTACATCGGCAAGCTCAAGAGCATGCTGGCCGACGACAATTACCACATCGACTGGCGGGCCAACGCCCACGCGGTGATGCTCGGCTACTGGGAGTCGACCCAGGACAAGGAAGCCATCCAGCAGTGGCTGGGCACAGCGCCTGCGCTGGCGCCGGCGGTCAACCACTTCACCCAGTGCAACGCGCGCAACCATGTGCGCGCCTACCTGGCGCTGAACCAGAGCGACAAGGCCCTGCCGATCCTGCGCCAGCTGCAGAGCTCGGCCGAGCGCCACCAGCTGGTGATGGACCAGAACCGCAACCACATCCTCCAGGCCCAGCTGCACTGGCAACGCGAGGAGCGCCAGGCGGCCCTCGACCACCTGCAGCAGGCCCTGACCCTGGCCAGCCGCACCGGCGCCATCGGCAGCTTCCTGCGCGTCGGCAAGCCGCTGATCGTCATGCTCAAGGCCCTGCAGCACGAGCGCCAGCTCGACGAACTGGAGCACCAGCGCGCGGAGCGCCTGATCCAGCTGGCCCAGCAGCAGCGCGACTTCGGCCGGGCGATCCGCATCAGTCTGGACGAGGCGGTGATCCAGGACATCATCAACCGCCCGGACGTGCCCGAGCTGATCCGCCACTCGCCGCTGACCCGGCGCGAATGGCAGGTACTCAGCCTGATCCATGCCGGCCTGTCCAACGAGCAGATCTCCGAGCACCTCAACGTGGCGCCGACCACCATCAAGACCCATATCCGCAGCCTCTACCAGAAGCTCGCCATCACCCAGCGCAGCGAGGCGGTGCAGCTGGCGCGCAGCCTGCTGAGCAAGATTCAGGGCGAGTAGGGGGCGGCGCGTTGCCGCGTCTTGCGTTGCACTCGTCGCTTTGCGCGCGCCCTCGTGGCGCGCGCTACGCTTCTTCCGCCAGGGGCCGCGTCCCGACTGCGCGCGGCACTACGCCCCCTGCGCTCATCCGCCGGCAGGGGCGCGACTCCTCCCCCCTACGCCCTCGCCATACGCCTGGCAAAACCCGTGCGGGGAGGATGTGAGCGCCATGCCGCTGGCCTAGAGTGGCCGGCGTCATAACCAATAAGAAGGCTGTGCCGTATGGCTGTTTCCCGCAAGGACTGGTGGCGCGGTGGCGTCATCTACCAGGTGTATCCACGCAGTTTCTTCGACAGCAACGACGATGGCGTGGGCGATCTGCCGGGCGTGCTGAGCAAGCTGGACTACATCGCCAGCCTCAACGTCGACGCCATCTGGCTGTCGCCGTTCTTCACCTCGCCGATGAAGGACTTCGGCTACGACGTCTCCGACTACCGCGGCGTCGATCCGCTGTTCGGCACCCTGGAGGACTTCCAGGCCCTGGTCGGTGCGGCCCATGAGCGCGGCCTGCGGATCTTCATCGACCAGGTGCTCAACCACTGCTCCGACCAGCATCCCTGGTTCGCCGAGAGCCGCTCCAGCCGTCACAACGCCAAGGCCGACTGGTTCGTCTGGGCCGAGGCCAACCCGGACGGCACCCCGCCGAACAACTGGCTGTCGGTGTTCGGCGGCTCGGCCTGGAGCTGGGACAGCCGGCGCAAGCAGTACTACCTGCACAACTTCCTGGCCAGCCAGCCGGACCTGAACTTCCACTGCGAGGCCTTGCAGCAGCAGTTGCTCGACGACATGCAGTTCTGGCTCGAACTGGGCGTCGACGGCTTCCGCCTGGACGCGGCGAATTTCTATTTCCACGACCAGCAGCTGCGCGACAATCCGCCTAACCCGGATATTCGCGAGGGCGGCATCGGCGTGCGCGCCGACAACCCCTACGCCTACCAGCGCCATGTCTACGACAAGAGCCAGCCGCAGAACCTCGATTTTCTGCGCCGCCTGCGCGCGCTGATGGAGCGCTACCCGGGTACCTCCAGCGTCGCCGAGATCGGCTGCGACAACTCGCTGCGCACCATGGCCGCCTACACCAGTGGCGGCAACACCCTGCACATGGCCTATTCCTTCGACCTGCTCACCGCCCAGTGCAGCCCGGCCTTCATCCGCCACACGGTGGAGGCCATCGAGAGCGAGCTGGCCGACGGCTGGCCCTGCTGGTCGGTGGGCAACCACGACGTGGTGCGGGTGATGAGCCGCTGGGCCCTGCAGGGCAAGCCGGAGGCCGCCCGCGGACGCCTGCTGATGGCCTTGCTGTTGTCGCTGCGCGGCAGCGTGTGCCTGTACCAGGGCGAGGAACTGGGCCTGGAGGAGGCCGAACTGGCCTACGAGGACCTGGTCGATCCCTACGGCATACGCTTCTGGCCGGAGTTCAAGGGCCGCGACGGCTGCCGCACGCCTATGCCCTGGCAGCACGACGCGGCCCATGCCGGCTTCAGCGCGCACCAGCCCTGGCTGCCCCTGGCCGAGAGCCACCGGGCGTTGGCGGTGGACGTCCAGGAGCAGGATGCGGATTCGATGCTCAACAGCTACCGGCGCTTCCTAGGCTGGCGCCAGGCGCAGCCGGTGCTGATCGAAGGCACGATCCGCATGCGTCATCACGACGAGGCGCTACTGGTGTTCGAGCGCCGGCTGGGCGATGAGGCCTGGTTGTGCCTGTTCAACATGAGCGCGAGCGAGCGCCGCTACGACCTGCCGTTGATGGTCGAGCCGCTCGAAGCGGTTCCCGCCAGCACTGCCGAGTTCCTCGGCAGCTGGGTACACTTGCCGGCCCACGGCTTCGGTTTTGCCCGCCTGCTGGGCTGAGTGGAGAATAAGAAAATGGCCAGCGTCACCCTGCGTAATATCTGCAAGAGCTACGGCGACATCGCCATCACCCGCAATATCGACCTGGACATCGAGGACGGCGAGTTCGTGGTCTTCGTCGGCCCTTCCGGCTGCGGCAAGTCGACCCTGCTGCGGCTGATCGCCGGCCTGGAGGACATCAGCGCGGGCGAGTTGCTGATCGGCGAGCAGCGGGTTAACGACCTGCCGCCGATGGACCGCTCGGTGGGCATGGTGTTCCAATCCTACGCGCTCTATCCGCACATGACCGTGGCCGAGAACATGGCCTTCGGCCTCAAGCTCGCCAAGGTCGACAAGGGCACCATCCGGCGCAAGGTCGAGGAGGTCTCGCGCATTCTCCAGCTCGACCAGCTGCTCGAGCGCAAGCCCAAGGACCTCTCCGGCGGCCAGCGCCAGCGCGTGGCCATCGGCCGCACCATGGTCCGCGAGCCCAAGGTGTTCCTCTTCGACGAGCCGCTGTCCAATCTGGACGCCTTCCTGCGCGTGCAGATGCGCATCGAGATCTCGCGCCTGCACCAGCGCCTGCGCTCGACCATGATCTACGTCACCCACGACCAGGTCGAAGCCATGACCATGGCCGACAAGATCGTGGTGCTCAATGCCGGGCAGATCGCCCAGGTCGGCCAGCCCCTGGAACTCTACCACTACCCGCGCAACCGCTTCGTCGCCGGCTTCCTCGGCTCGCCGCAGATGAACTTCCTCCAGGTCAAGGCGCTCGCCGCCAGCGCCGAGGTCGTGGAAATCGAGATGCCCGGCGGCTATCGCATGCAGGTACTGGTCGACGGCAGCTCCGTGCAACCGGGTGAGGAATTGACCCTGGGCGTGCGCCCGGAGCATTTCGTCGACGCCGAGCAGGCCGACTTCGCCTTCTACGGGCAGATCGCCGTGGCCGAGCGCCTGGGCGACCACAACCTGGTCTACCTGAACCTGGAAGGGGTCGAGGACATGGTCACCCTGCGTGGCGACGGCAACCGCAAGGTCGCCGTGGGCGAAACCTACGCCGCCGGCCTGATGGCCAACAAGTGCCACCTGTTCCGTGCCGACGGCCAGGCCTGTAGTCGTCACTACCGCGAGCCGGCGATCTACGGCTGAGCCCGGACGCTCAGCAGTAGCGCCGCACCGCCTCGGCCAGGTCTTGGGCCAGTAGGGCGTTGGGGGCCCTGGCCTCGTCGCCGGGGCGGTATTTGCCGGTTTGCACCAGGCAGCCCTGCAACCCGGCCTTCTGGGCACCCAGTACATCGCCTTCGACGTCGTCACCGATCATCAGCGCCTGGGGCGCTTGCACGCCGAGTTCCTCCAGGGCGCCCTGGAAGAAGGCCGCCGAGGGCTTGCCGAGCACCAGGGCCTCGACCCCCGCGGCGTATTCCAGGGCGCGGACGAAGGGGCCTGCGTCCAGGCGCAGGGCACCCTGGTAGCGGAAGTAGCGATTGATGCCCATGGCCAGCAACGGCGCGCCCTCCAGAAGCAGGTGGAAGGCGCGCTCCAGATGCAGGTAGTCGAAGCGCTCGGCGGCGTCGCCGATGACCACCGCATTGGGTGACGGTTCTTCGAGGAGGTCGGCGAACTCGGCCTCCAGGTTGCGGTGGATCAGGCAGTAGGGGCGCAGGCCCCGGGCCTCGAGGTAATGGCGCATGGCTCGGGGGGCGCTGTAGATCTGCTCGGGTTCGATGACGTAGCCCATACCGCTGAGTTGGCGATGGATCTCGGCGGCGGTCAGGCGCGAGGTATTGGTCACCAGGCGCAACGGGTAGCCCTTGGCCTGCAGTTGGGCAACCGCGTCCACTGAGCCGGGCAGGGGGACGCTGTCCTGGTAGAGCACCCCGCTGACGTCCAGCAGCACCGCCTGTGTCATCGCCTGCCTCCTCACGCCGAAGCGCGCTCTGCACTGCACCCTAACAGCGATAGCACAGCTTGACGCCCCATGCCCCTGCATTGCAGCGTGTGGCCCTGCGGTACCGAAGGCGCGGGGTGGTCCCGGCCGTTGTTCGAACATCAGCGAAAGGATTCCAGATGCTTGCCTCTACCCCCATCGTCTTGATCCACGGGCTTATCGGCTCGTTGCAGCTTCCCGACTTGAGTGGATTGCTCGCCCCGCACCGGGTCTTGGCGCCCGATCTGCTCGGCTATGGCGCGCAGCGACAGCGGGTGGCCGCCGAGTTGAGCCTCGATGCCCAGGTCGAGTACCTGCGTGGGACTGTCGAGCAGCATTTCGGCGATGAGCCGGTGCACCTGGTGGGGCATTCGGTCGGTGGCGTGGTGGCGGCGCTGTTCGCGTGCCGATACGGGGCACGGGTGCGCAGCCTGGTCAGCGTGGAGGGCAACTTCAGTCTGAAGGATGCCTTCTGGTCGGCCCGGGTGGCGGCCATGACGCCGGCAGAGGTGGAGGCGTTGCTCGCGGGTTATCGGCGAGACCCGGCCGGTTGGCTGGCCGGGGCGGGGGTTGTCCCGACGGCTGAAACCCTACGGGTGGCCGAGTGCTGGCTGGCCCAGCAGCCTGCCTCGACGGTGCAGGCCATGGCGCAGGTGGTGGTGGCCGAAACCGCTCCGGCGGCGTATCGGGACAGGCTGCGCGCGCTTTTCGCCCGTCTACCGGTGCATTTGATCGCTGGTGAGCATTCGCGCGCGGGCTGGGACGTGCCGGCCTGGGCCGAGTCGGCCGCGGCCAGCCAGACCCTGATCCCGGGCTGCGGGCACTTGCCGATGCTGGAGCGTCCCGCCGCCTTCACCCAGGCTGTGGCGACCGCCCTGGACGGCCCGCGGGATTCACCCCACTAAGAGACCAGTCCCAGGGGCTCTTGGGGCTCGTCCGTCTCTTCGGCCACCCCGGCGAGGAATTCGTCGCCCCAGCGGTGGATGTCGTTGTAGCTGACGATATCGAACAGCTGGCGCAGGCGCGCCTGGGCCTCGGCCTTGGGTAGGTTCAGCGCCAGGTAGCAGGTCTGCGCCAGGTCCGCCGGGTCGTGGGGGTTGGTCAGCAGGGCGCCCTTGAGTTCGGCGGCGGCGCCGGCGAACTCGGAGAGCACCAGCACGCCGCTGCCGCCGAGCAGGCCTTGCGCGGCGACGAATTCCTTGGCCACCAGGTTGAGGCCGTCGCGCAGCGGGGTGATCCACATGACGTCGGCCATGGCGTACCAGGCGCTGACCTCCTCGAACGGCAGGCTGCGGAAGAAGAACTGCAGCGGCGTCCAGCCGATCCGCGCGAAGCGGCCGTTGATGCGGCCGACCGCCTGCTCTATTTGGGTCTGCAGTTCGTCGTAGATGGTCATTTCCTTGGCCGCCGGCACGCAGACGGTGACCAGGGTGACCTTGCCGAGCAGCTCGGGGTTGTCGGCCAGCAGGCGCTCGTAGGCGTTGAGCTTCTCCAGGATGCCCTTGGTGTAGTCGAGGCGCTCGACCGAGAGCAGCAGCTTGACGCCGGACAGCTCCTCGCGCAGGCGCGCCATCATCTCGCGGATCTTCGGGTTGTCCAGGGCGCTGCGCACCCGGCCGATATCCAGGCCGACCGGGTGGGCGCCGAGCTTGACCACTCGGGTGCCGGTGTCCACGGCCGTGGTCATGCGCTCCAGGCCCACGGCGCAGCCGTAGGTGATAAAGCGCGGCGCGCAGTTCTGCCGCTCCAGGGTCTTGAGCGGGAACACCCCGCGGGCCACATCGACGAAGTTCTCCACCTGGCGCGGAATGTGGAAGCCGACGTAGTCGCACTGCAGCAGGCTGCCGACGATCTGTCGGCGCCAGGGCAGCACGTTGAACACGTCCGCCGAGGGGAAGTAGGTGTGGTGGAAGAAGGCGATGCGCAGGTCCGGGCGCAGTTCGCGCAGGTAGGCCGGGACCATCCACAGGTTGTAGTCGTGCAGCCAGACGGTGGCGCCTTCGGCGGCTTCCAGGGCGGTGCGTTCGGCGAAGGCGCGGTTGACCTTGCAGAACACCTGCCAGTCGTCCTCGTTGAAGGTGGCCCGTTCCCAGAAGGTGTGCAGGGTCGGCCAGAAGGCCTCCTTGGAGAAACGCTTGTAGAAGATGTCGACTTCTTGCTTGCTGAGCTTGACCCGTGCGGCGGTGAGCTTGGGGTAGCGTTCGGCATCCACCGTGGTGTGGCTGTCGAAGGGTTCATGCTCGTCCTCGTGCACCGCCCAGGCGACCCAGGAGCCGGGCCGGCCGTCGCCGAAGAAGCTCAGCAGGGTGGGGATGATGCCGTTCGGCGAGGTCGGGCGGCGGCGCTGCAGCTTGCCGTCGGCACCGCGGTATTCCTCATAGGGCAGGCGATGGTAGACCATCACCAGTTCGGCCTTGCCGGGCTGGGCGGCCTGGCGCTTCTCCGCGGCGATGCCGTGCTCGCCGAGGAAACCGAAGTGGGCGAAGGCTTCGAGGATGCCGCCGCAACCGGGACGCTTGGCGTGCAGGGTGCGCGAGTGCTGGGCGGTGGCTTCCAGCAGGCCCGTCTCGGACTGGCCGACGCAGACGCCCTTGAACGGGCCGCTGAGCATCGACAGGTCGTTGAGGGTGTCACCGGCGGCCAGCACCTGGTCGGCGTCCAGCTCCAGCCAGTCGGCCAGGGCCTGGAGGCTGCTGCCCTTGTTCACCCCCTGGGGCAGGAAGTCGAGGTAGCGTTCGGCCGAGTAGAGCAGGTCGCAACCCAGGGCGCGGGCGGCGTCCAGCAGGGCCGGGTTGGCCGCCTCTTCGGGCGTGCAGAAGTAGGAGCAGCGACGGGCCTGGGGCACGTCCTGGCGCTCCAGGTCGAAGCCCTCGATGGCGCTGGCGACCTGGCTCTCGCCGGGCCACAGGGCGTCCACCGCGCTCTGCAGCGGCTGGATGGGCTGCAGCGTGTCGCCGTGCACCAGGCTGGCGCCGACGTCGGCGATGATGTAGTCCGGCTGCGGCAGGGTCGGGTCGGCCAAGAGCGGCAGCACCGCCTCCAGGCTGCGGCCGGTGACGTAGGCCAGGCGGATTTCGGGGTGGGCGGCGATGGTCTGGTAGAGGCTCAGGCGATCCTCGGGATCGCCGGCGAGAAAGGTTCCATCGAGATCGGTGGCAAGTAGCATGCGCTGTCTCCTTATGCAGTTGACGCGCCGACCTGGGCCGACGTGCTGTTGGGTGGGCGTTGCCGCGCGAGGGCGGCGGCCGCAGTTGTTGCAGCGGCGCGGTTGTGCGCCGCTAGCGTGATTCGGGGGCGAGTGGCTCGTCGACGCTGCCCGTCTCGGCGGGCGGCGCATCGGGCATCAGTTCCAGCACCGTGTGGCTGGTGCGCAGCATCGGCATGAAGTGCGCCTGTTCGCCGCTGACCAGGTCGCTGACGTGGCGCAGGCGGTACCAGGTGTAGGTGGCCAGCAGGGCGAGCACCGTGGCGAAGTACAGCGGCAGGGCGCGGGCACCGAACTGCTGCATCAGCACCCCGGCCAGCAGCGGGCCGCACACCGAGCCGATGCCGTTGACCATCAGCAGGCTGCCGGAGCCGGCGAGAATCTCGTCGCCGTGCAGCTGGTCGATCAGCTGGGCCACGGCGATGGGGTAGATGGCGAACGCCAGGCCGCCGAACAGGAAGATCAGGCCGAGCAGCGCCCGACCGGCCGGCAGCAGGCTCATCCCGAGCGCCACCAGCACCGCCAGGATCACCACCCAGAGCATCACCAGGCGGCGGTCGTGTCTGTCCGAGTAGCGGCCGATGGGCCACTGCAGCAGGGCGCCGCCGAGAATCGCGCTGCTCATCAGCAGGCCCACGCCGCCGGCGTCGAAGCCGCTGAGGCTGGCGTACACCGGCGCCATACCCCAGAAGGCCCCCAGGGCCAGGCCCGACAGGCCGGCGGCGACTATCGCCAGGGGGGCGATGCCGAGCAGCTGGCGCAGGTTGCTGTGCAGCGCCTCGGGCACGCTGGGCTGGGCCTGGCGAGTGAGGGTGATGGGCATCAGCGCCGCGCTGATCAGCATCGCCGCCAGGACGAAGAGGATGAAGTCGCCGGGTTCGGCCAGGCCCAGCAGTTGCTGCGCCGCGGCCAGGGCGCCGAGATTGACCGCCATGTACAGGGCGAACACCTGGCCGCGCTTGTCGTTGGGCACCTGGGCGTTGAGCCAGCTCTCGATCACCATGTACAGGCTGACCAGGGCCAGGCCGTAGAGCACGCGCAGGGCCAGCCAGACCCAGGGGTCGACCAGCAGCACGTGGAGCAGGGCGGCGATGGCGGCCAGGGCGGCACAGAAGGCGAAGGCACGGATATGCCCAACGCGGCGCACCAGCGGAATCGCCAGCCAGGTGCCGAGGAGGAAGCCGACGAAATACCCGGACATGATCAGGCCGAGCATCGAGCTGGAGTAGCCTTCGGCGACGCCACGCAAGGTCAGGAGGGTGTTGAGCAGGCCATTGCCGAGCAGGAGTAACGCGACCCCGCTCAGCAGTGAACTGATGGGGGCAATCTGGGACCACATGGCGGACTACCCTAGGGAACTATGCCCTCGATAGCAAGCACGAAGCGGGCCAGGTGGGTCGGATTGCGTTGGTTAAGTTGTTGATATGCAAGGAGTAATTTAAGAGATAAAAGGCTGGCGATATTTTTTGGGCGAGATTTTGCACCCTTTTGGGGCATTGCCGGCTCAGGACGCCTCCACCCTGAGCGGGTTCAGGGCGGGGGGGGTGGTCCGGGCGGCCTGGTTGAAGCGCTCCACCATGGCGTTGAGATCTTCGCGGTCGCGGCGGTTGGCGATGTGCCGGTCGGCGGTTTCCAGCACGCTCTGCGCGTGGCGGATCAGGTCGGCCTTGTGATGGGCACGGGGGCGCTGGTACAGCAGGTTCTTGTAGGCCTGCAGCAGGCCGATCAGCACATGCGGGTCCTCGCGGCCGTAGCTGCGCAGCGGACCGAAGATCAGCTGCAGCAACTGGTCCAGCGGTAGCTCGAAGAAGAACAGGCGCGGCGGCTGGTCCGGCAGGGGGACGACATCCAGGTCCGGCAGGGTCATGCGCTTGCTGAACAGTACGCTGAGCATGTCGATGGCGGTGATGGCCGTGCCCGGGTCGTTGATCCCGGGGCTCAGGGCCTTCACGGCGATCTCCGACATGTGCTTGCAGCCGAACAGGTAGTGGGAGCTGACGTACTGCTCGACGAAGAAGTCGAAGCAGTCGAGCAGTTGCTGGCTCAGGTCTTCGTCGACCTGGCGATCCAGTTTGAACAGCGGATGACCGCTCATGACGAAGAAGCCGCGATGGACCAGCACCGCCATGCGCAGGTCGTGCTCCTCGAGCAGGGCGCAGAGGGTGCTGACGTTGAGTTCCTTGAAATAGCCGCTGCGCTGGGCCTCGACCTGCACCCAGCCCTCGTCGACCGGCCAGGAGGGCGCCTGGGTGCAGTCGAGCAGCTTGTGTTCGCAGTCGCTGAGTTTGTCCAGGGTGCCGATATAGAGGCTGTTGAGGATGTGCTCGACCTGAATCGACTGGCTGATCGAGCGGATGAAGTGTACGAACAGCCCCAGGCAGGCGATGCCCAGGCCCAGGGTGACCAGTACGCCGAGGCTGGGAACCCGTTCGTCGCCCTGTTGCTCGATGGTGGTGATCAGCAGCAGCGCATAGAGAATGGTGCCCAGGTAGAAGCCCAGGGTTTTCTGGTGGCCCTTGCTGCTGATCAGCCCGGGCAGCAGTCGCGGCGACAGGGCCGCGGCCGCGTTGTTGAGTACCACCATGACCATCGAGAAGCTGAACACCATCAGCGACATGATGCCGGCTACCAGGGTGCCGAGAATCAACCGCGCGTTGTCGGCGTTCTTCACCAGGCCGATGTCCAGCCTGGCCTTCACCGCCAGCAGCCAGGGCTGGTACTCGATGGCGATGTTGAGCAGGCACAGCAGCAGGAAACCCAGGGCGATCAGCGTCGGGTAGAACGCCAGGCTGTGGATGGTGCGCAGGTAGGCGCGGAAGAGCAGGTTGGAGGGTTGCACCACGGGAGCGGCCGCCGAAACGAAGGGTTTGTCCGAACTATAGTCGAGCCCTCGTCCGGCGGGCCGGCTCCCCGGCAGCCCTCAGCTGAAGACCCGGGCGATGGCGCTGGCCAACTGGTCCAGGCGCTGGGCATCCAGGCCGGCCACATTGGCCCGTCCCGAGCCGACCATGTACACGCTGTACTCCTCGCGCAGGCGCTGCACCTGCCGGGGCGACAGGCCGGTGTAGGAGAACATCCCCCGCTGCACGGCGATATGGGCGAATCGCTCGGCCAGGCCGTGGGGGCGCAGGGCCTCGACCAGTCCCTGGCGCAGGGCGGCGACGCGCTGGCGCATGGCGTCCAGCTCGTCGATCCACAGGGCCTTGAGTTCGTCGTCGTCGAGGATGCTGGCGACCACCGCGGCGCCGTGGGCCGGCGGCGTGGACCACAGGTTGCGGGCGATGGAGGCCAGCTGGCTGCGTACATCCTGAAGCTTTCCGGTGTCTGCCGCGCAGACCAGCAGGGCGCCGGTGCGCTCGCGGTAGAGGCCGAAGTTCTTCGAGCAGGAGCTGGTGATCAGCAGCTCCGGCAGCGCCTCGGCGAACAGCCGCACGGCCCAGGCGTCCTGCTCCAGACCGTCGCCGAAGCCCTGGTAGGCGAAGTCGATCAGCGGCAGCAGCTCGCGCGCCTTGACCACCTCCAGTACCCGCTGCCAGTCGTCCTGGCCGAGGTCGAAGCCGGTGGGGTTGTGGCAGCAGGCATGCAGCAGCACCACGTCGCCCTGGGGCAGGCGGCCGAGGGTCTCGAGCATGGCCTCGACATCCAGGCGGTTGTCGGCACCGACATAGGGGTAGTGGCCGACGCGCAGACCGGCTTCGGCGAACAGGGTCTCGTGGATCGGCCAGGTCGGGTCGCTCAGCCAGATGCCACGGCCCGGCAGGCAGTGGCCGATGAAGTCGGCCGCCAGGCGCAGGGCGCCGGTGCCGCCGGGAGTCTGGCTGGCGGCGGCACGCTGCTCGGCCAGGGCCGGGCTGGCGGCGCCGAGCACCAGTTCGGCCAGGCGCGCGCTGAACAGGGCATCGCCATGGCCGCCGATGTAGCTCTTGCTGGTCTCGCCCTCGACCAGGCGCTGTTCGGCCAGCTTGACCGCCCGCGGGATGGGGGTCAGGCCGCGGGCATCCTTGTACACCCCGACGCCCAGATCCAGCTTGGCCGGATTGGCGTCGGCGGCGAAGGCTTCCATCAGGCCGAGGATGGGGTCGCCGGGCACCCGTGCGATCTGGCCGAAGTGCCTCACTTGCGGCCCTCCGCGTTCTTGGCCACCTCGTCGGTGCGCGCGGCCATGATGAAGTCATTGCGGTGCAGGCCGCGGGCCTCATGGCTCCACCAGGTCACGGTGACCTTGCCCCATTCGGTGAGCAGGGCCGGGTGGTGGCCTTCTTCCTCGGCGATGGCGCCGACGGCGTTGGTGAAGGCCAGGGCATGGCGGAAGTTGCGAAACAGGAAGACCTTCTCCAGCTCCATGTGGTCGCCGCGGGTCTCGATGTTCCAGTCGGGGATCTGCTTGATCAGTTCGGCCAGTTCCTCGTCGGACACCAGCGGGGCACCGGCGCGGCAGGCTTCGCAGTGGGCTTGGGCAAGGCTCATGGGGGTTCTCCTGAAGATGGGGGTGTTCGTAGGGTGGACAACGGCCCTCGGCCTTGTCCACCGGGACAGGGTGATGGTGGATAACGCCGCAGGCGGCTTTATCCACCCTACGCGGCTTTGGGCGGGAACTTCGGGGCGTGCAGGCCCAACTGCATGGCCCGGTGGACCAGGGCCATGATGTCCTCGTGGGCCAGCTCGAACAGGCGCTTGAGCTCCGGCAGGACGAAGTACAGCGGCTGCAGGATGTCGATGCGATAGGGGGTGCGCATCGCCTCCAGCGGGTCGAAGGCCTGGTGCTCGGGCGCATCGGACAGGCAGTAGACGGTTTCCTTCGGCGAGGAGAGGATGCCGCCGCCGTAGATCTTGCGACCCTGGCTGGTGTCGACCAGACCGAACTCGATGGTCATCCAGTACAGCCGCGCCAGGTACACCCGCTCTTCCTTGCTGGCCTTGAGGCCGAGCTTGCCGTAGGTGTGGGTGAATTCGGCGAACCAGGGGTTGGTCAGCAGCGGACAGTGGCCGAAGATCTCGTGGAAGATGTCCGGCTCCTGCAGGTAGTCCAGCTCTTCCGGCGTGCGGATAAAGGTGGCCACCGGGAATTGCTGGCTGGCCAGCAGCTCGAAGAAGGTCTGGAAGGGAATCAGCGCCGGAACCCGGGCGACCCGCCAGCCGGTGGCGGCCTGCAGCACCTTGTTGATCTCGTCGAGCTGGGGGATGCGATCGAGCGGCAGGCCGAGCTGGTCGATGCCGTCCAGGTACTCCTGGCAGGCGCGTCCCTCGACTACCTTGAGCTGCCGGGTGATTAGGGTGTTCCACACCTGATGCTCGGCGTCGCCGTAGTGGATGAAGCCGCTTTCGTCCGGTTTGCGGGCCACGTACTGCGTGGATTTCATCGCTGCCTCCTGAGGGGGCCTTGTTGTTGTGTTGGACTATGGATATCCCAGGATGTGCGATTGCGCAGCCGCTCCCGGGAAAAGGCGGGCGGTGGCAAGGCGCGCTTTCCGTAAAGAATAGATTACGAAGGCGGCGGGGTGGCGACGCGCCTTCTTGCTGGCGGCCATGTCCGTAACATATTCTTGACGGAAATTACGGCGGATTGCTCGATTCCAGGGGCCTCAGCCGCCTCCAACGCCGCCATCGGGGCCCGTCATGCGTATCAAAGTCCACTGCCAGAACCGTATCGGTATCCTGCGCGACATCCTCAACCTGCTGGTCGAGTACGGCATCAACGTCGCCCGCGGCGAGGTCGGCGGCGAGCAGGGCAATGCCATCTACCTGCACTGCCCGAACCTGATCAACCTGCAGTTCCAGTCGCTGCGCGCCAAGTTCGAGGCGATTTCCGGGGTGTTCGGCGTCAAGCGCGTCGGCCTGATGCCCAGCGAACGGCGCCACCTGGAGCTCAACGCCTTGCTCGGCGCCCTGGATTTTCCGGTGCTGTCGATCGACATGGGCGGCAGCATAGTCGCCGCCAACCGCGCCGCGGCGCAGCTGCTCGGCGTGCGGGTGGACGAGGTGCCGGGCATCCCGCTGTCGCGCTACGCCGAGGACTTCGACCTGCCCGAGCTGGTGCGTGCCAACAAGTCGCGGATCAACGGCCTGCGGGTCAAGGTCAAAGGCGACGTGTTCCTCGCCGACATCGCCCCGCTGCAGACCGAGCACGACGAGAGCGATGCGCTGGCCGGCGCGGTACTGACCCTGCACCGCGCCGACCGGGTGGGCGAGCGTATCTACCACGTGCGCAAGCAGGAGCTGCGCGGCTTCGACAGCATCTTCCAGAGCTCCAAGGTGATGGCCGCGGTGGTGCGTGAGGCGCGGCGCATGGCGCCGCTGGACGCACCGCTGCTGATCGAGGGCGAGACCGGCACCGGCAAGGAGCTGCTGGCCCGCGCCTGCCACCTGGCCAGCCCGCGGGGACAGTCGCCGTTCATGGCGCTCAACTGCGCCGGGCTGCCGGAGTCCATGGCCGAGACCGAGTTGTTCGGTTACGGCCCGGGGGCCTTCGAGGGGGCGCGGCCGGAGGGCAAGCTCGGCCTGCTGGAGCTGACCGCCGGCGGCACCCTGTTTCTCGACGGCGTCGGCGAGATGAGCCCGCGCCTGCAGGCCAAGCTGCTGCGCTTCCTGCAGGACGGCTGCTTCCGCCGGGTCGGCAGCGACGAGGAGGTGTACCTGGACGTGCGGGTGGTCTGCGCCACCCAGGTCGATCTGTCCGAGCTGTGCGCCAAGGGCGAGTTCCGTCAGGACCTCTATCACCGCCTCAACGTGCTCAGCCTGCATATTCCGCCGCTACGCGAGTGTCTGGATGGCCTGGCGCCGTTGGTCGAGCACTTTCTCGACCAGGCCAGTCGGCAGATCGGCTGCCCCTTGCCGGGGCTGGCGCCCCAGGTGCTGGACAAGCTCGCCCACTACCACTGGCCGGGCAACGTGCGCCAGTTGGAGAACGTGCTGTTCCAGGCCGTGTCGCTGTGCGAGGGCGGCACGGTCAAGGTCGAGCATATCCGCCTGCCGGACTATGGCGCGCCGCAGCCGCTCGGCGACTTCTCCCTGGAGGGCGGCCTGGACGCCATCCTCGGCCGTTTCGAGAAGGCCGTGCTGGAGCGTCTGTATGCCGAGCATCCGAGCAGCCGCCAGCTGGGCAAGCGTCTGGGGGTGTCGCACACCACCATCGCCAACAAGCTGCGCCAGCACGGTGTCGGCAAAGAGTAAGAACATTTCGCATTCGGGTTGTTGGTGCAAATGAGAGGTTGTAACATTTAGCTTCAATTTTGCGCCGCAGGGAACGCCTGGCCTGACAACAAGAAGGTCGTTCCCATGCTCAAGACGTTCCTCATCTACAGCCACCTGCTGGCCACCTGTGTCGCCCTCGGTACCCTGTTGCAGACCGACCACAAGCTCTGGCGCTGGCGCAAGGCAGGACTGGACGAGGGTAAGCGCGCCCAGTTGGCGGAGGTGCAGCAGGTGGTCAGTCTGGCACTGCTGGCCCTGTGGGTCACCGGGGCGGCGTTGGTGGCGCAGGGCTATCTGACGGCCGGGCTCGACTATCTGCTCAATCAGAAACTCTGGGCCAAGGGCAGCGTGGTCGTGCTGCTGACCTGCAACGGTGTACTGCTGCACCGCCTCGGTTTTCCCCTGTTGCACCAGGCGCCCTTCGTTGCCTTGCCTGCCTCGGCGCGGATTCGCCTGGGCCTGCTCGGCGCGCTGTCCATGAGCGCCTGGCTGTTCGCCGCGTTTCTCGGGGTGGCGCGGCCCTGGAATCAGGGCATGGCCTACCTGGAGGTGATGGGGATATTCGCCGCGCTCTGGCTACTGGCCAGCCTGGTGGCCTGCTGGGTGGTGAGCAGTGCGGGCATTGCGGGTAGCGGCGAGACCGGCGGCGGGGCGGCCGAGTCCTGTTAGACCTTGGTGCAATGGCGGGGGCGGGTACGGGTGGCGGAAACTGGGCCCGTCCGGATCCTGCGTGATTTGGAGACAGGCATTTTCCATTCCTTTGGGAGTGATTGGGTAGGCGACCCCAGGTGGGTCGCCTTTTTTTGCCTGTTATTCGGGCCTCGATAGGGATATGTCGGCGCCCCGGACGAGCGGGGTTCGACGGCTGGCCGGGGCGCAGGTCCGCTCCTTGTGCGGGGGTGAGACCCTTGTTGTAGAGCGGTAATACCATGGTCGAATGGCCCAGGGAGGGGGGTGTGGCTACAAAATGACGCATTGCAGAACAACAACTAACCACTGAGGTATTGCTGATGAGTGCTGCGTCCCTGTATCCCGTGCGCCCCGAGGTGGCGGCCCGGTCGTTGACCGATGAGGCCACCTACAAAGCCATGTACCAGCAGTCGGTGATCAATCCCGAGGGTTTCTGGCGCGAGCAGGCCCAGCGTCTGGACTGGATCAAGCCCTTCACCCAGGTCAAGCAGACCTCCTTCGACGACCATCACGTCGATATCAAGTGGTTCGCCGACGGCACCCTCAACGTGGCCTACAACTGCCTGGATCGTCACCTGGAGGAGCGCGGCGAGGCCGTCGCGATCATCTGGGAGGGCGACGACCCGTCCGAGAGCAAGCGCATCACCTACCGCGAGCTGCACGAGCAGGTGTGCAAGCTGGCCAACGCCCTGCGCGGGCAGGACGTGCATCGTGGCGACGTGGTGACCATCTACATGCCGATGATCCCGGAAGCGGTGGTGGCCATGCTGGCCTGTGCGCGTATCGGCGCCATTCATTCGGTGGTGTTCGGTGGCTTCTCCCCCGAGGCCCTGGCCGGGCGGATCATCGACTGCAAGTCCAAGGTGGTGATCACCGCCGACGAGGGCCTGCGCGGCGGTAGGAGCATCCCGCTCAAGGAGAACGTCGACGAGGCGCTGACCAACCCGGAAACCGCCAGCGTGCAGAAGATCATCGTCTGCAAGCGCACCGGCGGCCAGATCAAGTGGCACCCGCATCGCGACATCTGGTTCGACGACCTGATGCAGGTCGCCGGCATCCAGTGCGCGCCGAAGGAGATGGGGGCCGAGGAGCCGCTGTTCATCCTCTATACCTCCGGCTCCACCGGCAAGCCCAAGGGCGTGCAACACACCACCGGCGGTTATCTGCTGTATGCCGCGCTGACCCATGAGCGGGTCTTCGACTACCGCCCGGGCGAGGTGTTCTGGTGCACCGCCGACATCGGCTGGGTCACCGGCCACAGTTACAACGTCTACGGGCCGCTGGCCAACGGCGCCACCATCGTGCTGTTCGAGGGCGTGCCGAACTACCCGGACATCACCCGCGTCGCCAAGATAGTCGACAAGCACCAGGTCAATATCCTCTACACGGCGCCGACCGCGATTCGCGCCATGATGGCCCAGGGCACGGCGGCGGTGGAGGGTTTCGACGGCTCCAGCCTGCGCCTGCTCGGCTCGGTCGGCGAGCCGATCAACCCGGAAGCCTGGCAGTGGTATTACGAGGCGGTCGGCCAGAGCCGCTGCCCGATCGTCGACACCTGGTGGCAGACCGAGACCGGCGCCACCCTGATGAGTCCCTTGCCCGGCGCTCACGGCCTCAAGCCGGGATCGGCGGCGCGGCCGTTCTTCGGCGTGCAGCCGGCCTTGGTGGACAACATGGGCAACCTGCTGGAAGGCGCCACCGAGGGCAACCTGGTGATCATCGACTCCTGGCCGGGCCAGGCGCGCACCCTGTACGGCGATCACGACCGTTTCGTCGACACCTATTTCAAGACCTTCCGGGGCATGTACTTCACCGGCGACGGCGCCCGGCGCGACGAGGACGGCTACTACTGGATCACCGGCCGGGTGGACGACGTACTCAACGTATCCGGCCACCGCATGGGCACCGCGGAAGTGGAAAGCGCCATGGTCGCCCATCCTAAGGTTGCCGAGGCGGCGGTGGTCGGCGTGCCGCACGACATCAAGGGGCAGGGCATCTACGTCTACGTCACCCTGAACAGCGACGAGGAGCCTTCCGAGCAGCTGCGCTTGGAGCTGAAGAACTGGGTGCGCAAGGAAATCGGTCCGATCGCAACGCCCGACGTGATCCAGTGGGCGCCGGGCCTGCCGAAGACCCGCTCGGGCAAGATCATGCGCCGTATCCTGCGCAAGATCGCCGTCGCCGAATACGATGCGCTCGGCGACATCTCCACGCTGGCCGATCCTGGCGTGGTGCAACACCTCATCGACACTCACCGTGGCATGCAGGCCGCCTGACCGGCACCTGTCGACGACGCCCCGCCCGGCCACAAGCCGCGGCGGGGCGTCGTGCTTTTGGAGGCTCGGATGGATGCGGGAGGGCCGGTAACGCCTCGTGCTATCGATGGGGTCTATGGAAACGTAGTTGTGCGCTATCGGCGCGTCGAACGCCGGGCCTGAAACTTGCCGATGTGCTCCAGGCCTTGTATCTCGGGCTTCTTCAGGATTGGGCGCGCTTATTGCAGTATTATTCGGTTTACCTTTCCTTCGCCTTTGCATGTTTGTCGGGGGCTGTCAATGCGCCCGGCGTGCCCTTTCTGGCCTTTTGTAAATACTTGTCGCATTGAGGAAATTTCGACTTCCGGGCTCTCGCTAGAATGCCGATCACCGAGCCGGGCTCCTTGTCGTCCGCGGGTTACGCGGCAAGGACGGCGACGATCCCTGCAATTCGTGCATGGCTGACTGCCTGCGCACACTCCCCGGCACCGCCACGCGAAGCCATTCCCATTCGAAGGAGTCACAAGATGAAGAAGATCGCACTTCTCGGCGCACTGGCGCTCTCCGTGCTGTCCCCGCTGGCCATGGCTGATGACGCCAAGCCCCTGCGCATCGGCATCGAGGCGGCCTACCCGCCGTTCGCCTACAAGACCCCGGAAGGCAACATCACCGGCTTCGACTACGACATCGGCCAGGCCCTGTGCGAAGAGATGAAGGTCGAGTGCAAGTGGATCGAGCAGGAGTTCGACGGCCTGATCCCGGCACTGAAGGTGCGCAAGTTCGACGCGGTGCTGTCCTCCATGTCCATCACCGAAGATCGCAAGAAGTCGGTTGATTTTACCGGCAAGTACTACTCCACTCCGGCCAAGCTGGCGATGAAGGCCGGTACTCAGCTCAACGACCCGCTGGTCGACCTCAAGGGCAAGAAGGTCGGCGTGCAGCGCTCTTCGATCTACGACCGCTATGCCACCGACAACTTCGCCCCGGCCGGCATCGAAGTGGTGCGCTACAGTTCGCAGAACGAGATCTTCCTGGACCTGACCGCCGGCCGCCTGGACGCCACCCTGGCCGACTCGGTGAACATCGACGACGGCTTCCTCAAGACCGACGCCGGCAAGGGCTTCGCCTTTGCTGGGCCTGACTTCACCGATATGAAGTATTTCGGCGAAGGGCAGGGCATCGCCGTGCGCAAGGGCGACAAGGCCCTGGCCGACAAGATCACCGCGGCCATCGCGGCGATCCGCGCCAACGGCAAGTACAAGGAAGTGCAGGATAAGTATTTCGACTTCGACGTCTACGGCGAGTAATCGCTTCCCACCGAAAGTGGCGCAACCCGATGCAACGCGGACTTGCGCCACTTTTTCGTTGTGCTTCCGGCGCCTCGCGGCGCCCGCATGAGGTAACTGGAGCATGCTGAACGGTTACGGCTCGACCATTCTCGAAGGTGCCTGGCTCACCCTGCTGTTGGCCCTGTCCTCGGTGGCGGTCGCCATTTTCCTGGGCCTGCTCGGGGCGGCCTTCCGCCTGTCGCCGATCAAATGGCTGGCGCTGCTGGGTGAGGCCTACGCCACGGTGATTCGCGGCATTCCCGACCTGGTACTGATCCTGCTGATCTTCTACGGTGGCCAGGACCTGGTGAACCGGGTGGCGCCGATGCTCGGTTATGACGAATACATCGACATCAACCCCTTCATCGCCGGTGTGTTCACCATGGGCTTCATCTTCGGCGCTTACCTGTCGGAGACCTTCCGCGGCGCCTTCATGGCCATCCCCAAGGGCCAGGCCGAGGCGGGTGCAGCCTACGGCATGAGCGGGATCAAGGTGTTCTTCCGCATCCTGGTACCGCAGATGATCCGCTTCGCCATTCCCGGCTTCACCAACAACTGGCTGGTGTTGACCAAGGCCACCGCGCTGATCTCGGTGGTCGGCCTGCAGGACATGATGTTCAAGGCCAAGAGCGCCGCCGATGCCACGCGTGAGCCCTTCACCTTCTACCTGGCGGTCGCGGCCCTGTATCTGGTGCTGACCAGCGTGTCGCTGCTGGCCCTGCGTTACCTGGAAAAGCGCTACTCGGTCGGCGTAAAAGCCGCCGACCTGTGAGCATGGGAGCGAACGCATGATTTTCGATTACAACGTCATCTGGGCCAGCCTGCCGCTGTACTTCAGTGGTGTGCTGGTCACCATCAAGCTGCTGTTGATCTCCCTGGCGCTGGGCCTGGCCATGGCGGTTCCCCTGGCGCTGATGCGCGTTTCCAAGTCGCCGCTGGTGAACTTCCCGGCCTGGCTCTACACCTACGTGATCCGCGGCACGCCGATGCTGGTGCAGCTGTTCCTGATCTACTACGGCCTGGCCCAGTTCGAGGCGGTGCGCGAGGGCGCGCTCTGGCCCTACCTGTCGGACGCGACCTTCTGCGCCTGCCTGGCCTTCGCCATCAACACCAGCGCCTACAGCGCCGAGATCCTCGCCGGCAGCCTGCGCGCCACGCCCCATGGCGAGATCGAGGCGGCCAAGGCCATGGGCATGTCGCGGGCCAAGTTGTACCGCCGCATCCTGCTACCCTCGGCCCTGCGCCGCGCCTTGCCGCAGTACAGCAACGAAGTGATCATGATGCTGCACACCACCAGCCTGGCGTCGATCGTCACCCTGATCGACATCACCGGCGCGGCGCGCACCGTCAGCTCGCAGCACTACTTGCCGTTCGAGGCCTTCATCACCGCCGGTTTGCTCTACCTGTGCCTGACCTTCATCCTCGTGCGCCTGTTCAAGGCGGCCGAGCGCCGCTGGCTGGGCTATATGGCGCCGCGCAAGGCCTGAGGGGGCGAGCATGCAACGGATCGACCACGTCCTGCCCTGGGGGTGTCCTGGCTCCGAGCGGCGGCTGAGCGTTTTTCGCTTCGGCAACGGCCCACGCAAGGCCTATATCCAGGCGTCATTGCACGCCGATGAACTGCCGGGCATGCGTGTCGCCGTCGAGCTCAAGCGCCGCCTGCGCGAGCTGGAGGCGCTGGGTCGCTTGAGCGGAGTGGTCGAGCTGGCGCCGCTAGCCAACCCCATCGGCCTGGCGCAGTTGTTCCAGGCCACCGTCCAGGGACGCTTCGAGTTCGCCAGCGGCAAGAACTTCAACCGGGACTTCTTCGACCTGGCCAGCGCCATCGCCCCGGCCCTGGACGGCAGCCTGGGGGCGGACGGCGCCGCCAACGTGCGGCTGATCCGCGCCGCCATGCAGGCGGCGCTGGAGGCGCTGGCGCCGGCCCGTTCCGAGCTGGAGGGGCTGCAGCGCCTGCTGCTGGGGCATGCCTGCGACGCCGATGTGGTGCTCGACCTGCATTGCGACTTCGAGGCCGTGGTGCACCTGTACAGCCTGCCGCAGCATTGGGATGAACTGCGATCGTTGGCCGCGCGGCTGCAGGCGGGCGCGGTGCTGACCACGGAGGACGCCGGCGGCAGCTCCTTCGACGAAGCCTGCGCCACACCCTGGTTGCAGCTGGCGCGGCGCTTCCCCGCGGCGAATATTCCGCTGGCCTGCCTGGCGACCACGGTCGAGTTGGGCGGCATGGCCGACACCGAGGCGGACCGGGCGCAGGCCAGCGCCGAGGCCATCCTGGCCTTTCTCGCCGAACAGGGGCTGGTCGCCGGCGATTGGCCGGCCGCGCCGGAGGCCAGCTGCGAGGCCACGCCGTTCGAGGGGGCCGAATACGCCTATGCGCCCCATGCCGGGGTGGTGAGTTTCCTGCAGCCGCTGGGCGCCAGAGTCGCGGCCGGCGATCCGCTGTTCGAGGTGATCGACCCGCTGGACGATCGCCGCAGCATCGTCTGTGCGACCGCCAGCGGGGTGCTCTATGCGCGTGAACGGATGCGCTTCGCCCAACCCGGTCTGTGGCTGGCCAAGGTGGCCGGTTCTACCCCTATTCGCCTGGGTCGCCTGTTGAGCGACTGATTCAAGAGAGTGGAAACCATGTACAAACTCGAAGTTCAGGATCTGCACAAGCGCTATGGCAGCCACGAAGTGCTCAAGGGCGTGTCCCTGGCAGCCAAGGCCGGCGACGTGATCAGCATCATCGGCTCCAGCGGCTCGGGCAAGAGTACCTTCCTGCGTTGCATCAACCTGCTGGAGCAGCCCTACGGCGGCAAGATCCTGCTCAACGGCGAGGAGCTCAAGCTGGTGGCCAACAAGGACGGCGGACTCAAGGCCGCCGACCCCAAGCAGCTGCAGCGCATGCGCTCGCGCCTGGCCATGGTGTTCCAGCACTTCAACCTGTGGTCGCACATGAACGTGCTGGAGAACGTCATGGAGGCCCCGGTGCATGTGCTCGGGATGGCCAAGAAGGAGGCCCAGGAGAAGGCCGAGCATTACCTGAACAAGGTCGGCGTGGCGCACCGCAAGGATGCCTACCCGGGGCACATGTCCGGCGGCGAGCAGCAGCGTGTGGCGATCGCCCGGGCCCTGGCCATGGAGCCGGAGGTGATGCTGTTCGACGAGCCGACCTCGGCGCTCGACCCGGAGCTGGTCGGCGAGGTGCTCAAGGTCATGCAGGACCTGGCCACCGAAGGCCGTACCATGGTGGTGGTGACCCACGAGATGGGCTTCGCCCGCGAGGTGTCCAACCAGCTGGTGTTCCTCCACAAGGGCGTGGTAGAAGAGCGGGGCTGTCCGAAGGAGGTGCTGGTCAACCCGCAGTCCGAGCGGCTTCAGCAGTTCCTGTCCGGTAGTCTGAAATAAGCACGAGAGCGGGCGTGGCGGCATGCCCCCCTAAGCCAATAGAGCCTAAACTGCCCCCCATGACTGCCCATCGAATCGGCTTCCTGCTGTGGCCCAATACCAAGCCCCTGACCTTGGCATTGGCCGAGGAAGCCCTGCGTGTCGCCCAACGCGTCCACCCCGAAGTGGCTTACGAACTCTCCTTCCTCCAGGCCGAAGCGCCCGAGGATGGAGCCTGGCGCCTGCCGGGCGAACCCTGGCAGGGCGGGCTGGAGGGCGTGCACAAGCTGTTCCTGCTGGCTGACGAGCCGCCTGCGGCGATGGCCCCGGCGCTGTCGGCTGCGCTCAAGCAGTGGGTGCGCGCCGGCGGCATCGTCGGCGGCGTCTCAGCCGGGGTCTATCCCCTGGCCCAGCTGGGCCTGCTCGACGGCTACCGCGCCGCGGTGCACTGGCGTTGGCAGGACGATTTCAGCGAGCGCTTCCCCAAGGTGATCGCCACCAGCCACCTGTTCGACTGGGACCGCGACCGTCTCTCCGCCTGTGGCGGCCTGGCCGTGCTCGACCTGCTGCTGGCCCTGCTGGCCCGCGATCACGGCGCCGAACTGGCCGGCGCGGTGTCCGAGGAGCTGGTGGTCGAGCGCATCCGTGAGGGTAGCGAACGTCAGCGCATCCCGCTGCAGAATCGCCTGGGCTCCAGCCATCCCAAGCTGACCCAGGCGGTGCTGCTGATGGAGGCGAACATCGAGGAGCCGCTGACCACCGACGAGATCGCCCAGCATGTGTGCGTGTCGCGTCGTCAGCTGGAGCGCATCTTCAAGCAGTACCTGACCCGCGTACCCAGCCAGTATTACCTGGAGTTGCGCCTGAACAAGGCGCGCCAGTTGCTGATGCAGACCAGCAAGTCGATCATCCAGATCGGCCTGTCCTGCGGCTTCTCCTCGGGCCCGCACTTCTCCAGCGCCTACCGCAACTTCTTCGGCGCCACCCCGCGCGAGGACCGCAACCAGCGGCGCAGCAACAGCCCCTTCGAGCTGAGCTCGGCGCCGGTCGAGCGCGAGTGAGTCGAGGCAAATGAAAAAAGCCCGCTGCGATGCGGGCTTTTTTCATTGCGGCACTCGTCAGTCCCGCGGGGGCTGCTGCGGGTACAGCGCCTGGCCGCAGCGGTTGCAGAAGGCCGCCGTCTGCTCGTGCTCGGCCTTCTGACAATTCGGGCAGGCATGCTTGAGGTGTTCGCCGCCGCGGATGGCGCTGGCCAGTTCGGCGGTGAAGATGCCGGTGGGCACGGCGATGATCGAGTAGCCGGTGATCATCACCAGGGTGGAGAGCATCTGCCCGGCCGGGGTCTGCGGGGTGATGTCGCCGTAGCCCACGGTGGTCAGGGTCACCACCGCCCAGTAGATGCTGGTGGGAATGCTGGTGAAGCCATTGACCGGACCCTCGATCACGTACATCAGTGCGCCGAACACCGTGACCAGGGTGGACACGCTGACCAGGAACACCGTGACCTTCTGCCGGCTGCCGCGCAGGGCGGTGAGCAGGAAGTTGGCCTGGCTCAGGTACTGGCGCAGCTTGAGCACGCGGAAGATGCGGATCATGCGCACGACCCGCACGATCATCAGGTACTGGGCGTCGGCGAAGATCAGCGCCAGAATCGCCGGCATCACGGCCAGCAGGTCGACCAGGCCGAAGAAGCTGAAGGCATAGCGCAGCGGTTTGGGCGAGCAGTACAGGCGCAAGCCGTACTCGATGGCGAACATCAGGGTGAAGGCCCACTCCAGGCCGTCGAACAGGCCGGCGTACTGCTGGTGGTAGGCGTCGACGCTGTCGAGCATCACCACCACCAGGCTGGCCAGGATGACCAGCAGCAGCCAGTTGTCGAAGCGCTGTCCGGCCGGTGTGTCGGTGTGGAAGATGATGGCGTAAAGACGTTGGCGCCAGTTATCCATGGCGAACTCCCCTGCTTGCGAGAGGGCGAAGCCTAGGCAGGATGGGCCGGAGGTGGCAAGGGTTCTTCCCAGGCGATGCTCGAATGTCGTGCGCTCTGTGCTGTCGCCAGAGGGCTGCTTGCGCACCGCTCGCGCTGCAACGGCACGTTGCGCGAGCGGTGCGGGCTGTGTCGCCCGCGCTTACGCCCGGCTCACCGGCAGGGCCTAAGCGCGCCGTTGTCAGTCGACCGCCAGGTAGTGCTTGGTGAAGCTGTCGCTGACGACTTCCCACAGGGTGTTGGTGCCGCTGGCGACGAAGAAGGAGTCGCCCGCCTTGTAGTGGGCGGTTTCGCCGGTCTGTTCGTTGGTGATCTTCACCTCGCCGAGGGTCACCACGGCCTGCTCATGGAAGCTATAGGGCAGGCGGAAACGGCTGCGGCGTACGCCGAAGTAGCCGGCGCTGACCGACTCGTCTTCGGTGGCGAAGGTGGTCAGGGCGAACATGCTGTTGTCGCCTTCGATCATTTCGACGCCGATGTCTTCGAGGGTGCCGGAGAGTTCCAGTTCTTCCAGGGTGATGCCTTGCTTGATGCTGTGCAGCATGTCGTTCTCGCTGGGTAGAGGGCGGGTCGCTCGGACCCGGAGAAAGGGCCTACCATAGCAGGGCGGGCCGCGCCGGCCATGCGTATCCGCGACCTCCGCAGCACTGGGATGCGCCGCGTTGCCGTCCGTCAGACACGACAACTCAGTAGGTCGTTCAGCCTGGCCGCTTCTGGAATTCTGGGCGTGCGGCTAACCCATCCAAGAGTCACGGATGAACTCGGGGCGGCATTGCTTGCTCTGGGAGATAAACACTCCTTCAGCACGCTGTGAGCTTGATCGAAAGTGTCCGTGCTAACGGGGTAGACCCCTTCAAGGAGGGCTAAGTTAGTGCCATGCAAATCTGTCCCTCTTTTTGCCTGTTGTCACCTTTTGCGCACCGCTATGGGGCGCCTGTTACGGGCGGAGGCAGGCCGCCTGCTTCATTTCGTGCCGCTGTCGCTCGAGAGGGGGCGGCGGCACCCTAGGCGCCGCCGCGGCAGCCATGGAGCAAGTCGTCGGAGGCTGTCGCAATGGCATAACAAGTAGTCCGATGGGAGGTTGCATTTACTTGCTGAGACCTTTTGTCCGTTTTCGCTCGGGAGTAACTACAGGCGGGCACGGGCATTGCTCCAGTACCTGTGACTGCCTCTGCCGGCCAGCCTCAGGGGGAGGCCCCGAAGGAAGTCGCTCAGTCGCAACGGTTTTCAAACCTCGGGCGTGGTATGCCTGCACATGCCTCTCGCCCGATATAGGAAGGAACGCCATGGCAACCGTGATCGATGCTCTCAATACCTTGTTCCGGCGCCATGTCCTGATCTACGGACACCTGGCGGTGGGCATTCTCTTCACCGTCGGCATCGGGTCTCTGCAATTTCGCCATTTCCCCGCATTCTTCCGCCCCGTGTTGCGCGCCCCGGCAACCGATAAGAATCGCATCACGCCGATCCAGGCGCTGTACACCAGCCTGGCCTCGCGCGTGGGCATCGGCAGCCTGGTCGAGGTGCCCATGGTGCTCAAGAGTGTCTTCGGCCTGGGAGCGGCCGTCGGCGGCGTTGCCGGCGCCATGCTCATTGGTATCAAGCGTGGGTTGCTCTCCAACGAGGCCAGCATAGGCTCGGCGCCGAACATCGCCGCGGTCGCGACCTTGCTGGCTGTGGTGTGGGGGGCTTATGCGAGCATGGCACAGTCTTCGATACCGCCGCTGCTGCGAGGGGGCTGATGGCGACCGTCGGCATGGCCGCGAGCTGCCTGCTCTCCGGCCTGCTGGCCAAGCTGACCCGCGACTACTTCTCGCAGAGCGGTGAGGGCGTACCGGCCTTCGACTCGGCGGACTATTCGGAACTCGCCGGGAAAAACGATCAGAAAATAAGGGGCGAACAGCCGCGATCGCTGCCGGGGGAGGAAGGCGGGGTGGCGGCATACGTCCTGGGATAGCAAAAGGTTAGGACAACGACCCGCAGCGTTGCCGGCGTCATGGCTTCACTCGCGGTTTTTGCAATGCTTGTTTAGCGTCACATGGAGTGCCCCAGCCCTGAAGTGTCGACTGCTCCTCGGGCGCCGATAGTTTCTGCGCCAGCCCGTTGGGCGTCATCCGGACACGTCGAAAAAACCACCTCCCGCTTCTCTGTACCGAAACAGCCAAACCCTTAATCCGATACGCACATTGTCCATGTGACATGGGCCGGGCGGCCTGGCCCGTGTGGGGGATGATAACAAGGAGTCAATAATGTCCCGTTCCTTCTATGACGAGATGTACCAGGCGTGCGGCGAATGCCGCCCGCACTACCGGGAGTTCGAGCGCTGGCTAGCGGACACGCCGCAGGACCTGCTGGCGCAGCGGCGGCGCGAAGCGGACCTGCTGTTCCACCGTGCGGGCATCACCTTCACCCTCTATGGCGATGACCAGGGCACCGAGCGCCTGATTCCCTTCGACATCATTCCGCGCAGCATCCCGGCCAGCGAGTGGCGCATGGTCGAGCGCGGCTGCATCCAGCGGGTGCAGGCGCTGAACATGTTCCTCACCGACCTCTACCATGACCAGCGCATCCTCAAGGCCGGCGTCATCCCGGCCGAGCAGGTGCTGGCCAATGAGGCTTATCAGCTGGCGATGCAGGGGCTCGACCTGCACCGCAACCTCTACGCCCATATCGCCGGGGTCGACCTGGTGCGCGATGGCGACGGCAGCTACTACGTGCTGGAGGACAACCTGCGCACGCCGAGCGGCGTCAGTTATATGCTCGAGGACCGCAAGATGATGATGCGCCTGTTCCCCGAGCTGTTTGCCGCCCAGCGGGTGGCGCCGATCAACCACTACCCCAATCTGTTGCTCGACACCTTGAAGAGCGCCAGCGCACTGGACAACCCCACCGTGGTGGTGCTGACTCCCGGGCGCTTCAACAGCGCCTACTTCGAGCACGCCTTCCTGGCCCGCGAGATGGGCGTGGAATTGGTCGAAGGCGCCGACCTGCTGGTGCGTGACGACAAGTTGTACATGCGCACCACCGCCGGGGCCAAGCAGGTGGACGTGGTCTACCGGCGGATCGACGATGCCTTCCTCGACCCCCTGGCCTTCAACCCGGACTCCATGCTCGGCGTCCCCGGGCTGTTGTCGACCTACCGTTCGGGCAACGTGGTGCTGGCCAATGCCATAGGCACGGGGGTGGCGGACGACAAGTCGATCTACCCCTATGTGGGCGAGATGATCCGCTTCTATCTGGACGAGGAGGCCATCCTCAAGAACGTGCCGACCTGGCAGTGCCGCAAGCCCGAGGAGCTGTCCCATGTGCTGGCCAACCTGTCGCAACTGGTGGTCAAGGAAGCCCAGGGCTCCGGCGGCTACGGCATGCTGGTCGGACCGGCGGCGAGCAAGGCGGAAATCGAGAAGTTCCGCGAGCGTCTGATGGCCAAGCCGGAGGCCTATATCGCCCAGCCGACCCTGTCGCTGTCGACCTGCCCCACCTTCGTCGAGAACGGCATCGCGCCGCGGCATATCGACCTGCGTCCGTTCGTCCTGTCTGGCCGCGAGACTCGCCTGGTGCCCGGCGGCCTGACCCGCGTGGCGCTGCGCGAAGGCTCGCTGGTGGTCAACTCGTCGCAGGGCGGCGGGACCAAGGACACCTGGGTAGTGGAGGACTGATCATGTTGAGTAGAACCGCTTCCGATCTGTACTGGATGTCGCGCTACCTGGAGCGTGCCGAGAACCTGGCTCGCATGCTCGACGTCTGCTATTCGCTGTCGCTGATGCCACAAGCCGGACGCACCGATGGCAATGACGAACTGGCCATGGCCTTGCTCAGCACCGGCACCCTGGAGGTCTATCAACAGCGCCATGGCGAGCTGAACGCCGAGCGCATGCTGCAGTTCTTCGCCCTCGATGAGGACAACCCGGCGAGCATCTACTGCTGCCTGCAGGCCGCGCGCAGCAATGCCCATGCGGTGCGCGGGCGGATCACCGCGGACATGTGGGAGAACATCAACGCCACCTGGCTGGAGATGCGCGGCATCGCCGAGCAGGGCCTGGGGCGCTACGGCATCAGCCGCTTCTGCGAGTGGGTCAAGGAGCGCTCGCACCTGTTCCGCGGCGCCACCTCCGGCACCATCATGCGCAACGAGGCCTACAGCTTCATCCGCCTCGGCACCTTCATCGAACGGGGCGACAACACGCTGCGTCTGCTCGATGCGCGTTACGAGATGTTTGGCGAGGAATCGGAAGAAGTCAGCGACCGGTCGGCGCGCGGCTACTACCAATGGAGCGCCTTGCTCCGCGCGCTGTCCTCATTCGAGGCCTACGCCGGGGTCTACCGCGGCTCGCCCGCCGCCGGCAAGGTGTCCGAGCTGCTGCTGCTGCGCCCCGACGTGCCGCGCTCGCTGCGCGCCTGCGTGGAAGAGCTCAACCACATCCTCGCCAGCCTGCCTGGCGACAACGGTCGCCCGGCGCAGCGCCTGGCCGCCGAACTGGAGGCGCGGCTGCGTTACACCAGCATCGAGGAAGTGCTCGACGAAGGCCTGCATGCCTGGCTCAGCGATTTCATCGGGCAGGTGCGTCAGTTGGCCCGGACCATCCACGGTTCCTACCTGGAGGTGATATGAAACTTTCCATTCGTCACGACACCACCTACCGCTACGACGACCAGGTGCGTGCGAGCATCCAGTACCTGCGCCTGACCCCTCACGACAGCAAGCGTCAGCGCGTGCTCGACTGGCAACTCGAGCTGCCGCGCCCGGTGCGCGCGCAGCTCGACCCCTATGGCAACATCCTGCATGTGCTGACCCTCGACGAGCCGCACGAGTCGATCGCTATCGGCGCCCGCGGCGAGGTCGAGATCGACGAGAGAAGCGAGGCCGAGCACGAAAGCCGGTCGGCCCTGCCGTTCCTGCGGGTGAGCCGCCTGACCCAGGCGGACGAGGCGCTAAGCGACTTCGCCCAACGGCACTGTGCCAGCCGGCGCGACCGCCGCGGCCTGATCGGTCTGATGGAAGCGCTCAACCAGCATATTCGCTACAAGCCGGGCTCGACGCAGGTGGACAGCACTGCAGCCGAGGCCTTCGCCGGACGTGAAGGGGTGTGCCAGGACCATACCCACGCCTTTCTCGCCTGTGCGCGCAGCCTGGGCATTCCGGCGCGCTATGTGTCCGGCTATCTGTGCACCGAGGACGAAAGCCACCTGGCCAGCCACGCCTGGGCCGAGGCCTGGCTGGACGGCGCCTGGTACAGCTTCGACGTGACCAACTGCCTGGCCAGGCCGGAGCGCCACCTCAAGCTGGCGGTCGGCCTGGATTACCTCGATGCCAGTCCGGTGCGCGGCATGCGCCGCGGCGGCGGTGGCGAGCAGATGCATGCGCGGGTTGTGGTCAGCCAGTTTCAGACCAGCACCTGAGGCCGCAGACAACAGAGCCCCGCGTCTGCGTACGCGGGAAACTATGACGATGGAATCGATTTCATGACTTACTGCGTTGCGATGCACCTGGCCGATGGGCTGGTGTTCGTGTCCGATTCGCGCACCAATGCCGGCATCGACAAGATTTCCACTTTCCGCAAGCTGTTCACCTTCGGCGTGCCGGGTGAACGTCTGATCGTCCTGCAGACGGCAGGCAACCTGGCCACTTCGCAATCGGTGATCAAGCTGTTGCAGCAGCGCCTCGGTGGCGAGCGCGCCAATCTGCATCAGGTCGCCACCCTCTACGACGCCACCGCCCTGGTGGCCGAGACCCTGCGCGAGGTGGTAGCGCGCGACGCTGCGCCGCTGGCCGCAGACACCGATCTGACGTGCTCCTTCCTGGTCGGCGGGCAGATCGCCGACGGCCCGACGGAGCTCTACAGCATCTATCCGCAGGGCAACTTCATCCAGGCCACGGAAGATACGCCGTTCTTGCAACTGGGCGAGAGCAAGTACGGCCGTTCGATCCTGGTGCGCAACCTGGCGTATGGCAGCGGGCTGGAGGAAGCCCTGCGTTGTGCCCTGCTGTCCTTCGATTCGACCATTCGCAGCAACCTGTCGGTCAGCATGCCGCTGGACCTGCTGGTCTATCGGCGCGACAGCCTGGAGATTCCCAGCGGTTATCGGGTGAGCGAGGACGATCCGTACTTCGCCAGCATTCGTCGCCAGTGGGCCACAGGCCTGAAGGCCCTGTTCGACCAACTGCCGCAAGTGCCGACGGTATACTCCGGTGGGCCCGCGACAGAGTGGCTATGACCCCGGCGTGCCATAGGCGGTTGCGCGGCATGCCGGTGCATTCAAGGCCTCTCCCGTGGCGTGTTGACCGCTACCGCCTGGCGCCAGCATTCGCGGCCGGCCTGGACCAGCCAGCAGGCGAGGATGAAGGGCAGGGTCAGCACCGGCAGGCCGAGGGTTGCGAGGCCCGCCTGCAGCAGCGTGGCCAGGACGCTGCCCAGCAGTAGCACCCAGGGTCGGCGCTGTACCTGGCTCAGGGCGATCGCCGCCAGCACGGCGTTGTAGCCGAACAGCCCGTTCAGGGCGTCGGCCTGCGACCAGCCCAGCAGCGCGGCCAGGCCCAGGCCAGCGGCTGCGCCGAGCAGGGCCCAGAGGGCGGCGCGACGGTCGGCCAGCAACAGGCCGAGCAGCAGGCACAGGCCGGACAGGGGGTTATCGAGGAAGATCACCTGGCCCAGGCCGCGCAGCACCGCCAGCATGGTACCGAACCCGTCCAGGGTGGGCGCGCCGGCCGCGACCTCGTCCCGTAGCGGTAGCGGCAGAGGTGCGGCCAGGGCCAGCAGCCCCCAACCGAGCAGGACGAAGGGCAGGGTGAAGGCCGGTAGCCAGCCGCGCCGGCGCATCCGCGTCATCCAGGGCGCCAGCAGCAGGCTGGACAGCCCGCCGCCGAGGGTGATCAACAGCGCCAGCAGCGGCGACCAGGCGAACTGCAGGCTGGCCAGCAGGCCGAGGAGGATGCCGTTGTAGCCGTACAGGCCGATCTCGATATCGGCGCGCGGACAGTCGCGCCAGCGGGCCACCAGCATGCCGCTCAGGCCACCGAGCAGGGCGCCGCCGAGCAGGTTCGGTGCGCCGAGGGCGAGCGCCAGCAGCACCAGCAGGCCGCAGCCGGGATGGCTCTGCAGGAATATTTGGCTGAAGCCGTTGAGCAATGCGCGCAAGCCGCGCAGGACGTGGGTGGGCAGGGGCGACATAGAGGCTCGGCGTGAATGAAAACAGGCGCCGGTGAGAGCGCCCATCGGTCCAATCGTAGGGTGGGCTACGGCGCAACGTACAGCCGTGGCAGGCAGAATATCCGCGCCCTGCGCCTAACGAAACTGAATAAAAAGAGGCGCCCGCTGCCGCAGCAGGGGACGCCTGTAATCTGGCAATGCCAGCGTGGGAGCATGGAGGCTGCGGCCCGCAATGTTGCGGGCCAGGGTCAGCGGTCGGTCAGTGCAGGGTCTCTATGCGCAGGCTGTTGGTGCTGCCTGGCTGACCGAAGGGCTCGCCGGCGGTGATCACCAGGGTGTCGCCGCGTTGCGCCATGCCCTGGGCCTGGGCGATCTCCACGGCGGTGCTGGTGACGGCTTCGACCTGATGCAGGCGCTCGTTGACCACCGAGTAGATGCCCCAGGCCACGCTCAGGCGGCGCGCGGTGTCGAGGTTCGGCGTCAGGCTCAAGATCGGCGCCTTCGGTCGCTCGCGCGAGGCGCGCAGGCTGCTGGCCCCGGATTCGGTGTAGTTGACCAGCGCGGCCACCGGCAGGATGGCGCTGATACGGCGAATAGCGCAGCTGATGGCGTCCGAGGCTGTGGCCTCGGCCTGGGGCCTGCCGACGTCCAGCTGGCTCTGGAAGTCCGGGCCGCCCTCCACCTGGCGGATGATCTTGCTCATCATCTGCACGGCCTCCAGCGGGTAGTCGCCGGAGGCGGTCTCGGCCGACAGCATCACCGCATCGGCCCCCTCGGCCACGGCGTTGGCCACGTCGGTGACCTCGGCACGGGTCGGCGCGGGGGAGAAACGCATGGATTCGAGCATCTGGGTGGCCACCACCACCGGTCGGCCGAGCTGGCGGCAGATGCGGATGATGTCCTTCTGGATGCGCGGTACGTTCTCCGCCGGCACCTCCACGCCCAGGTCGCCGCGGGCGACCATGATGGCGTCGCACAGCTGGGCGATTTCGGCGATCTTCTGCACCGCCGAGGGCTTCTCGATCTTGGCCATGAGGGCGGCCTTGCCCTGGATCAGCGCGCGGGCCTCGAGGATGTCCTCGGGGCGCTGGACGAAGGACAGGGCCACCCAGTCCACGCCCAGTTCCAGGCCGAAGGTCAGGTCGCGGCGATCCTTCTCGGTCAGCGGGCTCAGTTGCAGCACCGCCTCGGGCACGTTGACCCCCTTGCGGTCGGACAGCTCGCCGCCGGCGATCACCTCGGTGATCACCGCGTCGTGTTCCTTGGCGGTCACCTGCAGGCGCAGACGGCCGTCGTCCAGCAGCAGGTTCATCCCCGGCTGCAGGGCCTCGATGATTTCCGGGTGCGGCAGGTTGACCCGCCGGGCGTCGCCCGGGGTACTGTCCAGATCCAGGCGCAGGGCCTGGCCGCGCTGCAGCTCGACCTTGCCTTCGGCGAAGCGGCCGACCCGCAGCTTGGGTCCCTGCAGGTCCATGAGGATGCCGATGGGCGTGCCCAGCTGGCGTTCCACTTCGCGTACCCAGTTGTAACGCTGGGCGTGGTCGGCGTGCTCGCCGTGGCTGAAGTTGAGGCGAAACAGATTGACCCCGGCCTCCACCAGCTGGCGGATCTGTTCGATGCCTTCGACGGCCGGCCCGAGGGTGGCGAGGATCTTAACTTTCTTGTCGGCGTTCATTGGGCGGGTTCCTCGAGGATCAGAATGGCGCGGAAATCGTTGACGTTGGTACGGGTCGGGCCGCTGACGATCAGGGCGTCCAGGGCGGCGAAGTAGCCATAGCCGTCGTTGTTGTCCAGCTCGTCGCGGGCGTTCAGGCCCAGGCGCGCGGCGCGGGCGTAGGCGTCCGGGGTCATCAGGGCGCCGGCGTTGTCCTCGGAGCCGTCGATGCCGTCGGTGTCGCCGGCCAGGGCGTAGACCCCGGGCAGGCCCTTGAGACTCTCGGTGAGACTCAGCAGGAACTCGGCGTTGCGCCCGCCGCGGCCGTTGCCGCGCACGGTGACGGTGGTCTCGCCGCCGGAGAGGATCACGCAGGGCGCCTCGAGCGGCTGGCCGTGCAGGCGCACCTGGCGGGCGATGCCGGCATGCACCTTGGCCACCTCGCGCGACTCGCCCTCCAGATCGCCGAGGATCAGCGGGGTGAAGCCGGCGGCGCGGGCCTTCTCGGCGGCGGCCTCCAGGGACTGCTGGGGGGTGGCGATCAGCTGGAAGTGGCTGCGCGAGAGCACCGGGTCGCCGGGCTTGACCGTCTCCGAGCGCGGGTCCTGCAGCCAGGTGCGCACGTTGGCCGGAATCTCGATCTGGTAGCGCGCCAGTATCGCCAGGGCCTCGGCCGAGGTGGTCGGGTCGGCCACCGTGGGGCCGGAGGCGATCACCGTGGCCTCGTCGCCCGGCACGTCGGAAATCGCGTAGGTATAGACGCTGGCCGGCCAGCAGGCCTTGGCCAGGCGGCCGCCCTTGATCGCCGAGAGGTGCTTGCGCACGCAGTTCATCTCGCCGATGGAGGCGCCGGACTTGAGCAGGGCCTTGTTGATCGCCTGTTTGTCTTTGAGTGTGATGCCCTCGGCCGGCAGGGCCAGCAGCGAGGAACCGCCGCCGGACAGCAGGAAAATCACCCAGTCGGACTCCTGCAGGTTGCTGACCAGCTCCAGCACCCGCCGCGCGACCCGCTCGCCGGCATCGTCCGGTACCGGATGGGCGGCTTCCACCACCTCGATCTTCTTGCAGTCGGCGCCGTGCTCGTAGCGGGTCACCACCAGGCCGGAGACCTCGCCCTGCCATTCGCGCTCGATCACCTCGGCCATGGCGGCGGCGGCCTTGCCGGCGCCTATGACGATGACCCGACCGCTACGGTCGGCGGGCAGGTGGTCGGCCAGCACCTGGCGCGGGTGGGCGGCGTCGATGGCGGCGCTGAACAGCTCGCGCAGCAGGCTTTGCGGATCGATGGACATGGCAGGCTCTCTTGTTATCGCTGGAACAACGTCGATTCTACTGCGCGGCGTCCGCCCTGCAGGCGCTGCGCACTAGAATCGACCCACCCGGCTGGCAGGCCGTGACACCGCCAGCCAGGCAGATCGAAAGGGTTGCCGCGGGAGGGCTGACCCCCTCCCGCGACCTGTGGCCTCACTCGCCGCGGATGTTGAAATTGGCCATGTGCTCCAGGCCCTTGATCAGCGCCGAGTGATCCCAGTTGCTGCCGCCGATGGCCGCACAGGTGCTGAACACCTGCTGGGCGTTGGCGGTGTTGGGCAGGTTCAGGCTCAGCTCCTTGGCGCCGGCCAGCGCCAGGTTGAGGTCCTTCTGGTGCAGGCTGATGCGGAAGCCCGGATCGAAGGTGCCCTTGATCATGCGCTCGCCGTGCACCTCGAGGATCTTCGAGCCGGCGAAGCCGCCCATCAGCGCCTCGCGCACCTTGGCCGGATCGGCGCCGTTCTTGGCGGCGAACAGCAGGGCCTCGGCCACCGCCTGGATGTTCAGGGCGACGATGATCTGGTTGGCCACCTTGGCGGTCTGGCCGTCGCCGTTGCCGCCGACGCGGGTGATGTTCTTGCCCATGGCCTGGAACAGCGGCAGGGCGCGCTCGAAGGCATTCGGGCAGCCACCGACCATGATCGACAGGGTGGCCGCCTTGGCGCCGACTTCACCGCCGGACACCGGGGCGTCCAGGTAGGCGGCGCCGGTGGCCTTGATCTTCTCGGCGAAGGTCTTGGTGGCGGTGGGGGAGATCGAGCTCATGTCGATCACCACCTTGCCGGCGCCGACGCCCTCGGCCACGCCGTCAGCGCGGAACAGCACGTCTTCGACCTGGGGGGTGTCCGGCACCATGACGATGATGAACTCGGCTTCCTGGGCGACTTCGCGCGGGTTGGCCAGGGCGATGCCGTTGTCGCCCAGCAGGTCGGCCGGGGCCTTGTCGAAGTGCTCGGAGAAGAACAGGGTGTGGCCGGCGTTCTGCAGGTTCTGCGCCATGGGCTTGCCCATGATGCCGGTGCCGATAAATCCGATTTTAGCCATGAGAGATCTCCTCTGATTAGATGGCGTTGTGCGCTTTCATCCAGCCAAGGCCGGCAGCGGTGGTGGTGGCGGGCTTGTACTCACAGCCGATCCAGCCCTGGTAGCCGATGCGGTCCAGGTGCTCGAAGAGGAAGCGGTAGTTGATCTCGCCGGTGCCCGGCTCGTTGCGGCCCGGGTTGTCGGCCAACTGCACATGGTTGATCGCCGCCAGGTTGGCCTCGACGGTGCGGGCCAGGTCACCCTCCATGATCTGCATGTGGTAGATGTCGTACTGCAGGTACAGGTTGCTGCTGCCGACCTTGTCGCGAATGGCCAGCGCCTGCTGGGTGTTGTTCAGGTAGAAGCCGGGGATGTCGCGGGTGTTGATGGCTTCCATGACCAGCTTGATGCCGGCGGCCTCGAGCTTGTCGGCGGCATACTTGAGGTTGTCGACGAAGGTCTTCTCCACCGTGGCGCAGTCGACGCCCTGGGGGCGGATGCCGGCCAGGCAGTTGATCTGGCTGTTGCCCAGGACCTGGGCGTAGGCGATGGCCTTATCGACGCCGGCACGGAACTCCTCGACCCGGTCCGGGTGGCAGGCGATACCGCGCTCGCCCTTGGCCCAGTCGCCTGCGGGCAGGTTGAACAGCACCTGGGTCAGCTGGTTGGCGTCCAGGCGGGCCTTGATCTGCTCGACCGGGAAATCGTAGGGGAAGAGGTATTCCACGCCGCTGAAGCCGGCTTCGGCGGCGGCGGCGAAACGCTCCAGGAAGTCCACCTCGGTGAACAGCATGGACAGGTTGGCGGCAAAACGGGGCATAAAAGCACTCCTCGGGTGCGTAGGGTGGATGCCGCACAGCACATCCACCCTAGGGTTGCATCAATCCAGCAGCGAGATGGCGGTCGGGGCGTCGGCGCCGCGCTCGGCCAGTTCCTCGAACTCGTTGATGGCGTTGATCTCGGTGCCCATGGAGATGTTGGTGACGCGCTCCAGGATCACCTCGACCACCACCGGCACGCGGTGTTCGGCCATCAGGCGCTTGGCTTCGGCGAAGGCGTTCTGCAGTTCGTTCGGGTCGAACACGCGGATCGCCTTGCAGCCCAGGCCCTCGACCACGGCGACGTGATCGACGCCGTAACCGTTGATCTCCGGCGCGTTGATGTTCTCGAACGCCAGCTGCACGCAGTAGTCGATGTCGAAGCCGCGTTGCGCCTGGCGGATCAGGCCCAGGTAGGAGTTGTTCACCAGCACGTGGATGTACGGCAGGTTGAACTGCGCGCCGACGGCCAGTTCCTCGATCATGAACTGGAAGTCGTAGTCGCCGGACAACGCCACAACCTGGCGCTGCGGGTCGGCCTTGACCACGCCCAGGGCCGCCGGAATGGTCCAGCCCAGCGGGCCGGCCTGGCCGCAGTTGATCCAGTGGCGCGGCTTGTAGACGTGCAGGAACTGCGCGCCGGCGATCTGCGACAGTCCGATGGTGCTGACGTAGCAGGTGTCCTTGCCGAAGGCCTCGTTCATCTCCTCGTAGACGCGCTGCGGCTTGGCCGGCACGTTGTCGAAGTGGGTCTTGCGCTGCAGCGTGCGCTTGCGCTCACGGCAGGCCTCTACCCAGGCGCTGCGGTCCTTCAGCTTGCCGGCGGCCTGCCACTCGCGGGCCACTTCGAGGAAGGCGTCCAGCGCGCTGCCGGCGTCGGAAACGATGCCCAGATCCGGGTTGAACACGCGGCCGATCTGGGTCGGTTCGATGTCGACGTGGATGAACTTGCGGCCTTCGGTGTAGACGTCCACCGAGCCGGTATGACGGTTGGCCCAGCGGTTGCCGATGCCGAACACCAGGTCGGAGGCCAGCAGGGTGGCGTTGCCGTAGCGGTGGCTGGTCTGCAGGCCGACCATGCCGACCATCAGTTTGTGATCGTCGGGGATCGCGCCCCAGCCCATCAGGGTCGGCACCACCGGCACGCCGGTCAGCTCGGCGAACTCCACCAGCTTGTCGGCGGCGTCGGCGTTGAAGATACCGCCGCCGGCGACCAGCAGTGGGCGCTCGGCCTCGTTGAGCAAGGCGATGGCCTTTTCCGCCTGCACCCGGTTGGCGGCCGGCTTGGCCAGCGGCAAGGGTTCGTAGGCGTCGATGTCGAACTCGATCTCGGCCATCTGCACATCGAACGGCAGGTCGATCAGCACCGGGCCCGGACGACCGCTGCGCATCTCGTAGAAGGCCTTCTGGAAGGCGCGCGGGACCTGGCCCGGCTCCATCACGGTGGTGGCCCACTTGGTCACCGGCTCGACGATGCTGGTGATGTCGACGGCCTGGAAGTCCTCCTTGTGCATGCGCGCACGCGGCGCCTGGCCGGTGATGCACAGGATCGGGATGGAGTCGGCGCTGGCCGAGTACAGGCCGGTGACCATGTCGGTGCCGGCCGGACCCGAGGTGCCGATGCACACGCCGATATTGCCGGCATTGGTGCGGGTGTAGCCCTCGGCCATGTGCGAGGCGCCTTCGACGTGGCGAGCCAGGACATGGTCGATGCCGCCGACTTTCTTCAGTGCGGCGTACAGGGGGTTGATGGCGGCGCCGGGGATGCCGAACGCAGTGTCAACGCCTTCGCGGCGCATCACCAGTACGGCGGCCTCGATTGCTCTCATTCTGGCCATTGTCTTGTGCCTCTTTTGTTTTCAGATTGTATACAAGTTGCCTGGCTCGGATTCTATGCAGCTACTGACTCATGGGTCAACAATTTTTCTGGCGCGCCGAGGCTGTGGTGGAAAATCTTTTGAAACGCCTGTTTGAGCGGAACGGCGCAGGAGAAGGGGTCGGCAGAGAGAAGCTATGTATACAAAAAATATTTTAAATGTGCCCTGATATTGTTTTTTTTGTTTCTGGTGGGATAGTTGGGGTGAGCTTTGGATTGCTCGCGTGTCTTCTTCCGCCACGCAGGCGGGGATTGCGGCGGGCGTTTCGTTCGATCTATCACCATTGAGGAAGGGCTACTTATGAGCACCCTGAACCTGAACACGGCCACCCTGATCAGCAACCGCGCCCTGGCGGTCGGCCGGGAAATAGGCGCCGCACCCCTGACGGTCGCGATGCTGGATGCCGGCGGTCACTTGATCAGCCTGCAGCGCGAGGACGGGGCCAGCCTGTTGCGCCCGCAGATCGCCATCGCCAAGGCCTGGGGGGCGTTAGCGCTGGGCAAGGGTTCGCGCCTGATCGCCGCCGATGCCCAGCAGCGTCCGGCCTTTATCGGTGCGGTGAACAACCTGGCAGGCGGCAACCTGGTCCCGGCGCCGGGCGGGGTGCTGATTCGTGATGAGGAAGGCGAGGTGATAGGTGCCATCGGCATCACCGGCGACACCTCGGACATCGATGAGCGTTGTGCGATCAGCGCGGTGGAGTCCCAGGGCCTGAAGGCCGACCCGGGCGTTGTCGGCTGAGTGACCTAGGCCGGCTCAGCCGTGCGGGGCATCGAGCACGATTACGCGGAAGATTTGCGCACCGCCTAACCCGCCCGAAGGCATTGACTCAAGCGTGGCCGATCCGCTCCGAGGGGCTGGCTGCGCTTATGTCGATTTCACAGCCCTTGATCACCAGGCGAATGATGGTCCGTGCGGCGGCTTCGTAGTCCTCGTCGCTGAGGCTGGCCTTGCCGGTGACGGTGGAGATTTGCCAGTCGAAGTCGGCGTAGGTTTGCGTGGCCGCCCAGATGCTGAACAGCAGATGGTGCGGGTCGACCTCGGCCATCAGGCCCTGGTCGATCCAGCGCCGGATGCAGGCGATGTTGTGTTTGGCCTGGGCATTGAGCTGTTCGGTCTGCTCGCTCGACAGGTGCGGCGCGCCATGCATGATCTCGCTGGCGAATACCTTGGAGGCGAAGGGCAGCTCGCGGGAGATGCGTATCTTCGAGCGGATGTACGCTTCGAGCACCTCGCCCGGGCGCCCGGCCTGGTTGAACGGGGCGGAGGCGGCCAGCAACGGCTCGATGATGCTCTCCAGTACCTCGCGGTAGAGGTTTTCCTTCGACTTGAAGTAGTAGTAGACGTTGGGCTTGGGCAGGCCGGCCTTGGCGGCAATGTCGCTGGTCTTGCTCGCCGCGAAGCCCTTGTCGGCGAATACTTCGCTGGCCGCGCGCAGTATCAGCTCTTTGTTGCGCTCGCGAATGCTGGTCATAGGCCCTTTCGATATCCTTGTGTCGCCCGGCGGGGGACGGCGGAGCGGCATGGTAGCACCGGCTTCGCGCAAGGCTCAAGCCAGCGCCTGGCGGGCCTGCGGGTCGCTTAGCTGAGCGTCAGGTCAATATTCTGTATACAGGATGGCGCTTTTCTGTTTCCATCTGCTGCCATGGCGTTCATGACAAAAGACCTATCGGCTCTCTGAGTAGCAGGAGACCCGCTGTGCACAACTCTCAGCTGGTCGACCCCTTCGGTCGGCGTATCACCTACCTGCGGCTGTCGGTCACCGACCGCTGCGATTTCCGCTGTACCTACTGCATGAGCGAGGACATGGTCTTCGCCCCCCGTGCACAGATCCTCAGCCTGGAAGAGCTCTATTCGGTGGCCGATGCCTTTATCGGCCTGGGGGTCAAGCGCATCCGCATCACCGGCGGCGAACCCCTGGTGCGCAAGAACCTGCTGAGCCTGTTGGCCCGCCTAGGGCGGCGTCCCGAGCTGGAGGATCTGGCGATTACCACCAATGGCTCGCAGTTGGCCGAACTGGCGCCGCAGTTGCGTGCCGCAGGCGTCCAGCGCCTGAATGTCAGCCTGGATTCCCTGCGCCGCGAGCGCTTCGCCGCCTTCACTCGGCGCGACCGCCTCGACCAGGTGCTGTCCGGAATAGAGGCCGCACGGGCGGCGGGGTTTCGCCGGATCAAGCTCAACAGCGTGGTGCAGAAGGGGCGCAACGACGACGAGGTGTTGGAGCTGGTCGAGTTCGCCATGGCCCGCGGTCTGGACATCAGTTTCATCGAGGAAATGCCGCTGGGCAGCGTCTCCAGCCACCGGCGCGAAGAGACCTTCTGCTCCAGCGACGAGGTGCGCCGGCGCATCGAGCAGCGTCACCCACTGGTGCGCAGCAACCAGCAGACCGGCGGCCCCTCGCGTTACTGGCAGGTGCTCGGCAGCGAAACCCGGGTGGGGTTCATATCGCCGCACAGCCACAACTTCTGCGGGGACTGCAACCGCGTGCGGGTCACCGCCGAGGGCAAGCTGGTGCTGTGCCTGGGGCATGAGAACGCACTCGATCTCAAGGCGCTGATACGCCGCCACCCGGGCGACCGTCAGCGCCTGCGCGATGCTCTGCTGGAGGCCTTGCAGCTCAAGCCCGAGCGCCACCACTTCGAGGCCGATGCACAGGTGCAGGTGGTGCGGTTCATGAGCATGACCGGCGGCTGAGTCGCCGCTGTAGGCCCCATCCCCACGCCTAACCCAATTCAAACAATAATCAGGAGGGTCGCTGTGAAATCCATTCGCGTCTGCAGTTTATTAGCCGCGTTGATCGCCGCCGATGCCAGTGCCGAGCGCTATGTGGTCGGCGTGGAGGACTTGGCCTTCGCGCCGCACTACAGCATCGACAAGCAGGGGCAGTACCAGGGGTTCGCCCGTGAGCTGCTCGACGCCTTCGCCGCGTACAGCGGCATGGAGCTGAGCTATAGGGCGTTGCCGGTGGCTCGTTTGCTGCCGGCCCTGCTGGCGGGCGAGGTGGATTTCAAGTACCCCGACAGCGTCCACTGGGCCCAGGCGCAGAAGGCCGGCAGCGACCTGAGCTACAGCCACCCCGTGGTCGACTATGTGGATGGCGTGCTGGTCGCGCCGCAGCGCCAGGGCGAGCCCCTCGAGCGCCTCAAGCGCCTGGCTCTGGTCGATGGCTGGACGCCCTGGGGCTACCAGCAGCGCATCGATGCCGGGGCAATTCGCCTGACCTACAGCGACGATTTGCGCAAGATGATCCACCAGGCGTTGAAGCAGGATACCGACGGCGCCTATTTCAACGTGGTGGTAGCCACCCATTACCTCGACAACATCCGCGCCCGGCCCGGCGCCCTGGTGTTCGATCCCAAGCTGCCGCACACCCGCGGCACCTTCCATCTGTCCACGCTCAAGCACCCCGAGCTGCTGCAGCGCTTCGATCGTTTCCTGCTCGAGCGCCACGCCGAGGTGGCCGCGCTGAAGGCCAAGCACCGGGTCGAGGCCAATCTGGACTCCGAGTACATGGGCATGGAGCAGTGGAAGGTGGATTTCCTCGAGCGGCAGAAGGCCAAGGCGGCCGGGCAGTAGCCACTCGCCCGGCGCTGCCGCGGGGCGAGTCTGGGCGTGTAGGCCGGCTCGAAAAGAAAAGGGGGAGCGCCATGCGCTCCCCCTTTCTCGTTACCCGCGCAGCCTACCGGCAAGGTTGGGCGTTGCGCTTAGAAGTGGTACTTGACCAACGCCTGCACGGCGGTCTGGTGGAAGTCGTCCGAGCCGTCGATCGGCTTCACGCCGTATTTGTTGTGCCACATGTTCACTTCGGTGCCGACGTAGAGCTGGCGTTCCTTGCCGAACAGGGCCTTGCCGGCATCCCACTTGACCTGGATGGAGGAGCCGACCGAGGTCTGGGTGTTGGCGTCCTTGGACGGGGCGCGCCAGTCGATGTAACCGTCGACGACGAAGTCCTGTCCGCCGATGGCGAAGGGGTAGGCGCCGTTGACGGTCAGCTGGTAGGTGTTGCCGTTGCTGTCCTGGTCGGCGAAGAACACCTGATTATTGACCTTCACCCGATACAGGTTGGCATTGAGGTAGGCGAAGCCGGGGGCGTTCCAGGACGTGCCGATGCCGTACAGGTAGTTCTCGGTCCCCGGGCCACCATTGCCTTTTTCGTAGGTGAAGGCCGCATAGACGTCCTTCAGCGGGCCGGCGGACAGGTCCTGGCCGGTCAGCCAGCTGAGGCTGACGCGCGGGGAGAGCTCCAGGTAGTAGAAGTTCTCTTCGCGGTGCTGGCGGAAGGTGCCATTGCTGAAGCTGCCCCGCGACTGGGTGTTGTCGGCCAGGACGTAGTCATAGAAACCGAACATGTCCCCCCAGGCCCAGCTACTGGCGTGTTCGAAGGTGAAGGTGGTCTGGGTCTTCTGCTCTTCGTCGAACTGGCCTTCGTTGAAGCTCTCGCCATACAGGTAGCTCAGGCTGTTGTCCTGCCAGAACAGCAGATCGCCGGCGTTGGCCTGGTAGGTGGTGAGCAGGCCGGCAGATAGGGCGAGGCAGTGGGGAAGGTGTTTGAGCTTCATCGGAGTTTCCTTATTTTTAGGACAGACAAGGATTGGCACCCCGCGCCGAGGCGCGGGGCGGTACAGGGGTGGTTGAGTGGACGCTTGCCTTAGTTGCCGCGGCCGGCTAGGCCCATGCCCTCATCGAGGTCTTGCGGCATCGCACCGGGCTCGGCGCCCGGGCGGCTCTGCAGGACGCTGTGCAGCTGCGCCTCGGGCTCGAAGTCGTTCTCCTGCTCGAGCTGCTCCTCCGGGAGGCGATCCTCCGGGAGGCGATCCTCCGGGAGGAAGAGGTTGAGCAGGATGGCGCTGAAGGCGCCGATGGTGATCGGTGAACCGAAGATGTTCTTCAGCGCGTCGGGCATCTGCGACAGGGCTTCGGGCACGCCGGCCACGCCCAGGCCCAGGCCCAGGGAGATGGCCACGATCAGCACATTGCGCCGGTGCAGCCCGGCCTCGCTGAGGATCTTGACGCCGGCCACGGCGACTGTGCCGAACATGATCAGGGTGGCGCCGCCCAGCACGGGCTTGGGCATCAGCTGCAGCACCGCGCCGACCGCCGGGAACAGGCCGAGCAGCACCAGCAGGGCGGCGATATAGAAGGCCACGTGACGGCTGGCGACGCCGGTGAGCTGGATCACCCCGTTGTTCTGGCTGAAGGTGGTCATCGGCAGGCTGTTGAACATCGCCGCGACGGCCGAGTTGCAACCGTCGGCCAGCACCCCGGACTTGATCCGGCGCAGGTACAGCGGGCCGGCTACCGGCTGCTTGGAGATGATCGAATTGGCGGTCAGGTCGCCGGCAGTCTCCAGCGGAGTGATCAGGAAGATCACCGCGATCGGCACGAAGGCCACCCAGTCGAAGTCGAAGCCGTACTTGAAGGGCACCGGCACGCTGACCAGCGGCACCTCGGCCATGTCGGCGAAGTCCACCTGGCCGGTGAACCAGGCCACCGCGAAGCCGAGGAGCAGGCCGACGATCACCGCCGACAGACGGACCACCTGGGAGGCGGAGCGATTGAGCAGGACGATGCTGCCGAGTACCAAGGCGCCCAGGCCCAGGTGGTGCAGGGCGCCGAGGTCCGGGGCACCGAAACCGCCGGCGATGTCGGTCATCGCCACCTTGATCAGCGACAACCCCATCAGGCAGATGATGGTACCGGTGACCACCGGGGTGATGACCTTGCGCAGCTTGTTGATGAACTGGCTGAAGGCGATCTCGACGAAGGCGGCGCAGAAGCACACGCCGAAAATGGTCGAGAGGATTTCCTCCTCGCTGCCGCCGCGGCCCTTGACGATGAAGCCGGCGCTGAGGATCACGCTGAGGAAACCGAAACTGGTGCCCTGCAGGCACAGCAGGCCGGAGCCGATGGGGCCCAGGCGCTTGGCCTGGACGAAGGTGCCGATCCCGGAGACGAACAGCGCCATGCTCACCAGGTAGGGCACATGGGCGCCCAGGCCGAGCACGCCGCCGATGATCAGCGTTGGGGTGATGATGCCGACGAAGCTGGCCAGCACATGCTGCAGGGCGGCGAAGATCGCCGGGGCGAAGTCGGGGCGGTCATCCAGTTGGTAGATCAGGTCGTTGCTGCCAGCAGACGGAGCTGTGGCTGTGGGCGTACTTGTCGTGGTCATGTCAGAGCCTGCCAGTTGTTCTTATATGGTCATGGGCTTGCACGAGGCTTCACGGCGCCTCCGTCTGATCGCGGAAAAGCTGTCCGACTGGTCAGAGTCGGCTGACTATAACAATATGCGCACAGCGTTAAAAACAATTTATTTGAACATTGTGCACAAAATATTGGCTGGGGCCGCTGCTCGTTCCAGTGGCATGCCCGGGCCTGAGCGACCCGGCGCTGCGAGTCGCCGGTTCCGGCGGTGACAGGAGCGCTCGTCAGGCTCCCGGTCGCAGTTCGTGGGCGACGTGCTCGGCCAGGCCCGCGCCGGCTTCGCTCATGGTCAGGTAGGTGCGGTCGGCGCCGGCCTCGAGGATGCGCTGGGCGATGTCCTCGTACATGGCATGGGAGGCGATCAGGCCGGGAAAGCCGCGTTCGCGCAGCTGGCCGATGGAGATGATCTTGGTCTCGGCATCGTTGAGCGCGAGGATCACCGCCTCGACGCAGGGCATGTCCAGGCGTTGCCAGAGCATCTGGTCCTCGCCGTCGGCGAACAGCGCCCGCCGCCCGGCCTTGGCGCAGGCCTCGATGACCACGGGGTCGGAGTCCAGCCCCACCACTTCGAAACCCTTGGCCCTGAGGTAGTCGAAGGCGGCGCGGCCGGTACGGCCCATGCCCATGATCACGATCTGCGCATTGCCCAGGGACAGCGGTTGTTCGTCCGGGTGCTCGGTGTCGCGCTCCAGCGGGATCAGCCAGCGGGCGAGGCGCTTGTAGAGCGGGTGGGCGAGGCGGGTGAGCGGGGCGGAGATGACGAATGACAGGGCCACGGTGATGGCCAGGGGAATCAGCCATTGCGGCAGCACCACGCTGGCGACGATCAGGCCGAATTCGCTGTAGTTGGTCAGGCTGACGCTGCCGAGAAAGGCGCTGCGGGCGCGCAGGCGGAACATCACGAACAGCACGAAGAACAGCAGCCCCTTGAACGGCAGCAACAGCGCCATGACCACGGCAAAGGCCAGGGCATCGGGGCCCGGCAGGCCGCTGATGCCGATCTGCAGGAAGAAGCCGACCAGGAACACCTCCTTGATGCTCCACAGCGCGTTGGACAGCTCGATGGCGCGCTTGTGCCTGGCCAGCATGGCGCCGAACGCCAGGGCGCCGAGTTCCGAGCTGAGGCCGAGGGACTCGAAACCATAGCCGCCGATGACCAGCGCCAGCAGCAGGCCCAGCAGCACCATCAATTCCTCGTGGCCGCTGGCGTCCAGCAGGCGAAACAGCAGCGGTCGCAACAGGGGCAGGGCGAACACCAGCAGGGCCCAGGGGGAGGGGGCCTCGCCGTTGGCCAGGCTCATCACCACCAGGGCGAGCAGGTCCTGGATGATCAGCACGCCGATGGCCAGTCGGCCGTGGAAGGAGCGCAGTTCGCGTTTGCTCTCCAGCACCTTGGCCGCCAGTACCGTGCTGGAGAAGGACAGGGCCACCGACAGCAGAACCGCCTCGCGCAAGGGCAACTCGAGGATGAGCACGACGGCGGCCAGAAACAGCAGGCTGGAGATGACGAAGTGCAGCAGGCCGCCGCCGATCACCTCTATCCGCACCAGGTTGCTCAGTTTCAGCTTGAGGCCGACGGTGAACAGCAGCAGCAGGACGCCGAGGTGGGCGATGTGGGTGAGGATCGAGCTGTCCAGCGGCCCGATGTGCAGATACTGGCCGAGTCCCGACAGGGTGAAGCCGGCAGCCAGGTAGCCGACCAGGGGGGGTAAACCGATAAAGCGCGCGGCCAGGCCCATCAAGAATGCGAAGGCGATCCAGCTGGCTTCGAGCATCGGCAATACCTATGGCGGCGTTCGCGTGGATGGGCTCCAGTCAGTGTAGCGGGCTGCCGGAATCGGCAGTCGGACCCCGGGCTCCGGGGCGACAAAAGCAGAAGCCCGCCAAGGGGCGGGCTTCTGCTCGGGGGTACCCAAGTGTCGCGCCGTTAGTTGGTCTGCGCGCCCTGGGCGATCCAGGCGCCGATCAGGTCCCGTTCCTCCTGGGTCATCTGGGTGATGTTGCCCAGCGGCATGATCTGGCTGGCGACGCTCTGCGCATGGATCTTCGCCGCCTGCTGCTGGATCTGCTGCGGGGTGTCGAGCATCAGGCCGGCCGGTGCGCTGCTGAACATCGGGCTGCTCGGGCTGGCCGAGTGGCACACGGTGCAGCGCTCCTGGATCACGCTGTTGACCTTGGCGAAGTTGCTGTCGGCGCCGTCGGCCGGGGTTGCGTCAGGCTGGGCGGCGGCACTCGCCTGCTCGGCCGGGGCGCTGCTCTGCTCGGCCGGCAGGGTCTCGACCTTGGTGACGCTGGCGTCCACGGCCTGCTGGCTCACGGCCACCGGCGCGGCGCTCGGTGCCGGGCGCACCGGTGCGGTGACGTAGGCCAGGCAGATCATGCCCAGGGCCGCGGCCGGCAGGGTCCAGGCGAACCTGTTGCTGTCGTGGCGGGTGTTGAAGTAGTGGCGCACCAGTACCGCCAGCATCGCGATGCCCGCCAGGATCAGCCAGTTGTACTGGCTGCCGTAGGTGCTCGGGAAGTGGTTGCTGATCATGATGAACAGCACCGGCAGGGTGAAGTAGTTGTTGTGGCGCGAGCGCAGCAGGCCCTTGGCCGGCAATACCGGGTCGGGCTCGCGGTTCTCTTCGATGGCCTTAACCAGGGCGCGTTGTGCCGGCATGATGGTGAAGAACACGTTGCCGACCATGATGGTGCCGATGATGGCGCCGACATGGATATAGGCCGCGCGACCGCTGAAGATCAGGCTGAAGCCCCAGGCCGCGGCGATCAGCAGGACGAACAGCACCGCACCGAGCAGGGCCGGCTGCTTGCCCAGGGCCGAGTCGCAGAGGAAGTGGTAGGCCACATAACCAGCCACCAGCGAACCGAGGCCGATGGCGATGGCGACGGCCGGGGCCATGTCGCTACCGGGGGCGATCAGGTACAGGCTGGGGTTGAGGTAGTAGACCACCATCAACAGGGCGACGCCCGACAGCCAGGTGAAATAGGCCTCCCATTTGAACCAGTGCAGGTTCTCCGGCATTTTCGGCGGAGCCAGCTTGTACTTTTCCAGGTGGTAGATGCCGCCGCCGTGGATCGCCCAGAGGTCGCCGGACAGGCCCTCGCGGGGATTGCTGCGGTTGAGGTTGTTTTCCAGCCAGACGAAATAGAAGGATGCGCCGATCCAGGCGATGCCGGTGATCATATGGACCCAGCGGATGCCCAGGTTCAGCCATTCAGTCAAATGTGCTTCCACAGTGTGTACCTCTTTCCCAGTGCCGGTGTGCCGGTCCCCTGGGCTTCTCTTATTGGTGGGGGTCGAGGAGCAGTTGCTCTGCCTCGGTAAAGAAATGCTCATCGCAGTTGTTGCCAGAACCGCTGCGATCAACCACCAGGAAGTCATCCCGCTTTTCGATCGTCAGCACCGGGTGGTGCCAGACGCCGCGATGGTAATTAATGCCCTGCCTGCCGTTGCTGCGGAAGGCGCGGACCAACTCCGATTCAGGTGCATCGCCAAGTGGCGCGACCACGATCAGAAAGGGGTGGCCGAGCAGCGGCACGAAGGCCTGGCTGCCCAGCGGATGGCGCTCCAGCATGCGCACGGTCAGGGGCATCTCGAGCGCCTCGGCGCTGAAGATGCTGATGATCGCCTGATCCTCCGGCTGGGCGGTCTCCACCGTGGCCAGCTTGTGGTAGCGGCGGGTGGAGCCGTTGTTGATCATGAAGAACTCGCTGCCCTCGGTTTCGATGACGTCGCCGAAGGGGGCGAAGGCTTCTTTGCTCAAGGGCTCGATGATCAGTTTGCGCATGTCGGTCTACTTGTTCTCTGTTGCGTTGACGCCCCCGGCCGCGGCCGGGGGCGGTGGCCTTACTTGCTGACTTTGCCGAACAGGCGCAGGCGGCTGATGCCGCCGTCGGGGAACACGTTCACCCGCACGTGGGTGATCGGCCCCAAGGCCTGGATCTGCTCGACGAACTCGTGCTCGGCGTGCATGGACAGTTTCTGGCTCGGCAGCAGTTCGCGCCAGAACAGGCTCTGGGTCTCGATCTGACTGTCGGTGCCGCCCTTGACGAAGGCGCCCTGGATCGAGCAGCTGTCCGGGTAGTTGCCCTTGAAGTGCAGGGTATCGACGACGATGCGCTCGATCTCGCCGGGGTGGCCGAGGGCGACTATGACCCAGTCGTTGCCCGGGGTGCGGCGGCGCGCGGTTTCCCAGCCGTCGCCCATGTTGATGCCGCGGCCCGGGTTGAGGATGTTGCTCATGCGGCCGAAGTGCTCGTCGGAGCAGGCCAGGGCGCGGCCACCATTGAGGGCGGCAGCCAGGTCGACCTGCTCGTTGTCGCCGACGTTGCTCCAGTCGCGGAACGGCACGCCGTAGACGCGCAGGCGGGCGACGCCGCCATCGGGGTAGATGTTGAAGCGTAGGTGGGTGAAGGCCTGGGCGTTGGCGATCTCGTGGTAGTGGTGGCTGTTGCCCTGCAGCTCCACGGCCGGCAGCACCTCGGTCCACTCGGTGGCCTCGGTCGGGTCGCCCTCGGCGACGAAGCAGCCTTCCAGGGAGGCCGACGGCGGGAAGTTGCCGGTGAAGAAGCTGGTGTCGATGTCCACGCCCTTGATTCGGCCCGGCACGCCGAGGCGGATCACCGCGCTGTCGTAGCCTTCGAAGCGCTTGCGGCGCGACTCCCAGCCGTCCATCCACTTGCCGTTGTCGTCGAACACGCCTTCCTTCCAGACGGCCGGGGTCGGCTGGAACAGGCGGTTGACGTCGGCGAACCAGTCGTCGGTGACCGAGATGGCCTGGGTGCCGAGGCGGGCGTCGGCGAGGTTGACGTATTTCTCGAAGGGTACGGCGTAAGCTTTCATGAATCATCTGCCTCAGGTGTTGGCGTGAATGGGGCGCGTGCGACTAGAGCTGCTGCAGGCGGAACAGGGCGATCTTGTTGATCTCGGCCAGGGCGCGGGCGAACTCCTGTTCGGGATCGTTGTGGATGCGCTCCTCGAAGGCCGCGAGGATCTGGTGCCGGTTGCTGCCCTTCACCGCCATGATGAAGGGGAAGCCGAACTTGGCCTTGTAGGCGTCGTTCAGTTCGGTGAAGCGGGCAAACTCCTCGGCGGTGCACTGGTGGATGCCGGCGCCGGCCTGTTCCGAGGTGCTCGACTCGGTCAACTCGCCCTGGATAGCGGCCTTGCCGGCCAGGTCCGGGTGCGCGTTGATCAGCGCCAGCTGCATCTCGTGGCTGGCGCTGAGCAGCAGGTCGGCCATGCGCTGGTGCAGGCCGTCGACCTCGTCGACGCGCGCATCCAGCCCCAGGTCGAAGGCCTTCTCGGCCACCCAGGGCGAGTGCTCGTAGATGTCGGCGAAGACCCTGACGAAGTCTTCGCGGCTGAGTCGGGACGGGGTCAGGGTCTGAAAACGGCTCATTTCGCAGTCTCTTTGAAGGGATGGGTGGCGTGCCAGTGGCGGGCGATATCGACGCGGCGGGCGCACCACACCTTGTCGTGACTCTTCACGTAGTCGAGGAAACGCGCCAGCGAGGCCAGGCGGGCCGGGCGGCCGAGCAGGCGGCAGTGCATGCCGATCGACAGCATCTTCGGCGCGCCCTCGGCACCCTCGGCGTAGAGCACGTCGAAGGCGTCCTTGAGGTACTGGTAGAAGTCGTCGCCGGTGTTGAAACCCTGCACCTGGGTGAAGCGCATGTCGTTGGTGTCCAGCGTATAGGGGATCACCAGGTGGGGCTTGGCCGCGGTGCTGGCCGGGTCCCAGTAGGGCAGGTCGTCGTCGTAGGTGTCGGAGTCGTAGAGGAAGCCGCCTTCCTCCATCACCAGGCGGCGAGTATTCGGCCCGATGCGCCCGGTGTACCAGCCCAGCGGACGTTCGCCGGTCAGTTCGGTGAGGATGCGGATGGCCTCGAGCAGGTGTTCGCGCTCGGTGGCCTCGTCCAGGTACTGGTAGTCGATCCAGCGGTAGCCGTGGCTGCAGATCTCATGGCCGGCGGCGACCATGGCCTTGATCACTTGCGGGTGGCGCTGGGCGGCCATGGCCACGGCGAACACGGTCAGCGGAATGCCGTGGCGTTGGAACAGCTTGAGCAGGCGCCAGACGCCGGCGCGGCTGCCGTATTCGTAGAGCGACTCCATGCACAGGTTGCGCTGGCCTTGCAGCGGCTGTGCCGCGACCATCTCGGAGAGGAAGGCCTCGGATTCCTTGTCACCGTGCAGCACATTGCGTTCGCCGCCTTCCTCGTAGTTGAGGACGAACGACAGGGCGATGCGGGCATCGCCCGGCCACTGCGGATGCGGCGGGTTGTTGGCGTAACCGATCAGGTCGCGTGGGTAGTCAGCGCTCACTGCAGTCTTCCTTATTGGGTGTTGTTGCGGCCTCTGCGTCGCCCGGGGGTATCGGGGTACGCAGCCGTGTTGGGGTAATTGTATACAAATTGATTTGTGGTTTGTAAATCTAAAATTTGCCCGCTTTGTAAAAACCCGAGCAAGAGACGGTGTTTCGCCTGCCTGCTCGATTCTTGGTCATATCTGGTGTGGTGCAGGCCTCTGACGGGTTTTTCGTTTCGGCTTTCCGAAGCAGGGGATGTGAAAAAACAGTTGGCAATATTGTGTACAATTTCTATGCAAAAATGTTCCGCTTTGTGCATTCCATGTTAAGCTGCTGGCCAGCACCAGGCTGATCGCGCTGGGGCGATCCGGTAGTTTTCATAAGCGTAGAGGAGGTGTGGTGTCTGCGTGGCCGCTGGCCGGCGCGGGCGCCCTGAACCAATGGGACGATTGACGACACATGTGCTAGATGCCGCGCACGGCTGCCCCGGCAGTGCGCTGAAGATCGAGCTGTACCGCGTCGAAGGTGCGCAGCTGGAATTGCTCGCCAGCGTGCAGACCAACCACGATGGCCGTTGTGACGCGCCGATTCTGCAGGGCGAGGACTACCGCAGCGGCGTCTACCAGCTGCATTTCCATGCCGGCGACTACTACAGGGCGCGGGGGGTGGAGCTGCCCAGCCCGGCGTTTCTCGATGTGGTGGTATTGCGCTTCGGCATCGATGCCGGCCAGGAGCACTACCACGTGCCGCTGCTGATCTCGCCCTACAGCTACTCCACCTATCGCGGCAGCTGACCCCGAATGCTTGTCACCCTCTGACTCCGTCAACGAGTCCTTGGCCCGCCTGCTGCGGGCTTTTTTACGGCTGCAGCAAGCAGGCCATGACAGGGGGCTTATGGCGGCAGTGTCTCGACCCCGGCAAGCGTGTCGTCGGGGCCGAGCCTGGTGAGGGGGCTGTCAGGTGCGGAAACGCTGGACCAGGCCGTTGAGTTCCTGGGAGAGGCTGGAGAGGTTCTGCGAGTCGGAGCGCGCCGACTCGGCCAGGTCGGCCACCAGCTGGGCGTCGCCGTGAATCTGGGTGATATGCCGGTTGATGTCCTCGGCCACCTGATGCTGCTCTTCCGCGGCGGTGGCGATCTGCGCATTCATGTCGCGGATCACGTCGACCGACTCGCGAATCAGACCGAAGCTCGCGCTCGCCTCGTTGATGCTGGAAACGGTGCGCTGCGACACCTCCAGGCTGGCATGCATCTGCTTGGCCATCTGCCGGGTGCGTTGCGCCAGGTTGCTGAGCAGGCCGTCGATTTCCGCGGTCGAGTCGGAGGTGCGCTTGGCCAGGGCCCGCACCTCGTCGGCGACCACCGCGAAGCCGCGACCCTGTTCGCCGGCGCGGGCCGCCTCGATGGCGGCGTTCAGCGCCAGCAGGTTGGTCTGTTCGGCGATCGAGCGGATAGTGCCGAGAATCGACTGGATGTTGTTGTTGTCCTGTTCCAGTTGCTGCATGGCGGCGGCCGCCTGGGAGATTTCCCGGCTCAGCTGCTCGACGCTGCTCACCGCGGCGTCGATCTGCAGCTGCCCCTCCTGGGCCTGGCGCTGGCCGCTGTCGGCGGAGTCCGCGGCCTGGTTGCAGGAGCGCGCCACTTCGTTGGCCGTGGCGACCATCTCGTGGAAGGCGGTGGAGACCATGTCGACCGACTCGCGCTGGCGTCCGGCGGCTTCGGCCATGTCCCCGGATACCTGGGCGGAGGTGCCGGAAGTCTGGTGGATCTGCTTGGACGCCTGGCCGATGTTCAGGATCAGTTGGCGGATGCTGGCGAGGAACTGGTTGAACCAGCCGGCCAGCTGCGCGGTTTCGTCCTGGCCGCGGACGGTCAGCGAGCGGGTCAGGTCGCCTTCGCCCTGGGCGATGCCCTCCAGGCCCGAGGCCACGGCGCGGATCGGGCTGACGATCAGGCCGGCGAAACTGGCGCCGACGAAGGCGAACACCAGGGCCAGCAGCGCCGCCAGGCCGACGATCACCCAGGTCAGCTGGGTCGCGCCGGCCATCACCTCGGACTGGCGGATCAGACCGATGAAGCGCCAGCCGAGGCGCTCCGACGGCCAGATGTTGGCCATGTAGCGCACGCCGTCGATCTCGACTTCGACCAGCCCCTTGTCCGCGGAGGCCAGCGCCGCATAGCCGGCGCCCAGTTCGCCGAGCTTCTTGAAGTTGTGCTCTGGCTGGCTCGGGTCGACCAGCACCGTGCCGTTGTTCTCCATCAGCATCAGGTAGCCGCTTTCGCCCAGCTTGATGCCCTTGACGATGTCGGTCAGCTGATTGAGCGACACGTCGATGCCGAGGACCCCGCCCGGGTTGCCCAGGGCATTGGCGATGCTGCGCACGCTGGCGAGCAGCACGGCATCGTCGACGGCCCAGTAGTAGGCATCGGTGCGCACGGTCTGACCCTGGTTGGCCATGGCCTTCTGGTACCAGGGGCGCTGGCGCGGGTCGTAGTTGCTCAGCTTGGGGTCTTCCGGCCAGCTGACATAGCCGCCGTCGACGGTGCCCAGGGAAATGTAGGCATAGCCCGGGTGACTGGCGCCGAAGTCGGCGAACAGCTTGAGGATCTGCTTGTCCTGCTCGCCGGCCGGGGTGCTGGCGGCATCGGCGGCGGTATAGCGCTTGAGATTGGCGTCGGAGGCGGCGAGCAGGGGATGTTTGGCCAGGTACTCGACGTTCTGGTTGATGCCGTCGAAGAACAGTTGCATGGCGTTCTCCACCTGGCGGATTTCCCGTGCGCTGGTTTCGACGAACTCGTCTTTCGCCTCGCTGCGCAGGTTCAAGACCACCAGGGTGGCGACCAGCATGATCGGCACGCAGGCGATGACGGCAAAGGCCCAGGTCAATTTTTGTTTTATGTTCATCGGGAGTTCCTGCTGGGTAGGCACGCAGACGGTTGGTGACGGCTCCTATTCTGTCGGCTAATTGGCGTCGGGCTTTAGTCAATTACGACACAAATATGACGGACATGCGCCGGTGCCCCGCTGGGGCCGGGCGACTGTTGCAGGGGGGCGCGGAGGCTGGTGCCGCAGGCGGGCGAAAGGGGGGCTGTACGCGGCTGCGGCCGCTTGGGCCGCTACTGGGTTGCTTAGCGGCTCAGCAGGGAGGCCGTGCCGGCACTGGCGAACAACCCGGCGCTGATGCGGTTGAACCACACCTGGCCCTGGCCTGTGCGCAGGTAGCGCGCGGCGCCGTGGGCACTCAGGCCGTAGAACAGCTTGCAGCCCAGGTCCAGTACGGTCCAGGTGAGGATCAACACCAGCAACTGGCTGAGCAGTGGCCGCTCGGCGCTGATGAACTGCGGCAGGAAGGCGGCGAAGAACAGGATGTCCTTGGGGTTGCTGGCGCCCAGGCCGAAGGCCTTCCAGAACAGGCTGCGGAAGCCGGGGTTGACCGGTTGTTCCTCGGCTTGCGCCGGCCGGGCGGCCTGGCGCGATTGCTGCCAACTCTGCCAGGCGAGGTAGAAGAGGTAGAGGGCGCCGAGTAGCTTGAGCGCGCTGAACAGCCGCTCCGAGGCCAGCAGCAGGGCGCCCAGGCCCAGTGCCGAGGCGCTGAGCAGGCAGATCGAGGCCGAGACGCCACCGAGGAATGCCGGCAGGGAGCGGCGCAGGCCGTAGTTCAGGCTGTTGCTGACCATCAGCAGGGACAGCGGGCCGGGGATCAGGATCACAATCAGTGCGGCGCTGGCGAACAGCAGCCAGGTTTCCAGGCTCATTGCATGGGCTCCAACTAAAGGCAAGGCCCCGGGGCTTGCGCGCCGGGGCCGGTTAGGGCTCAGGCCAACCTTACAGGAAGGCGAACTTGGCGATAAAGATGATGCACAGCACGTAGAGGCTGACGGAGACCTTGTCGCGCTGGCCGGTCAGCAGCTTCAGCGTGGCATAGGTCAGGAAGCCCAGGGCGATGCCGTTGGCGATGGAGAAGGTCAGCGGCATCATCACCACGGTGACGATGGCCGGGATGGTGTCGGTCAGGTCCTCCCAGTCGATATGGGCCATGCCGCTCATCATCAGCATCGCCACATAGATCAGCGCGCCGGCGGTGGCATAGGCCGGAATCATGCCGGCCAGGGGGGCGAAGAACATCGCGGCGAGGAACAGCAGGCCGACGGTGACGGCGGTGAGACCGGTACGGCCGCCGGCGGCGACGCCCGAGGCGCTTTCCACATAGCTGGTCACCGGCGGGCAGCCGACCATGGCGCCGATCACGCTGGAGGTGCTGTCGGCCTTGAGGGCCCTGGACAGGTTCTGAATCTTGCCGTCCTCGTCCACCAGGTTGGCGCGGTGGGCGACCCCCATCAGGGTGCCGGCGGTGTCGAACATGTTCACGAAGAGGAAGGCCAGGATCACGCTGACCATGGCCACATTGAAGGCGCCGGCGATGTCCATGGCCAGGAAGGTCGGCGCCAGGCTCGGCGGCATCGACACCAGGCCGTTGTACTCGACCAGGCCCAGGGCCCAGCCCAGGGCGGTGACGCCGAGCATGCTGAAGAGAATGGCGCCGAACACGTTGCGGTGGCTGAGCACGGCGATCAGCAGGAAGCACGCGGCGGCCAGCAGGGCCGAGGGCTCGCCGAAGGAACCCATGGTCAGCAGGGTGGCGGGGCTGTCGACCACTATGCCGGCGGTCTTCAGGCCGATCAGGCCGAGGAACAGACCGACCCCGGCGCCCATGGCGAAGCGCAGGCTCATGGGAATGCTGTTGAGCAGCCACTCGCGGATGCGCGACAGGCTCATGATCATGAACAGGATGCCGGAGATGAACACCGCGCCCAGGGCGATCTGCCAGCTGTAGCCCATCTCGCCGACCACCGTGTAGGTGAAGAAGGCGTTCAGGCCCATGCCCGGCGCCAGGCCCACCGGCCAGTTGGCGTACAGGCCCATGAGGAAGCAGCCGAGGGCGGCGCCAATGCAGGTGGCGACGAAGGCGGCGCCGTGATCGACGCCGGCGCCGGCCATGATGTTGGGGTTGACGAAGATGATGTAGGCCATGGTGACGAAGGTCGTCAGGCCGGCCAGCAGTTCGGTTTTGATGGTGGTGCGGTGCTCGGTCAGCTTGAAGAAGCGGTCGAGTAAGCCGGCTTTCGCCAGGCCTTGGGCGTGAGTCGCAAGTTGTTCTTGTTTAGCGCTTTCCACAGCGGGTACTCCTCATATCTCTTGTTGTGTACCACCCAGAGTCATGGGCGCGACAGGCTTCGACTCTCTGAGGCAGGTGGTGCGTTTGGGGCGCTTGCTGGCTTAGTTGTTGACCGAGCGGTCAGAAAGTCGCCCAGTCGCGATTATGCTGTTGTATACAAAAAAAGCAAATAATGTTTTCTGTGATGTGTCTGGCCTGCTCGATGCGCGATTGAGGAAAAAAGTGTTTGGTTTGTGTGTTCGGGGAAGGTGGGCTACTGAACAAAAAAATCAACAAAATCAGATTTTTGGGAGATTTACAGGGGGTGGAGAGGGCGAGGGCAGGGCGCTCCACGAGGTCTCCTCGGCGCATCGGCTAGGGATTCGAGACTGGGTTTATGAGTAAGAAGGGGCGTCTCTTATAAGAAATGGATTTAGCGAGTCCGCCGTGTGCGGCCCGCCATGGGCACCGTCGAGGATTGTGGTGCAGGGTTGAAGGGCAGTGTTCGGGTTGGTTGAATTGTGTACAATGGTTCGATGTTTTCTGTGATTCGTGCCGTCGACGGCTTGCCAGGTACGGGGTGAATCGCAGTAGAGTTCCCTGGTACCAGGCCGCCCTCTTTAGATACGAGCCAGAATGAACGAACAATTGCAGCCCCTTAAGAAGCAGCCGCGCACCGGCAAGAGCAGCCGTAGCGGGACTCAGGACGATGTCGTCTATGCCCATATCTTCGATGCCATCCTCGAACAACGCCTGGCGCCCGGCACCAAGCTGAGCGAAGAGGCCCTGGGCGAGATCTTCGGCGTCAGCCGCACCATCATCCGCCGCGCCTTGTCGCGCCTGGCCCACGAGGGCGTGGTGCTGCTACGGCCGAACCGCGGCGCGGTGGTGGCCAGCCCCAGCGTCGAGGAGGCCCGGCAGATCTTCTATGCGCGGCGCATGGTCGAGCGGGCCATCACCGAGCTGGCGGTGGAGCACGCCACCGCCGAGCAGCTGGCCGAGTTGCGCCAGATGGTCGAGGACGAGCATGCGAGCTTCGCCCGGGGCGATCGCGGCGCCGGCATTCGCCTGTCCGGCGAGTTCCACCTGAAACTGGCCGAGGCGGCGCGGAATGCGCCGCTGATCAGCTTCCAGCGCAGCCTGGTGTCGCAGACCTCGCTGATCATCGCCCAGTACGAAAGCGGCAGCCGCTCGCACTGCTCCTACGACGAGCACAATCAGCTGATCGATGCCATCGAGGCGCGTGACGCCGCCCGGGCGGTGAGCCTGATGATGCATCACATGGACCATATCGACAGCAAGCTCAACCTGGACGAGGAGAGCGCCTCGGACGATCTGCACGCGGTGTTCTCCCACGTGCTGCAGACCAAGAAGAAACCGGGCCGCAACGGCGCCAATCGCTGAGCGAGATTCGCCATAAAGCCCCGCGGCTTGCGCCGCGGGGCTTTTTTCATGGTCGCGGTTCGGCGGGGCGTGCGAATGGGCTCAGTCGCGGCGGTGCACCGACTGCCCGGCGGCGTAGGTCTCCTTCACCGCGCGATCGTCGCCGAGCATGGTGAGGGCGAACAGTTTCTCGGCCAGGGTCTTGGCCTGCTGCATGCGGTAGCTGATCAGCGGGGTGGCGTTGTAGTCCAGCACCACGAAGTCGGCGTCCTTGCCGCTGGCGAAGTTGCCGATCTTGTCGTCCAGGTACAGCGCGTTGGCGCCGCCCAGAGTGGCCAGATACAGCGACTTGAAGGGGTCGAGCTTCTTGCCCTGCAGCTGCATGACCTTGTAGGCCTCGTTCAGCGACTGCAACTGGCTGAAGCTGGTGCCGGCGCCGACGTCGGTGCCCAGGCCGACCCGCACGCCGTGCGCCTCCAGCTTGTTCAGGTCGAACAGGCCGCTGCCGAGGAACAGGTTGGAGGTGGGGCAGAAGGCCACGGCCGAACCGGTCTCGGCCAGGCGTCGGCACTCCTCGTCACACAGGTGTACGCCGTGGGCGAACACCGAGCGGGCACCGATCAGTCGATGGTGGTCGTAGACGTCCAGGTAACCCTGACGCTCGGGGAAGAGCGCCTTCACCCACTCGATCTCCTTGCGGTTCTCGGACAGGTGGGTGTGCATGTACAGGTCCGGGTACTCGTTGAAGAGCTTGCCGGCCAGCGCCAGCTGTTCCGGCGTGCTGGTGGGGGCGAAACGCGGGGTCACCGCATAGTGCAGGCGGCCCTTGCCGTGCCAGCGCTCGATCAGCTCCTTGCTGTCGGCGTAGCCGGACTCCGGCGTATCGGTCAGGTAGTCCGGGGCGTTGCGGTCCATCAGCACCTTGCCGGCGATCATCCGCAGGTTCAGCGCCTGGGCCGCCTCGAAGAAGGCATCCACCGACTGCTTGTGCACGCTGCCGAACACCAGGGCGGTGGTGGTGCCGTTGCGCAGCAGCTCCTTGAGGAAGATGCCGGCCACATCGCCGGCATGGGCCTTGTCGGCGAACTGGCGCTCGGTGGGGAAGGTGTAGGTGTTCAGCCAGTCCAGCAGCTGTTCGCCGTAGGAGGCGATCATGCCGGTCTGCGGGTAATGGATGTGGGTGTCGATGAAGCCGGGGGTGATCAGGGCGTCGCGGTATTCGACGACCTCCACATCCTTGAGCGTGGGCAGCAGCTCGGCGGCATGACCGACCCGGGCGATGTGCCCATCCTCGACCAGCAGCAGGCCATCCTCGAAGTACTCATAGGATTGCTCGACCCCGACCACGGCGGGGTCGGCGAGGCTGTGCAGGATGGCGGCGCGGTAGGCTTTCAGGTGGCTGGACATCTGATACGTCTCGATCTCGGTTGGGTCGGGGCGTCTGCGCCCCTGGCTAAGGTGATGTTGGCGGCGTACCGCCTAGGATTGGGCGCGGCGCGAGCTGGGCAGCAGCTTGGCGATGCTCGGCTGGCCTTTCTTCACGTCCTGACCGAAGGCGGCGTTGTAGGTGGCGATCACCTCGCCGGCGATGGACACGGCGATCTCCACCGGCAGCTTGCCTTTCACCTCGGCCAGGCCCATGGGGCAGCGCATGCGGGCCATCGTCTCGGGGGCGAAGCCGCGCTCGCGCAGGCGGTGTTCGAACTTGACGCGCTTGGTCTGCGAGCCGATCAGGCCGTAGTAGGCGAAATCGTTACGCTTGAGGATGGCGGCGGTCAGCTCCAGGTCGAGCTGGTGATTGTGGGTCATGACGATGTAGTAGCTGCCGGCCGGCATGCTATCGACCTCGTCGACCACCTCGTCGTTGACCACCTTGTCCACCCCGGCGGGAAGCTGTGCGGGGAATTCGTTTTCCCGCGAATCGATCCAGCGTACCTTGCACGGCAGGCTGGCGAGCAGCGGCACCAGGGCGCGGCCGACATGGCCGGCGCCGAACACGGCGATCTGCGCCTGGGGCTGGCCCATGGGCTCGAACAGCAGCACGGTGGCGCCACCGCAGCACTGGCCGAGGCTGGCGCCGAGGCTGAAACGCTCCAGGCGGGTGTCCTGGCTGCGGCTCTCGAGCATCTCGCGGGCCAGTTGCATGGCCTTGTATTCCAGGTGGCCGCCGCCGATGGTCTCGAAGATGCGCTCGGCGGTGACCACCATCTTCGAGCCGGCGTTGCGCGGTGTCGAGCCGCGCTCCTCGATGATGGTCACCAGTACGCAGGGTTGCCCCTGCTGCTGCAGTTCGGCCAATGCGCTGATCCAGCTCATTTGCTCAGCCTCCAGGTCGGCGGCGTCTGTCCCGGGCGCGGCAGGCGCCAGTTGCTCGGCGACGGGTCCAGAATCGGCACCGGCGTCGGGCGTGCGGGTCGGCTATTGGGTTCGGTGTGTTTTGTCATTGTTTTACACCCGTTTCGTTCAGGTCGTGGAGCGGATGTCGCTTGGCCCATCCGCCCCACGAGAGTTGGCGTTATGCCGGCTCGGCCTCGCTAGCGGCGGCGGCTTTGGCCGTCTGCTGCAGCTTCCTCATCTGCTCCACGCCCCAGAGCACGCGCTCCGGGGTGGCCGGGGCGTCGATCAGCGGCTGTACCCGGTAGTCGGCCAGGCTGGCCACCGCGTCCTTGATCGCACACCACACGGCGATGCCGAGCATGAATGGCGGCTCGCCCACGGCCTTGGAGTGGAACACCGTGTCTTCCGGATTCTTGCGGTTCTCCACCAGCTTGACCCGCAGGTCCAGGGGCATGTCGGCGATGGCCGGGATCTTGTAGCTGGCCGGGCCATTGGTCATCAGCTTGCCCCTGGCGTTCCACACCAGCTCTTCCATGGTCAGCCAGCCCATGCCCTGGACGAAGGCGCCCTCGACCTGGCCGATGTCGATGGCCGGGTTCAGCGAGGCGCCGACGTCGTGCAGGATGTCGGTGCGCAGCATCTTGTATTCGCCGGTCAGGGTGTCGACCAGCACCTCGGCGCAGGCGGCGCCGTAGGCGAAGTAGTAGAAGGGCCGGCCGGCGGCCTTGTCGCGGTCGTAGTAGATCTTCGGCGTGCGGTAGAAGCCGGTGCTGGAGAGCGAGACCTGGGCGAAGTAGGCCTTCTGGATCAGCTCCTCGAACGACAGGTACTGGTCGCGCACCCGCACCTGGCCGTTGCGGAATTCCACGTCTTCCGGGGTGACCTTGTACTCGCGCACCAGGAAGTCCACCAGGCGCTGCTTGATGGTCTCGGCGGCGTTCTGCGCGGCCTTGCCGTTGAGGTCGGCGCCGCTGGAGGCCGCGGTCGGCGAGGTGTTGGGCACCTTGTCGGTGTTGGTCGCGGTGATCTGGATGCGCGAGATATCGACCTGGAACACCTCGGCGACCACCTGGGCGACCTTGGTGTTGAGGCCCTGGCCCATCTCGGTGCCGCCGTGGTTCAAATGGATGCTGCCGTCGGTGTAGACATGGATCAGCGCGCCGGCCTGGTTGAGGAAGGTGGCGGTGAAGCTGATGCCGAATTTCACCGGGGTCAGCGCCAGGCCCTTCTTCAATACCGGGCTGTTTGCGTTGAAGGCGCGGATGGCTTCGCGGCGCTGGGCATACTCGGCGCTGGCCTCCAGTTCGGCGGTCATCTCGGCGAGCATGTTGTGCTCGACGGTCTGGTGGTAGTGGGTGACGTTGCGCTCCTCCTTGCCGTAGTAGTTGCGCTTGCGTACCTCCAGCGGGTCCTTGCCGAGCGTGCGGGCGACGTGGTCCATCACCTGCTCGATGGCGACCATGCCCTGGGGGCCGCCGAAGCCGCGGTAGGCGGTGTTGGAGGCGGTGTTGGTCTTGCAGCGATGGCCGTTGATGGTGGCGTTGCCGAGGAAGTAGGCGTTGTCGGAGTGGAACATCGCGCGGTCGACGATGGAACCGGACAGGTCCGGCGAATAGCCGCAATTGCCGGCCAGCTCCATCTGGATGCCGTGCAGCAGGCCGTCGTCGTCGAAGCCCACGTCGTACTCGACATAGAAGGGGTGGCGCTTGCCGGTGATGCTCATGTCTTCCATGCGCGGCAGGCGCATCTTGGTCGGCCGCCCGGTGAGGTGGGCGATCACCGCACAGAGGCAGGCCGGACCGGCGGCCTGAGTTTCCTTGCCGCCGAAGCCGCCGCCCATGCGGCGCATGTCGATGACGATCTTGTGCATGGGCACGCCGAGCACCTCGGCGACCAGTTTCTGCACTTCGGTGGCGTTCTGCGTCGAGGTGTAGACGATCATGCCGCCATCTTCGGTAGGCATCACCGAGGAGATCTGCGTCTCCAGGTAGAAGTGCTCCTGACCGCCGATATGCAGCTTGCCCTGCAGGCGGTGCGGTGCGCTGCTCAGGGCCGCGGCGGAGTCGCCGATGCGGTGCTGGTGGCTGTCCAGCACGAAATGCTTCTTGCGCAGCGCTTCTTCCACGTCGAGCACCGGCTCCAGGTCCTCGTACTCGACGATGGCCGCCATGGCCGCCTTGCGTGCGGTCTCCAGGCTGTCGGCGCCGACCGCGAGCACCACCTGGCCAACGTATTCGACCTTGCCGTCGGCCAGCAGCGGGTCGCCGGCCACCACCGGGCCGATGTCCAGCTGGCCGGGCACGTCCTGGGCGGTGATGGCGATGGCCACCCCGGGAATCGCGTAGCAGGGGCTGGTGTCGATCCTGACGATGCGCGCGTGGGCGCGGTCGCTCATGCGCGCATAGACATGCAACTGGTTGGGGAATTCCAGACGGTCGTCGACGTAGACCGCCTCGCCGGACACGTGCTTCTCGGCGCTCTCGTGCTTGACGCTGCGGCCGACCCCGGTGGTGATGCCGGCGCGGAACAGTTCGGCCAGCTCGGCCTGGGTCTTCGGGGTAGTGTGATGGTTAGACATAGGCGGTCACCCGGGTTTCGACTTCGGGAGCGTTGAGCTCGAGGAAGAATTTGCGCAACAGGTTCTGCGCGGTGAGCAGGCGATATTCCTTGCTGGCGCGGAAGTCGCTGAGCGGGGTGAAGTCCTCGGCCAGGGCGGTGCAGGCGCGCTCGATGACCTCTGGATACCAGCCGGCGCCGACCAGCGCGGCCTCGCAGGCGGCGGCACGCTTGGGGATGGCGGCCATGCCGCCGAAGGCGATGCGGGCTTCGCGCACCACACCGTCCTCGATCACCAGGTTGAAGGCGGCGCAGACGGCGGAGATATCGTCGTCCAGGCGCTTGGACACCTTGTAGGCGCGGAACGCCTGGTTGGCCCGGGCGCGCGGCACGACGATCTTCTCGATAAACTCGGCTTCCTCGCGGGCGGTGACCTTGTAGTCGAGGAAGTAGTCCTCCAGGGCCAGGGTGCGGGTGCTGTTGCCCTTGCGCAGGACGATCTGTGCGCCCAGGGCGATCAGCAGCGGCGGGGCGTCGCCGATGGGCGAGGCGTTGCCGATATTGCCGCCCAGGGTGCCCTGGTTGCGGATCTGCAGCGAGGCGAAGCGGTGCAACAGCTCGCCGAAGTCCGGGTACTCCTTGGCCAGGGCGGCGTAGCAGTCGGACAGGGCGGTAGCGGCGCCGATCTCGATGCTGTCGGCGGTCACGTCCACCCGTTTCATCGACTCGATATGACCGACGTAGATCATCACCGGCAGTTCGCGATGGAACTGGGTGACTTCCAGGGCCAGGTCGGTGCCACCGGCGAGCAGGCGTGCCTGCGGGTTGGCGGCGTAGAGGTCGGCCAGATCGGCGACGGTCAGCGGCAGCAGGCAACGCTTGTCGCCACTGTTCAGCTCGGCGGTCTCGCGCGGGGCGATGGCCTTCAGTTGGGCCACGGTCTCGGCCTCGAAGGCGTCGAACTGGTCGGGTTGCTTCTGGCAGCAGGCCTGTTCGGCGGCGTCGATGATCGGCCGGTAGCCGGTGCAGCGGCACAGGTTGCCGGCCAGGGCTTCGAGGGTCTGCCCCTTGTCGAAGCCGGTGGAATTCTTCTGCAGGGCGAACAGCGACATGACGAAACCGGGGGTGCAGAAGCCGCATTGCGAGCCATGGCAGTCGACCATGGCCTGTTGCACGCTGTGCAGCCTGCCCTGGTGCTTGAGGTCTTCGACGGTGATCAGCTGCTTGCCGTGCAGGCTGGAGACGAAGGTCAGGCAGGAGTTCAGGGTGCGGTAGCGGATGCGTTCGCCGTCCAGTTCGCCGACCACCACGGTGCAGGCGCCGCAGTCGCCGGAGGCGCAACCTTCTTTGGTGCCGGGCTTGCCGAGGTGCTCGCGCAGGTAGTTGAGCACGGTGACATTAGGATCGAGTCGCTGCTCTGTGCGCAGCTCCCGGTTGAGTAAAAACTGGATCAAGGACGACCTCCAGGCACTTTATTGTTCTTTACGAGCGACTCGTAGCGGGCGGACGAATAACGGTTGCGCGGCATTTCCGCCCGTTCTGTCATGGGGCAAATCTAGAGTTTTCTGACTTTTGGGTCAACAAATATTTGACCCGCTGGTCAGGAGGTTGTCATGCGATTCGGTTATGAGGCGAACCGCGCGCGCTGGATCTAGTTAGAGGCTAGCCCGTTCCATGACGCTGACCTCCGAATCCGAGGGGCGGGCCGAGCCGGGCCGGCGGTGCAGTCGGGTGTCAGGGTGCGCGCGTCCGTCCCTTCGTGCCATTGGCCACCGGGCGCCCTGTGCTACACTCGCGCCCCGCGCCAGCCTCTCCAGCGCCGGCACGGCGGGGCTATGGCGTCGTTATCGTCTGCCCCGCAAGGTCCATGGAGCCCAAGGAAAATCATGACGTTCAAGGCCTCGGACAGCCTCGCCGAACAGATCGCCCATTACCTCGCGGAACGCATCATTCGTGGTGAGATGAAGGCGTGCGAGCGGATTCAGGAGCAGAAGGTCACCCAGGCGCTCAACGTCAGCCGCGGTTCGGTGCGCGAGGCCTTGCTGATACTCGAGCGCCGTCACCTGGTGGTGATCCTGCCGCGCCGCGGCGCCCAGGTCAGCGAACTGACGCCGCACAAGGTCAAGAGCCTGTATGCCTTGGTCATGGAGCTGTATATCCTCCTGGCCCGCGCCGTGGCCGACGGCTGGCGAGACGACGGCGACCTCGCGCCTTTCCTGGCCATCCAGCAGCGGCTGATGGAGAGCCAGCGCAACGAGGACATAGACGCCTTCGTCGAGCACAGCTTCGATGTCATGCGCCTGGCCTTTCCCTTCGCCGACAACCCCTATCTGCAGGAAACCGTGGAGAACCTGCTGCCGGCGATCAGCCGCACCTATCACCTGGCGCTGGAACGGCGCAAAGGCGAGATGGCGCAGTTTCTCGAGATATTCGCCCAGTTGCTGCAGGCGATAGTCGAGCGCGATCACGGGCGCGCCCGCGAGCTGCTGCTCGGCTACGGCGAGCACAACTGCCAACTGGTCCTGGCGACCCTGGCCGAGCGTTAACCCATGCGCCTGAAGTGCATCAAGCTGGCCGGCTTCAAGTCCTTCGTCGACCCGACCACCGTGAGCTTTCCGAGCAACATGGCGGCGGTGGTGGGGCCCAATGGCTGCGGCAAGTCCAATATCATCGACGCCGTTCGCTGGGTGATGGGCGAAAGTTCGGCGAAGAACCTCCGGGGCGAGTCGATGACCGACGTCATCTTCAACGGCTCCAACACACGCAAGCCGGTGACCCAGGCCAGCATCGAACTGGTCTTCGACAACTCCGATGCCACCCTGGTGGGCGAATACGCCGGCTATAACGAGATTTCCATCCGCCGCCGGGTGACCCGCGACAGCCAGAACACCTATTTCCTCAACGGCACCAAGTGCCGTCGCCGCGACATCACCGACATCTTCCTGGGTACCGGCCTGGGCCCGCGCAGCTACTCGATCATCGAGCAGGGCATGATCAGCAAGCTGATCGAGGCCAAGCCCGAGGACCTGCGCAACTTCATCGAGGAGGCCGCCGGCATCTCCAAGTACAAGGAGCGCCGCCGCGAGACCGAGAACCGCATCCGCCGCACCCACGAGAACCTGGCCCGCCTGACCGACCTGCGCGAGGAGCTGGAGCGCCAGCTCGAGCGCCTGCAGCGCCAGGCCCAGGCGGCGGAGAAGTACCAGCAGTACAAGGCCGAGGAGCGACAGCTCAAGGCCCAGCTCACCGCTCTGCGCTGGCAGGCGCTGAACGAGCAGGTGGGCCAACGCGAGGCGGTGATCGGCAATCAGGAGGTCAGTTTCGAGGCGCTGGTCGCCGAGCAGCGCAATGCCGATGCCAGCATCGAGCGCCTGCGCGACGGTCACCACGAGCTCTCCGAGCGCTTCAACCTGGTGCAGGGGCGTTTCTATTCGGTCGGCGGCGATATCGCCCGCATCGAGCAGAGCATCCAGCACGGCCAGCAGCGCCTGCGCCAGCTGCAGGACGATCTGCGCGAGGCCGAGCGGGCGCGCCAGGAGACCGAGTCGCACCTGGGGCACGACCGCACCCTGCTGGCCACCCTGGGCGAAGAGCTGGCCATGCTCGAACCCGAGCAGGAGCTGAGCAGCGCCGCCGCCGAAGAGGCCGCCGCGGCCCTGGAGGAGGCCGAGAGCGCCATGCACGGCTGGCAGGAGCAGTGGGACGGCTTCAATCAGCGCAGCGCCGAGCCGCGCCGCCAGGCCGAGGTGCAGCAGTCGCGCATCCAGCAGCTGGAGCAGAGCCTGGAGCGTCTGGCCGAACGCCAGCGGCGCCTGGGCGACGAATTGCAGCAGCTGGTCGCCGACCCCGAAGACGCGGCGATCATCGAACTGGGCGAGCAGATCGCCGCCGCCGAGCTGGAGCAGGAGCAGCTGCAGGCGGACGAGCAGCAGCAGGCCGAGCGCCTGCAGCAGTTGCGCGATGAATTGCAGCAGACCGGTCAGGCGCAACAGCAGGCCCAGGGCGAGCTGCAGCGCCTGCAGGGGCGCCTGGCTTCGCTGGAAGCCTTGCAGCAGGCGGCGCTCGATCCGGGGGCGGGGGCTGTGGACTGGCTGCGCGAGCAGCAGCTGAGCGAGCGCCCGCGCCTGGCCGAGGGCTTGCGGGTCGAGCCGGGCTGGGAGCTGGCGGTGGAAACCGTGCTCGGCGCCGACCTGCAGGCGGTGTTGCTGGACGACTTCGCCGGTCTGGATTTCACCGGCCTGAGCCAGGGCGAGCTGCGCCTGGTCAGCTCCGCTGCCGGTACGGCCAGGATGGCCGGCAGCCTGCTGGACAAGGTCGAGGCGAGCGTCGACCTGGCGCCCTGGCTGGCCAGGGTCAGGTCGGTGGCGTCCCTGGAGGAGGCTCTGGCGGGGCGGGCGGCGCTGGCCGAGGGCGAGAGCCTGGTCAGTCGCGACGGCTACTGGGTCGGCCGGCACTTTCTGCGGGTGCGCCGCGCCGGCGAGGCGGAGAGTGGCGTGCTGGCCCGTGGCCAGGAGCTGGAGCGCCTGGGGCGGGAGCGCGACGAGCGTGAGGCCGCCCTGGAGCTGCTCGACGAGCGCCTGCTGGCGCTGCGCGATACCCAGCGCCAGCAGGAGGAGCGCCGCGAACAGCAACGCCGCCAGCTGCAGGAGCGCACCCGTGCGCTAGGCGAACTCAAGGCCCTGCTGTCTGCGGGCCAGGCCAAGGCCGAGCAGCTTACCCTGCGTCGCCGCCGGCTCGAGGGTGAACAGGCCGAACAGGCCGAGCAGCGCGAGTTGGAGCAGGAGCAATTGGGCGAGGCACGGCTGCAGCTGCAGGACGCCCTGGACGCCATGGCCCTCGACAACGAGCAGCGCGAGACCCTGCTGGCCAGCCGCGACGCCCTGCGCGAGCGGCTCGATCGCGTGCGTCAGGAGGCGCGTCAACACAAGGATCATGCCCACCAGCTGGCCGTGCGCCTGGGCTCCCTGCGAGCCCAGCACGACTCCACCCGCCAGGCCCTGGAGCGCCTGGAGCTGCAGGCCGAGCGCCTGCACGAGAAGCGCGAGCAGCTCAGTCTCAACCTGGAGGAGGGCGAGGCACCGCTGGAGGAGCTGCGCCTCAAGCTCGAGGAGCTGCTCGAGCGCCGTCTGGGCGTGGAGGAGGAGCTCAAGCACGCCCGCCTGGCCCTGGAGGACGCCGACCGTGAACTGCGCGACGCGGAAAAGCGCCGCAGCCAGGCCGAACAGCAAGCCCAGCTGCTGCGTGGTCAGCTCGAACAGCAGCGCCTGGAGTGGCAGTCGCTGAACGTGCGGCGCAAGGCCCTGCAGGATCAGCTGGCCGAGGACAGTTACGACCTGCACGGCGTGCTCGCCAGCCTGCCCATGGAGGCCAGCGAGCAGGCCTGGGAGGAGGAGCTGGAGCGCCTCGCCGGGCGCATTCAGCGCCTGGGGCCGATCAACCTGGCGGCCATCGACGAGTACCAGCAGCAGTCCGAGCGCAAGCGCTACCTGGATGCCCAGGACGCCGACCTGGTCGAGGCCCTGGATACCCTGGAAAACGTCATCCGCAAGATCGACAAGGAAACCCGCAACCGCTTCAAGGAGACCTTCGATCAGATCAACTCTGGCCTGCAGACCCTGTTCCCCAAGGTGTTCGGCGGGGGCAATGCCTACCTGGAGCTCACCGGCGAAGACCTGCTGGACACCGGCGTGACCATCATGGCGCGGCCGCCGGGCAAGAAGAACAGCACCATCCACCTGCTGTCGGGCGGCGAGAAGGCGCTGACCGCGCTGGCCCTGGTGTTCGCCATCTTCCAGCTCAACCCGGCGCCGTTCTGCATGCTCGACGAGGTGGATGCGCCGCTGGACGACGCCAACGTCGGCCGTTATGCCCGTTTGGTCAAGGAAATGTCGGAGAAGGTGCAGTTCATCTATATCACCCACAACAAGATCGCCATGGAGATGGCCGATCAGCTGATGGGCGTTACCATGCACGAGCCGGGGTGCTCGCGCCTGGTGGCGGTGGATGTGGAGGAGGCGTTGGCCATGGTCGAGGCCTGAGAAGGCTGGGCGTGCAACAATCGCGCTGCACGGCCAGCTGTTATAACGACCTGTCGGCTGTGTAAAGTTGCCTTTCGTCGTGCTAGCTTATTGCGCACTTTTATCGCACGTGGAAAACGCCTGACAGAACATGGAGTTGGCGCCGCGTTTCAAGGTCATCGAAGTAAGGGCGGGATGCTCTTTTTTACGTAGAAAATTCATTAGGGGTCAGGGTATTTCATGGAATTCGGTCTGCGCGAGTGGCTGATCGTCATCGGTATCATCGTCATTGCCGGCATCTTGTTCGATGGCTGGCGGCGCATGCGTGGCGGTAAGGGCAAGTTGAAATTCAAGCTCGACCGGAGCATGGCCGGCGGAGTGGACGATGAGGGCGATCCCGATCTGCTCGGCCCGCCACGGGTCGTTCAGCGTCAGCAGGAGCCTTCGCTGGACGAGCACGACCTGCCGGCCATGAGCGCCCGTGAGTCGAGTCGGCGCCGCTCCAACGAGCCGCGCCAGGGTGACCTGAATCTGGACCTGGACGAGCCGGTGCCGACCCTGCTCAGCCCCGTCGACCAGGGGGCCCCGGAGGCCCATAACGGCGCCAAGAAAAACGTCGGCAAAGAGCCGGCGGCGGTGGAAGAAGTCCTGGTGATCAACGTGGTCGCCCGGGATGATGGAGGGTTCAAGGGCCCGGCCCTGTTGCAGAACATCCTCGAGAGCGGCCTGCGCTTCGGCGAAATGGACATCTTCCATCGTCACGAGAGCATGGCCGGCAACGGCGAGGTGCTGTTCTCCATGGCCAACGCGCTCAAGCCAGGCACTTTCGATCTGGACGATATCGAGGGTTTCAGCACCCGCGCAGTGAGCTTCTTCCTCGGCCTGCCGGGGCCGCGCCACCCGAAGCAGGCGTTCGACGTGATGGTCGCCGCCGCGCGCAAGTTGGCTCACGAGCTGAACGGCGAATTGAAGGACGACCAGCGCAGCGTGATGACTGCCCAGACCATCGAACACTACCGCCAGCGCATCGTCGAGTTCGAGCGCAAGCAGTTGACCGGTAAACGCTAAGTAGCAATTGTGTCGCGAAAAGAGCAGCCCAGGCTGCTCTTTTCGTTTGAGAGATGAGCCCCATGACCGACGCCGCCCCCTCCGCCCAGAGTGCCGCCAAACGCATCGCCCAGTTGCGCAGCGAGCTGGATGAGCACAACTACCGCTACCACGTGCTCGACGAGCCGAGCATTCCGGATGCCGAGTACGACCGCCTTTACCATGAGCTCAAGGCCCTGGAGGCCGAACACCCCGAGCTGATCACCCCGGACTCACCGACCCAGCGGGTCGGCAGCCTGGCGCTCAGTGCCTTCGGCGAGGTCCGGCACGAGGTGCCGATGCTCAGTCTCGGCAACGCCTTCGAGGAAGGCGACCTGCTGGATTTCGACCGCCGCGTGCGGGAGGGGCTGGATCTGCCGGCCGGCGACCATAGCGGGGACCTGTTCGCCGAAGGCGTCGACGTGGAGTACAGCTGCGAACCCAAGCTGGACGGCCTGGCCGTCAGCCTGCTGTACGAGCGGGGGCAGTTGGTCCGCGGTGCCACCCGCGGCGACGGCAGCACCGGCGAGGACATCAGCGCCAACGTGCGCACCATACGCAACATCCCGCTGCGCCTGCACGGCAGCGGTTGGCCCGAAGTGCTCGAGGTACGCGGCGAGGTGTTCATGTCCAAGGCCGGTTTCGAGGCCTTGAATGCGCGCCAGGCGGAGAGTGGCGGCAAGACCTTCGCCAACCCGCGCAATGCCGCGGCCGGCAGCCTGCGCCAACTGGACCCGAAGATCACCGCCAGTCGCCCGCTGGAGCTGTGCGCCTACGGCATCGGCCGGGTCGAGGGCGAACTGCCGCAGACCCATATCGGCATCCTCCAGGCGCTCAAGGGCTGGGGCCTGCCGATCAGCCGTGAGCTGAAGCTGGCCAAGGGCGCACAGCAGTGCCTGGACTACTACCGCGCCATAGGCGAGCGCCGCGAGACGCTGCCCTATGAAATCGACGGCGTGGTGTTCAAGGTCAACAGCCTGGCCTCTCAGCGCGAGCTGGGTTTTCGCGCCCGCGAGCCGCGTTGGGCGATCGCCCACAAGTTCCCGGCGATGGAGGAGCTGACCGAGCTGCTCGCCGTCGAGTTTCAGGTCGGGCGCACCGGGGCGGTGACCCCGGTGGCGCGCCTGCAGCCGGTGAAGGTGGCCGGCGTCACGGTGTCCAATGCGACCCTGCACAACATGGACGAGGTGGCGCGATTGGGGCTGATGGTCGGCGATACGGTGATCATCCGCCGCGCCGGCGACGTGATTCCCCAGGTGGTGCAGGTGGTGCGCGAGCGCCGCCCGGCCGATGCCCGTGCCGTGCAGGTGCCCGAGCAGTGCCCGGTGTGTGGCTCGCGGGTCGAGCGCACCCAGCTGGTCAAGCGCAGCAAGGGGCGGGAGACCCTCAGCGAGGGGGCGGTGTACCGTTGTGTCGGCCGCCTGGCCTGCGCTGCCCAGCTCAAGCAGGCGATCATCCATTTCGTCTCGCGCCGCGCCATGGACATCGAGGGCCTCGGCGAGAAAAGCGTCGAGCAGCTGGTCGACGAGGGCCTGGTGCGCTCGCCGGCGGATCTCTACAGCCTGACCTTCGAGCAGATCGTCGGCTTGGAGGGCTTCGCCGAGCTGTCGAGCAACAACCTGCTGGCCGCCATCGCCGACAGCCGCACGCCGAGCCTGGCGCGTTTCATCTACGCCCTGGGCATCCCCGATGTCGGCGAGGAAACCGCTAAGTTGTTGGCCCGTGCCCTGGGCTCGCTCGCGCGCATCCAGCGGGCGCTGCCGGAGGTGCTGACCTACCTGCCGGATGTCGGCCTGGAGGTCGCCCACGAGATTCGCAACTTCTTCGCCGACGGCCACAACCAGCAGGTGATCCGCGACCTGCTGGCCCGTGGCATCGCCTTGCAGGAGGAGGGCGAGCTCGGCGCCGAGTTCGCCGCCTGCGCCACATTGGAGGGGCTGCTCGACAAGCTGAATATCGCCGGCATCGCCGCCACCGGGGCGAGGAAGCTGGCCGAGAAGGGCGGTAGCCTCGACGGTGTGATCGCCCTCAGTCAGGACTGGCTGGAGCTGAGCGTGATGAAGGGGCTCAACGAGAAGGCCAAGCAGGCCCTGCGCGAGCACTTCGCGGTGCCGGCCAACGTTGAGCGGGCCCGGACGATCGAGGCGCAGCTGCGTGAGTTCGGCATGCACTGGCAGAGCGAGCGCAAGGCCGTGGAGGGGCTGCCCCTGGCCGGGCAGACCTGGGTCCTGACCGGTAGCCTAGAGGTCATGAGCCGCGACGTCGCCAAGGACAAACTGGAAAGCCTGGGCGCCAAGGTGGCCGGCTCGGTGTCGGCCAAGACCACCTGCGTGGTGGCCGGGCCGGGGGCCGGCTCGAAGCTGGCCAAGGCCCAGGAACTGGGGCTGCGGGTGCTGGACGAGGCGGAGTTTCTTGCGGAGCTGAGCCGCCTGGGCTAGGCCTGTAGGGTGCGCTGCGCGCAGCAACCGCGCTCTGCCGGCGGTACCCGCTGGATGAAGAGGGCGCCATCCACTCTACGGGCTATGGCAGCGTCGACGGGCGGGCCAGGTCTGCCGCGAGGGGTCAGGCCCTGACGCCGCGAAGCAGGCCTTCGATCACCTTCTGCGAGGAATCCTTCCCGGCCGAGACGAGACCGCCGGGCTGTTCGCCGCGATTCGACTGGCGATACTCGCTGGGGGTGCAGCCGTTGTACTGCTTGAAGGACCGGGCGAAGTAGGACGGGTCCTTGAAGCCGGCCTCGTAACCGATGCTGGTGATGGGCATCTGGCTGTTGTCGAGCAGCTCCCTGGCGAAGTCCATGCGCTTGCCGAGGATGTAGTCCATGAAACCGACGCCCATGACCTCCTTGAACAGGCGGCTGAAGCGAAAACTGGTCATCCCGCAACGCTGCGCCAGCGCCTTCTGGTCGATGTTCTCGCGAAAATGCTCATCTATGTATTGCAGGACCTTGTTCAACGCCCGGTGCTTCTGGTGCGCAGCGGTCATGCGGATGCTATCGGGAACGCTCGGATAACGTTCGACCAGGGGCTTCTTGCCCTGGCTGACGGCGCTGCGGCGCAGTTCGCACAGTTGCATCAGGGAGCGCAGGTAGCGGTTCTTCTCGGCAGCGCTCAGGGGCAGCACCATGTACTCCCAAACCCGCGAGCGCATGGCCCACACGGCCAGTTCCTCGGAGTGCTGCACGGTGAACATGGTGATCGGGATGGAGGGCACGCAGCGTTTGACCTCCAGCAGCAGGTTGAGGCCGAGGGCGTCCGGGCGGTCGAAATGCATGCAGATCATGTCCGGCTGTTGCGCGCTGGCCCGCTGAGGCATGGCGGTCGCCTCGGCCAGGCGGCACTCGCAAATGCCGCGAAAATGCGCGATCAGGTCGGCAACCGATCGGTCGTGTGTCATGTCGAGCCATAACAGGAATGGCTTGGTGGCCGAGTTAGACATCGCTTCTTAGCTCTGCGCCTTAGTTGTGTCCCCACCTCGAAGTATTGTCAGAATGCCAGTACTGTAAAGATCAACTCTCGATAAAGCGCAGGCTTCTTAGACTTTTGGGTTCTGTATACAGGCTCGAGCCAATGACTGTGCGGCTTTCCTCTGTCTGGCGATTTCGATCTTTTTCGGATTGCTTCGCCGCTTGCGAATCTTCTTAGGACGTATTAGCAAGTCCTTCTCGCGCAAAGGCATTTTCCACGTACTGCCGGGTGCTGCGGTTCTGCACGCCGTTTCGCCTGCGCCGCAAAATAGTCCTAGTGTTCCGCAAAACTCTTCTAACCCTCGGGCCGCACCCTTACTAGGGTTCGAGTCAGGCGGGGCAAGAAGTGCCGCCGGTTTCCTGGAAGAGCGACTTTCTAGTGAGGTGGGCAAAATGACTTTTCAAGCAATCAAGACTTCGATGATGAAGTTCGTAAAAGACGAAGAGGGCCTGACCATCGTGGAGTATGCGGTGGCTGGTGGGCTGGTGACGCTAGGCGCTGTAGGTGCTTTCGTGCTTCTGGGGGGCAGTGTGGCAACAGCAATTGAATGTCTGGACGACGCAGTCAATGGTGTTGATTGCACACCGTAATTCTTAAAAAGTGATGTAGCGATGTTCATGGAGCAGATGGTCCCCGTCATTGTGCTACTAGGGCTGCTGGGCATAGCGGTGGCGAGCGATCTGCGCCGCCACCGCATTCCCAACCTCCTGGTTGTACTGGGCCTCGCCCTGGGGCTTGCCGGCCAGGCTTATTCGGGTGGATTAGGTGGCCTGGGCGATGGAACGCTGGGGCTGCTGGTCGGCTTCGGGGTGTTTCTTCCGCTCTATGCCCTGGGCGGCATGGCCGCCGGCGACGTCAAGCTGATGGCCATGGTCGGCGCCTTTCTTACTCCGAGTGGAGCACTCTGGGCGGCGCTGTTCAGCCTGCTGGCCGGCGGCCTGTGCGGCTTTCTGATCGTGCTGGTGCGCGGGCAACTGCTGCAGACCCTGGGACGTTACGGACTGATGCTCAAGGCCCGGGCCTACCTGGCGCCGGCGGCGGACGAAGTGGCCGGCAAGCCTTTTCCCTATTCGGTGGCGATTCTGCTGGGCACGTTCGCCAGCCTGTATTGGCTGTAAACCGTCTTATTGTTCTGGAGGCCCGTGATGTACGCCATTAGCGACAGCGACGCCTACCCCAGCCAGCGCGAGGCGGTGCAGCGGCTGGCCCCGCAACCGCGGACGGTGCGCGAGACCGGCCTGGCAGACAGCTTTCTCGGTGACCTGGTGTGCAAGCACCTGCACGATGCCGGCGTGCTGGATATGCCGAGGCTGGTGGAGCGCCTGGCGCTGACCGGTTCGGTGCTCGAAGAGGTGCTCGGCTTCCTGCGCAAGGACGGGCGCATCGAAGTGCTGGGGCAAACCGGTGGCCAGGCGCTGCGCTATGGCTTGACCGAGCGCGGTCGCAGCAGCGCCCGCGACGCCCTGGCCCGCAGCGGTTATATCGGCGCGGCGCCCTACCCGGTGAGCAGCTACCGCTCCCTGCTCAAGCTGCAGACCATCCACCACGGTCGTATCACCGCCAGCGATATGCACGCGGCCTTCGCCGAAGTGGTGCTGTCGGAGGCCATGCTCGATCAACTGGGCGCGGCGATGAATTCCGGACGGGCCGTGATGATCTATGGTCCGGCGGGTACCGGCAAGACCTATATCAGCTCGCGGCTGATCGGGCTGTTCGCCGAGGCGGTCTGGGTGCCTCATGCCATCGCGATCAACGAGGCGGTGGTGGAGATCTACGACCCGCAGGTGCATCAGCGCCTGGAGGATCAGGGCCAGCAAAAGAACCTGATGCTCAACCAGGGCATTGATCGCCGGCTGCTGTGCTGCAAGCGGCCGGTGGTGATCACCGGCGGCGAGTTGAGCATGGAGCAACTGGACATCCGCTACGACGCCTTCAGCCGTCAATACCAGGCGCCGTTGCAACTCAAGGCCAGCAACGGCCTGTTCATCATCGACGACATGGGCCGTCAGCGCGTCGAGCCGGCGCAGCTGCTCAACCGCTGGATAGTGCCGATGGAGGAGAAGCGCGACTTCCTCAACCTCGGCGGCGGCCGCCACTGCGAGCTGCCCTTCGACCTGATCCTGGTGTTCTCGACCAATCTCAACCCGCTGGAGTTGGCCGACGAGGCCTTCCTGCGGCGCATCGGCTACAAGCTGCACTTCGACTACCTCACGCCCGATCAATACACGCGCATCTGGCGCCAGGAGTGCGACCGCCTGGGCATCGCCTACGACGAGGCATTGCTGGGCTTCGTACTGCAGGGCTTGTACGAGGTCGAGGGGATGCCGCTGGTGCCCTGCCACCCCCGCGACCTGCTCGGCATGGCGCTGGATCGCCAGCGCTACCAAGACGGCGCCGGCCCGCTGTCGCCAGGCGAACTGGAGTGGGCCTGGCGCAACTACTTCGTCCAGCTCGACTTTCTCGGCTAAGGAGATACTGACATGAGTGCGCGAACTCTTACCCTGGTGGCCCTGTCCCTAATCCTCGGCCTGGGCGCGGCGTGGATGGCCAACAACTGGCTCAGTGCCCGGCTGAACGCCAGCCCGGACGACAACCTGCAGAACGTGGTGGTGGCCACTGTGGAGATACCCTTCGGCCAGATGGTCGAAGCCCAGCACGTGACCCTGGTGCGCATGCCCAAGGGCACGGCGCCGGACGATGCCTTCGACGCCCCCGACAAGGTGGTGGGCAAGATCGCCACCTTCGGCATGCTGCGCGGCGACATAGTGCGCGGTGCGCGGCTGGCCGAGCACCTGGGCGGCAGCACCCTGGCCTCGCTGATCGAGTCGAACAAGCGCGCCATCTCGGTGCGGGTGGACGATGTGGTCGGAGTCGGCGGCTTCCTGTTGCCGGGCAACCGAGTCGATGTCCTGGCCACCAAGAAAAGCGCCGGCAACGGCAACGAGGCCGAATCGAAGACCATCCTCGAAGACCTGCGAGTGCTGGCGGTCGACCAGACCGCCAGCACCGACAAGACCCAGCCGGTGGTGGTGCGTGCGGTGACGCTGGAGATGACCAGCGAGGAGGCCGAGGTGCTGGTCAAGGCGCAGACCGAAGGCAAGCTGCAACTGGCCCTGCGCAACCCGCTGAACAACGAGAAGAAGCCGGAAGTCGTCGAGGAGCCGGCGGCCGTGGCAGCGGCGCCGGCACCTAGTCCGGCTCCGGTGAAGCGCGTGGTGCGGCGCAGCTCCGGCGGCGGAGGTGTGACCATCATTCGTGGCACCGAGGTGAAGGTGGCCAAGGTGCATCTCTAGGAGTCGTTTGCCACTGGCATATGGCCGGCTAGCCTTCTGGCATGGTCGAGCAAAAGACCTTTCAGGCAAGGAGAAGGATATGCAAAGCATTCGGAAAATCGCTTGCGCGTTGGTGCTGCTCGGTACCTGCTCGCCGCTCGTGCCCCTGATGGCGGCGGAAGCGTCGCCTGGGGTTGCAGCCATGCCGGCGGCCAACACCAGCAACGTCCAGGTGCCGATCTACAAGTCGCGGGTACTCACCACCCGCGCACCGGTCAAGAAGGTCTCGGTGGGCAACCCGGAGATCGCCGACATCCTGATCACCAGCCCCTCCGAGGTCTACCTGCTCGGACGTTCCCTGGGCAGCACCAACGTGCTGCTCTGGGATGGCAGGAACCGCCTGATCGACAGCCTCGACCTCGAGGTGGTGCACGACCTCGGCGGATTGAAGGGCAAGCTCCATCAACTGATGCCCAACGAGCGCATCGAGGTGTTCAGCGCCCAGGGCGCGCTGGTGCTGCGCGGCCAGGTGAGCAGCGCGGCGGCGGCGGATACCGCGGTCAAGCTGGCCAAGACCTACACCGCGCAGACCGCCAGCGTGGTCCAGGGCGAGGGTGAGGCAGCCGCCGCGGCGCCGACCCAGTCGCTGGAAGTGATCAATCTGTTGACCGTCGGCGGCAGCCAGCAGGTGATGCTGGAGGTCAAGGTGGCGGAGATGCAGCGCAGCCTGGTCAAGAGCCTCAACGTGCGCTTCAACGCGCTGGACTTCGGCTCTTCCAGCCGTTGGTCCGGCGGTGGCTTCAACGGCGGAGTCGGGCCTGGCGGCATCCCGATCGGCCTGGTTCCCGATCCGCTGAACGACGGGTTTATCATTCCCGACCCGACCAGCCTGATCGGAAGCGGCAAGGGCATCTTCGCCCAGTTCCTCTCCGACGAGTTCCTCTTCAATGTGGTGCTGGAGGCGTCCAAGGACAACGGCTCGGCCAAGGTGCTGGCGGAGCCGACCCTGACCACCCTGACCGGACAGCAGGCGGAGTTCATCTCCGGCGGCGAGTTCCCCATCCCGGTATCCGACGACGATGGCATCACCATCGAGTTCAAGGAGTTCGGCGTGGGGGTCAAGTTCCTCCCGGTGGTGCTCGACTCCGGGCGCATCAACCTCAACCTGAATGTCTCGGTCAGCGAGCTGGTGGCGGCCAATAGCCTGGTGGTGCAGACGGGGGACGCCGTAGAGACATCATTGTTGGTGCCGGCACTGACCAAGCGCAGCGCGCAGTCCACCGTCGAACTGGGCAACGGCCAGACCATCGCCATCGCCGGTTTGATCAGCGAGAACACCCGCGACTTCGTCAGCCGCTTCCCCGGCCTGGGCGATATACCGGTGCTCGGCCACCTGTTTCGCAGCCAGGAGTTCGTCAATGGCGAAACCGAGCTGGTGATCCTGGTGACGCCGCATCTGGCCAAGCCGATAGACGCCAGAAGCGTGCGCCTGCCCACCGAGAAGTTCGTCGAACCGAGCGACCTGGATTTCTATCTGCTCGGCAAGACCAAGGGGCGTCAACCGGGGCGGCGGGTGCCTGTCAGTCTTGGGGTCAGCGAGGGCAGTTTCGGTCATGACCTGAATTAGCGGCTAAGGGAGCAAGAGCTTTCTGGTGACGGGTGAACGCCTGCAAAGCAGGCCGCCGCGACATCGAATTATTGGAGGTAGCGAAGATGAAAACCATGATTCCCCTGTGCACGCTGGCATTCGCCCTGGCCGGATGCATGACCTATGAGGAGGGGCGGGTAGGGCCGCTCGGCAGTACGGTCTACGACGTCCACTATCAGCAGATCGCCGACAAGCAGCAGGCGGCGGCCCCCGGTACTGAGGTCTCCGCGACCGGCACCGACGGCCCGTTGACGGAAAAGGTCATGGATGGCTATCGCGGGGTGACCGGCGATGCGCAGCAGGTCGGCCAGCCCATCCAGATCAACATCAATAACTGAGGGCGGATCATGAACCCCCGTATGCAACGGCCGTTCACCACGTTGCCGCATGGCCAGCGGGGCGCAGTGATGGTGCTGGTCGTGGTGGCGTTGGCATCCATGCTGCTGATGTCCGCCCTGGCGCTGGACGGTGGGCACATGCTGCTGAACAAGGCGCGGCTGCAGAATGCGGTGGACGCCGCCGCTCTCAGCGGGGCCAAGACCCTGAGTCAGGTCATGGGCACCGGGAACGCGTCCAGTCAGACGCGGGATGCCGCATTGAACACCCTGTCGCTCAATGCCAACGCCAGTGGCAACGGCGAGCTGGCGGCGGCCATCACGGCGGCCGGTGGCGTCGGTGCCTTCGCCCAGGTGGAGTTGGCCACCGATGTCGAAGGGCCGTTTGCCTTCCCCGGGCCGGTGGATGCCCGTTTCGTGCGGGTAACGGTGGCGGACTACGCGTTGCCCGGCTTCTTCTGGGGTTTCGCCCAGGCGTTCGGCGCGGGCGGCCTCGCCGACAAGGCGGTGGCGGCCATCGCCACTGCCGGGCCGAGCCAGACCGCTCCCTGCGATCTGGCGCCCTTGATGGTTTGTGGTGATGAGAACCAGTACGACCCGAGTACGGGCATGTTCTGGGGCTACCGCTTTGGCGACCTGGAGGTGTTGAAGAGCGCGGCGGGCAACGCCCCGGCGATCGGCCCCGGCAACTTCCAGCTGATCCGCCTGGGCGACAACACCGGCGCGGCGGATATCCGCGAGGCCCTGGCCGGCGGCATCGATCAGTGCCTGACCCCGGGCGAGCCCGTGGAAACCGAGCCGGGCAACACCGTCGGGCCTGTGGCCCAGGGGCTGAACACCCGCTTCGGCCAGTATTCCGGGCCGATCAGCCCCGGTGACTATCCGCCGGACAAGGTGATCAGCTTCACCACACCGCGGATGACCTACAACGATAGCACCTCGCCGCCGCGGGTGGAGCACCAGAACCAGCCGGTCACCTCGAACGACGGCGACCTGGCGACGGCCAGCAGGAACTTGCTCGACTACAACGACTGGGTGCAGAGCGTCGCCAATTGCCCCAGCGGCTGCGAAGCCAACGGCGTGCTGGAGCGGCGGGTGCTGAAGATAGTGGTAGGCAATTGCGATGGCGTTTCCGGCGGGCAGACCTCGGTGCCGGTACTGGGTTACGGCTGCTTCTTCCTGGTGCAGACCGTCAGCCAGCAGGGCAACCAGGCGCAGATATTCGGCCAGTTCGTCACGGATTGCGCAGGGGATAGCGTGCCGGGGCCCGTGGTGGACGACGTGGGGCCGAAGGTCATCCAGTTGTACAAGACCTATCTGACGCCCACGACGCCGAGCCCCGATTCCTAGGTGGGCAGGCAGCGGCGCCTGCAGGGCCGGATGCGTGGGACTTGCAGGGGCCGAGGGCCGGGACCATTACCTGAAGAGAGGTGTGCGATGAGCAACAGGCCATCCAAACCGCTTCATAGCCAGCGTGGCGTGGCCATGGTGGAGTTCGCGATCGCCTTGCCATTGCTGCTGTTGCTGTTGCTGGCTATCGGCGAGTTCGGCCGCCTGCTGTACCACTACAACAACCTGCTGCAGGCCAGCCGCGACGCCGGCCGTTACGTCGCCGGACAGGCCTGGAACGCCACGCTCGGGCAGATCGACCTGACCGGCGATCTGCAGACCAGGACCAAGAACGTCGCCGTCTACGGTGTGCCGGCCAATCCGCGCGGCTATGCATCGGTGGTGCCGAATCTGGCGCCGAGCGACGTACAGGTCAACTCGGTGGGCGCCGAACACGTGCGGGTGAGCATCTCCTACACCTTTCGCCCGGTGATTGGCAATTCGTTGCCGACCTTCTTCGGTTCGTCGATTCCCTTGAACATCGCGCTGAACTCCACCGTGGTCATGAGGGCGCTGTGATGGACAAGAAACGTATGCAGGGCGTCTATGTGGTGGAGTTCGCCATCATCGGCCTGCTGCTGTTCACCCTGCTGTTCGGCATTCTGGAGATGGGCCGACTGCTGTTCACCGTCAATGCCCTGGACGAGGTGGTACGCCGGGGCGCACGGCTGGCGGCGGTGTGCGCCATCAGCGACGAGACGATAGTGAAGCAGCGGGCGATCTTCAATGACGCCGGGGACAGCAGCGCCAGCAGCCTGATCGGTAACCTGACAACCGGCCACTTGACTTTGAGCTACCTGGATGAGAACGGCGCCGTGGTGAGCAACCCCGGTGATCCTGCCAACCTGAGTTCCATCCGTTTCGTTGAGCTGAGTGTCGAGAGCTTTCCCTTCACCTTGTTGATCCCGCCACCATTGGGTGGCGACGTAACCTTACCGGTATTCAGGGCGATCTTGCCCCGCGAAAGCCTCGGCTCAGATGGCGAGGGTGGAGACACATCATGCTGACATCGAGAGAAGCTCCGACGGCAATCCGAGCGCCGGATAAGCAGAAAATGCAGCTACTGATCAGCAGCCGCGACGCTGCGGCGCTGACTCACCTGAAGGCCCTGAGCGAACGCCTGCCCAGCCTGCAGGTGACCACGCGGCTGGTGACTAACGGCCATACCGACCCGCTGTATGGCTTGGAGCGGATGCCCGAGTTTCTGCTGTTGCGGGTCAGCCATCTGTGGCGCGAGGAGTTGGCCGCCCTGCTGCAGCGTCCTGCCCAGGAACGGCCGCCGTTCCTGATCTGCGGCCCGCTGGAGGAGCATGAGGGGATTCGTCTGGCAATGCAGGCCGGCGCCCGGGATTTCCTGCCCGAGCCGGTGGCCGCCGACGAGCTGCTGGCCGCCCTGGAGCGGATGATTCAGGAGACCCATGCCGGGCAGGCGGTCGGCGGCAAGCTGGTCGCGGTGATGAACGCCAAGGGCGGCTCGGGCGCCACCCTGCTAGCCTGCAACCTGGCTCACCAGCTCAGCGCGCGAGGCGGTAGCACCCTGTTGCTGGATCTGGACCTGCAGTTCGGCAGCGTCGCTCACTGCCTGGATGTGGTGCCGGCGCACAGCCATGTGGAGGTCATGCAGCAGATCGATGAGATGGACAGCGTCGCCTTGCGCGGCTTCTGCAGCCATTTCAGCCCGAACCTGCATGTGCTGGGTGGGCGGGCCGGGGAGTTGTGCTTGGCCCAGGATGTACGTCTGGAGCAGTTGGAGGCCCTGTTGCGCCTGGCGCGCAGCACCTACGACTGGGTAGTGGTGGACCTGCCGCGGCAGATCGATCACCTCACCGGTGTCACCCTGGAACAGGCCGATCGGGTCTACATCCTGCTGCAGCAGAGCCTCAGCCACCTGAAGGACGCCACTCGCCTGGTGCGCATCATGCGCGACGAACTGGGGGTGCAGAACAACCGCTTCCAGGTGGTGGTCAATCGCTACGACAAGGCCTCGCCGGTCAGCCTGCAGGACATCGCCGAGGCGCTGCGTTGCACGGAGCTGCAGAAGCTCCCCAACGACTATGCAGTGGTCAGCGAAAGCCAGAACACCGGGGTGCCGCTGGAGCTGCATGCGCCGCGGGCGCCGCTGACCCTCGGCATGCGCGAGCTGAGCCAGGCCCTGCTCGGCACCAAGGCAGCCGAGCAGGGTTTGCTGAAACGTACCTTCGGCCGACTGTTCAGGGGATAGACCATGCTCAGTGAATTTCGTAATCGACTGCGCCAGCAACCTGCCAAGAACTCGAAGGCAGATGCGCAGGAGGCCCTCGCCGACGGCGCCGCCGCGGCGCCTATGGCCTGGGAGGGCAGCGCGCCGGACACCCTCTATGAGACCAGGTCCAGATTGAATCCGATGGAAAGCGAGTGGCGGGAGAAGATCTATCAGCAGCTGCTCAAGGTGATGGACCTGTCGCTGCTCGACTCCCTCGAGCCCGCCGATGCCGGGCGGCAGATTCGCGAACTGAGCCAGCACCTGCTCGACGAGCATTCGGCGCCGGTGAGCGTCAGCAGCCGCCAGCTGATCATCAAGCAGATTACCGACGAGGTGCTCGGGCTCGGGCCGCTGGAGCCGCTGCTGGCCGATCACAGCGTGTCGGACATCCTGGTCAACGGCCACGCCTCTGTCTATGTCGAGCGCCACGGCAAGTTGCAGCGCACCGATGTGCGCTTTCGCGACGATCAACATCTGCTGAACATCATCGATCGTATCGTTTCCAACCTGGGCCGGCGTATCGATGAGTCCTCGCCGCTGGTGGATGCGCGCCTGAAGGACGGCTCGCGGGTCAATGCGATCATCCCGCCGCTGGCCATCGATGGGCCGAGCATGTCGATCCGTCGTTTCGCGGTGGACCTGCTCAATGCCGAGAGCCTGGTGCAGATGGGAACCCTGACTCCGGCCATCGCCCTGGTGCTCAAGGCTATCGTGCGCGGCCGCCTGAACGTACTGGTGTCCGGCGGTACCGGCACCGGCAAGACCACCATGCTGAATGTGCTGTCCAGCTTCATTCCGCACAACGAGCGGATCGTCACCATCGAGGACTCGGCCGAACTGCAACTGCAGCAGCCGCACGTGGTGCGCCTGGAAACCCGGCCGCCGAACATCGAAGGCCGTGGCGAGGTCAACCAGCGTGAGCTGGTGCGCAACAGCCTGCGCATGCGTCCGGACCGCATCGTCATAGGCGAGGTGCGTGGCGCCGAGGCGCTGGACATGCTCACGGCGATGAACACTGGCCACGACGGCTCGCTGACCACCATCCACGCCAATACCGCGCGTGATGCCCTGGGGCGTATCGAGAACATGGTGTCCATGACCGGCGCGACCTTTCCGATCAAGGCCCTGCGCCAGCAGATCGCCTCGGCCATCGATGTGGTGATCCAGCTGGAGCGTCAGGAAGACGGCAAGCGGCGCCTGGTCAGCGTGCAGGAGATCAACGGCATGGAGGGCGAGATCATCACCATGACCGAGATATTCGGCTTCGTTCGCCGTGGCATCGGCGAGCAGGGCGAAGTGCTTGGTGATTACCGGCCGACCGGCATGGTGCCGGCGTTCCGCGATGTGCTGGCCAAGCGTGGCATCGAGCTACCGCTCAACCTGTTTCGCCCGGAATGGATGGAGGCTCAGTCATGAACCAGATTCCCAGCGAATTCATCCTGGCCTTCCTCGGCATGGTGTTCGCCGCGGTGTTCCTGCTCAGCCAGGGGCTGGTGGTGCCGGTATTCGGTGAAGCGGGGAAGGTGCGCAAACGTATCAGGTCGCGCCTGCATGTGCTGGAGCATGCCAGCAACCTGCCGAACATGCAGACGGTGCTGCGGCAGAAATACTTGCGGCGCCTGTCGCCCCTAGAGGCCCGGCTGGAGCAGTTGCCGGCCATGGAGGCCCTGGCGCAGATGATCGAGCAGGCCGGACACGGCTATCGCGCCTACCGCGTGCTGTTGCTCGGGCTGCTGCTGGGCGTGGCGGCCGGCGCGCTGCTGTGGCTGTTCACTCGGCTCTGGTGGTTGGCGCTGCCGGTTGCCCTGATTGTTTGCTGGTTGCCGGTGCTGAAGATCGCCAGCGACCGCGGCAAGCGTTTCGCCCAGTTCGAGGAGGGCCTGCCGGACGCCCTGGACGCGATGTGCCGTGCCTTGCGCGCCGGCCATCCGTTCAACGAGACCCTGCAACTGGTGGCCGAGGAGCACAAGGGGCCGGTGGCCCACGAGTTCGGCCTGACCTTCGCCGATATCAACTACGGCAACGACGTGCGCCGGGCCATGCTCGGCCTGCTCGAGCGGGTGCCGAGCATGACCGTGATGATGCTGGTGACCTCGGTGCTGATCCACCGCGACACCGGTGGCAACCTGACCGAGGTGCTGGAGCGCTTGAGCAGTCTCATCCGCGGGCGCTTCCGCTTCCAGCGCAAGGTCAAGACCCTGTCGGCCGAGGGGCGCATGTCCGCCTGGGTGTTGGTGGCCGTGCCGTTCGTGCTGGCGGCGGCGATCGTAGTCTCTAGCCCGACCTATCTGCCCCTGTTGATCAAGGAGCCCATCGGCCAGAAGCTGGTGATGGCGGCCTTCGTCGCCATGCTCGTCGGGATCTTCTGGATCCGCAAGATCATCAGGATTCAAGTCTAACCGCTGGCGGAAGCGCGGGAGGTGCTCGTCATGGACTATCTGCTAAGCCTGCTCAATCGAGTAGTAGAGAACGAGGAAATGGCCCGCATGCTGTTCGTCGGCGCCATTGGCTTGAGCGTGGTGCTCGTCCTGGTCGCCGTGAGCCTGCTGGTGATCGGTTTGCAGGATCCGCTGCAGCGTCGCCTGGCCTTGATCAAGCGCGGGCATGGCGGGGAGGGCGATGGGCAGGAGACGCCGAGCAACCTGCAGCTCATGCTGGAGCAGGTCGGCCAGCGCTTCACCTCCGCCGAGGACGGGCGGGATTCGGCGACGCGGACTCTGCTGATGCATGCCGGTTATCGCTCGCCTGCGGCGGTGCAGACCTACTGGGCCGTGCGCCTGCTGGCACCGCTGGTACTGACAGGCCTGACGCTGCTGGCGTTGCCATTGATCCCCAAACTGTCCCTGCTGATGGGCGTCGGGCTGGTGGCGGGGGGCGCCGCAGTCGGCTGGCTGGCACCGGCCATCTATGTCGACAAGCGCAAGCAGGCGCGCATGACCCGGCTGTTGGTGGCCTTCCCCGATGCCCTGGACCTGATGGTGGTGTGCGTGGAGTCGGGGTTGGCGCTGCCCCAGGCCATCGAGCGGGTGGCCGACGAGATGGCCGTGAGCCAGCCGGAGCTAGCGGTGGAGCTGGCCCTGGTCAATGCCGAGATCCGTGCCGGCATCCCCAGCACCGAGGCGCTCAAGCACCTGGCCGAGCGCACCGGGCTGGAGGACATCCAGGGGCTGGTCAGCCTGCTGGCACAGAGCATCCGCTTCGGCACCAGCGTCGCCGCCACCCTGCGCATCTATGCCGAGGAGTTTCGCGACCGGCGTACCCAGAAAGCAGAGGAAACGGCGGCGAAGATCGGCACGAAGCTGGTATTCCCACTAATCTTGTGCCTGTGGCCGAGCTTTTTCCTGGTGGCCATAGGCCCGGCCATCGTCGGGGTGCTCAAAGTCTTCGGGAAGGTATGAGATGAAAAGGATCGGACTGCTGTTGGGCACGATGGCCGTGCTGTCGGGGTGTCAGAGCATGGGGCCGGAATCGACGATCGATAGTCGTTCGATCTATAGGGGCGACAATTCGCTGCTTTACCAAGTGAAAAAACAGACGAGCTCTCCCGATCAGGCCATGCAGATGGCCGCCATGGCCTACCAGGCGGGCGATCTGGATCAGTCGCTGTTCCAGTATCTGCACGCCCTGGAGCTGGACCCGAAGCGCTATGCGGCGCTGGTCTGGGTCGGTCGCATCCACCGCGAGCGCGGCAATGCTCAACTCGCCGAGCTGGCCTTCGATGATGTGCTGACGAGCGATCCGGAGAACCTCGATGCTCTGGCGGAGAAGGGGCTCTTGAAACTGGCCGGACGCAACCATGAGGCCGCCGTCAAGCTGTTGTCCAAGGCGGTGGCCCTGGACCAGCGGCGCCAGGGACACGGTGATGGCCTTGATCCTGCGAATGTGACCGGACTCAAAGTGGACAGCCAATCGCCGCTCAAGGTCTACAACGGGCTGGGGGTTCTTGCCGACCTGCGCAATGACTTCCTGCAGTCCGAGGCCTATTACCGCTTGGCCTTGTTGATCGATCCGCGCTCGGTGCTGGTGCAGAATAGCCTGGGCTACTCCTATTACCTGGACGGGCAGTGGTCCGAAGCCGAGCGGACCTACCAGCGTGGTATCGACTACGATGCCTCCTACCAGCCCTTGTGGCGCAACTACGGGTTGTTGCTGGCGCGGATGGAGCGATACGAAGAGGCGCTTTCCGCATTCGAGCAGATCGGGAATAAAGCCCAGGCCAGTAACGATGTCGGCTACATCTGTTTGGTGGAAGGTAAGCTGGATGTGGCCGAGCAGTTCTTTCGCAGCGCGATCGAGCAGTCGCCGGCGCATTACGACGTGGCCTGGGAAAATCTCAATCGCGTGCAGCAGCTCAGGCGGATTCGCCAGATGGGCACAGGCCCCGACTCGGTCGCAGTGGTTCCGACGGAGCAGCCGGTGGCGCAGTGAGCGCCTACTGGCGGCTGCGCCGAGGGGCTTGCGATTGCGCTTAGTTGATCGCGTCGCTCAGTGCCTTGGCCGGCACATACTTGACCACCTTCTTCGCGGCGATCTCGATCGCCTGGCCGGTCTGCGGGTTGCGGCCGGTACGGGCCGGGCGCTCGCCGACTTTCAACTTGCCGATGCCGGGCAGGGTGATTTCCTCGCCATTTTCCAGGGCATCGCTGACGATCTCGCTGAGCTGTTCGAGGGCTGCACGCACGGTGCTCTTCGGGATGTCGATGGCTTCGGCGATATCGCTGATCAACTGGTCTTTGGTCATGGCCATATGGTGCTCCTTGAAATGAGAGGTGGTGCTGTAATGCCCTGAGCAGGGTACTGGTATTTCGCTGTGCTGGCATCGCAGGATGCGGACTTGGGGAAAACGAGCCCGCCTTGTGACCCCTCGGCAAGTGGAAAACTCCATACTGACGCCCTGTTTTTCGCGCTAAGTGCTTGAAGCAGTTGTAAGTTCGGGGCAAGCCGGTACAATGGCGCGGCCCGCCGCCTGGTGGGCAGCGTTATGGTGGCCCTGCCGGTCCCCCCGCAACGATCAGCCGTGAACCCGGTCAGGCCCGGAAGGGAGCAGCCGCAGCGGTGACATTGTGTGCCGGGGTGTGGCTGGTGGGGCCCCCACCAATCACATAAGTGATTGATTCTTAACGGTTTTTCACTCCAAGCCACGCAGTGGTACAAGGAGTGATACATCCGTGTCTACTGTTCCCTCCTATCTGCTGCTGTCCCGCCACTCGGTCTACTACTTCCGAATCGTGGTGCCGGATGCCATTCGCCCATTGTTCGCGCAGCGCGAGATACGGCGCTCACTGCAGACCTGCTGCCGGCGTGAGGCTTTGATTCGTGGTCGGGAATTGCTGCTGCAGGTTCAGTACCTGTTCACGGAGGCGTTCCAGGGCATGCGGCCATCGCTGGAGCGCTTGCGCGGGGCGTGGGAGGCGGGCGGCAAGCGAGTTGCAAGTTGGGCCTCATGGCTTCGTCAGCAGCAACTGGTGAGCGTCCAGCGGGCTTCGGTGAGAGCTGAACCGCAGCGCAAAGCTGCGAGGCCTTCTTCCAGGCGGAAGGGGAGGCCGGCAGTGGCGTTAGTCCCTGACCAACCAGACCTGGGGCCACGATTCTCTGAGGTAGTCGAAGAACATCTGCGCCATCAGCTCAGCGAAGGCGTGGCGCTCAAAACCATCGATGACAAGCGAGCAGTTGCCAACTTGCTGATCCGAGTCATCGGCGACCAGCCGATCAAGCTCATTACACGCAAGGAGGCACGCCAGTTCAGGGAGACGGCCATCAAGCTGCCGCCACGCCTCAATCAGCTGTCGAGCAAATCGATAGAGCAGGCTATCGAGGAGGCGACCAGCACCATCAGTCCAACCACGTTCAACAACTATGCGAAGAATTTGACGACCTTCTTCAGCTATGCCATCCGGGAAGGCTACTGCGAACGGAACCCTTTCGACGGTCTGCGAATTAAGCAGCGTAGGAAGGTGAGCGAGGAACGCAGCGCCTTCAGCGACGACGACCTTCGGCGCTTGTTCAGCAAGGCGACCTACGCGCCTGCAGACACCAGTAAACCGCATCAGTACTGGCTGCCGCTGCTGGGCCTCTACACGGGGGCGCGACTCAATGAGCTGTGTCAGCTGTATGTCGATGATGTAGTCGTCATCAACGGCGTCGACTGCCTGCATATCAGGGAGGGCAGACCGGACCAGAAGCTCAAGACGGCCTCCTCTGAACGACTGGTGCCGCTTCACTCCAGGCTCAAGGCGTTGGGCTTCCTTGATTATGTCCAGAGGCAGCGAGCAGCGGGGCAGGCCAGAGTCTTCTCGGAGCTGACCTGCCATAAGATGCACGGCTATGCCGCCGGTCCCTCCAAGTGGTTCGCGCGCGTTCGTGAGGCGCTTGGATTCCGTGGCGAGGCGAGCAAGAAGGACTTCCACAGCTTCCGGCATACCCTCGCAGACCACCTCAAGCAGAAGGGCGTGCCCGAGGCGCTGGTCGGTGGCTTGCTCGGGCATCAGGCTGGCGGGATTACCTTCGGTCGCTACGGCAAGGACGGGTTCTACCCCGTTAACACGGACACTTTCGAGTAAGCTCACACCGAGCTGAAGGAGTGTTCATGAAGCGCAAGAAATACAGTCCTGAATTCAAGCGGGAAGCCATCGAGTTGGTTCGTCGTTCAGGGGCGAGCTGTCGACAAGTGGCCCTAGAGATTGGTGTGGCTCCGAACCTGCTCACGCGCTGGATTCGAGAGGCGCAGCCAGGCACAGAAAAGGCCTTTCCCGGCACAGGTAGCCCGCGAGATGAGGAGCTGGCCCACCTCAAGCGTGAGTTGGCCCGAGTGACCAAGGAACGTGATTTTTTAAGAGACGCGGCAGCGTACTTTGCCAAGGAGTCATCGAGCGGTACACGGTGATCCAGCGCTGCCGCAACGAGTACCCGGTACGACTGATGTGCCGTTGCTTGAAGGTTTCTGCCAGTGGCTATTACGCCTGGCAGGATCGCGATCCAAGCCCACGTGCTCAAGAGAATGCGCGTCTGGTGAGGCGCATTCGGGAGATTCACGAAGACAGCCGTGGTGTTATCGGCGCGCCGCGGATGCACGAGGATCTGCTCGACGAGGGCGAAACCGTCAGCCTGAACCGCGTTGCTCGCCTGATGGCAGCTGAGCGAATTCAAGGCTGGCCACGCCGGAAGAAGCGTGGCTTTGGAAGAGTCGCCAGCGGCCGTCCAGCAGGCGTGAAAAACCTGCTGGAGCGCGACTTCACCGCGCAGGAACCGGAGCGCAAGTGGGTCACGGACATCACGGAAATAGCCACACTGGAAGGCAAGCTCTTCCTATGCGTGGTGCTCGACTTGTACAGCAAGCTGGTGATCGGCTGGTCGATGCATCACCGCCAGGATCGGCAGATGGTGATTCGAGCGGTGGAGATGGCGATCTGGCAGCGCCAGGGTGACTGGTCGGTGATCCTGCATTCGGATCGCGGTAGTCAATTTACCAGTGCTGACTACCAGCGCTTCCTGAATCGCAACACGCTGGTCTGCAGCATGAGTGCCGTCGGGCATTGCGGCGACAACGCTGCCTGTGAAGGCTTCTTCGGTCAGCTCAAGCGTGAGCGCGTTGTCCATCAGTCGTATCGAACTCGTGATGAAGCACGGGCGGATCTATTCGACTACATCGAGCGGTTTCATAACCCACGAATGCGTCGTAGAGTCGCCCGGCAAGATCTGAAGTTTTCAGCCCTTTTCAAACCGTCCGTGGAAATGGGGTAGAACCCCTTGCAAATCGCCGAAGGTAAGCAAGACTGGTGTAGTGAACCCAAAGGAGGGGAGGCCATGCGCCCCATGAAGACGTTTAGCGCTCTGCTTGCGCTCAGTGTGATTGCGGCATTACCAGGCTGTGCTACGAAGAAGGATTTCTACGCGACTGGCGGCAGTCGGGCAGATGGCACAGTCGATATGGCTTATGACTTCCGACCGTTTGAGCAGCCAGTTGTAGACCATGTGCAGGCGCAAAGGGTTGCTAAATCGAAGTGTGGTGTGTGGGGTTACAGCAACGCTGAGCCATTTGGTGGGAAGACGACTAATTGCTACAGTAGAGACGGCTGGGGTAATTGCACAGCTGGTCAGATCATAGTCAAGTACCAGTGCATCGGTAACCTAGATGCTCCAGCAGCGAAATCAACCGCCTCTCCTCTTCCTGCATCTAATCTTGCACCAGGAAATATGAGCAAGAGCCAATGGCAACAGCAGCAGTTGCAGATGCTGATGAATGATACAACTCTTAATTACGAAGAGTATACGCGCCGCCGGGAGCAAATATTGGCTGAGTAAGTTGTGCTGCCCCTGAAAGCAGCGCCTGATTAGGCCTCGGGGGCTTCACCTTATTCAGGTTTGATACTCTTGAGCTGTAGCATAGGTTTTCAGTTTCACCGCTGCGCATGCCCTCTTAACAGCAGCGGGGGAAATGCCCCAGTGTTTGGCGGTGTCGGCGATGCTGGCGCTGTTATCCTGTCTCCAGGCTGCGACTGCCTCATCATCAATGACCTTGGGTGCGCCCAGCTTCTTGCCTTGAGCCTTGACCCGCTCAATGCCTGCCATCTGCCGCGCCCTGATGTTGGAGCGCTCCAGTTCAGCAACGGCGGCAAGCATGGTCAGCATCATCTTTCCGACAGGGCTGGATAGGTCGAAGCCTTCTCGTAGGGAGACGACAGACACCCCCTTGGCCTTCAGGGCTTCAACGGTCTCCAGTACGTCGACGGTGTCCCTACCCAGACGGTCGATGGCGGCAACAACAACGGTGTCGCCTTTGCGGACATAACTGAACAGAGCGGCGAAGCCGTCGCGCTTCAATGCCTTGGTGGCGCCGCTGGTAGCAGCGTCAGTAAACCACCCGTCCTCGCTGACGTTGTAGCGCTGACAGATGGCGTGGCGCTGCGCCTCGATGGTCTGCCCATCGGTGCTGACGCGGGTGTAGGCGATAGTGGCGGTCATGGTCTGCTGCTCCCTGTAGGCCTGGCTCACTGAATTGGATCAGTAAGCTACAGGGTGGCTCGGATAATTTCAACACATTTGATCCATGCGCGGCCTGCGTTCTACCGAGCCCCCTTCAGGCGTCCTCGGCTGGCTCAAAAGGTGTACTTTCTGAGCCTGGCCTGACGTGCTGGTGCCGCCATAGAGTCTGGGACAGCCCTGCTCTTGGTGCGCCCACTTGCTGCGTGGTGGTGGACAGGGTAGTGCCGGCGCATGGAGACTGAACGGGGGGGTACGGGGGGAACTCGGCTGCTCCCTTACTTAATAAGGCCGTTCAGATTTTTCGCTGGGAAATAGGCCCACCCTCTCGCCACTCATAGAGGCCAGCCCAAAGTGGACGTTTGCAGCTGATACCATCAGGCCCCAGATCGGTCTGCAAAACTGAGGGCTACCCAATCGGCTGGACCTTAGGTCATCATCTGGTATCCGCACCATCCTTGAGCCTGAGCCTCTGTCAAGTGGGATGTGTTAGACTAACGCTCAGTGAGGTATGCCATGACCCATAAATCGAAACCGCAGGTTAAGTTCACTCTAATCTCGCCTAGCTTGAAGGGCGAGGTAAGCCGTGCTGCGCCTCAAGGTTTCGCTGGGAACGCTGCAGTCTATGTTGAGCGCGTCAAGGCATCCGACAAGGGTTCAGTTCGGAAGCAGCGACTGCTTACCCCTTACTCCTGGCGCAATCAGCTACACAAGCAGACGCAGATCATCGAACAGCTGAAAAAGCAGCTGCGTGAAATTCAGCAAGCCCAGAAGGCCAAAGCCGCTATCCATGCCGATCTTGAAGGCGTGGCCGTCCTCGACGCTATGGTCGCCATTGATCTACTGGATAACCCGCCGGAGCCAAACGCTAAGCTCCAAGCCTTGTTCGCTCAGCGATAAGGCTCGGGAGGCGATGGCTTATATCACTGTCCCTTACGATAGCTCAGTAGACCGCTCTAGCTTCAGCTGCGGAGAGCACCCAGAGCTAGACCACTATATTGCCAAGCAGGCAACGCAAGACGAAAAGCGCAATGTCTCGCGCACCTTCCTGTTGATCGATAACGGTCAGTTAATCGGCTATTACACAATTGCTAATGCTTCCGTCCTACTCTCTGACCTTCCAGAAGAGCTGGTCAAAAAGATGCCGCGCTACCCTCTACCGGCAATTCTGCTCAGCCGGCTAGCAATGGACCAATCCCAGCAACGAAAAGGCCTTGGTAAGAAGCTGATGCTTGACTTCTTCCAGCGTGTCTATGAAGTCTCGAAACTATCTGGAGTGGCATTCATTGTCGTTGATGCAAAAGACCGGAAGGCGGCCGACTATTACGTTGGCCTCGGCTTTACTGCGTCGAGCACCGGCCCTCTACGCCTAGTGCTGCCTGTGGCAACCATCATCAAGCAGTTCGCCAAGCAGCAAGACCAAATCCCAGCATGTGTTTCAGCATAATGCCCGACGCTCCTCCCCACAGATGGCACAGCCTTGCCCGTGGACACTGAGTATCCAAGCACTTAGCGATCTTTCCCTTCTTCGTACCGAGTGAAGCCAAACCTCGCGCCAAATGCAGTGGCCTCGAGGTTCGCTTGCTCGATACCGATATGGGGATCGGGAAGCTTGTCCGCCGACTCGACAAGGAATTGAAGCAGTGCCCTGCCGTGTCCCTGGTGCTGCTCTCGAAAGCCGACCCTGACGACTACCAGTGTGTTGTTGTCCCCCCCGCCTTCTACTTCAGGTGCTCTTTCAGCAGCGCGGCGAAAGTCGAGACTCGTTCTTTGGCTTGTATAGCTTCTTCATCGGTGGACATGGGGCGGCTCCGGTATCCATTGACATGGGGAGTTGTATCAAGCGGAGCCTGAGCCTGTCCCTCAAGTGGTACAAAAGGGGGGCAAACAGGTGATACAAAGCGCCTTGCGGGCTGCCCCAGGAGGTCGCCTACAATGGCCTCGATTTCCATTTTCCTGCGTGGTCTAGTGAAGGCCGCTTCAGAAGTGACGCAGGCCCGTAGAAGGCTCTAGATAGGGCTTTTCGGGCAGCGTTATGGTGGCCCTGCCGGTCCCCCCGCAACGATCAGCCGTGAACCCGGTCAGGCCCGGAAGGGAGCAGCCGCAGCGGTGACATTGTGTGCCGGGGTGTGGCTGGTGGGGTCCACCTCCAGTCTCCTGTCTATCAACGGTTTCTTCACTTCACTCAGGTAGTGGTACAGAAGTGATGCACCGGTGCGCAGCATCTTCCTTTTTCTGTTGTCCGTCCCCTGGCCTCTGTTCATGAGTCATGGTGCGGTGTCCTGTGCGTTCTCATGCCTTCGGCGGGAAATGACGAGCGCCTATGATTCACTGGAGGTGGTAGGCGCCGGCTCCTTATGTGTCGAAAGGGGCAGTGCTTCTGCATGACTGGCGGAGAATGAAAGGCCCCGAATTGGCCGGGGCAAGTGCCGGTGTGTCAGGTGACCTGGTAATTGAGTACGCTGTCCTGCTCTTTCAGTGCCTTGCGCATCTCGGCAGGAATGCTCCCGGAACGGACCGCGAGCTCCAAGCGGATTTCTTCCAGGCTCTGTGCAAAGGCCTGTGGGTCGCTCAGTTGGCTGGCGTTGAGCACCCGGCTGTAGGCGGTGGCGTCATTTCCGTCGAGCAGGGACAGGACAATGCTGCCGTCTGGGCGAGGGTTGCTGAAGTTGGCGCGCAAGGGGGCAAACAGTTGGTCGACGAATTGCTGATTGGGGTTGTCCATATCCGTACTCTCTCCTGAGGGTGATGACAGCAGACCATGAGTCTCGCACTAAGTTCAGCAAGAGTGCATCAATTCGATGTCGGGCTATAACTGCGGTGGCCGACGAAACCCCGAGCCCTCGTCCACTATCGACAGAGTGACGTGGCTGACAGCGCCGGCGCTGTGCATCGGATGCAATTTGCCCCATGCTCCGTTAGCATTAGCCTTCTTCAATGCTTTCCTCTCGTGACGGGTTTCGATGAGTTATCAGGTTCTTGCACGCAAGTGGCGTCCGCGCTCGTTCCGCGAAATGGTCGGCCAGACCCATGTGCTCAAGGCGCTGATCAACGCCCTCGACAGCCAGCGCCTGCACCACGCCTACCTGTTCACCGGCACCCGCGGGGTGGGTAAGACCACCATCGCGCGGATCATCGCCAAGTGCCTGAATTGCGAGAATGGCATCAGCTCGACGCCCTGTGGGGTCTGCTCGGTTTGCAAGGAGATCGACGAGGGACGTTTCGTCGACCTGATCGAGGTCGACGCCGCCAGCCGCACCAAGGTCGAGGATACCCGCGAGCTGCTGGACAACGTGCAGTACTCGCCGAGCCGCGGGCGCTTCAAGGTCTACCTGATCGACGAGGTGCATATGCTCTCGTCGCACTCGTTCAATGCGCTGCTCAAGACCCTGGAAGAGCCGCCGCCGCACGTCAAATTCCTCCTGGCCACCACCGATCCGCAGAAATTGCCGGTGACTATCCTCTCCCGGTGCCTGCAGTTCTCCCTGAAGAACATGCCGCCGGAGCGGGTGGTCGAACACCTCAGCCATGTACTCGCCGCCGAGAGCATCCCCTACGAGGAGGACGCGCTCTGGTTGCTCGGCCGCGCGGCCGACGGCTCCATGCGCGACGCTATGAGCCTGACCGATCAGGCCATTGCCTTCGGCGAAGGCAAGGTGCTGGCCGCCGATGTGCGCGCCATGCTCGGCACCCTGGACCATGGTCAGGTGTATGGCGTATTGCATGCCCTGCTGGAGGGCGACGCCCGTGCCTTGATCGATGCTGTGCGTCACCTGGCCGAACAAGGTCCGGACTGGAACGGCGTGCTGGCGGAAATGCTCAATGTGTTGCACCGCGTGGCCATCGCCCAGGCCTTGCCGGAGGCGGTGGATAACGGTCAGGGCGACCGCGAGCGGGTGCTGGCGCTGGCCCAGGCGTTGCCGGCCGAGGATGTGCAGTTCTATTACCAGATGGGCTTGATCGGTCGCCGCGACTTGCCCCTGGCGCCAGACCCGCGCAGTGGCTTCGAGATGGTGCTGTTGCGCATGCTGGCATTCCGCCCGGCGGATAGCGACGATGCGCCGAGGGTGGCGCTAAAGCCGCTAGGGATTAGCCAGGCCACTGCTGATCCCCGAAGCAATCCAGTGGCCGACGCGGCCATGGTCGCGCCGGTTGTTGCCGCTCCTGTGCCTGCCAGCGAGCCCCAGGCGCCGATCACGACCCCGGCGGCGGCGCCCGAGCCGCAGCCGGTAGAGCGGCCAGCCACTCCTGTCGTGGCGCCTGTCGAGCCTGAGGTCGCAGCGGTATCCACGGCGCCCGCGGTGCCTGCCGTGCAAGAGGCGTCTGCCGCCGCTGCGGCCGCCGCGCCGGCGATTACCGACCTGCCGTGGGAAGAACAGGCTCCCCAGGCCGCACCCATGGCGCCTGTTGCGGCCGGTGCCGCGGAGCCGGCAGCTCCCGACGTCGAGGCGGTACCCGTTCGAGCCGTCTCGGGGGGCGTGGCGCTGCAGAGCGTCGACAGCGACGCGCCGGCCGAGGTCGAGGATGAGCCGCCACCGGGCGACTACGACTATGTGGAGATGGACGCCGAGTCCTTCGACTACGACTTCGATGCGGTCGCCAGCACGCAACCGGCCGAGCCGGAGCCGACGGTCGCGGCGCAGCCGGCTACCGGTCTGGCCGCTGACTGGCTGGAACTGTTCCCCAAGCTGGGGCTGTCCGGCATGACCGGTAGCATCGGCGCCAACTGCACGCTGATCTCGGCCGAGGGTGACAACTGGCTGCTGCACCTGGACCCTGGACACAGCGCGCTGTTCAATGCGACCCAGCAGCGCCGCTTGAATGATGCGCTGAACCAGCACCTCGGCCGCGAGTTGAAACTGCAGATCGAGCTGCGTCAGCCCGAGCAGGAAACCCCGGCGCAGGCGGCGGCGCGCAAGCGTGCCAACCGCCAGCGCGAGGCCGAGGCCTCGATCCACAACGACCCGCTGGTACAGCAGATGATGCAGCAGTTCGCCGCCAGCATAAGGGCGGACAGCATTGAGCCCGTGGATACCTAGGGCTGGTTAAGGGTGGCGGACATGCCGAGCGCCATTTACTGTGAACCGAACGAATTTAACCCCTGATTACCGAGGACTAGCACCATGATGAAAGGTGGCATGGCCGGCCTGATGAAGCAGGCCCAGCAGATGCAGGAAAAGATGCAGAAGATGCAGGAAGAGCTGGCGAACGCCGAGGTGACCGGCCAGTCCGGCGCCGGCCTGGTGAGCGTGGTGATGACCGGTCGTCACGACGTCAAGCGCGTCAGCCTGGACGACAGCCTGATGCAGGAAGACAAGGAGATTCTCGAGGATCTGATCGCCGCTGCGGTGAACGATGCGGTGCGCAAGGTCGAGCAGAACAGCCAGGACAAGATGGCCGGGATGACCGCCGGCATGCAGCTGCCGCCCGGCTTCAAGATGCCTTTCTGATCCCGTCATCCGTCTACCCACAGGGCGCCGCCGCGGGGTGCCCCGCATCACCGTCACTGTGCTCTGTGTGCCCGATGCCTGGCGTTCCGATTGTGCGCTACGGCATCCAGGGCCCAGAAATTCCTGTGTAGCTATCGAGCCCGCCCATGAGCTTCAGCCCCCTGATTCGTCACCTGATCGACTCCTTGCGTATCCTGCCTGGCGTGGGGCAGAAGACCGCCCAGCGCATGGCGCTGCACCTGCTCGAGCGTGATCGTAGCGGTGCCCTGCGTTTGGCCCAGGCCTTGAGCCAGGCGATGGAGGGGGTGGGCCACTGCAAGCAGTGCCGAACCCTGAGCGAGGATGAGCTCTGCCAGACCTGCCTCGACCCGCGCCGGGATGACAGACTGTTGTGCGTGGTGGAGGGGCCGATGGATGTTTATGCGGTGGAACAGACCGGCTATCGCGGCCGCTATTTCGTGCTCAAGGGGCACCTGTCGCCACTGGATGGCCTGGGCCCGGAAGCCATCGGCATTCCCGAGCTGCTGGCTCGGGTCGAGGACGGAAGCTTCGGCGAGGTGATACTCGCCACCAATCCCACGGTGGAGGGTGAGGCCACGGCGCACTATATCGCCCAGCTGCTGGCGGGCAAGGGCATGGTCGCCTCACGCATTGCCCACGGCATGCCGCTGGGTGGCGAGCTCGAGCTGGTCGATGGCGGCACCCTGGCCCACTCGATCGCCGGCCGGCGGCCGATTCAGCTGTAGCCACGCGTGTTACGCCTCGGGGAACCGGCGCTCGCTTGTTGGTGGCAAGGGGCTTCGGTGCCCGGTTCGCTGGATATTGGCCTGTCGCAGCTCCTCTAAGACGCCGTGCACATGTGCCGCTCTGCAGGCGCTAGCAGAGCCGGGTTACTCAGGGTTGTGCGCCGGGCGCTGTCGCGCTGGAGTCCTTCTCCTTCGCCAGGCTGTAGTGCTGGAACGCCTGAGCCACGGTGGTGCGCAGCTGGGCGTCGTCCCAGGGCTTGGTGAGAAACTTGTAGATTGCCCCCTGATTGATCGCGTCGGTGACGGACTTCAGGTCGGTATAGCCCGATAGCACGATGCGGATAGTGTCGGGGTAGAGGTCCTTGACCCGGCTGAGGAACTCGGTGCCATTCATTTCCGGCATGCGTTGATCCGAGAGGATCACCTGCACGTCGTGCTTAGCGAGCAGGGCGAAGGCTTCTTGGGCATTGTTTGCAGAGAGAACCTGGTAACCGTCGCGGCGCAGGACGCGGGTCAAGGCGCGCAGGATGTTCTCCTCGTCGTCGAGCAGCAGCAGGGTTTGGGCGTCGCGCTCTTCGTCGGAGTCGCGTATCCGCTGTTGCTGGCGCTCTCGTTGGGCGCGAAGAAACTCTTCCAGCAGCGACAGCGGCATGGGCTTGGCGAAGTAGAAGCCCTGGAACTCGTCGCAGTGATTCTTCTTCAGGAAGGCGTACTGGGGTTCGGTTTCCACGCCTTCGGCGATCACCTTGATATTGAGGTGGTGGGCCAGGGAGATAATGCCCAAAGAGATCGCCGCATCGGTGCTGTCGCTGATCACCTCCTGGACGAACGAGCGATCGATCTTGACCTTGTCGATCGGTAGGCGCTTCAGGTAGTTCAGGCTGGAGAAGCCGGTGCCGAAATCGTCGATGGCGATATGCACGCCGAGGTCTTTCAGCGCATGCAGAATGAAGATCGCCCGTTCCGCGTTATCCAGTAGTACGGTCTCGGTGAGCTCCAGCTCCAGCAGTTCGGCCGGTAGGCCGGTCTCCTCCAGAATCCTGCACACCGTGTCGACGAAGTTGACCCGCTGAAACTGTACCGGCGACACGTTGACAGCCATGGTGTTGCCGCTCCAACCCTGGTCGAGCAGCGCGCGCGCTTGCTGGCAGGCCGTGCGCATGACCCACTCGCTGAGGGGGATGATCTGCCCGGTATTCTCGGCCACAGGGATAAATTGGGCTGGCGAGATGAAGCCGCGGTCGGCGTGCTGCCAGCGCAGAAGCGCCTCGTAGCCGACGACCTGGCCACTGCGGCCATCGATCTGGGGTTGGTAGTAGAGCTGGAATGCCTGCGCTTCGATGGCCTTCTGCAGCTCGTTGCGCAGGGTGACGCGTTCACTGACCTTCTGGTCGAGGTCCTGGGTGTACCATTGGTAATTGTTGCGCCCCTGTTTCTTGGCCTTGTACATGGCGAGGTCGGCCTGTTGGATCAGCACTGTCGGCTGGTCGACCGAGCCATCGGTGAGGGCAATGCCGATACTCGCGGTGATGTGCATCTCGATGCCGGCCACCCTGTAGGGCTGGGCAATACTGGCGATGAGGCGATCGGCCACCAGCAGCACATCTTCTTCGCGGGCCAGATCCGGAAGGATGATGACGAATTCGTCGCCGCCCAGGCGCGCCACTGTGTCGCCGGGACGCGCCTGCTGGTTCATGCGGCGTGCGACTTCGACCAGGACTTGATCGCCGACGACGTGGCCCATGCTGTCGTTGATTGGCTTGAAGCCGTCGAGGTCGATGAACAGCACCGCCAGGCTGCGCTTGTAGCGCCGGCTGATCTGGCAGCCCTGGTTTAGGCGGTCCTCCAGCAGGGAGCGGTTGGGTAGGCCGGTAAGCACGTCGTGGCTGGCATTGTAGGCCAGCTGGCTCTCGAAGCGTTTCTGTTCCGAGATGTCGTTCTGTACGCCGATGTAATGGCTGATGCTGCCCTGCTCGTCCGGTACCGGGGCGATATAGAGGGCGTTCCAGAAGGGTGTGCCGTCCTTGCGGAAGTTGCGTAGCACGATGTGGGTCTCGCGATTCTCCTTCAGTCCACGGCGTATTTCCGCGACTGCGGTCTCGTCGCGCTCCTTGCCCTGGAGGAAACGGCAGTTGCGCCCCATGACCTCCGCGGCGCTGTAACCGGTGATGCGCTCGAATGCCGGGTTGACGTAGATGATCGGCAAATCGCGGGCATGGGCATCGCAGATCAGCACGCCGTTATAGCTGGTTTCGAGGCTGCGTCGCAGCAGGCGTAGCTGCTTGTCCGACTCGATGCGACCGCGGATGTCCCGTAGCAGGAGCAGGCGCATGTCCTGATTGTCCCACTCGGTCTGGGAGCACTGGACCTCGACGTGCAGTGTTTCGCCGCTGGTCAGGGGCATCGCGCATTCGTGCAGCCGGCCAGGCTCCACGGCCAAGCCCAGGGGGCGCTGCTGCAGTTCGGCGAGAGGAGCGCCGAGCAGGTCTTCCGCGGCAGGGTTCGCGTAGCGCACGGTATCTTGGGCATCGACTACCAGGATGGCGTCGCGGCTATCGGTCAGCAGCTGATGGAAGGCCTGGCTCTTGCGCTGTGCTTCGCGGCGAGTCTGCAGCAGTTCGGTCACGTCCTTGACCACGGCGATATAGGCGGGCAGGCCGTTGAAGCTGAGCTCGGAAACCGTGATCTCCACCAGTATTTCTTCGCCGCTCTTCAGGCGATGGCGCCAGACGCTGGGCTCGAAGAACGACCTCTTGGTCTCCTGGGGGGAGAAGAACTCGAGCAGGCGTTGCTGTTCGTCGAGACAGCGTATGTCGAGCAGGCTCATGCCCAGAAGCTGCTCCCGTGTGTAGCCGTAGACGTCGAGCATTCTCTGGTTGACGGCCAGGAAGGCCAGGGATTCCCGGTGGAACACATACATGGGCTGAGGGTTGGCGTCGAACAGCAGGCGATAGCGGGTCTCGCTCTCGGCCACTGCACGGGAAGCCTGAGTCCGGCTGATGGCGTAGCGAATGCTGCGCGCCAGGTTGCGGCTATCGAGCTGGCTCTTGATCAGGTAGTCGGCGGCACCGGCGTCGATGGCGCTGGCATCCAGCGCTTCATCCTCTCGGTCGGTGAGCAGGATGAAGGGAGCGTGCACGCCTTGCGCCTGGGCCCAGGCAATGAGCTCCAGCCCGCTGCCGGCCGTGAAGCGGTAGTCGATCAGGTACAGGTCGTGGGCATATTCGAGGATGCTGAACTGTGCCTGCGTAAGATTGCTTACCCATTCCAGGCGGTGGTGCAATATCCCGTTCACGCCGAGCAGGTCGCGGGTGCGCCGGTAGCTGGCTTCATCCTCATCGATCAGCAGCAGAAGCAAAGGGCGCGCATTATTCATGGGCTAGGACACTCGCGTGCATTGTGGACGGCCCGTCGTGCTGGGCCGGGTCAATCGTCGATGTCTTCGATGAGGATGGAGCCGTCGGTGTCGCGCAGTACGCGGGTCAGGCCCGGGTTCTCCGCCTCCAGTCGCAGCAGCTCCTGTTGCTGACGATCCAGGGCGCTCTGCTGCTCGTGAACTCGCTCCAGCAGGCGTTGGTTCTCGCTGCGCAACAGGTGAAGGTCGATGGCGCTGCGCAGGGCGGCTTCCACCTCATAGTCTTCCCAGGGTTTGGAAATGAAGCGGTAGACCTCGGCCTCGTTGATGGCCTGCATCATCGATTGGCGATCGCCATGACCGGTCAGCATCAGGCGCATAGCATCGGGCTGGCGCTGTTTGGCGAATTTCAGGTAGGTGATACCGTCCAGATGGGGCATTCGATAATCGGAAGCGATGACCGCGTATTGATGTTCGGTAAGAGCGTCCAGCGCCTGATACACATCGTCGAAGGCATGTATCTGCCAACCCTGGGGGTGGAGCAGGCGCTGCAACGACTTGAGGACCTGGGGCTCGTCGTCCACCAGTTGGATCTTGATCATCGGGCCGTCTCCTGAAGGGGCGCGCCAGTGGGTTCCGGGGATCGCACGAAAAGGGTGTATTGCGCGCCTTCGCTCTCCTCGAAGGTGATCAGCTTGCCGATCAGCGCCTGGGTCAGAATCTTGCCCTCATTGAGCAGCAGCGTGCCATTGTTGGCCTTCAGGTTGCGCGCCAGCTGCATGCCTGGCACGACCCGGCGGGTATCGAGCACCAGGATGCTGGGGTCGGTCAGGGCCAGGTCGGGGGCGAGGGTGGTGCAGAGCTCGATGAAACGCTCGCACAGCTTTGGGTCGTAGAGTTTGCCGCTGTATTTTTGTATCAGCAGCAACGCCTCGTCGCGACTCAGTTTGCGCTCCAGCACCAGTCCGCACTGCAGCTCGATGAAGTCGACCGCCAGTTTCAGCAGACGACCGCCCAGGGGGATAGCCTCGCCCTTGAGCCGGTCGGGAAAGCCGCCGCCGTCCCAGCGTTCCTGATGGTGGCGAATCAAGCGCGCGGCGTCCTGCAGCGGTTCCAGGCTCATCAACAGGCTTTCGCCGAGCGCCGGGTATTGCCGATAACGTTCGCGCTCGTTCTTGTACAGCAGGTCGGCCGGGCTGTTGAGCAGGCTGTCGCTCCAGGTCAGTTTGCCGACGTTGTACAGCGCAGCGGCCATCGCCAGGTCGCGGCTGGCGCCTTCGCCCAGGCCATGTTGCTCGGCGTAGGCGCGGACCAGGGCGATGACCGCGCCGTTGCTTTGCTTGTCCCTGGGAATGCGTAGGTTGACCAGGCTGGAGAACACCTCGGTTGCCGTTACGTAGCTGCGCTTGAGCTCCTCGTAGGCCATGTCGAGCATGTCGGCGGTTTGCTGAAGCTCGGCGGTGCGGCTGCGCACCCGTTGTTCCAGTGTGGCGTTGAGTTCCTGCAGGTGCTGGTTCTGCTCGTGGGTGAGGCGCTCCAGACGTTGGCGCTCGCGCTCGGAGTACTGGAAGGACAGTGCTTGGCGAATGATCATGCGCAGCTCGTCGTCGTCCCAGGGTTTGCTGATGTAGCGGAATATCTGTCCCTGATTGATCGCCCTGATTGTGGTGCCGATGTCGGCATGCCCGGTGAGGAGGATGCGCAGGCACTCCGGCCAGCGTTGCTGGACTTCGCTGAGCAGGCTGGCGCCGTCCATGCCGGGCATGCGGGCGTCGGAAATCACCAGATCGACCTGGTGCTGTTCGAGCAACTGCAGGGCTTGTTCGCCGCCGCCGGCCATGAGGACCTCATAGGGCTCCTGCCGTAGCAGGCGGCGCAGACTCTTGAGGATATTTTCCTCATCGTCGACCAGGAGGAGGGTGGCGCTCGGCGGCTGGAGGGGGGCATTCATGGCGTGGTGGGGTCCGCACTGTCTGGGTCAGGTTGGTGAATGGGCAGCCAGATACGGAAGCGCGTGCCTTGCCCCGGCTCGCTGCTGACCTCGATGCGGCCGTGGTGCTTCTGGATGATGTTGTAGGACAGGGCTAATCCCAGCCCCGTGCCTTTGCCGACCGGCTTGGTGGTGAAGAAGGGTTCGTAGATGCGGTTGAGCAGGTGGGGCTCGATACCTTTGCCGGTATCCTCGACCTCCAGCCAGACCCAGTCGCCTTCCTGCGCGCTGCGCAGGGTGATGCGACCGAACTCCTCCATGGCATGGGCCGCATTGACCAGCAGGTTCATCAGCACCTGATTGATCTGCGAGGGGATGCACTCGACCTCCGGCAGCTGGCCGTATTCCTTGATGACCTCGGCCTTGTACTTCAGTTCGTTGTTGACCACGTTGAGGGTGGTGTCCAGGCCCTGGTGCAGGTCGGCGCAGCGGAAGGCCTCTTCCTCCATGTGGGAGAAGTCCTTGAGGGCGGTGATGATTTTCTTGACCCGGTCGATGCCGTCTTCGGACTCACCTATCAGAGCCTCCACATCGTTGCGGATGTAGTCGTACTCCAGACTGCGCTTGAGACGGTGCAGATCGTCGAGGCTGGCGGCGCCGTCCACTGCGTCGACGATGTGCAGCAGGTCCTGGACATAGCCGGCAAGGGTCTTGAGGTTGGAAAACACATAACCGATCGGGTTGTTGATCTCATGGGCTACCCCGGCCGCGAGCTGACCGATGGCCGCGAGCTTCTCCGACTGCAGGAGTTGGCTGTTGGCCTGCTCCAGTTTCCTGATCAGTTGTTCCCGTTCCACTTGTTTGCCACTCAAGGCGTCGAGCACGGCATCCAGCTGTTCATCGCTGCGCGCCAACTCAGTGGTGTCGTAAAGCAGCAGTCCGAAACACTGCTGTTGCGCCTCCGGGTCATGAAAGGGGAACAACAGGGTGTTTTGCAGCATCAGAGCGCCCGGCTTTCTCGCAGGCTTGTAGGGCAGCTGGATCAGGTAGGGGTTGTCGCGCCACTGGGTGTAGACGTGCCGACCCTGGTCACGAGCCTGCGTCACCATGCGCTGCAGGTGCGGGGTGTCGGCCTCGGGGAATACCCGGGTGAACGGCAGGCTGCGGGCCTGCGCCAAGGCCTTGCCGCTGCATTGGCTGACGAAGTTGTTCCAGTACTGAATGCGTAGGCTGGAGTCGAGGATGATCACCCCGATTTCTATTTGCTCGACCAGTATGTGGGCCAGGTGGCACTGCCTGCCGTCCATTGCGGGCTCCTTTGCTGCTACAGCAAGTAAGGGGTGTGGTAAGCCCGGCGTCAAGATCACCCGCAGTTGCCAGGAAAGTGGCGCCTGGATCAAGGCTATGTCGATAAACTGCTAGCATAGGTTCCACACCCCGCTCGAGGATCAGGTTAGACCATGGATCTAGAGGCTGCGGATGACTCGCTCATCCACTACAGGTTCCTTTTCGCCGATGGCCGCAGTTGGAGCCATCGGGTCGAGTTGCAACCCGATGCTCGCGAGCAGGGCAAGTCGTGGCCCGACTGGACCCGTTTGAATGTGCATCAGTGCCGGCATTGCCCGTTGCGTCCGGAGCAGTCGCCCCATTGCCCCTTCGCGCAAGCGCTGGTGGCTCCGGTGGAGCTGCTGGCGCAGTCGCCGTCCTATGAGCAGGTGGAGGTCGAGGTGTACTGGCGTGGGCGGGAAACCCGGCGACACACCTCTTTACAGCGTGCGCTGGGGTCCCTGCTGGGCGCCTTGGGCGCCACCTCGGGGTGCCCGCACACACGCCTGTTGCAGGCCATGGCCTGGTTCCACCTGCCGTTCAGTGGTACGGAGGAAACCCTCTACCGAGTGTTCGGCACCTACCTGCTGGGCCAATACCTGCGCCAGCAGCGGGGGCTGGCCGCAGACTGGTCGATGAGCGGGTTGCGCGAGGTATACCGCAACTTGCGCTTGGTCAATCTGGGCATGACCGAGCGTCTGCGTGCCGCCGTTGTCGAGGACTCGGGGCCCAACGGGATGGTCCTGCTCGACCTGCTGGCCGCCGATACCCTGTACTCGCTGGACCAGTACGAGGGCGAGTTGGACCGCTTCTTCGAGGCCTATTTCGACTGAGTGCGCCCGGCGCGGCTTGCTCGGCGGCGGGCGCTCAGCGCTCGTTCTGGGCGAAGGCGGTCAGGGTGAAGGTCGGGATGCCGATATCCTGGAGCTTCTGCGAGCCGCCCAGCTCCGGCAGGTCGATGATCGCCGCGGCCTCATGGATATGGGCGCCCATTCGGCGCACCAGTTGCGCGGCCGCCAGCAGGGTGCCGCCCGTGGCGATCAGGTCATCGAAGATCAGGATGCTGTCGCCTTCGCACAGGCTGTCGGCATGCACCTCGAGGAAGGCTTCCCCGTACTCGGTCTGATAGGCCTCGCTGAGCACTTCGTCAGGCAGCTTGCCTTGCTTGCGGAAGAGGATCAGCGGCTTGTTCAGCTCGTAGGCAATGATCGAGCCGATGAGGAAGCCGCGGGCATCCATGGCACCGATATGGCTGAACTCGGCCTCGACATAGCGCTGGATGAAGCTGTCGGCGACCATGCGCAGGGCGCGCGGTGACTGGAACAGCGGGGTGATATCGCGAAAGATCACCCCTGGCTTGGGGAAGTCGGCAATCGGGCGGATCAGGGTCTTGATGCTGAACTCGTCGAAGATCATCGCAGGACTCCTCGGGTTTACGAAGGGGCCGCTCCGGCTGCTGGTCAGCCGGGGCTCAGCCGTCGAGCTTGCCGCCGGCCAGGGCGCAGAGTTCGATGGGGTCGAGAATATGCACTTCCTTGCCCTCGGCCTCGATCAGCTTGTTCTGCTGGAAGCGAGTGAAGACCCGGGATACGGTTTCGACGGCCAGCCCCAGATAGTTACCGATCTCGTTGCGCGACATGGCCAGGCGAAACTGCTGGGCGGAGAAGCCGCGGGCACGAAAGCGTGCCGAGAGGTTGACCAGGAAGGTGGCGATGCGCTCGTCGGCCGTCTTCTTCGACAGCAGCAGCATCATCTGCTGGTCCTCGCGAATCTCCCGGCTCATCACCCGCATCAACTGGCGGCGCAACTGCGGCAGCTGTACGGCCAGTTCGTCGAGGCGCTCGAAGGGAATCTCGCACACGGAAGTGGTTTCCAGGGCCTGGGCCGAGACCGGGTAGGTTTCGGTGTCCATGCCGGACAATCCGACCAGTTCGCTGGGCAAGTAGAAGCCTGTGACCTGCTCCTCGCCGGCGTCGCTCAGGCTGAAGGTCTTCAGGGCGCCGGAGCGCACGGCGAACACCGAGCCGAAACCGTCGCCCTGGCGGAACAGGAACTCGCCCTTCTTCAGCGGGCGGCCGCGCTTGACGATCTCATCCAGGGCGTCCATGTCCTCAAGATTCAATGACAGGGGCAGGCACAGCGGCGCCAGGCTGCAGTCCTTGCAGTTGGTCTGATGAGGTGCCCGAAGGTTGGCGCATTGCGACATCGAGATTGTCCCTGACTAAACACACACTAGCTGCAAGGTTACAGCAGGCGAGGGTGGTCAGCCAGCCAGTTCCGGCAAAGTTTGACCCCTTGCTCAAGTCTTTCGGGCGCTGGCCGATCTATCGGCATGGCCCACCGTCAGCAAGGAGCACGACCATGCGCCTGGAACCCCGTCCCTTGACCAGTCATATCGTCCGGTCGCAGCAACGACAATATGCCGCAGCACAAGGCGAGCCGGGCGAGCCGCAGGCGTGGCGCGATAGCGTGCGCGTCAGCCTCTCGGAGCTGGGGCGCGCGCGCTCGGCCCAAGCCCAGCGGAACAGCGATATCGAGGAGAGCAATCTGCCGGATAGCATCAAGCAGCTGCTCAAGCTGATCCGCGAATTGAAGGCGCAAATAGCCGCCAAGCAGGCCGAGCTGGCTGCTCTGATGGCCGATTCCGGGCTGGATGCAGAAGTCCGCCTCAGGCAGGCGCAGACCTTCCAGTCGGAGTTGACCTCACTCAATGCGGCCCTGGTCAGTGCCAATGCCAACCTGCTCGAGGCCATGAGCGAGCTGGGGCTAGATGACGCACAGTTGCAGGCGGCGACACTGCTGGCGATGAAGTAGCGCGCCGCACTGCCTAGATGACCCGGGAATAGCGCTGCCGATGTTGCCGGGGCGTCAGGTAGCGATCGAACAGCATGCACAGTGCACGGATCAGCAGGCGCCCTGGCGGCTGCACGCGGATCGCCTCTGTGCTCAGGGCGATAAGTCCGTCGTCGTGCATCTGTTGCAGCTGTGCCCAGGCATCGGCGAAGTAGTCGCGAAAATCGATGGCGAAGGCGCGCTCTATAGTCGCGAACTGCAGTTCGAAGTGGCAGATCAGTTGCTGGATGAGCGCACGGCGCAGGCGGTCGTCGGCGTCGCAGTGCAGGCCGCGCAGGGTTGCCAGCTGGCCGTTGGCCAGGCTGCCCTGGTAGTTGCCCAGGTCGCTGCTGTTCTGGCTATAGAGATCGCCGACCTGGCTGATGGCCGAGACGCCGAGGCCGATCAGGTCGCAGTGGCCGTGGGTGGTGTAGCCCTGGAAGTTGCGCTGCAGGCTGCCGTCCTCCTGGGCCACGGCCAGTTCGTCGTCGGGCAGGGCGAAGTGGTCCATGCCGATGTAACGGTAGCCGGCCGCGCTCAGCTGTTCGATGCTGCGGTGCAGCATGGCCAGCTTGTGGCTCGGCGAGGGCAGGTCCTCGGTTCTGATCCGGCGTTGCGGCATAAAGCGTTCGGGCAGATGCGCATAGTTGAACAGCGACAGGCGGTCAGGTTGCAGGGCGATCACCTCGTCTACGGTGCGGGCGAAACGCTCGGGCGTCTGTAGCGGCAGGCCATAGATCAGGTCGATGTTCACCGAGCGGAATTGCAGGGTGCGCGCGGCCTCGACTATGGCGCGGGTCTCTTCCAGGGTCTGCAGGCGGTTGATCGCCCGCTGTACGGCCGGGTCGAGGTCCTGCACGCCGAGGCTGACGCGGTTGAAGCCCAGCTCGCGGAGCAGGCCCATGGTCGACCAGTCGGCTTCGCGCGGGTCGATCTCGATGCTGTAGTCCCCGGAATCGTCGTTCAGCAGGCTGAAGTGCTCGCGCAACTGGGCCATCAGCTGACGCAGTTCGTCGTGGCTGAGGAAGGTCGGGGTGCCGCCGCCCAGATGCAGCTGCTCGACCCGCTGGCGGCCGTCCAGGTGGCGGCCGATGATGGCCATCTCGTGGGCCAGTTCCTGCAAGTAGGGCTGCGAGCGGCCACGATCCTTGGTGATCACCTTGTTGCAGGCGCAGTAATAGCAGATGTGCGCACAGAACGGCACATGCACATAGAGCGAGAGCGGGCGCAGTTCCTTGCGGCTGTCGCGCAGGGCATGCAGCAGATCGAAGGGACCGATGTCGCCATGGAACTGCACGGCGGTGGGGTAGGAGGTGTAGCGCGGGCCGGCCTGGTCGTAGCGGTGGATCAGGTCGGCGTCCCATTGGATGGCATCGAGCATGGGCGAGGTTCCCGGAATAGCGAGCGATGCCGGGAGTCTAGGGGCGCGGGCCGGAGGGCATCTTGACCTGCATCAAGCGCGCCGGGTGTCGGCTCAGTGGCCCATCAACCAATGCTGGTGAGGGCCGGGCAGGGTCCAGAGGCCGAACAGGATCACCAGCAGGCCGCCGGCGGTGCGCACCCCGCGCCGGCGCAGCAGCGCCGTGAGGCGCTCGGCGGCCAGGCCGCTGGCCAGCAGCACCGGCAGGGTGCCCAGGCCGAAGGCGAGCATCAGCGCGGCGCTGTCCAGGGCGTCGCCCTGGCTGGCCGCCCACAGCAGGGTGCTGTAGACCAGGCCGCAGGGCAGCCAGCCCCACAGCGCGCCCAGCACCAGGGCCTTGGGCAGGTCGGTCACCGGCATGAAGCGCCGGGTCAGCGGTTGGATATGCCGCCACAGGCCACCGCCGAGCGCTTCGATGCGGGTCAGGCCGCTCCACCAGCCGGCCAGGTACAGGCCCATGGCGATCAGCAGCAGCGCGGCCAGCACGCGTAAGCCCAGGGCCGCCGGGCTGCTGGCCAGGGCCCAACCGGCCAGGCCGAGGAGCAGGCCGGCGAGCGCGTAGCTGAGGATGCGTCCGAGGTTGTAGCCGAGCAGCAGGCGCAGGCGCCGGGCCCGGTACTCGGCGGGAATGGCCAGGGTCAGCGCCCCCATCAGGCCGCCACACATGCCCAGACAGTGGCCGCCGCCGAGCAGGCCGAGGATCAGCGCGGAGAGCAGCTGCGGCGCCAGTTCAGTCACGCTTGGGAGCCTGCTCGGCGGACTGGTCCGCTTCGTCGATCGCGGCCTTGTGCTTGGGGTCCTGATCGTCGAACAGGATGCTGTGGGCCGGACCATCGAGGTCGTCGTACTGACCGCTGTCGACTGCCCAGAAGAACAGCCAGATGGCGAAGGCCACCAGCACCAGGGCGACGGGGATAAGGATATAGAGCGCGGACATCGGGTCTCCAGCCTAGGGTGATGGGGTGCGCGTCAGGCGCAGGGCGTTGAGCACCACCAGCAGCGAGCTGAGCGACATGCCCAGCGCGGCCCAGATCGGGGTGATCCAACCCAGGGCGGCGAAGGGCAGCACCAAGCCATTGTACAGGCTGGCCCAGGCCAGGTTCTCGATGATGATCCGCCGGGTACGCCGGGCCAGGTCGAAGGCCTGCACCAGGCTGGACAGGCGGTTGGACAGCAGCACCGCGTCGGCACTGGTCTTGGCCAGGTCGGTGGCGCTGCCCATGGCCACGCTGATGTCGGCGGCGGCCAGCACCGGCACGTCGTTGACCCCGTCGCCGAGCATCAGCACGCGGTGGCCTTGCTCGTGCAGGCGCTGCAATTCCGCCAGCTTGGCGTCCGGCGTCAGGCCGCCACGGGCCTGCTCGATGCCCAGTTGGCGCGCCACCTCGGCGACCATCGGCGAGCTGTCGCCGGACAGCAACAGCACCTGCCAGCCCTGGGCGCGGCAGGCGGCGAGCAGCTCGGGGGCGTCGTCGCGCAGGCGGTCGTCGAGGACGAACCAGGCCAGCGGGCCCTGCTCGTCGCCGAGCAGCAGCCACTGGCCCTGGTCGCCGGGAATCGCCGGCGCCGGCAGGTCGCCCAGCTCGGCGACGAAGGTCGGCTGGCCGATGCGCAGCAGGCGGCCCTGCACCCGGCCCTGCAGGCCGCGCCCCGGCATGCTCTCGACCCGCTCGGCGGCCTGGGCAGCCTGGCCGAAGGCACGGGCGATGGGGTGCTCGGAACGGTTCTCCAGGGCGGCGGCCAGGGCCAGGCAGGCATCGGCATCCAGCTCGCCGAGGGGATGGATGGCGCCGAGGGTCAGGCGGCCCTCGGTGAGGGTGCCGGTCTTGTCGAAGATCACCGTGTCGATCTGCCGCAAGCCCTCGAGCACATGGCCACGGGTCAACAGCAGGCCGAGCTTGTGCAGGCTGCCGGTAGCGGCAGTCAGGGCGGTGGGGGTGGCCAGGGCGAGAGCGCAGGGGCAGGTGGCGACCAGCAGGGCCAGCACCACCCAGAAGGCCCGCGCCGGGTCGATCTGCCACCAGGCCAGGCCGACCGCGGCGGCGGTGACCAGCACGATCAGCAGGAACCACTGCGCCACCCGGTCGGCCACCTCGGCCAGGCGCGGCTTGGCGCTTTGCGCCCGTTCCAGCAGGCGGACGATGGCCGACAGTCGGGTGGCGTCGCCGAGGGCCTCGACCTCGACGGTCAGCGGGCCCTCGACGTTGAGGGTGCCGGCGGTGACCTCGTCGCCTTCGCCGCGGGGCCGCGGCAGGTATTCACCGGTCAGCAGCGATTCGTCGACGCTGGAGTGGCCGCTGAGGATGCGTCCGTCGGCTGGCAGCAGCGCGCCGGGCGGCACCAGAACCCGCTCGCCGACTTGCAGCTCGCTGAGCAGGATGCGCTGACTCTGGCCCTGCTCGTCCAGGCGCAGGCAGGAGGCCGGCAGCAGGTTGACCAGCTGTGCGGTAGCCGCCGCCGTGCGTTCGCGGGCGCGGCGCTCCAGGTAGCGGCCGGCCAGGAGGAACAGGGCGAACATGCCCACCGCATCGAAATACAGCTCGCCCTGGCCGGTGACCGTCGACCAGATGCCGGCGGCATAGGCGCCGCCGATGGCCAGGGACACCGAGACGTCCATGCTCAGGTGGCGGGTGCGCAGGTCGCGCAGGGCGCCGCGGAAGAACTGGCCGCAGCAGTAGAAGACGATGGGCGTGGTGAGGAACAGGCTGGTCCAGCGCAGGATCTGGTCCAGCTCGGCGGACAGGTCGATGTTGAATTCCGGCCAGGTGGCCATGGTCGCCATCATCACCTGAATCCACAGCAGGCCGGCGACGCCCAGCTCGCGCATGGCGCGGCGGTTTTCCCGGGTCAGCTGGGCGCTGGCGCTGTCGGCCTGCCAGGGATGGCCGGCATAGCCGATGCGGCGCAGTTCGGCGAGCAGTTGGCTGAACGGCAGCTGGCTGTCGGCCCAGCGCACCTGCAGGCGCTGGTTGGACAGGTTGAGCTGGGCCTCGGCCACGCCGGGCAGGGCACGCAGGTGCTTCTCGATCAGCCAGCCGCAGGCGGCGCAGCTGATGCCCTCGATCAGCAGGCAGGTCTCGCTCAGCTCGCCCTGATGCTCGACGAAGCTCGCCTGCACCTCGGCGCGGTCGTACAGCGCCAGCTCGTCGGGCAGCGCCTGGGGCAGGGCTTGGGGGTTGGCGGCGGTGTCGCTGCGGTGCTTGTAGTAGTGCTCCAGGCCGCCGGCGACTATGGCCTCGGCCACGGCCTGGCACCCGGGGCAGCACAGTTCGCGCGGTTCGCCGAGAATCCGGGCCTGGAAGCGGCTGCCGGCAGGCACCGGCAGGCCGCAATGGAAACAGGGAAGGGGCTGAGCCATCGGGGGGCGATCTTCGACCTGTGGCTAGCGCGCGGCGCCGAGCTGGATGGTCTTGCCGCTTTCTAGGGTCTCTTCCTCGAACAGGCGCCAGTCCTGGCCGCCTTCCTGACCGATCAGCTCGACGAAGCGCCGGCCCTGCACGGCATCCTGCATCTGCCCGCGGTACAGACCCTGGCCCTGGGGCTGCAGGATGATGCGGCGGTCGCGCTCGGGCTGGGTCGGCGAGATCAGGTTGAGCACCAGCTGCGCCGGGCCGCTGTGGCCCTGCAGCTGCAGTTCGGCGATGCCGGTTTCCTCGTCCAGGTCCAGGCTGGCACTCAGCTCCAGGCGCTCGGCGAGCTTCTCGCGCTCCAGCGACTGGTTGATACCCTTGCCGACGTCGTAGTAGTCGTCGGAGATCAGTCCCGGCGGGTTCTTGCTGGCGATGGTCAGCAGGGTCACGCCCTGGACGACCGAATAGCCCAGCAGGCCGAGGATGAACCAGGGCCAGAACTGCTTGTACCAGGGTTTGACCGGTGTTTGCTCGGACATGCGTGGTTATCTCAATCAGCGGACGCTGGGGCCGATGAAGCGGCTGTCGGCGTCGTTGGTGATGCGCGCATCGTCGATGGACTGGATGCGGAAGCGGATTTCGTTGGTGCTGGAGGGCAGCTTCTCGGGCTCGATGGACAGCTCCACCGGCAGCGACAGCACCTCGCCGGCCAGCGCCTTGACCTCGCGCTTGCCTTCGTAGACCAGGCCGTCGAGACCCTCGGCCTCGATCAGGTAGCTGATGTCGTGCTGCGACTTGTTCATGATCTTCAGGGTGTAGACGTTCTCGATGCGGCCTTGTTCGTTCTCGCGGTAGAGCACGCGGTCCTTGATCACGTCCAGCTCGACCAGGGGGCGGCTGGCGATGGCCCAGACGAACAGGCCGATCATCGCCAGCAGCGCCAGGGCATAGCCGATCAGGCGCGGCCGGGCCAGGTGGGTCTGCTGGCCGGACAGGTTGTGTTCGGTGGTGTAGCTGATCAGCCCCTTGGGGTAGCTCATCTTGTCCATGATGCTGTCGCAGGCGTCGATGCAGGCGGCGCAGCCGATGCACTCGATCTGCAGGCCGTCGCGGATGTCGATGCCGGTGGGGCAGACCTGCACGCACATCTTGCAGTCGATGCAGTCGCCGAGGCCCTGGGCCTTGTAGTCGGCGTCCTTCTTGCGTGGCCCGCGGTGTTCGCCGCGGCGAGGATCGTAGGAGACGATCAGGGTGTCCTGGTCGAACATCACGCTCTGGAAGCGCGCGTAGGGGCACATGTAGATGCACACCTGCTCGCGCAGCCAGCCGGCGTTGCCGTAGGTGGCGAGGGTGAAGAAGCCGACCCAGAACACCGCCCAGCCGCTGGCCTGTAGGGTCAGCAACTCGGGAATCAGCTCGCGGATCGGTGTGAAGTAGCCGACGAAAGTCAGTGCGGTGGCCAGGGACACCCCGACCCAGATGCCGTGCTTGGCCAGCTTGCGCAGGAACTTGCGGCCGTCCATCGGCGCCTTGTCCAGTTTCATGCGCTGGTTGCGGTCGCCCTCGGTGACCTTCTCCGCCCACATGAACACCCAGGTGAACACGCTCTGCGGGCAGGTGTAGCCGCACCAGACGCGGCCGGCGAACACGGTGATGAAGAACAGGCCGAAGGCGGCGATGATCAGCAGGGCCGAGAGCAGGACGAAGTCCTGGGGCCAGTAGGTGGCGCCGAAGATATGGAACTTGCGCGCGGGCAGATCCCACCAGACGGCCTGGCGCCCGTCCCAGCTGAGCCAGACGGTGCCGAAATAGAGGACGAACAGCAGGGCGCCACCGAGCATGCGCAGATTGCGGAACAGGCCGGTGAAGGCGCGGGTGTAGATTTTCTCGCGGTTGGCGTAGAGGTCGACGGACTCGACCTTGGCCGGGGTGACGTCTTTGACCGGAATCTGCGAACTCATCGGGGACTACCACAGCGGTTGACTGGCTGCCCCGGGACGACGTGCACCGGTCCAGGGCATTTCACTAATACGCTATGGTACCCCCGACCGCGCCCGATTTGGGTGCGACCGGGGGTCGCGATGCAGCAGGGGCGAGCCTTACTGCTCGGCACCTTGCTGCGAGAGGCTGTACACATAGGCGGCCAGCAGGTGCACCTTGTCGTTGCCGAGGAAGTCCTGTTGGGCCGGCATGCGGCCGTTGCGGCCGTAACGCAGGGTCTGCTGCACCTGGGCGAAACTGGAGCCGTAGAGCCAGACCTTGTCGGTCAGGTTCGGCGCGCCCATGGCGTGCTGACCCTTGCCTTCGGCGCCGTGGCAGACCGCGCAGTTGGTGGCGAAAATCTCTTTGCCGGCGACCGGATCGGCGTCGATCCCCTCGGGGGTCTTCAGGCCGGACAGGCTGCGCACGTAGGCGGCCACGTTCTTGATGCCTTCTTCGCCGAGGTTGTCCTTCCAGGCTGGCATCGCCGCCTGACGACCGCCCATGATGGTGGTCTTGATGGTTTCCGGCTCACCGCCGTACAGCCAGTCGTTGTCGGTCAGGTTGGGGAAGCCATAGGCGCCCTTGGCGTCGGAACCATGGCACACCGAGCAGTTGGAGGCGAACAGGCGGCCACCCATCTTCAGGGCTTGCTCGTCCTGAGCGACCTGCTCGATCGGCATGGCGGCGTACTTGGCGAAGATCGGCCCGTATTGCTCCTCGGCCCTGGCCATTTCCTTTTCCCACTGGTGCACGCCGGTCCAGCCGCCGTTGCGCTCGCCGTCGGCAATCTGCACGTTGGCGGCGAAGGGGGTCTTGGCTTCGTTGTCCAGGTAGTCGTAGCCCGGCAGCAGGCCCTTCCAGTTGCCCAGGCCCGGGTAGAGGGCCAGGTAGCCGAGGGCGAAGACGATGGTGGCGACGAACAGCATGAACCACCACTTGGGCAGCGGGTTGTCGAACTCCTCGATGCCGTCGAACTCATGGCCGACGGTTTCTTGGGTGCTCTCCTGGCGCTGGCCCTTGCGGGTGCCGAAGATCAGCCAGGTCAGGGCGAAGATGGTGCCCAGTGAAAGAATTGTTACGTACCAACTCCAGAACGTGGTCATTGGTTATTGCTCCTGGAAGATTGCTCGTCACGTTCGTCGGGTTTCGGTTCGTCGGCGAAGGGCAGGTTGGCGGCTTCATCGAAGCTGGACTTGCGCTTGCTGCTGTAGGCCCAGAGCACCACGGCGATGAAGGCGATGAACACCACCGCCGTGCCTAGGCCGCGAATGGTCCCGATGTCCGTGAGAAAAGAAGGCATCGTGGGTTACCGTTTGTTGGTGATGGCGGTGCCGAGGACCTGCAGGTACGCAACCAGCGCGTCCATCTCGGTCTTGCCTTTCACCGCATCCTTGGCCCCGGCGATGTCTTCATCGCTGTAGGGCACGCCGAAGCCACGCATGACTTCCATCTTCTTGGCGGTGTATTTGCCGTCGAGCTTGTTTTCCACCAACCAGGGGTAGGCCGGCATCTTCGACTCCGGCACCACGTTGCGCGGGTTGTACAGGTGGGCACGGTGCCATTCGTCCGAGTAGCGGCCGCCGACGCGGGCCAGGTCCGGGCCGGTACGCTTGGAGCCCCACAGGAAGGGGTGATCCCAGACGCTCTCGCCGGCCACCGAGTAGTGGCCGTAGCGCTCGGTCTCGGCACGGAACGGGCGGATCATCTGCGAGTGGCAGCCGACGCAGCCGTTGGAGATGTACACGTCGCGGCCTTCCAGCTGCAGCGCGGTGTAGGGCTTGAGGCCGGCCACCGGCTCGTTGGTGACGTCCTGAAAGAACAGCGGGACGATCTGGGTCAGGCCGCCGATGCTGACGGCGATGACCATCAGCAGGGCCATCAGACCGATATTCTTCTCGATGATTTCGTGTTTCATCAGTGAGCTACTCCGGCGGGAATCTGCGCAGCCGCCTCGTATTCAGCCGGCTTCGCGGCACGCACGGTGCGGTAGGTGTTGTAAGCCATCAGGAGCATGCCGGTGACGAAGAAGGCGCCGCCGATCATGCGCACCACGAAGCCGGGGTGGCTGGCTTCCAGGGCTTCGACGAAGGAGTAGGTGAGGGTGCCGTCTTCGTTGACCGCACGCCACATCAGGCCCTGGGTGATGCCGTTGACCCACATCGAAGCGATGTACAGCACGGTGCCGATGGTGGCCAGCCAGAAGTGGGCGTTGATCAGGGCGATGCTGTGCATCTGCTCGCGGCCGAACACCTTGGGGATCAGGTGGTAGAGCGAGCCGATGGAGATCATCGCCACCCAGCCGAGGGCGCCGGCATGCACGTGGCCGATGGTCCAGTCGGTGTAGTGGGACAGGGCGTTGACGGTCTTGATCGCCATCATCGGGCCTTCGAAGGTGGACATGCCGTAGAAGGCCAGGGACACCACCAGGAAGCGCAGGATCGGGTCGGTGCGCAGCTTATGCCAGGCGCCGGAGAGGCTCATCATGCCGTTGATCATGCCGCCCCAGCTCGGTGCCAGGAGGATGACGGACATGGCCATGCCGAGGGACTGGGCCCAGTCCGGCAGGGCGGTGTAGTGCAGGTGGTGCGGGCCGGCCCAGATGTACAGGGTGATCAGCGCCCAGAAGTGCACGATGGACAGGCGGTAGGAGTAGATCGGGCGTTCGGCCTGCTTGGGCACGAAGTAGTACATCATCCCCAGGAAGCCGGTGGTCAGGAAGAAGCCCACGGCGTTGTGGCCGTACCACCACTGGATCATCGCGTCGGTCGCGCCGGCGTACATGGAGTACGACTTGAACAGGCTGACCGGCATTTCCATGCTGTTGACGATGTGCAGCATGGCGGTGACCAGGATGAAGGCACCGAAGAACCAGTTGCCCACGTAGATGTGCTTGGTCTTGCGCTTGAGGATGGTGCCGAAGAACACCAGCAGGTAGCTGACCCAGACGATGCCCAGGAGGATGTCGATCGGCCATTCCAGCTCGGCGTATTCCTTGGAGCTGGTGTAGCCCATGGGCAGGGTGATGACTGCCAGCACGATCACCGCTTGCCAACCCCAGAAGGTGAAGGCGGCCAGACCGTCGGAGATCAGGCGCGCTTGGCTGGTGCGCTGGACCACGTAGTAGGACGTGGCGAACAGGGCGCAACCGCCGAAGGCGAAGATCACCGCGTTGGTGTGCAGGGGACGCAGACGGCCGAAGCTCGTCCATTCCATGCCCAGGTTGAGTTCCGGCCACACGAGTTGTGCGGCAATGAACACGCCTAGACCCATGCCGATGACCCCCCAGATCACCGTCATTACGGCGAACTGGCGGACCACCTTGTAGTTATAAGCAGTCTGACTGATTGCTGTGCTCATGCTGGGTTCCACGGTTAATGGAGTTTTTAGGGGACAAAAATCGGCGGCAAGTATGGAGAAAGCAGGTAGCCATTGCAACGACGCGAGCCGTTACAAACCGGGCTTGACAGGCTTTTCCGGTCGCTACGGAGGGGGCTTCGGCTGGGCCTGGTTTGGGCCGTTTGCGCGAGCCGGGGGCGGCACAGAAGCGGGGACGCCTAAGCCGCATGCCTGCTGGCGACCGGGCAAGGTTAGTTCAAGGCGGGCGCCCGAGGCGGTCAGTCGTCGCTGCGGTGCGACACAGCGTCGCATTGGCCCTGGTGGGCCGTAAGGAGGGGGAAGGGCCGGCGGCGCGGCGGCCGCCGGCGGACGGGTTCAGCGTTGGCTCAGGCTTTGCTCGGTATCCTCGCTGCGGCTCAGGCTCATGACATAGGCGGCCAGCAGGTGCACCTTGTCGTTGCCCAGGTAGTGCTCCTGGGCGGGCATCTGGCCGTTGCGGCCGTAGCGGATGGTCTGCTGCAGCTGCGCCAGGCTGGAGCCATAGATCCAGCCGGCGGGCTGGGTCAGGTCCGGGGCGCCGAGCATGGCCATGCCGGTGCCGCTCGCGCCGTGGCAGGCCGTGCAGTTGTTGGCGAACAGCTCGGCGCCTTTCTGCAGGTCGATCGCGCTGCCTTCCGCCAGCGGCAGTCCGGCCAGCCCCTGGCGCACATAGGTGGCGACCTGCTGCACGCCCTCGTTGCCGAGTACCTCGCCCCAGGCTGGCATCATGCCGTTGCGGCCACCCAGGATGCTGGCCTTGATGGTCTCGGCGTCACCGCCCCAGCGCCAGTGCCGGTCGGTCAGGTTGGGAAAGCCCACCGCGCCCTTGGCGTCGGAGCCATGGCAGATCGAGCAGTAGGTGGCGAACAGGCGGCCGCCCATCTTCAGGGCCTGCGGGTCTTTGGCCACCTCCTCCAGGGGCATGGCCGCATATTGGGCGAAGATCGGCCCATAGGCCCGCTCGGCCTTGTCCACCTCCCGCTGCCACTGGGCGACCTGGGTCCAGCCGTCCTGATAACCGGGCAGCAGGCCTTTCCAGTTACCCAGGCCGGGATAGAGGGCCAGGTAGGCGAGGGCGAAGACCAGGGTGGCGAGGAACAGCATGAACCACCACTTGGGCAAGGGGTTGTCGTATTCCTCGATGCCATCGAAGGAATGGCCCATGGTCTGCTCGGTGGTGCCTTTGCGCTCGCCCTTGCGGGTGGCGAAGATCAGCCAGAACAGGGCGACCAGGCTGCCGAGGGTCAGCAGGGTGATATACCAGCTCCAGAAGGTGCTCATGGGGTGTCGTTCCTCGATGCGGCAGTCGTGAGTTCGTCGGCGAAGGGCAGTTGCGCGGCTTCGGCGAAGGCGGCGTGGCGCTTGCCGCTGTAGGCCCAGAGCAGCACGGCAGAGAAGGCGATGAACACCACTGCGGTGCCCAGGCCGCGCAGGGTGCCGATGTCGATGATGTCGAAGGCCATGGCTTACCTCTTGTTCTTCAGTGCGGTGCCCAGCACCTGCAGGTAGGCGACCAGCGCGTCCATCTCGCTCTTGCCCTTCACCGCATCTCTGGCCCCGGCGATGTCTTCATCGCTGTAGGGCACGCCGAAACCGCGCATGATCTGCATCTTCCTGGCGGTGTCCTGGCCGTCCAGCGGGTTCTCCACCAGCCAGGGGTAGGCCGGCATCTTCGACTCGGGTACCAGGTTGCGCGGGTTGTACAGGTGGGCACGGTGCCATTCGTCCGAGTAGCGGCCGCCGACCCGGGCCAGGTCCGGACCGGTACGCTTGGAGCCCCACAGGAAGGGGTGATCCCAGACGCTCTCGCCGGCCACCGAGTAGTGACCGTAGCGCTCGGTCTCGGCACGGAACGGGCGGATCATCTGCGAGTGGCAGCCGACGCAGCCTTCCTTGATGTAAACGTCGCGGCCTTCCAGTTGCAGCGCGGTGTAGGGCTTGAGGCCTTCCACCGGCTCGTTGGTGACGTCCTGGAAGAACAGCGGGACGATCTGGGTCAGGCCGCCGATGCTGACGGCGATGACCATCAGCAGGGCCATCAGGCCGATGTTCTTCTCGATGATTTCGTGTTTCATCAGTGGGCTCCTTCAACCGAAAACTGCGCGGCGGCTGCCACCTCGGCAGGTTTGCTGGCGCGTACCGTCTGCCAGACGTTCCAGGCCATCAGCAGCATGCCGGCGAAGAAGATCGCACCGCCGACCATCCGCACCACGAAGCCGGGGTGGCTGGCTTCCAGGGCCTCGACGAAGGAGTAGGTGAGGGTGCCGTCTTCGTTGACCGCCCGCCACATCAGGCCCTGGGTGATGCCGTTGACCCACATCGAGGCGATGTACAGCACGGTGCCGATGGTGGCCAGCCAGAAGTGGGCGTTGATCAGCGCGATGCTGTGCATCTGCTCGCGGCCGAACACCTTGGGAATCAGGTGATAGAGCGAGCCGATGGAGATCATCGCGACCCAGCCCAGGGCACCGGCATGCACGTGGCCGATGGTCCAGTCGGTGTAGTGGGACAGGGCGTTGACGGTCTTGATCGCCATCATCGGGCCTTCGAAGGTGGACATGCCGTAGAAGGCCAGGGACACCACCAGAAAGCGCAGGATCGGGTCGGTGCGCAACTTATGCCAGGCGCCGGACAGGGTCATCATGCCGTTGATCATGCCGCCCCAGCTCGGCGCCAGCAGCACCAGGGACATGACCATGCCGAGAGACTGGGCCCAGTCCGGCAGGGCGGTGTAGTGCAGGTGGTGCGGGCCGGCCCAGATATACAGGGTGATCAGCGCCCAGAAGTGCACGATCGACAGGCGATAGGAGTAGACGGGGCGTTCGGCCTGCTTGGGCACGAAGTAGTACATCATCCCCAGGAAGCCGGCGGTGAGGAAGAAGCCCACGGCGTTGTGGCCGTACCACCACTGGATCATCGCATCGGTGGCGCCGGAGTAGATCGAGTAGGACTTGGTCAGACTGACCGGAACCTCCAGGTTGTTGACCAGGTGCAGCAGGGCCACGGTGAGGATGAAGCCGCCGAAGAACCAGTTGCCCACGTAGATGTGGCTGACCTTGCGCTTCATCACAGTGCCGAAGAAGACGATGGCGTAGCTCACCCAGACCAGGGTGATGAGGATATCGATCGGCCATTCCAGCTCGGCGTATTCCTTGGAGCTGGTGTAGCCCAGCGGCAGGCTGATGGCCGCCAGCAGTATCACCAGCTGCCAGCCCCAGAAGGTGAAGGCGGCCAGCCTGGGGGCGAACAGCGTGGCCTGGGAGGTGCGCTGCACCGCGTAGTAGCTGGTGGCGAACAGGGCGCAGCCGCCGAAGGCGAAGATCACCGCGTTGGTATGCAGCGGTCGCAGGCGGCCGAAGCTGGTCCAGGGCAGGTCGAAGTTGAGTGCGGGCCAGGCCAGCTGAGCGGCGATCAGCACGCCGAGGCCCATGCCGACTATGCCCCACACCACTGTCATAATGGCGAACTGGCGGACCACCCTGTAGTTGTAGGCGGCACTGGTTGTTGTGTTCATGTCTGGGCTTCCATCCAGGGTTTGGCAGAACGTCCGATAGCCGCGCAGGGCACAGGCATGAGCGGGCCAGGGCCCACGGATATCGAAGCGAGGCAAGCATGAGCAAAGGGCAGGGCATGGGTATTGACGGGGATCAATGCGCGCAGGGGGGCGAGGGGCAGGCCTGGTTGTGGAATCGGCCCGTGGGCGAGTGCCGGGCGACGCTGATTCTCGCCCATGGCGCCGGCGCGCCGATGGACAGCGAATTCATGCAGCAGATGGCCGAGCGCCTGGCGGCGCGCGGCGTGGCGGTACTGCGCTTCGAGTTCGATTACATGGCCGCAAGGCGCCTGGATGGCAAGAAACGCCCGCCCAACCCCCAGGCCAAGTTGCTGGAGCAGTGGCGCGCGGTGCATGACCGGGTGCGGCAACAGGTCGCGGGGCCGCTGGCCATCGGCGGCAAGTCCATGGGCGGGCGCATGGCCAGCCTGTTGGCCGATGAGCAGGGGGCCGACGCCCTGGTGTGTCTGGGTTATCCCTTCCACGCCATCGGCAAGCCCGACAAGCCGCGGGTCGCGCACCTGGCCGAGTTGCGCACGCCGGCCCTGATCGTCCAGGGCGAGCGCGACCCGATGGGCGACCGCCCGAAGGTGGCTGGCTATACCCTGTCACAGACGATCCAGGTGCATTGGCTGACGGCCGCCGACCACGACCTCAAGCCGCTGAAAAGCTCGGGCCGTACTCACGCCCAGCATCTGGAGGCGGCCGCCGATGCGGTGGCGGCCTTTCTAACACGCTAGCTAGGCGAGATCGTCGTCCGGGATTAGGGCCAGCAGATCGGTGACGCCGACATCCTGCCCGGCCTGGTGCAGGAGGGTGGTCGCCTGGCCGCGATGATGGGTTTGGTGATTGAAGAAATGCAGCAGCAAACTGGCGAAAGGGCGGCGGGCGGGCACGCCTTTCATGTTGCGGTAGGCGAGGCAGTCATCGAGGTCGTCCTCGCTCAGCAAGTCGATCCACGCGCAAATCAGCTCGTCCAGCCAGCGGCGGTGGACGCAGAGTTCGGCAAAGTCGCGGAACAGCAGCTGATCGAGCGTGGCCGGCTTGGCCAGGGCGGTCACCGGGGCCAGGCTCGCCTTGCCGGAGGGGTGCTCGGCAAAGCGTTGCAGCCAGACCCTGTCGCCTACCAGGATATGGTTGAGCGTGCCGAGTATCGACCCGAAGTACGCCCCTCTATCTGCGGCCAGGGCCTCAGGCGGCAGTTGCCCGCAGGCCTCATAGAGCCGGAGGTTCATCCACCGGTTGTAGCGCGCCAATAGGGCCAGGTGCGGTTGCAGGTTCATTGGGTGCGATCCCCAGGTTGTATGCTGCTCGGGTCTAGTGAGGTGTCTAGCGTTCGGGGGCTCTCACAGCATTCGGCTCATGTAGAGGCTGTTCGGGTCTTCTGCGTAGTCTGCGAAGGGCGGGCAGAAGGTGAAGCCATGTTGGCGATAGAGGCTGCAGGCCGGCGCGAAGAACGGCATGGCGCCGGTTTCCAGGCTGATGCGGCGGAAACCGCGCTGCCTGGCCTCATGCAGGATATGGGTCAACAACGATGAGGCTATGCCCCTGCCACGATGGGCCGGGCTGGTACGCATCGACTTGATCTCCCCATGCTCGGCGTCGAGCTTCTTGATTGCGCCGCAGCCCACCAGTTCCAGATCGAGCCAGGCAGTCCAGAAAAGGATGTCGGGCCTCTTCAAATCGTTGATGTCGAGGGCGTGCTTGCTTTCAGGCGGGGATACCGAACGCATGTCCTGCAGGTGCTGTTCGAGAAAATCCGCGATCTCCGGGCCCGAGAGGTCGTCTAAGCGTATATCCATATACCTGTACCCGCTATTTCCGGGGGCGCTGGCATGTGGCGGTTAAGGCGCCGCGCATATGGCCGCCCGTGTTGAGGCTACTCGTATCCAGTTTTCCGTGTCTTCTGGGGGCTTTCCCTTTGATGGCAGCAGCCAAGCCGTGACCGCAGGGGGGAACGCACCGGCCGGGGCCGGTGCGTCGAGGCGCGGTTCAGCGGTTGAAGCGCTCCACCAGGGAGTACTGGCCTTGGGCGGTGGCCGTGAGCTCGCCGCTGAGCTGGGCGGTGCTCTGCGCTTCTCCGGCGGTCTGATCGGCCAGGTGGGCGATGGTGGTGATGTTCTGGTTGATCTCATCGGCTACCGCGCTCTGTTCCTCGGCGGCGGCGGCGATCTGGTTGGCCATGTCGGCGATGTTGGCCACCGCGTCGCTGATCCCGGCCAGGGCCTGGTCGGCCTTCTGCACGCTGTCGACGCCGTCGTCGGCCTGCTTGCGGCCGATTTCCATAGTCATCACCGCCTCTTCCGCGGTGCGCTGCAGCTTGGCGATCAACTGGTGAATCTGTCCGGTGGACTCGGCGGTGCGCTGCGCCAGGGAGCGCACTTCGTCCGCCACCACCGCGAAGCCGCGGCCCATTTCGCCGGCGCGGGCAGCCTCGATGGCGGCGTTGAGGGCCAGCAGGTTGGTCTGGTCGGCGATGCCCTTGATCACATCGACCACGCCGCCGATTTCGTTGCTGTCCTGAGCCAGGCGGGTGACGGTCTCGCCGGTTTCGCCGACCGACAGCGACAGGCGCTGGATCGCTTCGCGAGTCTCCGCGGCGATGTTGCGGCCCTCGCTGGTCAGGCGGTTGGCTTCCTGGGTGGCGATCGCGGTGCGCGCCACGTTGCTCGCCACCTCCAGGGTGGTGGCGGCCATCTCGTTGACCGCGGTGGCGACCTGCTCGGTTTCCTGGCGCTGACGCTCCAGGCCGGCCGAACTGTTCTGGGCCAGGGTGTCGGCGCGCTGCGCCTGTCGGGCCAGGTTTTCGGCGCTGTCCTGCAGGCGGGTCAGGCAGGTTCTCATGCGCGCATCCTGGCTGAGCATGGACAGTTCCAGGCGACCCTGGGCGCCTCGGCTGTCGGTATACATCTGCGCGATCAGCGGGTCGGAGGTGGTCTGCTCGGCCAGTTGCAGCAGGCGTTTGATGCCGCGTTGCTGCCAGTTCAGGCCGGCCAGGCCGAGGGGGATCGAGAGCAGGGCGGCCAGCAGGAAGCCCCAACTGGAGTCGAGCCAGGCGCCGATCAGGAAGCCGATCTGGCTGACCAGAATGAACGGCAGCCAATCCTGCAGCACCGGTAGCCAGCGGTCACGGCTGGGGATCGCCGACTTGCCGGAATTGATGCGCTGGTAGAGCTTTTCGGCGCGGCGTACCTGCTCGGCAGTGGGCTTGATCCGCACCGACTCGTAGCCGACCAGTTGGCCCTTCTCCGACACCGGGGTGACGTAGGCGTTGACCCAGTAGTGGTCGCCGTTCTTGCAGCGGTTCTTGACGATGCCCATCCATGGCTTGCCCTGTTTCAGGGTCTGCCACATGTGCTCGAATACCGCAGGCGGTACGTCCGGGTGCCGCACCAGGTTGTGGGGCGCGCCGATCAGCTCGTCGCGGCTGAAGCCGCTGATCTCGATGAAGGTCTCGTTGCAGTAGGTGATCTGGCCCTTGGCATTGGTGGTGGAGATCAGGCGCTGCTGGGCCGGGAAACTGCGTTCACGTTGGGTAACGGGCTGATTATTGCGCATGGCTGAGGATGTCCCTGGGGCGATACTGTTCTTCTCGGCCGTTGTCGCCGAAAGTTGAGCGCTAGAGTAATGCGCCTGAGGCGACTTGGCTTGACCCGCATCAGGACTTTTTATGCCGAGGTTGTGGCAGGGCATTGCCCTGCCACCTGGCTCAGCTGCCGGCGATCAGTTGCCGCAGCACATAGTGCAGGATGCCGCCAGCCTTGAAGTACTCCACCTCGTTGAGGGTGTCGATGCGGCACAGCACCTCGAAGCGCTCGCCGGAGCCGTCGGCGCGGTTGAGTTCGACCGTCAGGTTCATGTGCGGGTGCAGTTCGACGCCGTCCAGGCCGCAGATGCTCAGGGTCTCCCTGCCATCCAGCTCCAGGCTCTTGCGGTTCTGGCCGGCCTTGAACTGCAGGGGCAACACGCCCATGCCGACCAGGTTGGAGCGGTGAATGCGCTCGAAGCTCTCGGCGATCACCGCCTTGACCCCGAGCAGGTTGGTGCCCTTGGCCGCCCAGTCGCGGGAAGAACCGGTACCGTATTCCTTGCCGGCGACGACCAGAAGCGGCGTACCGGCTTCCTGGTAGCGCATCGCCGCGTCGAAGATCGCCAGCTTTTCGCCGCTGGGCACATGCAGGGTGTGGCCGCCTTCCTCGCCGCCGAGCATCTCGTTCCTGATGCGGATGTTGGCGAAGGTGCCGCGCATCATCACCTCGTGATTGCCGCGGCGCGAGCCGTAGGAGTTGAAGTCCTTGGGCTCCACGCCCTGTTCGCGCAGGTAGCGGCCGGCCGGGCTGTCGGCCTTGATGTTGCCGGCGGGGGAGATGTGGTCGGTGGTCACCGAGTCGCCGAGCAGGGCGAGGATGCGCGCCTGGTGGATGTCGCCGATATGCGGCGGCGCCTCGTCGATTGCCTCGAAGAACGGTGGGTGCTGGATGTAGGTGGAGTCGGCCTGCCAGGCGTAGGTGTCGGCGACCGGCACCTCGATGGCTCGCCACTGTTCGTCGCCAGCGAACACCTCGGCATATTCCTTATGAAACATCGCCGTGTCGACCTTCTGGATCGCCTCGGCGATTTCCTGCTGGCTGGGCCAGATATCGCGCAGATAGACCGGCTTGCCATCCTGGCCATGGCCCAGCGGCTCCTCGCCCAGGTGCATGCGCACGCTGCCGGCCAGGGCGTAGGCCACCACCAGGGGCGGGGAGGCCAGCCAGTTGGTCTTCACCAGGGGGTGCACGCGGCCCTCGAAGTTGCGGTTGCCGGACAGCACCGAGGCCACGGTCAGGTCGTTTTCCTGGATGGCCCGCTCGATGGGCTCGAGCAGCGGTCCTGAGTTGCCGATGCAGGTGGTGCAGCCGTAGCCGACCAGGTCGAAACCGAGCTCGTCCAGGTATTGGGTCAGACCGGCGGCCTTGAAGTACTCGGTCACCACCTTGGAGCCAGGGGCCAGGGAACTCTTCACCCAGGGTTTGCGTTGCAGGCCTTTCTCGATGGCCTTCTTGGCCAGCAAGCCGGCGGCCATCATCACGCTGGGGTTGGAGGTGTTGGTGCAGGAGGTGATGGCGGCGATCACCACCGCGCCGTCCTTCAAGCGGTGGGTCTGGCCATCGTGCTGATAGTCGACCTCGCCGACCTGCTCGGCGCCACCCACCGCGGCGCCACCGCCGCCCTCGTTGAGCAGGCGGCTCTCCTCCTTGGGGCTGGCTTTCATTTGCAGCCCCATGAACTCATCGAAGGCCCGGCTGACCTGGGACAGGGCCACCCGGTCCTGGGGGCGCTTGGGTCCCGCCAGGCAGGCCTCGACCCGGTCCATGTCCAGTTCCATGCTGTCGCTGAACAGCGGCTCGTGGCCGGGCTCGCGCCACAGGCCCTGGGCCTTGCAGTAGGCCTCGACCAGCTTGACGCACTGTTCCGGGCGCCCGGACAGGCGTAGATAGCCGAGGGTGATCTCGTCGACCGGGAAGAAGCCGCAGGTCGCGCCATATTCCGGGGCCATGTTGGCGATGGTGGCGCGGTCGGCCAGCGGCAGGTCGACCAGGCCGTCGCCGTAGAACTCGACGAACTTGCCGACCACGCCCTTGCTGCGCAGCATCTGGGTCACGGTCAGCACCAGGTCGGTGGCGGTGATGCCCTCCTTGAGCTTGCCGCTGAGCTTGAAGCCGATCACCTCGGGAATCAGCATCGACACCGGTTGGCCGAGCATGGCCGCCTCCGCCTCGATGCCGCCCACCCCCCAGCCGAGTACGCCGAGGCCGTTGATCATGGTGGTGTGCGAGTCGGTGCCGACCAGGGTGTCGGGAAAGGCGAAGAGCTGGCCGTCTTCTTCCTTGGTCCAGACGGTGCGGCCGAGGTATTCCAGGTTGACCTGGTGGCAGATGCCGGTGCCCGGCGGCACCACGCGGAAATTGTCGAACGCATGCTGACCCCAGCGCAGGAAGGCATAGCGTTCGCCGTTGCGCTGCATCTCCATGGCCACGTTCTGTTCGAAGGCGGCCTGGCTGGCGAACTTGTCGACCATCACCGAGTGGTCGATCACCAGGTCGACCGGCGACAGCGGGTTGATTTTCTGCGGGTCGCCGCCGGCCTTGGCCATGGCCTGGCGCATGGCAGCCAGGTCGACCACCGCCGGCACCCCGGTGAAGTCCTGCATCAGCACCCGGGCCGGCCGGTACTGGATTTCCCGCTCCGAGCCGCGACTCTTGAGCCAATCGCCCATGGCCCGCAGGTCGTCGCCCGTGACGGTCTTGCCGTCTTCCCAGCGCAGCAAGTTCTCCAGCAGCACCTTCAGCGACATCGGCAGCCTGTCGAGGTCGCCGAGGGTTTTGGCGGCCTCCGGCAGGCTGAAATACTGGTAGGTCTGGTCGCCGACTGCGAGTCTGCGACGACTGTTCAGGCTATCGAGGGAAGGCATTGTCCATCTCCTAGGGGCTCGCCGGCGCGAGCCGGATTTAACGCGGCAGAGTCTTCAAACTAGTCCTGCTTGGCGGGTCTTTCCATCTATCGGGACAGGCCGTTGCCACCTGGGGTTCCCGACTCCGTTAGAATGCGCGCCTTGAGGAGAACCCCGATGAATACTTTGTTACTGCACTGCCGCCCCGGTTTCGAGGGCGAGGTCTGTGCGGAGATCGCCGAACACGCCGGCCGCCTGCAGGTGGCCGGCTACGCCAAGGGCAAGCCAGGCACGGCCTATGCCGAATTCATCTGCAGCGAGGCCGGGGGCGCCGAGCGCCTGATGTCCGAGCTGCGGTTCAACCGGCTGATCTTCCCGCGGCAGTGGGCCCGTGGGAGCTTTGTCGAACTGCCGGAGAGTGACCGCATCAGTGTGCTGCTGGCCCACCTGGCGGACTTCCCGAGCTGCGGCAGCCTGTGGCTGGAGGTGCTGGACAGCAACGAGGGCAAGGAGCTGTCGAATTTCTGCAAGAAGTTCGAGGCGCCGCTGCGCAAGGCCTTGAGCAAGGCCGGCAAGTTGCTCGAGGACGGGCACAAGCCACGGCTGCTGCTGACCTTCCTCAGCGGTCGGCAGGTGTTCGTCGGCCTGGCCGAGGCCAATAACTCGGCGCAATGGCCCATGGGCATTCCGCGCCTGAAGTTCCCCCGCGAGGCGCCGAGCCGTTCGACGCTCAAGCTGGAGGAGGCCTGGCACACCTTCATCCCCCGCGAGCAGTGGGATCAGCGCCTGTCGGACGAGATGACCGGCGTCGACCTCGGTGCCGCCCCCGGCGGCTGGACCTACCAGCTGGTACGCCGCGGCATGCTGGTCACCGCCATCGACAACGGCCCCATGGCCGAGAGCCTGATGGATACCGGGCTGGTGCAGCACCTGATGGTCGACGGTTTCACCTGGAAGCCCAGGCAGCCGGTGGACTGGATGGTCTGCGACATAGTGGAGAAGCCCGCGCGCAGCGCCGCCCTGCTGGAGACCTGGATAGGCGAGGGGCTGTGCCGCGAGGCGGTGGTCAACCTCAAGCTGCCGATGAAGCAGCGCTACGCCGAGGTGCGCCGCCTGCTCCAGCGCCTCGAGGAGGCCTTCGCCGCGCGCAAGATCAAGGTGTCGATCGCCTGCAAACAGCTGTATCACGACCGCGAGGAGGTCACCTGCCACCTGCGTCGCCTGGGCAAGTAGCGGCGGCGGATCATCGCTTGTCGCGGGGCGCAGGCGGCTGGGGCCTGGCCCAGTAGCTCTGCTTGTGGCCGTGGGCCTCGAACTCACGGGCCAGCGCCTCGGCGGCCTCCTGGCTGAGGTCGCTGCGCACGATGAACTCGTTACCGTTGTCGTCCAGGCGCACCAGGCACCAGGGCTGTTGTCGGGGGGCGATAGGCATAGAAGGAAACCCACAGATTTTTCAGGCGCATTGCGCCTATCTTTAACCGCTACAGTCTAGTTCGCGCACCGAGTCGAGGCGGTTCGCTCGCCGAAGGTGACCTGGGGGTCAGGTTTGCGCGACAATGGCGGCCTGTCCATGGAGCCTGCCGATGTCCCTGCGAAGCGATGCCATTCACGACGACCTGCTCGATGCCACCGGGCTGAACTGCCCCGAGCCGGTGATGATGCTGCACAACAAGGTGCGCGACCTGCCGGCCGGCGGCCTGCTCAAGGTGATCGCCACCGACCCCTCGACCCGCCGCGATATCCCCAAGTTCTGTGTGTTCCTCGGCCACGAGTTGCTGGAGCAGGCGGAAGAGGCCGGCACCTACCTGTACTGGATCCGCAAGAAGGTCGACTGATGGGCTGGTACTTCGCCTACGGCTCGAACATGAACCCGGCGCGCATGCAGGCGCGCGGCCTGTGCGTGCGCGAGGCCATGGCAGGCAGCCTGCCGGGCTACGCCCTGTGCTTCAACAAGCGCGCGGTGGATCGCCCCGGCTGCGCCTATGCCAACATCCGCCACCAGCGCGACTCCGTGGTGGAGGGCGTGCTCTATCGCCTGGCCGAGCTGGAGGAGATCGCCAAGCTCGACCCCTTCGAGGGCACGCCGATCTACTACAGTCGCGAGCGCCTGCCGATCCTCACCGCCCATGGCGTGCAGCCGGCCTGGGTGTATATCGCCAACCCGGCCTTCCGCGAGGAGGGGCTGCTGCCGGCCAGCGACTACCTGGCCCATCTGCTGGCGGGGCGCGAGTACCTGTCGGAGCCCTACTGGTCGCTGTTGGCGGCCTGGCCCTCCCAGCCCGCCTGACCCGGCGCCAGGCCGCAGCTCTTCAGGGCCTGCTGCCAGGCGCGAATGTGGCGGTCGTTGGTCTGCTGGAAATCCTGCCACAGCGATTCCCGCTCCCCCGCCAGGTCGAGCAGGTAGCCCCGCGTGGCCGCCGGGATCTGGGGGGCCTCGCCGAGCCGGCGCAGGCTGTCGCTCCAGCGTTGGCCGCGCCGGTGCACCCGGGCCAGATAGGGCTGCAGGCCGCCGGCATAGAACTTGACGAAGATGTTCTGCAGGATGCGCCCGGCGGGGGTCGGTTTGCCCTGGGGGCAGACCGGCCTGTGCTGCAGGCGATGCTCCAGTAACAGGCTGGCCTGCTCCAGGGTGTGTCGGAGGCTGGCCAGGCTGGTGATCAGCTGACCGCCCTGGTCGCTGCTGTGCAGGGCGAAGAACAGTGGGTCGAGTTGCGCCACCGAGGGTGGCAGGCGCTGCGGCAGGGCACTGCCGAGGGCCGCCAGCTGCGCCAGGGCATCGAGGGCCGCCGTGTCCTCGGCGGGCTGCACGGGCAGGGCCTGGTCGGCGAAACGCAGGTAGCGCTCGACCTCGGGGCTGCCATTCAGGGCATTCCAGAACACCGCCGGCAATTGCCGGCGCTTCTGCGCCGCCAGGGCGCTCAGGGTGACCTGCAGCTCCTGCGTCCGGCTCGCCTGCAGGGTATCGAGGCAGGCCTGCAGGGCGCGGAGCAGGTCGCCTTCGTAGCCCAGACGGTTGCTGGGCTGCAGTTGCTTGCCCAGGCTGCTGTTGCGCTGGCTGATCTGTTGCTGCAGCGCGGGGCAATGGCGTACATCGACCAACAGCTCGAGCAGGCCGATACGGGTCTCGGGGATGCTGATCAGCCGTTGGCGTCGCGGCGGCATGCGGTAGCGCAGTAGCTGTGCCGGGTCGAAGCCGACGAAGCCGTCGCCTTCGACGGCGTTGTTCAGACGTTGCAGGTAGTCGGTCTGCAGCGCCAGGCCATCGTCGGTCGGGCCGCAGGCCGCGAGGCCGAGCAGGGCTAACAGAACGAGGATTCTGGACTTCATCCTGCCAGCTTAGCCGCCCGGATGCGCCTCCGTGCACTGCGGCTCAGGCGCAGCGCCAACATGATCGCCGCGCAGGTCAGGCCCACCACCAGGCCTTGCCAGAGTCCGCGTGGGCCGCTGGGCGTGCCGAGCCAGTCGCTCAGGCCCAGGGCGTAGCCGATCGGCAGGCCGATGCCCCAGTAGGCGAACAGGGTCAGCAGCATGGTCACCCGGGTGTCCTGATAGCCGCGCAGCGCCCCGGCGGCAGTGACCTGTATCGCATCCGACAGTTGGAACAGCGCGGCATAGACGATCAGCCCGGCCGCCAGGGCGATCACCGCCGGGTCGGGGCTGTAGATCCCTACGATCGGCTCGCGCAGCAGCAGGATCAGGCTGGCGGAGAGGCAGGCATAGGCCAGCGCGCTGGCCATGCCGACACCGGCGGCGAAGCGGGCCCCGCGTGGGTCGTCACGGCCCAGGGCCTGGCCGACCCGCACGGTGACCGCCATGCCCAGGGAATAGGGGATCATGAACACCAGTGAGCTGAAGTTCAGGGCGATCTGGTGGCCGGCCACCACGGTGGCGCCGAGGCCGCCGATCAGCAGGGCGATCACCGCGAAGATGCTCGATTCGGCGAACACCGCGATGCCGATCGGCAGGCCGATCGCCAACAGGCGACGGATCACCGGCCACTGCGGGCGCTCGAAGCGGTCGAACAGCTCGCTCGGCCGGTAGTAAGGGGCCCACTTCACCCACCAGAGCATGCCCAGCAGCATGAATCCCATCACCAGGGCCGTGGCCCAGCCACAGCCGACACCGCCCATGGCCGGTAGGCCGAGCTTGCCGTAGATGAAGATGTAGTTCAGCGGAATGTTCAGCAGCAGGCCGATGATGCCCAGCACCATGCTCGGTCGGGTGTGACCCAGGCCGTCGCTGAAACAGCGCAGCACGTGATACAGCGCCACCGCCGGGAAGCCGCAGGCCACCGCGCGCAGGTAGGCCATGGCCGGACCGATCAGGCGCGGTTCCACGTCCATCCAGTGCAGCACGACCTCGGCGTTCCACAAGGCCGCCGCCGCCGCGCCACCGACCGCCAGGGCCAGCCACAGGGCCTGGCGCACCAGCGGGCCGATGGCGGCCTGCTGGCCGGCGCCGAAGCGCTGGGCGACCTTCGGCGTGGTGGCCAGGAGGACGCCGGTCATCAGCAGAAACACCGGCACCCAGATCGAATTGCCCAGGGCCACCGCGGCCAGGTCGCGCGGGCCGACCCGGCCGGCCATCACGGTGTCGACGAAACCCATGGCGGTGTGCGCCAGCTGGGCGATGATGATCGGCGTGGCCAGGATCAGCAGGCTGCGCAGTTCGGTGCGCACGCGCCGCAGGCGCGATTCGGCAGGCATAGAGGTCATCCACTGGCACTCTGGGAAAACCGCGCAGTCTACCCGTTGACGCATGGGTCAGGAAACGCAGTGGCGAAGTGTTTTGGCGATACAGTGCGGGGCGACGCTGGCGGCCGGCTGCCTTAGAATGAGCGCCTGACTTGCGGAGCCTTGCCATGCGAATAGTCGCCGACGAAAACATCCCCTTGCTCGACGAGTTCTTCGCCGGTTTCGGCGAGATTCACCGCTTTCCCGGCCGCGCCATCGACCGTGCGGCGCTGGGCGATGCCGAGCTGCTGCTGGTGCGCTCGGTGACCCGGGTCGACCGGGCCCTGGTCGAAGGCAGCGCGTTGCGCTTCGTCGGCACCTGTACCATAGGTACCGATCACCTCGACCTCGATTGCCTGCAGCAGGCCGGTATCGCCTGGGCCAGCGCGCCCGGCTGCAATGCCCGCGGGGTGGTCGACTATGTGCTCGGCAGCCTGCTGAGCCTGGCCGATACCTATGGCGTGCCCCTGGCGCAGCGGCGCTTCGGCGTGATCGGCGCCGGCCAGGTCGGCGGGCGTCTGGTCGAGGTATTGCGTGGTCTGGGCTGGCAGGTGCGGGTATGCGATCCGCCGCGTCAGGCGGCCGAGGGGGGCGACTTCGTCGACCTGGAGCAGCTGATCGACGAATGCGACACGATCAGCCTGCACACGCCATTGGATGCCGGCACCCGCCACCTGTTCGACGCCGCCCGCCTGGCCAGCTTGCAACCCGGTACCTGGCTGATCAATGCCAGTCGCGGTGCGGTGGTGGACAATGTCGCGCTGCGTGAGGCGCTGCGGCGGCGGGATGACCTGGAAGCGGTGCTGGATGTCTGGGAAGGGGAGCCCCAGGCGGATGTCGAGCTGGCGGAACTCTGCCACCTGGCGACCCCGCACATCGCCGGCTACAGCCTGGACGGCAAGCTGCGCGGTACGGCGCAGATCTATCGGGCAGTCTGCCAGCACCTGGGGCTCGAGGCGACGCAGGTGCTGGATGAGCTGATGCCGGCGCCCTGGCTCGGCGAGCTGCGGCTGGACGCCGCGGCCGATCCGCATTGGGCCCTGGCCACGCTGTGCCGCGCGGTGTACGACCCGCGTCGTGACGATGCCGATTTCCGCCGCAGCCTGGGGGGCGATGCCGCCAGTCGCCGCGCGGCCTTCGATGCCCTGCGCAAGCACTACCCGATGCGCCGCGAGATCGACGGCTTGCGCGTCGCCCTGCAGGGCGAGGGCGGGCAGCTGGTGCAGCTGGTAAGAGCCCTGGGCGCGAGTCTGCGCTAGGCCGCTACAAGAAAAAGCCCAGGTCTGGCCTGGGCTCGAGGAGTCGCGTCGGTGTCACTGCTGTTTGGCCGGTATCACGAAGTCTTTTTCCAGTTCGTCGCAGGCGGTCTGGATCATGTTCTCGGTGATAGGCACCTCGTGGCCCTCGGCGTCGATGATCGCGCCGCCCACCGGCTGTTGCGGTTCGACAGTTTTAACCTGCTGGTCGGAGGTCTGCTTGGGCGAGTTCATGACGTGTCTCCTCATCGGTTGGTGCGCGCAGTCTAAGAAGCCCAGATGAACGCGTGGTGACAGGTTGAGACGCCGGCTGCGCGGCTCGGGTTACAGTCTCGCCTGCGAACGAGCAGGCGCCCTGCCAGCACTCTATGAGTTACCAACGCCTTCGCAGGAGGTTCGACGAGGTCATTATGCAGCGATTTCACTTGGGGCTGATCATCAACCCGCTGGCCGGTCTGGGCGGCCCGGCCGGGCTCAAGGGCAGCGACGGGGTGGCGGAGCAGGCGCTGGCCCTGGGCAGCACGCCGAAGGCGACGCAGCGTACCCGCACCGCCCTGGAGTGCCTGCAACCGGTGCGCGAGCGCCTGGAGTTCCTGACCTTTCCCGGGGCCATGGGTGCGGACCTGCTGGCCGAGATGGGGTTCGCCTATCGCCTGGCCGGCGAGCTGGCCGAGGGCCCGACCAGTGCGGCCGATACCCGTCAGGCTGTCACGGCGCTGCAGGACGCCGGCGTCGCCCTGATCCTCTTCGCCGGTGGCGACGGTACCGCCCGCGATGTCTGCGCGGCCGTGCGCGAAGGGCAGCCGGTGCTGGGCATTCCGGCCGGGGTGAAGATCCATTCCGGGGTCTATGCGATCAGCCCTCGGGCGGCCGGCGAGCTGACCCGGCGCCTGGTCGAGGGCGGTCTGGTACGCCTGGCCAGCGGCGAGGTGCGCGACCTCGACGAGGCGGCGCTGCGCGAGGGGCGGGTCGCGGCGCGCTGGTACGGCGAGCTGTGCGTGCCGGAGGAAGGTGCCTTCGTTCAGCAGGTCAAGCAGGCCGGTGTGGAGTTGGAGGAGCTGGTGCTGATCGATCTGGCGGCCTGGCTGGAAGGCAGTTGGGAAAGCGGGGTGCGCTATGTCTTCGGCCCGGGTTCGACCCTGCACGGCCTGGCGCAGAACCTGGGGTTGCAGACCACGCTGCTGGGCGTCGACGTGATCGAGAACGGCCAGGTGATCGCCCGGGATGTCAACGAGGCGCAGTTGTTCGAGCTGGTGGCCGAGCATCCGGCGCGCCTGCTGATCACCGCCATCGGCGGTCAGGGCCACATCCTCGGCCGCGGCAACCAGCAGATCAGCCCACGGGTGCTGCGGGCCATCGGTCTCGATCATCTGCGGGTGGTGGCGACCAAGCGCAAACTCGCCACCCTGCAGGGGCGCCCGCTGCTGGTCGACACCGGCGACGTCCAGCTGGACGATGCCTTCCCCGATGTGGTGCGGGTCTGGGCAGGGTATAAGGAAGAGTTGCTGTATCCCTTGGCTGCCGAGGTTTAACTCGGGTGGCCCGATCGACAGGAAGGCCCATGGGCCGGAGGGCATCGATGAACTCAGGCAGGTTTCCCCCTTACCTGCAGCCAGGCGAGCGGGTGGTGCTATTCGATGGTGTGTGCAAGCTATGCAATGGCTGGGCAAAGTTCCTGATTCGCCATGATCGTCAGCGGCGCTTCAGGCTGGCGGCGGTGCAGTCGCCCCAGGGGCAGGCGATTCTCGCCTGGTTCGGCCTGCCGCTGGAGCGCTTCGACACCATGGCCTATGTCGAGGGCAACCAGTTGTTCGTGCGTTCCACGGCGGTGCTGCGCATCCTCGACCTGCTCGGTTGGCCCTGGCGCGCCTTCGGCCTGCTGCGCCTGTGTCCCAGGCCAGTGCGCGACTGGGCCTATGACCGCATCGCCCTGAACCGCTATCGGCTGTTCGGCCGCTACCCCAGCTGTTTGCTGCCCGACCCCGATCATGCGCGGCGCTTCCTGCATGGTTGAGTGCCGCCTGCAGCAGATCGCCCTGGTGGCACGGACGGCCCTGGCGCTGGTATTCCTCTGGCATGGCCTGGTGCCGAAGATCCTCTGGTTGAGCCCGGACGAAGTGGCGATGATCGAGGCCCACGGTCTTCCGGCCGCCGCCCAGGTGGCGATGCTCGCGGGGGTGGCCGAGGTGCTGCTGGCGGCCCTGCTGATGCTGCTGCGTCGACGGCGCTGGCCCCTGCTGTTGGCCGGGCTGGTGCTTGTCGGACTGTTGGTCGATGTGGTCTTGTTCAGCCCCCACCTGCTGATCCAGGCCTTCAACCCGCTTTCCACGAACCTGGCTGCCCTGGCGCTGTGTCTGCTGGCCTGGCTGGCGGAGGGGCCGAGCAAGACCTCAACGGCTCGGGCCCGGGTATGAGTGGGGTGCTGTCCGCCCGCCAACGCGATGCCCTGCGCATGGCCTGGCACTTCGTCGCGCCTTACCGGGGACGCATCCTCGCCGCCCTGTTGGCGCTGCTGTTCACCGCCGCCATCACCCTGTCCATGGGACAGGGCATCAGGCTGCTGGTGGACCAGGGGCTGGCGACCCAGTCGGCCCAGGCGTTGCGCGACGCCATCGGCTTGTTCTTCGTCCTGGTGCTGGCCCTGGCCATTGGCACGTTCACCCGTTTCTACCTGGTGTCATGGATCGGTGAGCGCTTCGTCGCCGATATCCGCAAGCGGGTGTTCGACCACCTGATCGGCCTGCATCCCGGGTTCTACGAGAGCAACCGCAGTTCGGAGATCCAGTCGCGCCTGACCGCCGACACCACCCTGCTGCAGTCGGTGATCGGCTCGTCGCTGTCGATGGCGTTGCGCAACCTGATCATGCTGGCCGGCGGCGTCGTGCTGTTGATCGTCACCAACCCGAAGCTCAGCGGCATCGTGCTGCTGGCCCTGCCGCTGGTAGTGGCGCCTATCCTGATCTTCGGCAGGCGGGTGCGCCAGCTGTCGCGCCTGAGTCAGGACCGGGTGGCCGATGTCGGCAGCTATGTCGGCGAGGCGCTCGGCCAGATCAAGACGGTGCAGGCCTACAACCACCAGGCCGAGGATCGGCGGCGTTTCGCCCTGTCGGCGGAGGCCGCCTTCGACATCGCGCGCAAGCGCATCATGCAGCGCGCCTGGCTGGTGACCCTGGTGATAGTGCTGGTGCTGGGGGCGGTGGGGGTGATGCTCTGGGTCGGCGGCATGGACGTGATCGCCGGGCGGATTTCCGCGGGCGAGCTGGCGGCTTTCGTCTTCTACAGCCTGATCGTCGGCTCGGCCTTCGGCACCCTCAGCGAGGTGATAGGCGAGCTGCAGCGCGCGGCGGGTGCAGCCGAGCGCATCGCCGAGCTGTTGCGGGCGCGCAACGAAATCACCCCGCCAGGCGGCGACGCCGCGCTGCGGCTGCAGCAGCCGGTACGCGGGCGCATCGAGCTTGAGGGGGTGCGCTTCGCCTATCCCTCGCGGCCTGGCATCTTGGCCATCGACGGCATCGACCTGAGCGTCGCGCCCGGCGAGACCCTGGCCCTGGTCGGACCCTCCGGTGCCGGCAAGTCGACCCTGTTCGACCTGCTGCTGCGCTTCTTCGATCCCCAGCAGGGGCGCATCCTGATCGACGGCCAGGCCATCGAGCGGCTCGATCCGGCCCAGTTGCGAGGCTGCTTCGCCCTGGTGTCGCAGAGCCCTGCGCTGTTCTTCGGCACGGTCGAGGACAATATTCGCTACGGCAAGACCGATGCCGGCCACGCCGAGGTCGAGGCCGCGGCGCGAGCCGCCCATGCCCATGAGTTCATCATGAGGTTGCCGGCGGGCTACCAGACCCATCTCGGCGACGCCGGCCTGGGGCTGTCCGGCGGTCAGCGCCAGCGTCTGGCGATCGCCCGTGCGCTGTTGGTCGATGCGCCTATCCTGCTGCTGGACGAGGCCACCAGCGCGCTGGACGCGCAGAGCGAACACCTGATCCAGCAGGCTTTGCCGCGGCTGATGGCCGGGCGCACCACGCTGGTGATTGCCCATCGCCTGGCGACGGTGAAAAGCGCCGACCGTATCGCGGTCATCGAACATGGCCGGCTGGCGGCCGTCGGCAGCCATGCCGAGCTGCTGGCGAGCAGCCCGCTCTACGCCCGGCTGGCGGCGCTGCAGTTTGACGTTGCCGGCTAGCTAGAGCGGCGTGCCCTTGGGGCGGATGGTGGCGGCGGCGCCGGCCGAGGCCAGAACGATCGCCGCGATGGCCAGCCACTGGCTCCAGCCCAGTCGCTCGCCGAGCAGCAGCAGGCCGGACAGCGCCGCGATGGCCGGCTCCATGCTCATCAGGACGCTGAAGGTGCGTGTCGGCAGGCGGGTCAGGGCGATCATCTCCAGGCTGTAGGGCAGGGCCGAGGAGAGCACCGCGACCGCCAGGGCTACGGGCAGCAAGTCGAGGCTGAACAGGCTGGCGCCGGCCTGCCACAGGCCGATGGGCATCACCAGCAGGGCGGCGACCAGAGTGCCCAGGGCCACGGTCTGGCGGCCATAGGCGGCGCCGGCCTTCTGCCCGAAGACGATGTACAGCGCCCAGCACAGCCCGGCGGCGAGGGCCAGGGCCGCCCCCAGCGGATCGAGTCGGGTGTCTGCCGCGTCGCTGGGCAGCAGCAGCCAGAGGCCGAAGATCGCCAGGGCGACCCAGGCGAAATCCAGGGGGCGGCGCGAGGACAGCAGGGCCAGGGCCAGTGGACCGGTGAACTCCAGGGCCACGGCAATCCCCAGGGGTACGGTCTGCAGCGACAGGTAGAACAGCAAATTCATGCCGCCCAGTGCCAGGCCATAGGCCAGCAGCGAGTGGCAGGATTGCAGGCTCAGGCGCGCCCGCCAGGGGCGCATGATGAGGGCCAGGATGACCGCGCCCAACCCCAGGCGCAGGGCGGTGGTCCCTTCCGCCCCGACCAGGGGGAACAGGCTCTTGGCCAGGGAGGCGCCGCTCTGTATCGAGAGCATGGCCACCAGCAGCAGGGCGATGGGGGCGAGGGCGGCGCGGCCGGACATGGGGTGTTCCTTGCGGGGTGGCGTCATAAAAAAACCGGCCGCTGGGGCCGGTTCCGGTCAGCCTGGGGGCTTAGCGGTATTCGCAGAGATAGGCGCTGTCGACTGCGACCTTCAGCTGGAACTTGCTGTTGGCCGGGACGGTGAACTGGCTGCCGGCGGCGAAGGTTTCCCAGCTGTCGCTGCCCGGCAGCAATACCGTCAGGGCGCCGGCGACCACGTGCATCACCTCCAGTTGGTTGGTGCCGAACTCGTACTCGCCTGCGGCCATCACGCCGATGGTAGCCGGGCCTTCGGCCATGTCGAAGGCGATGGATTTGACGGTGCCGTCGAAGTATTCGTTGACCTTGAACATCGGAACTCCTCGCAGAGGGGGCGGAAAAGGGCCGCCAGTATGCCCAAGCCGTGACGAGGCGTCATCCGCTTTACCGAGGGCTATAGCGGCAGGATCAGCGGCAGCAGACGTGCGGTGTTGCGGGCGTCGGTCAGGGCCCGGTGCTGCTGGCCGCTGAATGGCAGGCCGGCCAGTTGCAGGGCGCTGTTGAGGCCGACCGGACGGGGCAGGCGGCGGGCCTCGGCGAAGCGCCGCTTGAGGTTGAGGTGGGGGAGCTGGCTGAGACAGCTCGCCAGCTCCAGGCGTTGCCAGTCCTGCTGCAATTGGCGTCGGTCGTAATCGCCCCAGCTGGCCCAGCCGGCCAGCCGCGGCCGGTGGCCGTGCAGCCAGCGCTCGAACTGCGGCCATACCGCGTTCAGGGGGGCGGCAGAATCGATGCTGGCCTGGTCGATGCGGGTCAGGGTGCGGCAGAAGTCGGTCAGATGGGGGCGGCGCAGCGGCCGCACGAAGCGTTGGAAATGAGCCACTTCCTGGCCGTTGGCGCGAACGAGGGCGGCGCCGATCTCGATGATTTCCATCTCTTCGAGCGGCCAGCCACCTTCTTCGGTGGTCGCCTCCAGGTCGATTACCAGCCAGTGTCCCATGGGCCCTCCGTTGCGCTAGAGGCAGTATGCAAGGCTTTTCGGACCTGGCAAGCCCCGTGTTAGGCTTGCGCTCCCTGTTTTGGAGGTGTGTATGGCGAAGGTGGCCTTTATCGGTTTGGGTGTGATGGGGTATCCCATGGCGGGGCATCTGACACGTGCCGGGCATCAGTTGTGTGTCTATAACCGCACGGCGGCCAAGGCTGCGCAATGGGTCGCGGCATATGGTGGGCGCCGTGCGCCGACCCCGCGCGAGGCAGCGCAGGGCGCTGACTTCGTCATGACCTGCGTGGGCAACGACGATGATCTGCGCGCCGTGGTGCTGGGCGCCGACGGGGCCTTCGCCGGCATGGCGCCTGGATCTGTGCTGATCGATCACACCACGGCATCGGCGAATGTCGCCCGTGAGTTGGCCGCACAGGCGGCCGAACTGCAGCTGGGCTTTCTCGATGCGCCGGTGTCCGGCGGTCAGGCCGGCGCCGAGAATGGCGTGCTGACGGTCATGGTCGGTGGCGAAGCGCAGGATTATGCCAAGGCCGAGCCGGTGCTGCAGGCCTACGCGCGCATGGTGCGCCTGATGGGCGGCGCCGGCAGCGGACAGCTGACCAAGATGGTCAACCAGATCTGTATCGGCGGCCTGGTCCAGGGGCTTTCCGAGGCCCTGCATTTCGCCCAGTGCGCGGGGCTCGACGCGCAGGGCGCGATGGACGTGATCAGCAAGGGGGCGGCCCAGTCCTGGCAGTTGGAGAACCGCCACAAGACCATGCTCGCCGGGGAGTTCGACTTCGGCTTCGCCGTCGATTGGATGCGCAAGGACCTGGCGATCCTGCTCGACGAGGCGCGGCGCAATGGGGCGCAGCTGCCAGTCACCGCGCTGGTCGACCAGTTCTACGCCGATGTGCAGGCGATGGGTGGCGGGCGTTTGGATACCTCCAGCCTGATCGCCCGACTGCAGTCTGCCAAGCGCCCCTGAGAGCCGCGGGGCGGAGTGCCGTCGGGTGGGCGGGCGACATTCTGCCGAGGCGCTGGGCATGTCCTCGGCCGCGATGTGCTGTTGCCGACTGTCGGTCGAGCAGGTGCGGCACATCTCTGGGGAGCTGCCAAGCCGATTGGCGCTCGGTTAAAATCGCCAAACCGTCCCGATCTCCAGACTCTACCGAGGTTTCGCCGTCATGAATTGCCGTGCTGGCTGTGGCGCCTGTTGCATTGCCCCTTCGATCAGTTCCCCTATCCCTGGAATGCCGCAAGGCAAGGCGGCTGGCGAGCGCTGCGTACAGCTGGCTGCAGACAACTATTGCGGCCTGTTCGGCAAGCCCGAGCGGCCGGCCGTGTGTGCGGCGTTTCAGGCGGATGTCGAGGTGTGCGGCAGCAGCCGCGAGGAGGCCATTCGGCTGCTGGGATGGCTGGAGCAGAGCACGGCGCTGGCCAGTTGAGCGGGGACGGGCTGGTCCTGGGTGCGCTGGCCGTGTGAGGAACCCTCCAGCGTCGAGTTTCCGAAGCTCCAGATGCAAAAAAGGCTGCCGAGGCAGCCTTTTTGTTGCAGTGCAGACGCCGCTTAGCGCGGCAGGTCGCGCTGTGGATGGCCGGTGTACAGTTGGCGCGGACGGCCGATCTTGTACGGGCTGGAGAGCATTTCCTTCCAGTGCGAGATCCAGCCGACGGTCCGCGCCAGGGCGAAGATCACGGTGAACATGCTGGTCGGAATGCCGATCGCCTTGAGGATGATGCCCGAGTAGAAGTCGACGTTCGGGTAGAGGTTGCGCTCCTTGAAGTAGGGATCGGTCAGGGCGATCTCTTCCAGGCGCATGGCCAGTGCCAGTTGCGGGTCGTTGGTGATGCCGAGCTCGGCCAGCACTTCGTCGCAGGTCTGCTTCATCACGGTGGCGCGGGGGTCGCGGTTCTTGTACACGCGGTGACCGAAGCCCATCAGCTTGAACGGGTCGTTCTTGTCCTTGGCCCTGGCGATGAAGGTGTCGATATTGGACACGTCGCCGATCTCGTCGAGCATGCTCAGCACGGCTTCGTTGGCGCCGCCGTGGGCCGGGCCCCAGAGGGCGGCGATACCGGCGGCGATGCAGGCGAACGGGTTGGCGCCGGACGAGCCGGCCAGGCGCACGGTCGAGGTCGAGGCGTTCTGCTCATGGTCGGCGTGGAGGATGAAGATCTTGTCCATCGCCTTGGCCAGCACCGGGCTGATCGGTTTGATCTCGCACGGGGTGTTGAACATCATGTGCAGGAAGTTTTCCGCGTAGTTCAGGTCGTTGCGCGGATACATCATCGGTTGGCCCATGGAGTACTTGTAAACCATGGCGGCCAGGGTCGGCATCTTGGCGATCAGGCGCATCGCGGAGATGTCGCGGTGCTGCGGGTTATTGATGTCCAGGGAGTCGTGGTAGAAGGCCGACAGGGCGCCGACCACGCCACACATGATGGCCATGGGGTGGGCGTCGCGGCGGAAGCCGTTGAAGAAGGTCTTCAGCTGCTCGTGCACCATGGTGTGGTTCTTGATGGAGCTGACGAAGGCGGCCTTCTGCTCCACGTTCGGCAGCTCGCCGTTGAGCAGCAGGTAGCAGGTTTCCAGATAGTCGGAGTTGTCGGCCAGCTGCTCGATGGGGTAGCCGCGGTGCAGCAGAACGCCCTGGTCGCCGTCGATATAGGTGATCTTCGACTCGCACGAGGCGGTGGACATAAAGCCAGGATCAAAGGTGAAACGGCCCGTGGCGGTCAGGCCCCGTACGTCTATTACATCGGGACCAACGGTGCCGGTTAGGACGGGCAGTTCGACGGGGGCTGCGCCCTCGATGATCAACTGCGCTTTTTTGTCAGCCATGGGTGGCCTCCTAGTTATGCTTGAAATCATCTGTCAGCCCCCCACGCAGGGCCCGCACCACTATAGTGAGATAAATCCGAAAGTCAATTTGCGAAAAGTCAGGCACTAGAAGGGTTTGAGGGCGGTTTTTCGCGAAAAAAGGCCGCCATTTACGCCTTTTGCCGGGGCAGTGCAATGAGCATTTTGGTGGGGGGCTTTGCGTTGTCATTAGTAACCTAACTGTCTATACTCTGCGCCCGACCGCCGGGGGCTTTGGCCCCATTCGAAGCGGTCGTCACTCCTTGGGTGATGGGTACCTGACCAGTGCACTTCCCGACAACTTTGCCCTGCTAGTTAGGGGCTCTCAGTGTGATAAAAAAGCCGTGAATAGCCAACGACCTGTAAACCTAGACCTTAGGACTATCAAACTCCCAGTCACCGCTTACACGTCCATTCTTCACCGTATCTCCGGTGTCATCCTCTTCGTCGGTATTGCCGTACTGCTGTTCGGCCTCGACAAGTCGCTGGCTTCGGAAGAGGGCTTTGCCCAGGTGAAGGAATGCCTGACCAGTCCGCTGGCCAAGTTCGTGATCTGGGGTCTGCTGTCCGCTCTGCTGTACCACCTGGTGGCCGGTGTGCGCCACTTGATCATGGACATGGGCATCGGTGAGACGCTGGAAGGCGGCAAGCTGGGCTCGCAAATCGTCATCGCCGTTTCGGTGGTCGTGATCCTGCTGCTGGGGGTGTGGATATGGTAACCAATGTCACGAATTTCTCGCGTTCGGGCCTCTATGACTGGATGGCTCAGCGGGTGTCTGCGGTCGTGCTCGCGGCTTATGTGTTGTTCCTGCTGGGTTTCGTAATCGTTAATCCTGGCATGGGTTATGCCGAATGGCATGGTCTGTTCTCCGGTACTGCAATGCGCATCTTCAGTCTGCTGGCTCTGGTGGCGCTCAGCGCCCACGCCTGGGTCGGCATGTGGACGATTTCCACCGACTACCTGACGCCGATGGCGCTGGGCAAGTCGGCGACTGCCGTGCGTTTTCTCTTCCAGGCCGCGTGTGGCATTGCCATGTTCGCGTTTTTCGTCTGGGGCGTGCAGATTCTTTGGGGTATCTGATCCATGACTAGCATTCGTACACTTTCTTATGACGCCATCATCGTAGGTGGCGGCGGCGCCGGCATGCGCGCAGCGCTGCAACTGGCCCAGGGCGGCCACAAGACCGCGGTGGTCACCAAGGTCTTTCCGACTCGCTCCCACACCGTTTCCGCTCAGGGCGGCATCACCTGTGCCATCGCCTCGGCCGACCCGAACGACGATTGGCGCTGGCACATGTACGACACCGTCAAGGGTTCCGACTACATCGGTGACCAGGACGCGATCGAGTACATGTGCTCCGTAGGGCCTGAGGCCGTGTTCGAGCTGGAGCACATGGGCCTGCCGTTCTCCCGTACCGAGCAGGGCCGCATCTATCAGCGTCCGTTCGGCGGCCAGTCCAAGGACTTCGGCAAGGGCGGCCAGGCTGCCCGTACCTGCGCCGCGGCCGATCGTACCGGTCACGCCCTGCTGCACACCCTGTACCAGGCCAACCTCAAGGCCGGCACCTCGTTCCTCAACGAGTGGTACGCGGTCGACCTGGTGAAGAACCAGGACGGTGCCATCGTCGGTGTCATCGCCATCTGCCTGGAAACCGGTGAAACCGTCTACATCCGCTCCAAGGCCGTGGTACTGGCCACCGGCGGCGCCGGTCGCATCTATGCCTCCACCACCAACGCCCTGATCAACACCGGTGACGGTGTCGGCATGGCCCTGCGTGCCGGCGTGCCGGTGCAGGACATCGAGATGTGGCAGTTCCACCCGACCGGTATCGCCGGCGCCGGCGTGCTGGTGACCGAGGGTTGCCGCGGCGAGGGCGGCTACTTGATCAACAAGCACGGCGAACGCTTCATGGAGCGCTATGCGCCGAACGCCAAGGACCTGGCCGGACGCGACGTGGTCGCCCGCTCCATGGTCAAGGAGATCATTGCCGGCAATGGCTGTGGTCCGGAAGGCGACCACGTGATGCTCAAGCTGGATCACCTCGGCGAGGAAGTGCTGCACAGCCGCCTGCCGGGCATCTGCGAACTGTCGAAGACCTTCGCTCATGTCGACCCGGTCGTCGCACCGGTGCCGGTGGTCCCAACCTGCCACTATATGATGGGCGGCGTGGCCACCAACATCCACGGCCAGGCCATCACCCAAGATGCCAACGGCAATGACAAGATCATCGAAGGCCTGTTCGCCGTGGGCGAAGTAGCTTGCGTGTCGGTCCACGGTGCCAACCGCCTGGGCGGCAACTCGCTGCTCGACCTGGTGGTGTTCGGTCGCGCCGCCGGCCTGCACCTGGAAAAGGCGCTGAAGGAAGGCGTCGAGGTCCGCGGTGCTTCCGCAACCGACATTGAGCAGTCCCTGGCCCGCCTGGCGGGAGTCAACGAGCGCACCACCGGCGAAGAAGTCGCGCCGCTGCGCAAGGAGTTGCAGAACTGCATGCAGAACTACTTCGGCGTGTTCCGCACCGGCGAGTACATGCAGAAGGGCATCCAGCAGCTGTCCGACCTGCGCGAACGCATCGCCAACGTCAAGATCGCCGACAAGAGCCAGGCCTTCAACACGGCGCGTATCGAGGCGCTGGAGCTGCAGAACCTGCTCGAGGTGGCCGAGGCGACCGCGGTGGCAGCGGAAGTCCGCAAGGAATCCCGTGGTGCCCATGCCCGCGAAGACTTCGAAGAGCGCGATGACGAGAACTGGCTGTGCCACTCCCTGTATTTCCCGGGTGAGAAGCGCGTGAGCAAGCGCGCCGTCAACTTCGCGCCGAAGACAGTGCCGGCGTTTGAACCCAAGGTTCGGACTTATTAAGGGTGGCCGCTATGTTGCAAGTCAGTGTTTATCGCTACAACCCGGAGCAGGACGCTGCGCCGTTCATGCAGGACTTCCAGGTCGACACCGGCGGCAAGGACATCATGGTCCTCGACGTACTGGCGCTGATCAAAGAGCAGGACGAGGGTTTCTCCTACCGTCGCTCCTGCCGTGAGGGCGTGTGCGGTTCCGACGGTATGAACATCAACGGCAAGAACGGCCTGGCCTGTATCACGCCGATCTCGGCTGCCGGGCTCAAGGGCGGCAAGCTGGTGATTCGTCCGCTGCCGGGCCTGCCGGTGATCCGTGACCTGGTCGTCGATATGAGCATCTTCTACAAGCAGTACGAGAAGGTGCAGCCGTTCCTGCAGAACGACACCCCGGCGCCGGCCATCGAGCGCCTGCAGTCGCCGGAAGAGCGCGAGAAGCTGGACGGCCTGTACGAGTGCATCCTGTGTGCCTGCTGCTCGACCAGCTGCCCGTCGTTCTGGTGGAACCCGGACAAGTTCCTCGGTCCCGCCGCGCTGTTGCAGGCCTACCGCTTCCTGGCCGACAGCCGCGACACCAAGACCGAAGAGCGTCTGGCCGCATTGGATGACCCGTTCAGCGTGTTCCGCTGCCGCGGCATCATGAATTGCGTGAACGTGTGCCCCAAGGGACTCAACCCGACCAAGGCCATCGGTCACGTGCGTAACATGTTGCTGCAAAGCGGTACCTGATTCTCAGCTGTTTGCAAGACCCGTTGCACCTGCGGCGTCGGCCTCAACCCGGCGTCGCAGTTTAAGCCAGAGCCACAGCCCACAAAGCCGTGGTTCTTATTTGAAAAATATGACGACCAGCAGGGGCCTCCGGGCTGGTACCCGGACTATCTGCGGGATCCGTGGTGGCTTTACCGAAGTCGCTGCTTCAGGACTTCGAAAAGCCATGCGGTTTTCACGCCGATGGAGTCCCCTTACTGAGGGTGACCAAGCATGCAAGAAAGCGTGATGCAGCGCATGTGGGACAGTGCCCACCTATCTGGTGGCAACGCTGCCTACGTGGAAGAGCTCTATGAGCTCTACCTGCACGATCCCAACGCTGTGCCAGAAGAGTGGCGCACCTACTTCCAGAAGTTGCCGAGCGACGGCAGCGCCGCCACAGACGTATCGCACTCGACGATTCGCGATCATTTCGTCCTGCTCGCCAAGAACCAGCGCCGCGCCCAACCGGTGTCCGCCGGTAGCGTGAGCAGCGAGCACGAGAAGAAGCAGGTCGAAGTGCTGCGGATGATTCAGGCCTATCGCATGCGTGGCCACCAGGCCGCCAAGCTGGACCCCTTGGGGCTCTGGCAGCGTCCTGTGCCGGCCGATCTGGCGATCAACCACTATGGCCTGACCGATGCCGACCTGGACACCACCTTCCGCACCGGTGGCCTGTTCATCGGCAAGGAAGAGGCTACTCTGCGCGAAATTCGCGATGCTTTGCAGCAGACATATTGCCGCACCATAGGCGCCGAGTTCACCCATATCGTCGATTCCGAGCAGCGCAGCTGGTTCCAGCAACGCCTGGAAAGCGTGCGCGGCCGTCCGCAATTCTCCCCCGAGGTGCAGGGCCACCTGCTCGAGCGCCTGACCGCCGCCGAAGGCCTGGAGAAGTACCTGGGTACCAAATACCCGGGCACCAAGCGCTTCGGTCTGGAGGGGGGCGAAAGCCTGATCCCGCTGCTGGACGAAGTGATCCAGCGCTCCGGTTCCTACGGCACCAAGGAAATCGTCATCGGCATGGCCCACCGCGGCCGTCTGAACGTACTGGTCAACACCTTCGGCAAGAACCCGCGCGACCTGTTCGACGAGTTCGAGGGCAAGAAGGTCGAGGGCCTCAGCTCGGGTGACGTGAAATACCACCAGGGCTTCTCCTCCAACGTCATGACCGCAGGCGGCGAAGTGCACCTGGCGCTGGCGTTCAACCCCTCGCACCTGGAAATCGTCTCTCCGGTGGTCGAGGGCTCGGTGCGTGCGCGTCAGGATCGTCGCAATGACCTGTCCGGCGACAAGGTGCTGCCGATTTCCATCCACGGCGATGCGGCGTTCGCCGGTCAGGGCGTGGTCATGGAAACCTTCCAGATGTCGCAGACCCGTGGCTTCAAGACGGGCGGCACCATCCACATCGTGATCAACAACCAGGTCGGCTTCACCACCAGCCGTGCGGAAGACTCGCGCTCCACCGAGTACTGCACCGACGTGGCGAAGATGATCCAGGCGCCGATCTTCCACGTGAACGGCGACGATCCGGAGGCCGTGCTGTTCGTCACCCAGCTGGCCGTCGACTACCGCATGCAGTACAAGCGCGACGTGGTCATCGACCTGGTCTGCTACCGTCGCCGCGGCCACAACGAGGCCGACGAGCCCTCCGGTACCCAGCCGCTGATGTACCAGCAGATCGCCAAGCAGCGCACCACCCGCGAGCTGTACGCCGAGTCGCTGACCAGCGCGGTCAGCCATTCGGCCGACGAGGTGCAGGCCAAGATCGACGACTACCGTACCGCGCTGGACAACGGCCAGCACGTGGTCAAGAGCCTGGTCAAGGAGCCGAACAAGGAACTGTTCGTCGACTGGCGGCCGTACCTGGGGCATGCCTGGACCGCGCGTCACGACACCCGCTTCGACCTGAAGACCCTGCAGGACCTCTCCAACAAGCTGCTGGAGATCCCGGAAGGCTTCGTGGTTCAGCGTCAGGTGGCGAAGATCCTCGAGGACCGTCAGAAGATGGGCGCCGGTGCGCTGCCGATCAACTGGGGCTATGCCGAAACCATGGCCTACGCCACCCTGTTGTTCGAAGGTCATCCGATTCGCATGACCGGCCAGGACATCGGCCGCGGCACCTTCTCGCACCGCCATGCGGCGCTGCACAACCAGAAGGACGCCAGTACCTACCTGCCGCTGCAGAACCTGTATGCCGGCCAGCCGAAGTTCGATCTGTACGACTCCTTCCTCTCGGAAGAAGCCGTACTGGCCTTCGAGTACGGCTATGCCACCACCCAGCCCAATGCCCTGGTGATCTGGGAAGCGCAGTTCGGCGACTTCGCCAACGGTGCCCAGGTGGTGTTCGACCAGTTCATCTCCAGCGGCGAGCACAAGTGGGGCCGACTGTGCGGCCTGACCATGCTGCTGCCCCATGGCTATGAGGGGCAAGGACCCGAGCACAGCTCGGCGCGCCTGGAGCGCTTCCTGCAGCTGTGTGCCGAGCACAACATGCAGGTGTGCGTGCCGACCACCCCGGCGCAGATCTACCACCTGCTGCGTCGTCAGGTCATCCGCCCGCTGCGCAAGCCGCTGGTGGTGCTGTCGCCCAAGTCGTTGCTGCGCCACAAGCTGGCCATCTCGACCCTGGAGGACCTGGCCGAGGGTTCGTTCCAGACGGTGATTCCGGAACTCGATACGCTCGACCCGAAGAAGGTCGAACGCCTGATCCTGTGCAGCGGCAAGGTCTACTACGACCTGCTGGAGAAGCGCCGGGCCGAGGAGCGCCAGGACATCGCCATCGTGCGCATCGAGCAGCTCTATCCCTTCCCGGAAGACGATCTGGCCGAGGTCATGGCGCCGTACAAGAACCTCAAACACATCGTCTGGTGTCAGGAAGAGCCGATGAACCAGGGGGCCTGGTACTGCAGTCAGCATCACATGCGCCGTGTCGCCACTGCGCACAAGAAGACGCTGTTCCTCGAGTACGCCGGTCGCGAAGGCTCCGCTGCGCCGGCCTGCGGCTACGCCTCGATGCACGCCGAGCAGCAGGAGAAACTGCTGCAAGACGCCTTTACCGTTTAACGCCTTCGCCCAAAAGAGGCGGTCCGCCACGGCCGCCTCGCTGAAGAAACCGAATTTAAGGAACCACACATAATGGCTATCGAGATCAAAGCGCCTACCTTCCCGGAGTCGGTTGCCGACGGCACCGTTGCGACCTGGCACAAGAAGCCGGGGGAGGCGGTCAAGCGCGATGAGCTGATCGTTGACATCGAAACCGACAAGGTGGTGATGGAAGTCCTGGCCGAGGCCGATGGCGTGCTCGCCGAGATCGTCAAGAACGAAGGCGACACCGTGCTCAGCGGCGAGCTGCTCGGCAAGCTGACCGCGGGTGGCGTGGCCGCCGCGCCGGCCGCCCAGGCCGCCGCTCCTGCTGCTCAGGCCGCCGCGCCGGCTGCTGCGGACGACGACGCGATCCTCTCGCCGGCTGCACGCAAGCTGGCCGAAGAGAACGGTATCGATCCGAACAGCATCGCCGGCACCGGCAAGGGTGGCCGGGTGACCAAGGAAGACGTGGTCGCCGCCGTCGAGGCCAAGAAGAAGGCCCCGGCCGCTGCACCGACCGCCAAGCCTGCAGCCGCGGCGGCCGCGCCGAAGCTGGAGGCCGGCGACCGCGTCGAGAAGCGCGTGCCGATGACCCGCCTGCGGGCCAAGGTCGCCGAGCGCCTGGTCGAGGCCCAGTCCTCCATGGCCATGCTGACCACCTTCAACGAAGTCAACATGAAGCCGATCATGGAGCTGCGCTCCAAGTACAAGGACCTGTTCGAGAAGAAGCACGACGGCGTGCGTCTGGGCTTCATGTCCTTCTTCGTCAAGGCGGCTACCGAGGCGCTCAAGCGCCAGCCGGGCGTCAACGCTTCGATCGACGGTAGCGACATCGTCTACCACGGCTATCAGGATATCGGCGTGGCCGTGTCCAGCGACCGCGGTCTGGTGGTGCCGGTGCTGCGCAACGCCGAGCACATGAGCCTGGCGGAGATCGAGGGCACCATCGCCGGCTTCGGCAAGAAGGCCAAAGACGGCAAGCTGACCATCGAGGACATGACCGGCGGTACCTTCACCATCTCCAACGGTGGCGTGTTCGGTTCGCTGCTGTCGACGCCGATCGTCAACCCGCCGCAGACCGCGATCCTCGGCATGCACAAGATTCAGGAGCGCCCGATGGCGGTGAACGGTCAGGTGGTCATCCTGCCGATGATGTACCTGGCGCTGTCTTACGACCACCGCCTGATCGATGGTAAGGAAGCCGTGACCTTCCTGGTTACCATGAAAGACCTGCTGGAAGACCCGGCGCGTCTGCTGCTGGATATCTAATCCGTTTGTCCTGAGTGCGACGGCCCCCACAAGGGGCCGTCGCTTTCATCCGAAAAGGAATGAGTTATGACCCAGAAATTCGACGTGGTAGTCATCGGTGCCGGCCCTGGTGGCTATGTAGCCGCGATCAAAGCAGCCCAGCTCGGTCTGAAGACCGCGTGCATCGAGAAGTACCAGGATAAACAAGGCAAGATCGCCCTCGGCGGTACCTGCCTGAACGTCGGTTGCATTCCCTCCAAGGCGCTGCTGGACAGCTCCTGGAAGTATCATGAGGCACAGGAAGGTTTCGCCGTTCACGGCATCGAAGCCAAGGGCGTGACCATCGACGTCCCGGCGATGATCGGTCGCAAGGCTAACATCGTGAAGAACCTCACCGGCGGCGTGAGCACCCTGTTCAAGGCCAACGGCGTGACCCTGCTGGAAGGCCACGGCAAGCTGCTGGCCGGCAAGCAGGTGGAAGTCACCGCCCTGGACGGATCCACCCAGATCGTCGAGGCCGCTAACGTGATCCTCGCCTCCGGCTCCAAGCCGGTGGACATCCCACCGGCCCCGGTGGACCAGGACGTCATCGTCGACTCCACCGGCGCCCTGGAATTCCAGAGCGTGCCGAAGAAGCTCGGCGTCATCGGTGCCGGCGTGATCGGCCTGGAACTGGGTTCGGTATGGTCGCGCCTGGGCGCCGAGGTCACGGTGATCGAGGCGCTGGACAAGTTCCTCCCGGCCGCCGACGAGCAGATCGCCAAGGAAGCCATGAAGACCCTGACCAAGCAGGGTCTGAAGATTCGTCTGGGCGCCCGGGTGACCGGTTCCGAGGTGAAGAAGAAGCAGGTCACCGTGACCTTCACCGATGCCGATGGCGAGCAGCAGATGACCTTCGACAAGCTGATCGTAGCCGTCGGCCGTCGCCCGGTGACCACCGACCTGCTGGCGTCGGACAGCGGTGTGGATCTGGACGAGCGCGGCTTCATCTACGTCGACGACCAGTGCGCCACCAGCGTACCGGGCGTCTACGCCATCGGTGACGTGGTGCGCGGCGCGATGCTCGCCCACAAGGCCTCGGAAGAGGGTGTGATGGTTGCCGAGCGCATCGCCGGGCACAAGGCGCAGATGAACTACGATCTGATCCCCTCGGTGATCTATACCCATCCGGAAATCGCGTGGGTGGGCAAGACCGAGCAGCAGCTCAAGGGCGAGGGCGTCGAAGTCAATGTCGGCACCTTCCCCTTCGCCGCCAGCGGCCGGGCCATGGCGGCCAACGACACCGGTGGTCTGGTCAAGGTCATCGCCGATGCCAAGACCGACCGCGTACTGGGCGTTCACGTGATCGGCCCGAGCGCCGCCGAACTGGTCCAGCAGGGCGCGATCGGCATGGAATTCGGCACCAGTGCCGAGGACCTGGGGATGATGGTGTTCTCCCACCCGACCCTGTCCGAGGCGCTGCACGAAGCGGCCCTGGCGGTCAACGGCGGCGCCATTCACATCGCCAACCGCAAGAAGCGCTGAGTCACTGGCGTTGTGTCGCCGGCCTGACCGAGCTCCTCGGGGAGGGTCGAGGCCGGCGACCGTTGGATAAGAAGAACCACGGCGATCTGCCCGCGTCGGCCCAGGCCTGGCGCGGAACGTACGTCGGACTGCCCTCGAAGGCGGTCACAGGTGGTGCGGCACCACAAGTGCAGCACCGAATGCGCAATACCCAAACGAAGACGGTAGACAAGCATGAATCTCCACGAGTATCAGGGTAAGCAGCTGTTCGCTGAGTACGGCCTGCCCGTATCCAAGGGCTTCGCCGTAGACACCCCGGAAGAAGCGGCAGCAGCCTGCGAGAAAATTGGCGGCACCGAGTGGGTCGTAAAGGCTCAGGTACATGCCGGCGGCCGCGGTAAAGCGGGCGGCGTGAAGCTGGTCAAGAGCAAAGAAGACGCCAAGGCCTTCGCCGCCAACTGGCTGGGCAAGCGCCTGGTGACCTACCAGACCGACGCCAACGGTCAGCCGGTCAGCAAGATCCTGGTCGAGTCCTGCACCGACATCGCCAAGGAACTCTACCTGGGCGCGGTCGTCGACCGTTCCAGCCGCCGCATCGTGTTCATGGCCTCCACCGAAGGTGGCGTGGACATCGAGAAAGTGGCCCATGAAACCCCCGAGAAGATCCTCAAGGCCACCGTCGATCCGCTGGTCGGCGCGCAGCCGTACCAGGGCCGCGAGCTGGCGTTCCAGCTGGGCCTGGAAGGCGATCAGATCAAGCAGTTCACCCACATCTTCGTTGGCCTGGCCAAGCTGTTCCAGGACTACGACCTGGCCCTGCTGGAAGTCAACCCGCTGGTGATCAAGGCCGACGGTAACCTGCACTGCCTGGACGCCAAGATCAACATCGACTCCAACGCCATGTACCGTCAGCCCAAGCTGCGCGCCATGCACGATCCGTCCCAGGACGATCCGCGTGAAGCCCATGCGCAGAAGTGGGAACTGAACTACGTCGCGCTGGAAGGTAACATCGGCTGCATGGTCAACGGTGCCGGCCTGGCCATGGGCACCATGGACATCGTCAACCTGCACGGCGGTCAGCCGGCCAACTTCCTCGACGTAGGCGGCGGCGCGACCAAAGAGCGCGTGACCGAGGCGTTCAAGATCATCCTCTCCGACGACAACGTCAAAGCCGTGTTGGTCAACATCTTCGGCGGCATCGTGCGTTGCGACATGATCGCCGAAGGCATCATCGGCGCGGTGAAAGAAGTCGGTGTGAAGATCCCGGTCGTGGTTCGTCTCGAAGGCAACAACGCCGAGCTGGGCGCCAAGGTCCTGGCCGAAAGCGGTCTGAACATCATTGCAGCAACCAGTCTGACCGACGCTGCCCAGCAAGTCGTCAAGGCCGCGGAGGGTAAGTAATGAGCATCCTGATCAATAAAGACACCAAGGTTATCTGCCAGGGCTTCACCGGCTCGCAGGGCACCTTCCACTCCGAACAGGCCATCGCCTACGGCACCAAGATGGTTGGCGGCGTGACCCCGGGCAAGGGCGGCAGCACCCACCTCGGCCTGCCGGTGTTCAACACCGTCAAGGAAGCCGTGGAAGCCACCGGCGCCGAAGCCTCGGTGATCTACGTTCCGGCTCCGTTCTGCAAGGATTCCATCCTCGAGGCGGCGTTCGGCGGCATCAAGCTGATCGTCTGCATCACCGAAGGCATCCCGACCATCGACATGCTGGAAGCCAAGGTCAAGTGCGACGAGCTGGGCGTGCGCCTGATCGGCCCGAACTGCCCGGGCGTGATCACCCCCGGCGAGTGCAAGATCGGCATCATGCCCGGTCACATCCACCTGCCGGGCAAGGTCGGTATCGTGTCGCGCTCCGGCACCCTGACCTATGAAGCCGTGAAGCAGACCACCGATGCGGGCTTCGGCCAGTCCACTTGCGTGGGCATCGGCGGCGACCCGATCCCGGGCTCGAACTTCATCGACATCCTCAAGCTGTTCCAGGAAGACCCGAAGACCGAGGCGATCGTGATGATCGGCGAGATCGGCGGTTCGGCCGAGGAAGAAGCCGCGGCCTTCATCAAGGCCAACGTGACCAAGCCGGTGGTGTCCTACATCGCCGGTGTGACTGCCCCTCCGGGCAAGCGCATGGGCCACGCCGGCGCCATCATCTCCGGCGGCAAGGGCACTGCGGACGAGAAGTTCGCCGCCCTGCAGGACGCCGGCGTGAAGACCGTGCGTTCCCTGGCCGACATCGGCAAGGCCCTGGCCGAGCTGACCGGTTGGGAAGCCAAAAACGCCTAAGGGTGTCTGGCTGAACAAGAGGCCGCCTTCGGGCGGCCTCTTGCGTTTAGGCCCCGATAGAACCTGTCATCCATGCGACAGCGAGTTGCATCGGTTCGACAGTCTGACCGCTCTCTCTGCCGTTGGCGCGACGATGTCGTTAGGCTCGCGGCGCGCTGCCTCCACAAGGGGCATAGAGTGCACCAGCGGTTCCGCTTAAGCGGCGGAGCGACGTTTCCCCCGACCCCTCGGGAAACCCTCGGAACTTAAAAACTTTCTGCCTGTGGTATTCCCCTCTATGACTCGTTTGAAAGGCTCGGATCTCCTGGCCCTTGGCTTCATGACCTTCGCGCTGTTCCTCGGCGCCGGCAACATCATCTTTCCGCCCAGCGCCGGCATGGCTGCGGGCGAACATCTCGGATCGGCGGCGCTGGGCTTTCTCCTGACCGGGGTCGGCCTGCCGTTGCTGACCATCGTGGCGCTGGCCCGCGTAGGCGGCGGCATGGCCTTGCTGACTGCGCCGCTGGGGCGGCGCGCCGGCGTGCTGTTCGCGGTGGCCGTGTACCTGGCCATCGGCCCGTTGTTCGCCACCCCGCGTACCGCCGTGGTTTCCTTCGAGATGGGCGTGGCACCGTTTACCGGCAACAGTGGTACGCCCTTGCTGGTCTACAGCCTGGCCTACTTCGCCGCGGTGCTGTTCCTGTCGCTCAATCCCGGGCGCCTGGTGGACCGCATCGGCAAGTTCATCACCCCGGTGTTGCTGGCGGGGTTGCTGGTGCTCGGCGGTGCGGCCCTGTTCGCGCCGGCCGGCAGTGTTGGCGAGGCTGCCGAGGCCTACCGCTCGGCGCCCTTCGTCCAGGGCTTCCTGCAGGGCTACCTGACCATGGACACCCTCGGCGCGCTGGTGTTCGGCATCGTCATCGCCACGGCGATCCGCGACCGCGGCGTAAGCGAGCGAGGCTTGATCACGCGCTACTCGGTGATCGCCGGCCTGATCGCCGCCCTGGGCCTGTCGCTGGTCTATCTGGCGCTGTTCTACCTCGGGGCGACCAGCCAGGGCATCGCCGGCGAGGCGCAGAACGGCGTGCAGATACTCACGGCCTACGTGCAGCACAGCTTCGGTACGACCGGCAGCCTGTTGCTCGCCCTGGTAATCACCTTGGCCTGCCTGACCACGGCGGTCGGCCTGTTGACGGCCTGTGGCGAGTTCTTCAGCGATCTGCTGCCGGTCTCCTACCGCACCGTGGTGGTGGCGTTCGGCCTGTTCAGCCTGGTAGTGGCGAACCAGGGCCTGACGCAGTTGATCAGCGTCTCCGTGCCTGTGCTGGTCGGCCTCTATCCCCTGGCGATCGTTCTGGTGGCCTTGAGTCTGTTCGATGGCCTGTGGTTATCGCCTCGGCGGATCTTCGTGCCGGTCATGCTGGTCGCGCTGATCTTCGGCCTGGTGGACGCGCTCGGTGCGGCCGGGTTCAAGCAGTGGGTGCCCGCACTGTTTGCCGAGTTGCCGTTGGCCGAGCATGGTCTTGGCTGGCTGGTGCCGGTGCTGGGTACGCTGCTGGTGGTCGCGATAGTCGATCGGCTGCTCGGCGAGCCGCAAAGCGTGACTGCCTGAGCACCGCCCTGAAAGTGGCCCAGGTGGCGGGTTGGCGCCCGTCACCTGAGCCGGAGCAGCGCTTTCGCGCGGCGTTCGATGTCTTCAGCCGGTGCGCTCGTCCAGGTTGAAGTGGCGAACCTGCAGATTCAGCTGCTCCGCCAGCTGCGCCAAGCTATGGCTGGCTTCGGTGACTTCGTTCGAACCCTCGGCATTGCCGCTGGCGAGGTCGCGGATCATCTGGATACGTTCACTGATGTCCTGGGCGACAGCGGCCTGTTGTTCGGCGGCGCTGGCAATCTGCGCCGCCATCTCGCTGATTTCGCGATTGGCGTCGGTGATGGTTTCCAGGGCCCGACCGGCCTCGAGTGCCTGGCTGGCTCCCGACTCTGCCTGGGTGCGGCTCTGAGTCATGGCCTCGGAGGCTTTTTGCGCGCGACCTTGCAGGCGCTCGATCATTTCCCGTATCTCCATGGTGGAGTCCTGGGTGCGTTTGGCCAATGAGCGCACCTCATCGGCTACCACGGCGAACCCCCGGCCCTGCTCGCCGGCGCGGGCGGCTTCGATGGCGGCGTTGAGGGCCAGCAGATTGGTCTGGTCGGCGATGCTGCGTATCACGTCGAGAATGCCGCCGATATCGGCCGTATCTTGCGCCAGGGCCTGTACGGCGGCTGTGGCAGCGCCGATGTCATGGGACAGGGCACCGATGGACTCGACCATTTGTGCAACCTGTTGCTGGCCCGAATTGGCGGCCTGATCGGCACGTTGCGCGGCTTCGGCGGTGTGTGTCGAGTGGCGGGCGACTTCCTGCACAGTGGCCGCCATCTCGGTCATGGCGGCGGCCACCTCGGTGGTGTGCAGTTCCTGCTGCTGCAGGTTGTGTTGGGTCGATGCGGTGGTGCTGGTCAGCTGCGAGGCGGAAACGCTCAGCTGGTTGCTGGAGCTCAATACATTGCTGACGATCTCCCGCAGCTTGCCCACCATCTGGCCGAATGAGTGCGACAGTACGCCGAACTCTCCGCCGCTCCGCTCGTCGAGACGAGCGCCCAGCTCACCGGCGGCGACCTTGCGCGCCTCGTCACTCAGGCGCAACAAGGCGCCACTGACCTTGCGCCGAATCGCGAAGATGCCCACGGCCGATACCACAATCAGCAGCGCGACCATCAGGGACACGGCGAGCATGTAGCGCTCACCGACCCGCGAATGGTGCGCCACGGCATCGCCGGTGCGCCGGTCGAGCAGGGCATAGAAGGCGTCGACCGGCTGCATGACCTTGGACTTCTCCCGATGGTAGGTGTCGTCGTGCATCAGTCGACTGGCGAGGGCCAGGTCGGGTTCGCCTTGGCGGGTAAAACCACCCTGGCCGTCGGCGAAGCGCCCTTTGACCGCGTTCATGGCCTCGGTTTCGATCAGCACCAGGGTATCCGAATTGGCCTGGGCCTCCGCCAGCTTGTCCAGTTCGGCCTGGGTGAAGCCTTGGCGGCGCATCAGCTCGAGCAGGGGCGCGCGTTCGCCATCGGCTCGCGGTGCGGCCTGACCGGCGGCCAGGAAGTCCCAGTACAGCCGCTCGTATTGCTGCGGACGCGCTAGCTTGCCATTGCGGATGTCTAGCACCTGCCAGTACTGCTGTTCGTAGCGCGCCTCGCCGCTGACGGCGTAGGTACGCGCCAGGCGAGTGAGATCGTCGGAGCTTTGTCTCAGTTCGTCCGCCAGCAGATAGGACTGGTAACGGTTCGTCTGGCTCTCGGTCAACCGGTGCTGGTTTTCGATCATCAGGAAAACCAGGAGCGCCAGTAAGGCGGTGCAGGCGATGATGGTGGCAAAGATAAAGGAAAACAGGCGCTGTATGGACACTGCGACTCTCCTTAAGCAGTGATGACTCGGACTTCCTGTCGTAGCGACAATGAATGCGCTTGAGCGGCGCAGGTCAAGGACCCTCTGCATATTCGGCTATGCGCATTACAGCTTCGTCCAGATGCAGGCGCTTTGCAATCACCGTACGGCGCCAAGAATCTTGACTGCTGGGACTGCTTTCTCGGAGGACAGGGTGGGCATGGAAAACCTTCGGGTAAAAATGCATAAGCCAGCGGTAGTAATACTTGCTGGCTATAATGACGCCTCTGTTGGGGGGAATCATGGGCATCATCGATAACAACCTGTGGCAGCAGTTGCTGGCCATTCTTTGGTTTCTGCTGTGTTGGGGGGGCTATACCCGCTATGCACATGCAAAAGGGCGTAGCACCCCCTGTCTGGCCAGTGTCCTGCACCTGTACCGCGAAGACTGGATGCGCCGCATGCTGCTGCGGGACAACCGTATTGCCGATGCCAACGTGATCGGCAATCTGGAGCGCAATGCCTCGTTCTTCGCTTCCAGCACCCTGATCATCCTGGCCGGTATCTTCACCGTGCTCGGCGCCTCCGACCGCGCGGTGTCGCTACTCGCCGACCTGCCTTTCGTGCAGGTCGCCAGCCGGGAAATGTCCGAGGTCAAGCTGTTGTGTCTGGGCGTGATCTTCGTCTACGCCTTCTTCACCTTCAGCTGGTGCATGCGTCAGTACAACTTCTCGGCGGTGTTGGTGGGGTCGGCGCCCATGGCCGGGGAGCGGCATGTCACCGAGCAGGAACGCAATGCCTATGCCGTGCGGACCGCGCGGGTGATCTCGATGGCCGCCAACCAGTTCAACTATGGGCTGCGGGCCTATTACTTCGGCATGGCGACACTGGCCTGGTTCATCAACCCTTGGTGCTTCATGCTGGTGACCAGTGGCGTGGTGGTGGTGCTATATCGTCGCGAGTTTCATTCCGACGTGCTGGAGGTGATGGTCTACACCCAGACCCCGATGTTCGAAGCGAGTAAGGAGAAGAGCGAGTGAGCCTGCCGTTCTGGTGCATCTTCATCAGCGCACTGCTGATCTTTCTGGCCAAGGCTCCGGTGGCCAAGGCGATGCAAGAGCAGGGTGGTCGCTATGACAATCGCCACCCGCGTACTCAACAGTCGCACCTGACAGGTTTCGGCGCCCGGGCCCTGGCCGCCCACCTGAACAGTTTCGAGGCATTCCCCTTGTTCGCTGTGGGTGTGTTGATGGCTCATGTGACCGACACCCAAGGGCTGCTAGTGGATGGCTTGGCAGTGACCTTCGTGGTCGCGCGGGTGCTCTATCTGCTGTGCTATTGGGCCGATTGGCACTGGCAACGCAGCCTGGTGTGGGCGGTGGGTTTGATCTGCAGCCTGATGCTGATGCTCACGCCGGTAGTGTGAGACGCCCGGTGCGCCACGGCCCGCTGGTGCAGGGCCGTGTGCGCGACGAAACGAGGGACTATTGGCCGTCGACTGCCTCTTTGGCGGCGTCGCCCGCGTCCTTCATGGCGTCTGCCGCATCGTCGGCAGCGGCTTCGATCTTCTCGCCGGTGGTCGGTTCGTTGCCCATGACTTCGTTGGCTTTCTGCTCGATGGCTTCGCCGGATTCCTCGATAGCGTCGCCCATGGCTTCGGCTGCTTCGGAGACCGACTCCTTGGCGTTGTCCATCTTGCTTTGCGGGGTGTCCTCGCAGGCGGCGAGGGCTAGGGTGGCGGCGAGCAACAGGGCATAGGAAAAGGGCTTTTGCACGGTCGTACTCCTTGTAGTGTTCATTTATTGCCGGATTTGTCCTGGCATGGGCCGTTTGAGCGCAGGCGGTCCGCCGAAGTTCCCCGGAGCGACGCTTGGGGTTTCCACTGGCAGGCCGGGTGGAGTGCAGTGGATGCCTGTTCGCCGCGATGCGCCGAGCGGGAGAGTCGAGCTACGAGTCTATGGCGGGGCGGATGCCTGCGAGCGAACCGCCGCGTCCACATTTGCCGAGAACCCTCGACTTTTCGATAGATTGGTTACGCGCGGACGATTATCGTGGCCTTCATCTCAACGCCGGCCCTGGTGACAGGGGCAATGCCGCCTCTTTCAACTATTGTTGCCACCTGGCGGCGTACTCGACTCTCGGCATCGCCGAGCCCCTTCTGTCCTGGAGGCCAGGCACATCAGGCGCGCCTGGCTGGGGTCGACGCCTGCCAACTAAGGAAATCTGGATGGATACGTTGTTGATCCTCTGCGGCTTGCTGGTGATCCTGGCCGGTCTGATCTGGCTGGTGATGCGCGCCTTCAGCACCGGCCTGCTCTGGGGTTGGCTCGCGCTGCTGCCGCCACTGACCCTGTTGTATGTGGCGCGCCACTGGCGCCGTGCCCGACCGGCCTTGGCGCTCAGCCTCATGGGCGTTATTCCGCTGGTGATCGGCCTGGTCCTGCTCGCCAGTCATGATCCACAGCGCATGGACGCCATACTCAGTCTGCGTTGGCTGGAGCCCGAGAGAAACCCTCCCACAGAACTGAAAATCGAATTGCGGGGCGAGCTCAATGGCCAGCCCTTCGCGCCTCAGCATGGCGAATTGATCGAGGGTGTACTCAGGCTTAGCGAGGGGCAGGACTTCTTTGCCCACCGAGAGCTGATGGTCCGCCTGCCGCAGTCGGGGCCGGGGAGTGTCCGTGTCGATGTGTTGCCCACCGACGAGGGCGTGTTGCCGGAGGTCGAGCTCAGCTGGCTGTTGCCCGAGCAGGATTTGCCCGAGGCGCGCCGCTTGAGCCGTGGCTACAGTCTGCACTTGAACCTGCAACCGCAGCCGCCGAACAAGCTGGTCGGCGATTTCCACCTGGTGTTGCCGCCGCAATTCAAGACCACCCTGAGCGGCAGGGTCGAGTTGTTCCGCGATGGCTTGCGCTATCGTGCCGGCCAGGTCGACCGTTATGTCGATTCCCGCGACACCCTGGCGCATGTCATCGAGGACTATCTGCAGCGCCGCTTCGCCACCCGCCGGGTGCAGCTGCGGCCACTGCCTCCCGTATTGCTGCCGGCGCAGAGTTTGGAACTGGATGTCGAAGCGCTGATCGATGGCCAGGAGCTGCGTTTGCCGATTCAACTGAACAAGAGCGAGAGCCGTGGCTGGGCGGTGCGTTCCGATCGCTTCCCGGCCTTGCCGGAAGCGACCCGCGCAGCGGAGGACCGACCGGCGAGTGCCGAGGCGTTGGCAAAGCAAGCCGGCGAACCCCTCAGTCGGCCGTTGGACCGCCGCCGGCGCTTCAGTCTGGAGGCCCTGTTGCGCAGCCCCAGTCGCTACCAGGATTTGCGCATGCGTGCCGTCACCGCGCGCGGCAACACGGCCGAGGGGCGTTTCCAAGGCGTCGATCAGCAAGGCCGGATCGTCTTGCAGCAGCGCATGGGCGGCACGGGGCAGGCCAGTTTCCGCCTGCGCCCGGAAGAGCTCGTCCGCATCGAACTGCTCGAACCCTGAGCGAGAACTCGGCTAAGCACTTGAAATCCCAGCCCAAGCCCCCATCTGCATGACATCCGTCGCATTGCGGCTTAGTCATCAATGGGGAGTTAGACGACCATGAGTGTGGAAACTCAAAAAGAAACCCTGGGCTTCCAGACCGAGGTGAAGCAGCTGCTTCACCTGATGATCCATTCGCTGTATTCGAACAAGGAGATCTTCCTCCGTGAGCTGATCTCCAACGCCTCGGATGCGGTCGACAAGCTGCGTTTCGAGGCCCTGGCCAAGCCCGAGCTGCTCGAGGGCGGCGCCGAGCTGAAGATCCGCGTCAGCTTCGACAAGGACGCCAACACCGTCACCCTGGAAGACAACGGCATCGGCATGAGCCGCGAAGAGGCCGTGACCCACCTCGGCACCATCGCCAAGTCCGGCACCTCCGATTTCCTCAAGAACCTGACCGGCGACCAGAAGAAGGATTCGCACCTGATCGGCCAGTTCGGCGTGGGCTTCTACTCGGCCTTCATCGTCGCCGACAAGGTTGAGGTGTTCACCCGCCGCGCCGGCCTGTCGGCTGCCGAAGGGGTGCACTGGGAGTCCCATGGCGAGGGCGAGTTCAGCGTCGCCAGCATCGACAAGCCCGAGCGCGGCACCCGCATCGTCCTGCACCTGAAGAAGGGCGAGGAGGAGTTCGCCGACGGCTGGCGCCTGCGCAACATCATCAAGAAGTACTCCGACCACATCGCCCTGCCGATCGAGCTGCCGAAGGAGTTCCACGGCGAGGAGAAGGACAAGCCGGCCGAGCCGGAGTGGGAAACCGTCAACCGGGCCAGCGCCCTGTGGACCCGTCCGCGTACCGAAATCAAGGACGAGGAATACCAGGAGTTCTACAAGCACGTCGCCCACGACTTCGAAAATCCGCTGTCCTGGAGCCACAACAAGGTCGAGGGCAAGCTCGAATACACCTCGCTGCTCTACGTGCCGGGCCGCGCGCCCTTCGACCTGTACCAGCGCGACGCCTCCAAGGGCCTCAAGCTGTACGTGCAGCGCGTGTTCATCATGGACCAGGCCGACGAGTTCCTGCCGCTGTACCTGCGCTTCATCAAGGGCGTGGTGGACTCCAACGACCTATCGCTGAACATCTCCCGGGAGATCCTGCAGAAGGACCCGATCATCGACTCGATGAAGTCCGCGCTGACCAAGCGCGTGCTGGACATGCTCGAGAAACTGGCAAAGAGCGAACCCGAGCAGTACCAGGCCTTTTGGAAGAACTTCGGCCAGGTACTCAAGGAAGGCCCGGCGGAAGACTTCGCCAACAAGGAGAAGATCGCCGGCCTGCTGCGCTTCGCCTCGACGAACGAGACCAGCGGCGAGCAGAGCGTGTCCCTGGCCGACTACCTGGGCCGCATGAAGGAGGGCCAGGACAAGTTCTACTACCTGACCGGCGAATCCTACGCCCAGGTGAAGAACAGCCCGCACCTGGAGGTGTTCCGCAAGAAGGGTATCGAGGTGCTGCTGCTCACCGACCGCATCGACGAGTGGCTGATGAGCTACCTGACCGAGTTCGATGGCAAGCAGTTCGTCGACGTGGCCCGCGGCGACCTGGACCTGGGCAAGCTGGACTCGGAAGAGGACAAGAAGGCCCAGGAAGAAGTGGCCAAGGCCAAGGAAGGACTGGTCGAGCGCCTGAAGGCGGCGCTGGGCGAGCAGGTGGCCGAGGTGCGGGTGTCGCACCGTCTCACCGATTCGCCGGCGATCCTGGCGATCGGCGAGCAGGACCTGGGCCTGCAGATGCGCCAGATTCTCGAGGCCAGCGGACAGAAGGTGCCCGAGTCCAAGCCGATCTTCGAGTTCAACCCGGGCCACCCGCTGATCGAGCGCCTGGATGCCGAGCCGGACGAGGACCGCTTCGGCGACCTGTCGCACATCCTCTTCGACCAGGCCGCGCTGGCCGCCGGCGACAGCCTGAAGGACCCGGCCGCCTACGTGCAGCGTCTGAACAAGCTGCTGGTCGAGCTCTCCGCTTGATTGCACCGGTCATGAAAAAAGCCCGCCTCGTGCGGGCTTTTTTCTTGGCTGTCGACTGCCACGGACTACTGTTGAAGTGTTACCCATGCAACAGGAGCGGGTCGATGAGCAAGTCACTGATAGCCCTGGGGTTGTGCGGTCTGGCCGGCCTGGCCCAGGCCGCCGTGGTGGTCAAGGCGGTACCCTACGAGATCGACGGAGTCGCCTTCGAAGGGCGCCTGATCTACGACGACAGTGTCAGCACGGCGCGTCCCGGCCTGTTGATGGTGCCGGACTGGCTGGGGGTGGGCGAGAATGCCGAACAGCAGGCCGTGCTGGTCGCCGGCGATAGGTATGTGGTGTTCATGGCCGACATGTACGGCAAGGCGATACGTCCGACCAATGCCGAGGAGGCGGGGGCGGCGGCCGGCGCCGTGCGCGCCGACCGGGCGCTGATGCGCAAGCGTGCCCAAGCCGCGGTCGAGGTGTTCAAGGCGCAGGGCGATGAAGTGGCCCTGGACGCAGGCAGGCTGGGCGCCATCGGCTTCTGCTTCGGCGGCGGCTCGGTGCTGGAGCTGGCGCGCTCCGGTGCACCGCTGCGGGGCTTCGTCTCCTTCCACGGCAACCTGGACACGCCGAACCCTGCCGATGCGCAGAATATCCGGGCGCCGGTGCTGGTGTTGCATGGCGCGGACGATCCCTCGGTGCCGCCGGCCCAGGTCGGCGCCTTCATGGCCGAGATGAAGGCGGCGCAGGTGGACTGGCAGCTGATCAGCTATGGTGGCGCGGTGCATTCCTTCACCAACCCTCAGGCCAACAACCCGGAACGCAATCAGTACCACCCGCGGGTGGCGGCGCGGGCCTATCGAGCCATGAACGATCTGTTCGACGAGGTGTTCGCCACGGATTAGCCCTGCGGCAGTTCGATGCGTCTGGTCTCGCCCGGCACCTTGGGCCAGTCCCTGTCTTGCCAGCGCGCGCGGGCGCTGGCAATCAGCGCCGGGTCGCTGGCGACGAAGTTCCAGTACATGCGCCTGGCGCCCAGGGGCTGGCCGCCGATCATCACCAGGTGGCACTCGCCACAGGCGCTCAGGGTGAAGGTGCCGCCTGCGGGCAGGACGCTGAGACCGCGCAGGGGGAGGGGCAGGTCGTCCAGCAAGGCTTCGCCGTCGATCAGGTAGAGCGCACGCTCGGGATGCTCCGCCGGTATGGCCAGGCTGGCGCCGGCGGCCAAGCGGAGTTCGGCGTACAGGGTCGGCGAGTGCACCGGCACCGGGGATTCCAGGCAGAAGCCGGTGCCGGCGATCAGGCGGATTTCCACGCCCAGGGCCTGGCTATGGGGCAGGCCGTCGGCGCTATGGTGGCTGTAGCTCGGCTGGCACTGCTCCTCGCTCTCCGGCAGTGCCAGCCACATTTGCAGGCCGTGCAGGCGCGAGCCACTTTCACGCAGCGGCGCAGGGGTGCGCTCGACATGGGCGACGCCACGGCCGGCGGTCATCCAGCTGACCTCGCCGGGTTTGACCAGTTGATCCGAGCCGAGGCTGTCCCTGTGCTGTAGCCGGCCCTCGAACAGGTAGGTGAGGGTGGACAGGCCGATATGCGGATGCTGGTCGATGTTCAGGCCGCCGCCGGGCGGATAGTCGTGTTCCAGGATATGGTCGAAGAACACGAACGGCCCGACGCTGCGGCACTGGGCCGAGGGCAGCAGGCGCAGGATCGATTGGCCCCCGAGCACCTCCGGGCGTGCCCGGAGCAGGAGTGGAACGCTCATGGCGGTCCCCCGCAGGAGGGCTTGGTCGACTGGTTAGGGGCGGCTTTCATGGGGCCTCGCTCCGCTGCAGTTCGGCGCAGCGACAGGTGGTTGTCGCTGTCAGTATTGCCTATGGCGCCCCCGAAAGCAGCATGGTCGCGACCCTGTATCCGCGCCTCTACCAAGCAGATGTCGGCTTTCGCGGTGTTGGCGGGTGACTGAACTCGGCCTTGGCCGTCAGGGTCTATCCTGCTCGGATGCCGCGGAGGGCTCTTCCTTGTTTGTTATTCGATGCTGCGTGCTGTTGTTGGTCGTCACCGACGCCCAGGCGCGGGACTACCGTTTCAGCGACGCCCATCTGCACTACGTGGACTTCTTTCAGGAAAGCGCCGGCATGGACGAACTGCTGGCGGCCATGGCCGCCGGTGGGGTCGAGCATGCGATGCTCTCAGGCATTCCGGTGGCGAAGAAATGGCACGAGAACGAGCCGAAACGTCCCCGCTACTATGCCGGCGACGATGCCAATGCCTACTGGTACAGCGCCACCGATGTGCTGGTCGCCCATGCCTACAAGCGCCTTCCGCCCGCACAGCGCGAGCGTTTCCATCCCTTTCTCTCGGGTTTCAACCCCAACGACAAGAACTCGGACGCGCATATCCGGCGCATGCTGGAGCTGGACCCGGGCCTGTGGCAGGGCATAAGCGAGATATTCACCCGTCACGACGACCTCACCGCGCTGATACATGGCGACGTGCCGCGAGCCAACAACGAGGCGCTCGCACGGGTCTACCACCTCGCCGCGGAATACGACCTGCCGGTGATGCTGCATGCCAATATCACCTCCAAGCGCGAGCGCAACCCGCTGTACCTGGCGGAGATCGAAGAGCCGCTGCGCAATCATCCCCACGTGCGCTTCATCTGGGCCCATGCCGGTACCAGCATGGAGATCCACCGACACCAACAGAAGCTGGATTTCCTCCTGCCGACCCTGCGGCGCATGCTCGAGGAGTATCCGAACCTGTACATCGACCTGTCCTGGAGCGTGCTCAGGCCCTACCTGCTGGACCGGCAGGGCAGACCCGATGCCGAATGGCTGCAGTTGGTCAGCAGTTATCCGGCGCGTTTCATGCTGGGTTCCGACGTGGTGGGGCGCTTCGACAAGCTGGGCGACTACCTGCAAGGCTTCGCGCCCTTTCTCGACGCCCTGCCGGAGCCCGTGGCACGTCAGGTGGCTCGGGACAACTTCCTCGCCGTGCTGCCGCGGCGCGTCCGCGTCGGGGTGGCGGAATAACCCTGTCATCAGCCTGTCATTCAGGCGTCATAGGCTCGCGTCATCTCAACCAAGGAGCGAGTCATGCAATACACCCGTTTCAGTGCGCTGGCCGCACTCATGCTGATGACCGGACTGGTCCAGGCGCAGGTGCAAGTCGAGGGCGAGGTGGAGTATGGCATCTTCACGACCCCGTACCAGGACTTCGAACCGGGCGAGCGGGTGCTGACCCGCAACAATCAGGATATCCAGCGCACCGAGGTGATTCCGGCCAGGCTCGGCACCAAGTTCGGCCTGCGCTACCAGCTGAGCGGCAAAACGACCGAGGGGGCGCCCTTGACCCTGTTGTACCTCACGCCCGGGGTGACGACTCCCGAGGGTGTCCGCCATGACAAATTCGTGGTGACGCAGAAGCTGGTGCCCGGTGCGCCTCAGGATCTGATGGCGTTCGAGTTCAGCGAAGCCCACGAGATCGTTGCGGGGGAGTGGCACTTCATGGTGTTCCAGGATGACCGCAAACTGGCCGAGCAGCGCTTTCTGGTGCGCTGACGCAAGTGGCCCGGGACGGCAGGGAGAAAGCCCTGAAGCCTGTGCGATAGAAAGAAAAACGGCGCCTGCAGGCGCCGTTTCTCATCGACAGTAAGCTCCGTTTACTTGCCGGTCCAGCGCTTGAGCACCAGGGTGGCGTTGGTGCCGCCGAAGCCGAAGCTGTTGCTCATCACCGTGTCGATCTTGGCGTTCTCGACGGTCTTGAGCTGCACCGGCAGGTCGGCGACCTCGGGGTCGAGCTCCTCGATGTTGGCCGAGCCGGCGATGAAGTTGCCTTCCATCATCAGCATGCAGTAGATGGCTTCCTGCACGCCGGCGGCGCCCAGGGAGTGGCCGGACAGGCTCTTGGTCGAGCTGATCGCCGGCGCCTTGTCGCCGAACACCTCGCGTACCGCGCGGCTTTCCGCGACATCGCCGACCGGGGTCGAGGTGCCGTGGGTGTTCAGGTAGTCGACCGGCGTGTCGACCGTGGCCAGGGCTTGCTGCATGCAGCGCACCGCGCCTTCGCCGCTCGGTGCGACCATGTCGTAGCCGTCGGAGGTGGCGCCGTAGCCGACGATTTCCGCGTAGATCTTGGCGCCGCGCTTGAGTGCATGCTCCAGTTCCTCGACCACCACCATGCCGCCGCCGCCGGCGATGACGAAACCGTCACGCTTGGCGTCGTAGGCGCGCGAGGCCTTTTCCGGGCTCTCGTTGTACTGGGTGGAGAGGGCGCCCATGGCGTCGAACAGGAAGCTCTGGCTCCAGTGCTCTTCCTCGCCGCCGCCGGCGAAGACCATGTCCTGCTTGCCCAGTTGGATCTGTTCCATGGCCGTGCCGATGCAGTGGGCGCTGGTGGCGCAGGCCGAGGAGATCGAGTAGTTCACACCCTTGATCTTGAACGGGGTGGCCAGGCAGGCGGAAACGGTGCTGCCCATGGTGCGCGGCACGCGGTAGGGGCCGACGCGCTTGACGCCCTTCTCGCGCAGGATGTCCATGGCTTCCATCTGGTTGAAGGTGGAAGCGCCGCCGGAACCGGCGACCAGGCCGACGCGCGGGTTGGAAATCTCTTCGACACTGAGGCCGGCGTCGGCGATGGCCTGCTGCATCGACAGGTAGGCGAAGGCGGCGGCGTCGCCCATGAAGCGGTAGACCTTGCGGTCGATCAGCTCTTCCAGGTTCAGGTCGACGGAGCCGGATACCTGGCTGCGCAGGCCTTTCTCGGCGTATTCCGGGTTGAAACGAATGCCGCCGCGGCCAGCCCGCAGGTTGGCGGAGACGGTTTCTTTGTCATTGCCCAGGCAGGAAACGATGCCCAGACCGGTAATCACGACGCGACGCATGGAAAGTGTCCTTTAGAAACTGTCGGTGGAGGTGAACAGGCCGACGCGCAGGCCTTCGGCACTGTAGATCTCGCGGCCATCGACGCTGACGCTGCCATCGGCGATGGCCAGGATCAGCGAACGGGTGATGGTGCGCTTGATCTGGATGTTGTAGGTGACCTTCTTGGCGGTCGGCAGGACCTGGCCGAAGAACTTCACTTCGCCGGAGCCGAGGGCGCGGCCGCGGCCGGGGTTGCCCTGCCAGCCGAGGAAGAAGCCGACCAGCTGCCACATGGCATCGAGGCCCAGGCAGCCGGGCATTACCGGGTCGCCTTCGAAATGGCAGCCGAAGAACCACAGGTCCGGGGTGATATCGAGCTCGGCGACGATTTCGCCCTTGCCGTACTTGCCACCGCTGTCGCTGATGTGGGTGATGCGATCGATCATCAGCATGTTCGGCGCGGGCAGTTGCGCATTACCTGGGCCGAACAGTTCGCCGCGGCTGCAGCGCAACAGGTCTTCCCGGGTGAAGGCGTTTTGTTTGGTCATGCGAGCTCCTCAATAATCCCCACGCGCCAAGGCTGGGCAAGTCGTCCTGGCTGGCCGCGCTAAAGTCTGCGCCGGCCAGCAGCCTAGTCATAGACTGTTGCGATGTGCTGAAAGTCACAGCCTGTCGAGTACAGTTGTACTCTGCTGCGGGTTTGTTGTCACAGGCGCCCGACTTGCGTGCCTGTGACGGTATGCCGGGGCAGTTTAACAGTCCTGGCTGGCGACCGATGCCTGAACTGGCAGCCAGCGCTGCAATATCCGTTGCAGGTCGGCCCGTTTGAAGGGCTTTGCCAGGTAGTCGTTCATTCCGCATTCCAGGCAGGCATCGCGGTCACCCTGCAGGGCGTTGGCGGTGAGAGCGATGATCGGCAGGTTGCCCTGGCCGTCGAGTCGGCGAATCTGCCGGGTAGCCTCATAGCCATCCATGAGCGGCAGGCGGCAGTCCATCAGGATGGCCGCATAGGACTGTTGTCCGACACGGTGCAGCGCCTGGACGCCATCGCCGACCAGGTCGACCCGGTAGCCGAGGCTGCGCAGCATGGCTTCTATCACCGTTTGATTGACCGGGTTGTCCTCGACCAGCAGCACCCTCTGGTTCTGGCCGTGATAGTCCTCGGTCTCGGCGTTGGTCGGAGTGGGGCGGGACTGCAGCGAGAAGGGCAATGGCACCTCGAGGGTGAAGGTCGAGCCGTGCCCCTCCTGGCTTTCCGCGTGCAACATGCCGCCCATCCGTTCGGCCAGGGTGCGGGCGATGGGCAGGCCGAGGCCGGTTCCGCCGTAGCGGCGAGAGATGGTGCTGTCGGCCTGCTGGAAGGCATCGAACATGTGTTCCAGACGCTCCGGCGAGATGCCGATGCCGGTGTCATGAACGGCGCAGCTGAACCACAGTACTTGTCCATCCAGCGCCTGCCAGCGGGTTTCCACGCGGATACCGCCTCGTTCGGTGAACTTCAGGGCATTGCCGATCAGGTTGACCAGGATCTGGCGTATCCGTGTCGGGTCGCCCTGTACCTCCAACTGCTCCAGTCCGTCCTGGATGTCCAGCTCCAGCGCCAGCCCCATCTGCTGGGCACCATGCTGGAACGCCTGGGCCGAGCCCTGGATCAGTTCCAGCAGATTGAAAGAGATGCTCTCCAGCTCCAGTGCGCCGCGTTCGATGCGCGAGAAGTCGAGGATGTCGTTGATGACCTTCAACAGGTGCTCGGTGGATTCGGCGGCCAGCGCCGCATATTCGGCCTGCTCCCCGCTGAGTTCTGTCGTCTCCAGCAACTGCAGCATGCCCAGCACGCCATTCATCGGCGTGCGCAGTTCATGACTCATCATGGCCAGGAAGTCGGATTTGGCGCGGTTGGCCAGTTCCGCCTCTTCGCGGGCCTTGACCAGCAGGGCCATGGCCTGGCGTTGCTCCTGACTGGCACGATCCAGGCTACAGGCGAGCGCGTTGATGTGTTGGGCCAGTTCGCCGAGTTCGCCGGTCTCCAGGTTCGGCAGGCGTGTGTGGTAATCCCCGGCCTGAATCGCCGTGACTGCCGCGCCCACGGCGCTCAGCGGCGCGGACAGACGTCGGGCCAGGCGCCGGGCCAGGAGGAAGGTCAGGAGCAAGGCGAACAGGGCCAGGGTGGTCGCCTTCAGCAGCAGTGCCTGCTGGCGCTCGTTGAGTGCATCGCTGGACATGCCGACCAGGACGCGGCCGAGCGGTTCGCTCGGGGGGCTGGGCGAGTGGCTGGCGGCACGCTGGGAGATATCTTCGAGCAGGTCGACCCGCTGCAGGTGAATCGGTGCCTGGAAGACATCCACCGGACCGCTGGCCTGGCCTTGGCTGTTGGGCTGTTCGACGTAGACCAGAATATTGTCATGGCGGTCGCGCACCTCGAGAAAGCGCACGTGCGGCGTATCGAGGGTGGCTTGCAGCAGGGTGTCGAGCACTTCCCGGTTGCCCGAGATCACGCCGTACTCACTGGCCGGCGCCAGTTGGTTGGCGATCAGCTGGCCGGTGCGGTTGAGTTCCTGGCGCAGGTCCTGCAGACGCTCGAAGGTGAAGAAGCCGGTCAGCAGCAGGGTCAGCAGCAGGGCCGGCCCTACGCTGATCAGTTGCGTGCGGGTGTGGATGTCCCAGCCGCGGCGCAGGGTCATGGGCGGATTTCCCCGGCCACTGGGTGCGCCAGGCCGGAGGGCCGGGCCGACTCGCCAGCCCGTGGCCCGGGTGGTGGTCGATGGCCAACGGCGTCGGTGGCAGAGAGAAGGAAGGAGCTCGATGGAGGGGTGTTCACGCAACGGCCTTGTTCGCGTCTAAAGTGCGCATGTTAACCGAGCCGGCCGTCTTTTCCAGTCGCCCGGCGCCTGCTCGCTGCCATTTGTGCCGAGCGGTGCACAGCCTGATCGTGGTGGCTAAAAGCTGGCCGCGATGCCTCTGGCCCGTATAATGCGCGCAGATTGCCACCCCATAACCCACTACGGACTCGTTATGACTGAGCAGCACCCCATCGCCGTGCTCGGCGGCGGCAGCTTCGGCACCGCGTTGGCCAATCTGCTGGCGGAGAACGGTCGGCATGTCCTGCACTGGATGCGGGACCCGGAGCAGGTCGAGGCCATCCTGGCCACCCGCGAGAACCCGCGTTATCTCAAGGGCGTGAAGATTCATGCCGATGTCGAGCCCCTCAGCGATCTCGGCGCAGCATTGGGCGCCAGCCGACTGGTGTTCGTCGCGCTCCCTTCCAGCGCCCTGCGCCAGGCGTTGCAGCCAGTGGCCGAGCTGCTGGCGGGCAAGCTGCTGGTCAGCACCACCAAGGGCATCGAGGCACAGAGCTTCAAGCTGATGAGCCAGATTCTCGAGGAGATCGCCCCGCAGGCGCGCATCGGCGTGCTGTCCGGGCCGAACCTGGCGAAGGAGGTCGCCGAGCATGCGCTGACCGCCACGGTGATCGCCAGCGAGGATGAGGCCCTCTGCCAGCAGGTGCAGGCCGCGCTGCATGGTCGGACCTTTCGTGTCTACGCCAGTGGCGACCGGTTCGGCGTGGAGCTGGGCGGCGCCTTGAAGAACGTCTATGCCATCATGGCCGGCATGGCCGCGGCCCTGGGCATGGGCGAGAACACCAAGAGCATGCTGATCACCCGGGCGCTGGCGGAGATGACCCGCTTCGCCGTGCACCAGGGCGCCAACCCCATGACTTTCCTCGGCCTGGCCGGGGTCGGCGATCTGATCGTCACCTGTTCGTCGCCCAAGAGCCGCAACTACCAGGTCGGCTTCGCCCTGGGCGAAGGCCTGAGCCTGGAGGAGGCGGTCGAGCGCCTGGGCGAGGTGGCCGAAGGCGTCAACACCATCAAGGTGCTCAAGGCCAAGGCCGAGGAGCTGCAGGTCTACATGCCGCTGGTGACCGGCCTGCATGCCATCCTGTTCGAAGGGCGTACGCTGGAGCAGGTAATCGAGCTGCTGATGCGCGCCGAGCCGAAGACCGACGTCGACTTCATTTCCACTGCGGGCTTCTAGGTCTGCACCACTCAGGGAGATAGCCATGAGCGAAGAGAGTAAAGAGCTGGAGCGCGAATCCATTCTGCTGAGGATCCTCTGGATGGTGCTGTTCACCATCGTCTGGCAGCTGTCCGAGCTGGTGCTCGGCGCCGTGGTGCTGCTGCAGTTGGGCTATCGGCTGTTCTACGGCGCGCCGAATGCCAGCCTGCTCGGCTTCGGCGACAGCCTCAGCCAGTACCTGGCGCAGATCGGTCGTTTCGGTACCTTCAACAGCGACGACAAGCCGTGGCCGTTCTCCGATTGGCCGACGCCCAGGGCGCCGCAGGGCGAAGCCCCCCATGCCGTGCCGCCGGCCCCGCACCCGGTGCGCGACGAAGAACCGAAGTTGTGAGGGCAGGGCGATGAGGCTGTGGCTGCTGCGCCATGGCGAGGCCGAGCTGCAGGCGCCGAGCGATGCCGAGCGGGCGTTGACGGCCCATGGGCGCGAGGAGGTCGCGCAGGTGACGGTGCAGTTGCAGGGACGACCGCTCGCGACGATTCTCGCCAGCCCCTATGCGCGGGCACAGCAGACTGCGGCCCTGGTGCGCGATGCCCTGGGGTTCGCTGGCCCGCTGCTGACCGTGCCCTGGCTGACGCCCGACGGCGATCCGCGCCAGGTACTGGCGCAGCTGGATCGCTACGATGCCGGCGAACTCCTGCTGGTCAGCCACCAGCCCTTGGTCGGCGCCCTGGGCGGGCTGCTGATCCATGGTCATCGGCAACAGCCCCTGCCCATGCAGACCGCCAGCCTGGCCGAACTGGATGGCGAACTGTTGGCCGCCGGCAGCATGGATCTGCTCGCCCTGGTGCATCCCCGGCCCGACTGATGACCCCGATGCCTCGATACATTTCTTAACTTGCGGCTCCACTTTGTGCGTGGAATAGTCCGACCAAGCAATTGCTTGGTCGGCTCCACAAAAATAACAAAGGAGGAAGCCCCATGGTCGATGCTGTGCGTTTGCCGCTGGAGGTGTTTTACCAGCGCGAGGCCCTTCATCCGCACAAACGTTATCTGGTGCAGCCGTTGCCGGATGGCCAGCTGCAGGAGCTGAGTTGGGCGGAGGTCGGCGAGCAGGCGCGGCGTGCCGCCAGTTGGCTGCGCGCTCGGGAGCTGCCGCTCGGGAGCCGAATTGCCATCCTGTCGAAGAACTGTGCGCACTGGATAATCGCCGACCTGGCGATCTGGATGGCCGGGCATGTCTCGGTTCCGCTCTACCCCAACCTCACCGCCGAGTCGGTGCGCCAGGTGCTGGAACATTCCGAGGCGCAGTTGCTGCTCGTCGGTAAACTGGACGACTGGCCGAGCATGGCGCCGGGCGTTCCCGATACGCTGCCCAGCGTGGCCCTGCCGTTGCATCCCGAGGGCAGGTTCAGCCATCACTGGCAGGATCTCCAGGCCAGCGCGCCGATCCGCGACGACCCGCAGCCGCCGGCCGATCGGCTCGCCACCATCATCTACACCTCCGGCACCACCGGCGCACCGAAAGGGGTGATGCACAACTTCGGCAACTTCGGCTTCGCCGCCAACCAGGCCATCGAGCTGTTCGCCGTCGGCGAGGAGGATCGGGTGCTGTCCTACCTGCCGCTGTGCCATGTGGCCGAGCGGATGTTCGTCGAGCTGGCCTCGATTTATTCCGGGCAAACGGTCTTCTTCGCAGAGAGCCTGGAGACCTTCCTCGACGACCTGCGGCGCGCCCGGCCCACCGTGATCTTCGGCGTGCCGCGGATCTGGACCAAGTTCCAGATGGGCGTGTTCGGCAAGATGCCGGCCAAACGCCTGGATCTGCTGCTCGGTCTGCCGCTCATCGGTCGTCTGGTCGGCAGGAGAGTGCTCGCCGGTCTCGGGCTGGATGCGGTGCGCTATGCCTTGTCCGGCGCCGCGCCGGTGCCCGAGGCGCTACTGGGCTGGTATCGGCGCCTGGGGCTGGAGGTGCTGGAGATCTACGGCATGACCGAGAACTGCGGTTACTCCCACGTCGGTCGGCCGGGGCGCTTCAAGTCGGGCTGGATCGGCCACAGCAACCCCGGGGTCGAGGTGCGCATCGCCGCCGACGGCGAGGTGCAGGTGCGCAGCGGCGCGACCATGCAGGGCTACTACAAGGAGCCCGAGAAAACCGCCGATGCGCTCACGGTCGACGGCTTCCTGCGCACCGGCGACAAGGGGGAGCAGGATGCCGAGGGCAACCTGCGCCTGACCGGGCGGCTCAAGGAGATCTTCAAGACCAGCAAGGGCAAGTACGTGGCGCCGGCACCGATCGAGAATCGCCTGGCCGCGCATGCGCGCATCGAGCAGGTGTGCGTGGTCGGCGATGGCCTGCCGCAGCCGATGGCGCTGTGCGTGCTGTCCGAGGCCGGTCGCCAGGAGGCTACCAACGGCGCACGCGGGCTGCTGGAGGCTAGCCTCAGGGCGCTGCTCGAGGAGGTCAACGCGGCACTCGATCAGCATGAGCGCCTGCATGGGCTGGTGCTGGTCAAGGAGGTCTGGGCCGTGGACAACGGCTTCCTCACGCCGACCCTGAAGATCAAGCGCAACGTGGTCGAGGGGAGCTACGCCGGGCGATTCGTCGAATGGCTCGAGCGCGGCGAGGCGGTGCTCTGGCATGACTGAGTGCCATGCCCGCGGGCGACGCGACCTCGGGTCGCCCAAGGGCATGGTCACGCTGTACGGGGGCAGGCGCTAAGGCGGGTGGCCTGCATCCCGTGAAGTTTGGCCTTATTGGCGCCATTGGCTGGCGGGTTCGCCATTGCCGATGCCGCGGCCGTGTCGGACAATTCTCACGTTCCTCCGTAGAAGCTCGCGACCATGTCCCAGCCCGTATTCTTCGCCCATGCCAACGGCTTCCCTTCGGCCACCTACGGCAAGCTGTTCGCCGCTCTGGCCCCCGACTATGGAGTGCGGCACCTCGAGCTGCATGGCCACGACCCGCGCTTTCCGGTCAATGACAACTGGAGCAACCTGGTCGACGAGCTGGTCCATCACCTCGAAACAAGCGACGCGCCGGTCTGGGGAGTGGGGCACTCGCTCGGCGGAGTGCTGCACTACCATGCCGCGCTGCAGCGTCCCGACCTCTACCGTGGGCTGGTCATGCTCGATTCGCCGGTGCTGACCCGGGTCGACCGGATCGTCATCCGGGCGGCCAAGCACTTCGGCTTCATCGACCGCATCACCCCGGCCGGGCGCACGCTCGGGCGCCGCGAAGAGTTTGCCGACCTCGACGAGGCCCGTCGTTATTTCGCAGGCAAGGCGCTGTTTCGGCGCTTCGATCCGGAATGCCTGGACGCCTATGTGCGTCATGGCCTGCACAGCAATGGCGCAAGGCTGCGCCTGCGCTTCGATCCCGCCACGGAAATCAGCATCTACCGCAGCGTGCCGCATACCAGCCCGGGGCGACCGCAGCAGCTGCAGGTGCCTTTGGCCCTGGTGCGCGGGCGCCATAGCCGTGTGGTGCTGCCGCATCATGCGCGGCTGGTGCGCCGGGTGCCCAGGGGCGAGTATCTGATCCTGCCCGGCGGGCATATGTTTCCCCTGGAGCGGCCACAGGAGACTGCCCAGCTGCTCAGGTCGCTGTTCGAGCGTTGGGATGGCCAGCGCAGCCGGGAGGCATCCGCATGAGTCCGGCATTCGAGGAAGTACGCCTGCGCCTGCCGCACATCGAACTGGCGGCACATCTCTATGGCCCGGCGGACGGCGTACCGGTCATCGCCCTGCACGGCTGGCTGGACAATGCCGCGAGCTTTGCCCGGCTGGCGCCGAAGTTGCCGGGGCTGCGCATCGTCGCGCTGGACTTCGCCGGCCACGGTCATTCCGATCATCGTCCAGCGGGAGCCGGCTACGCGATCTGGGAGTACGTGCACGATGTCCTGCAGGTGGCCGAGCAGTTCGGCTGGCAGCGTTTCTCCCTGCTGGGCCATTCCATGGGGGCGATCGTCTCGGTGCTGCTGGCCGGGGCGTTGCCGGAGCGGGTGGCGCGTCTGGCGCTGATCGATGGGCTGATTCCCTACACCGGCGAGGCCGAAGACGCACCGCAGCGCCTGGGCGAGGCGCTCAAGGCGCAGATGGCCCTGGCCGGCAAGCGCAAGCCGGTCTACGCCGAGTTCTCCCGGGCGGTCGAGGCGCGTATGCGTGGGGTCGGCGCGGTCAGCCGCGAGGCCGCCGAGTTGCTTGCCCAGCGCGGCTTGATGCCGGTGCCCGGTGGCTATACTTGGCGTACCGACAGCCGCCTGACCCTGCCGTCGCCGCTGCGCCTGACCCAGGCCCATGCCATGGCCTTCGTCCAGCGACTGCAGTGTCCGGTCGATCTGGTGCTGGCGGAGCAGGGCATGTTGGCTGCGCAGCCACGTTTCGCCGAGCTGCTCGATGGTCGGCCGATCACCCTCAATCGGCTGCCGGGCGGTCATCACCTGCATCTGGATGACGAGGTCGGCGCACAGCTGGTAGCAGACTGTTTCAAAGCTTTCTTGCGCTCGCCTTGACTTGCTGAAGGCAACTGGGGAAAGGTGTGGCCGATTGCCATGGAGATTCGCATGATCGACCTTTACACCGCCGCCACCCCCAATGGCCACAAAGTGTCCATCGCCCTGGAGGAGCTGCAGCTGCCCTATAGCGTGCATGTGCTGAGCTTCGACAAGAAGGAGCAGAAAGCCCCGGCGTTTCTCAAGATCAACCCCAATGGCCGCATCCCGGCCATAGTCGATCGTGGCAATGACGATTTCGCCGTGTTCGAGTCCGGTGCCATCCTCATCTATCTCGCCGAGCAGACGGGCCAACTGCTGCCGCAGGACGCCAAGGGACGCTCACGGGTGCTGCAATGGCTGATGTTCCAGATGGGCGGCATCGGTCCGATGCAAGGTCAGGCCAATGTGTTCTTCCGCTACTTCCCGGAGAAGCTACAGGGGGCCATAGACCGCTACCAGCACGAGACCCGGCGTCTCTACGAGGTGCTCGACGCGCGTCTGGCTGAGGCCGAGTACCTGGCAGACGACTACAGCATCGCCGATATCGCCACCTTTCCCTGGGTGCGCAGCCATGAGTGGTCCGGGATTTCGCTCGAGGGCTTGTCCCACTTGCAGCGCTGGCTCGCCGCGCTCGAGGGGCGTGCGGCGGTGCAGCGTGGGCTGCTGGTGCCAAAGCGCCAAGTCGATGAAGACTCGACGGTGAAAACCGCTCAGTCGATGTTGATCCGATGAGGGGGCGTATGCGCGGTATCGGCCTGCTTGCGATCCTGTTGGCGGGGACTTCGGCCTGGGCGGCGGACCTGCCGGGCAGCCGCGACCTGGACATTCTGCCGCGTTTTCCCGGCGCCCAGATCGTCGCCTATGCCGAGGCGCCCGAGGAGGAACGGATCTATCCGCAGGGCTCGATCCGCCGCATCAGCGGTCGTCTGCGTTACGAGCGGGAAGTCCAGGTCAAGGGGCAGTTCACCTCGGTCACCTACGAGCTACCACGGACTCACACGTCCGATGAGGTGTTCAGCGCCGCCCGCGAAACCCTGCAGGCCCAGGATGCCGAACTGCTGTACTGGTGTCAGGGGCGGGAGTGCGGCTCGAGCAGCCTGTGGGCCAATGCGGTATTCGGCCGCTCCAGTCTCTACGGTTCCGACGATCAACAGGCCTATGTCCTGATGCGCCTGGCCGAACCGCGTGAGGACAGCCTGCTGGCGCTCTACAGCATCACTCGCGGCAATCGCCGGGCCTATCTGCACGCCGAGCTGCTGGCTGCCGACGCGACGCTGGGTGAGCTGTTGCCGACACCCGCCACCCTGTTGCGTCAGTTGCGCAGCAGTGGCGAACTGCGCCTGTCCAGGCAAACCGAGCCGAGCCCGGCCTGGACGAAACTGCTGTCGCGCAGCCTCAACCTCGACAGCACCCTGCGGGTCAGCCTGGCCGGCCCCCAGGCAGAGGCCTGGCGCGAGGCGTTGGTCGAACAGCGGGTGCGTTCGGCCCGCCTGGAACTGGGTGATAGCGAGGTGCCCGGCCTGCGGATCAGCGTGCTGCGTTAGCCGGAGCCGGGTAAACATGGCGTTAGGCTCTCCTTCTGCGTGCTTGCCGGCCCGCGCTTGGTCCGGGCATGCTTCTCGCGCCTGCCCTGGACCGCTGCCTCTGGGGTAGGGCGCTAATTTACCTCTTGCGGAGCCTGGTGAATGCTCAATAACGATCGCCTGCTGGTGCAGATCCTGCTCCTCGGGCTGCTGGGCGCCAGTTTGTGGGTGCTCGCCCCCTTCTGGTCGGCGCTGTTCTGGGCTGCGGTGCTGGCCTTCGCCAGTTGGCCGCTGATGCGCCTGCTGACCCGCTGGCTGAATGGCCGGCAGGCCACTGCGGCGGCCGTGTTGACCTTCTGCTGGATCGTGCTGGTGGCCGTGCCGCTGGTGCTGCTGGGCTTCAACCTGGCCGACCATATCCGCGATGCCACGGCCCTGATCAAGGGCTTCCAGGTCGAGGGACTGCCGCCCCCCCCGAGCTGGCTGGCGGGCTTGCCGTTGGTGGGCGAGACGCTGGTGTCGGCCTGGCAGACGGTCGATGAGCAGGGTTCGGCCTTTTTCGCCACGCTTCGGCCTTACCTCGGCCAGGTCGGCAACTGGCTGCTGGCGCGTAGCGCGCAGATCGGCGGCGGCATGCTGGAGCTGGCCCTGAGCCTGGCGCTGGTGTTCTTCTTCTACCGTGATGGGCCGCGTCTGGCGGCCTTCGTCCACAGTCTGCTCGATCGCCTGATCGGTGCCCGTGCCGAGCATTATCTGGAGCTGGTCGCCGGCACCGTGCAGCGCGTGGTCAACGGGGTGATCGGTACCGCAGCGGCCCAGGGCTTGCTGGCGATGATCGGGTTCTACATCGCCGGGGTGCCGGGCGCCCTGTTGCTGGGCATCGTCACCTTCGTCCTCAGCCTGATTCCCATGGGGCCACCGCTGGTCTGGGTGCCCGCCACGGCCTGGTTGGCGAGCCAGGGCGAATACGGGTTGGCCGTATTCCTCGGCATCTGGGGCTTCTTCGTGATCAGCGGGGTGGACAATATCCTCAAACCCTACCTGATCAGTCGCGGCGGCAACCTGCCGCTGGTGGTCGTGCTGCTCGGCGTGTTCGGCGGCATCCTGGCATTCGGCTTCATGGGCCTGTTCCTCGGACCCACGGTATTGGCCGTGGCCTACAGTCTGCTCAGCGACTGGGTGGCGAACAAGGCGCCGCCGCCAGACGCCGGTGAGGGATCGCCGCCGGGGCTGAACCTATAGTGCCGAGGCCGCTGGTGCGGCCTCAGACGTCTCCCCGCTCGTACTTGTCCAGGGCTTCGCGGGCGATCAACTGGCCGAGCATGATCAGCTCCGGCGCCTTGTAGAACTCGAAGAAGCGACAGGCGCGGCGGGGCACGTTGATCAGAATGTCTGGCGGGTAGCCGGCGATCTTGTATTGCGCCAGGGAGGTCTGCATGACCTCGAAGCTCTGGTTGATCAGCTCCAACAGAGACGCCGGCCCACTCATGTCGGCCACTCGCGAGCCGCTGGCGGACTTGGTCGCGGCAGCGCTTTCCTGTTCGGACGCCGAGGGGGCGCTGTCCGGACTGACTGCATCGACGTCGGCAGGGGCTTCGAGGAGCAGCAACTCATCGTCTGCCGCGCCATTCTTGCGGCGGAAGGAGGGCAGGTGCGAGCCCAGGGAGGTCATCATCTGGTCAAAACGGCCTTTGAGGGCCAGTGGCCGCTCGATGACCGGCAGTTCGTAATGCTTCTGGTTGGTCGAGTTGAGATTGACCGCGACGATCAGGTCGCAATGGCTGGATACCACCGGTACGATCGGCAGCGGGTTGAGCAGGCCGCCGTCGACCAGCATGCGTTTGCCCTGGATCACCGGGGTGAACAGGCTGGGAATCGCCGCCGAGGCGCGCATGGCCTGGTGCAGGCAGCCTTCCTGGAACCAGATTTCCTGCTGGTTGGTCAGGTCGGTGGCCACGGCGGTAAAGGGGATCGGCAGTTGCTCGATATCGATCTCGCCGACAATCTCGCGGATCTGTCCGAAGACCCGCTCGCCGCGAATGGCGCCGAGGCGGAAGCTCACGTCGAGCAGGCGCAGCACGTCCAGATAGTCCAGGCTCTGGGTCCAGTCGCGATACTCCTTGAGCTTGCCGGCGGCGTAGATGCCGCCGACCACGGCGCCCATGGAGCAGCCGGCGATACAGGCGATCTCGTAGCCGCGGGACTCCAGTTCCTCGATCACCCCGATATGCGCATAGCCCCGCGCGCCACCGGCCCCCAAGACCAGCGCTACTCGCTTAGTCATCTCGTTATCCCCCGTAACGCATTGTTTTATCAACATACGCGCGCCAATGGCCGCCGCCAAGGTGGCATTTGCTAGAATGCCGCCGCCTGTCGAGCCGATTAGTGAGATGTCATGAGCGCGCCCATTCGTTTGACCCAGTACAGCCACGGTGCCGGTTGCGGCTGCAAGATTTCCCCCAAGGTGCTGGAGGTGATACTCGCCGGCAGCGGCGCGCAGAACCTCGATCCGCGTCTCTGGGTGGGCAACGCCTCGCGTGACGATGCGGCGGTCTACGCTATAGATGGCGAGCGCGGCGTGGTGTCCACCACCGACTTCTTCATGCCGATCGTCGACGATCCCTACGATTTCGGACGAATTGCCGCGACCAATGCCATCAGCGACATCTACGCCATGGGCGGCGACCCGCTGATGGCCATCGCCATCCTCGGCTGGCCGGTCAACGTGCTGGCGCCTGAGGTGGCCCGCGAGGTGATCCGTGGCGGCCGCGCGGTGTGCGACGAGGCCGGCATTCCCCTGGCAGGCGGGCACTCCATCGATGCGCCGGAGCCGATCTTCGGCCTGGCCGTGACCGGGCTGGTGGAAAAGCGCCACATGAAGCGCAACGACAGTGCCAGTGCCGGTTGCAAGCTGTACCTGAGCAAGCCGCTGGGCATCGGCATCCTCACCACCGCGGAGAAGAAGGCCAAACTGCGCGCCGAGGACATCGGTCTGGCGCGGGATTGGATGTGCACGCTGAACAAGCCCGGCAGTCATTTCGGCAAGCTCGCCGGGGTGACGGCGATGACCGACGTCACCGGCTTCGGTCTGCTCGGCCACCTGGTGGAGATGGCCGACGGCAGCGGCCTGACCGCCCGCATCGAGTTCGCCAAGGTACCGCGCCTGGCTGGCGTCGAGTATTACCTGGAGCAGGGCTGCGTGCCGGGGGGCACCCTGCGCAACTTCGACAGCTATGGCGAGAAGATCGCGCCGCTGCCGGAGCTGCACAAGTTGCTGCTGTGCGACCCGCAGACCAGCGGCGGCCTGCTGATCGCGGTGACCCCGGAGGGCGAGGCGCAGTTCCTGGCGGTCGCCGCCGAACTGGGTCTGGTGCTCGAGCCTATCGGCGAATTGCTCGAGCGTCGGCAGCACGCGGTCGAGGTGCTGTGATGCGCGACAACACCAGCGATTATCGCCAGTTGTTCCTCGACGGTGTGCCGATGATGGATGCCCGGGCGCCCGTGGAGTTCGCCAAGGGTGCCTTTCCCGGGGTGGTCAACCTGCCGCTGATGGACGATGGCGAACGGCAGAAGGTCGGTACCTGCTACAAGCAGAAGGGCCAGCAGGCGGCGATCGAGTTGGGCCACCAGCTGGTCAGCGGCTCGCTCAAGGCCGAGCGTATCGCCGCCTGGGCGGCCTTTGCCGAGGCCAATCCCACGGGCTATCTGTACTGCTTCCGCGGCGGCTTGCGCTCGCAGATCGTCCAGCAGTGGCTCAAGAGCGAGGCGGGCATCGACTACCCGCGGGTGATTGGCGGCTACAAGGCAATGCGCAGCTTCCTGCTCGCAACCACCGAGCAGGCACTGGCCGAGTGTCAGTTCGTGCTGGTCGGCGGCATGACCGGCACCGGCAAGACCGAGGTCATCGCCCAACTGGACAACAGTCTGGACCTGGAGGGACACGCCAACCATCGCGGTTCCAGCTTTGGCAAGCGCGCCACGGGACAGCCGGCGCAGATCGACTTCGAGAACGCCCTGGCCGTGGACATCCTGCGCAAGCGTGCGAAGGGAGTGGGGCAGTTCGTGCTCGAGGACGAGGGACGCCTGGTCGGCCGCTGCTCGCTGCCGCTTGAACTGCATCAGGGCATGCAGCACTTTCCTCTGGTATGGCTGGAAGACAGCCTGACGGGACGCATCGAGCGCATTCTCAAGGACTACGTGATCGACCTGTGCGCCGAGTTCGTCGAGCAACTGGGCGCCGAGGTCGGCTTCAAGGCGTTCGCCGAGCGTCTGCAGCAGAGTCTGGTGAACATCCTCAAGCGGCTGGGCGGCGAGCGTTACCAGCGGCTGGCGGCGATCATGGATCAGGCCTTGCTGGAGCAGGAGCGTAGCGGGGCGGTCGACCTGCATCGCGGCTGGATCGAGGCGCTGCTGGTGGAGTACTACGACCCGATGTATGCCTTCCAGCGCGAGAACAAGGCCGGACGGATCGAGTTCGTCGGCGAACAGGCGGCGGTGCTGGAGTACTTGAGACAGCGGGCCGAGCCCTGAGGCCGCGGCACTTTTCCCAGGTCTGGCCGTCTTAATCGAATCTATTGCTTCTGATCGTTTGCCGTTTGAGGGAGTGTGCGCAATGAAAGCCTGGATCTGCCTACCCATGATTGCCCTGGTGCTGGCCGGTTGTGCCGGCAAGACCGCTTACCGCGACAGCTGTGCCAATCAGCTGGATGCGGCCTGGCGCGAACTGGACCTGGCCAAGGCCGAAGGCTTCGCCGGCACCGTGAGCTATTCGAAGGCGCTGTCGCTGCTGACCGCGGCCAAGACCCAGCAGCAGTTCGAAGCCTACGAGGGTTGCACCAGCAAGTCGGAGCGGGCGCGCTTCTATATCCGCGAGTCGCGGGCCGGGCGCTGAGCCTGGCCGTAGAGCACTCCCCGCCAGTCGATGCGGTGGCCGGGGAGTGCGCGATAGCCCATTTCTCCTGCGCGATCGAACGGCACGGCGCAGTGGCGCAAGCCAATAGGGCGCGTTCGGTGCACGGGCGTCCCCCGCCCCGTAATAACCAGAAAACGACCCGAACTTAGCACGCGGCGACAATGGCTTACGAAGACAGCTTGTTGCGGCTAATGCTTTGCTCCTATCGTGCCGACACAGGTTCCGAACGACTCGAGATCGTGCAACCGTCATCCTGATGGGGAAGGGAAAATAATCATGTGGACTGTCCTGCAGCGGCGCCTCGCCAGTTTGAGCACGGCGAAGAAACTGGCCCTGGGTTTCGGTGTAGTGCTTTCGCTCACCCTCCTGGTCGCCGCCACCGGCTTCTCCGCGCTGCGGGACGTGGCCGGCAGTGCGGATTTGCTCGAACGCATGAGCGCGATCGGCAGCCAGGTGCAGCGCATGCGGCGCAGCGAGCAGGAGTTTGCCCTCACCGGCGATGTACAACATGCCAAGCACCTGCATGAGCAGGCCCAGGCGATTCTCGACAGCAGCGCGGCTCTGCAGGCCGAGTTGCCGGGGGAGGAGCGCGCGCTGCTCGAGGAGGCAGGCGCGGCGATCGGCGAGTACAAGACCACCTTCGATCGTTATGTCGAGCTGACCGACAACATGCGGCTGTCGCTGGAGGCGGCCAACTGGCTGGTGGTCAGCGCGGCCAATAGCCTCGACCTGCTCAAGGAAGGCCTGGCCGAGGATGGCGTCGACCTGCTCAAGAGCAGCCAGGGGCTGGAAGGCGACAACTCGGTCATGCAGGCGGGGCAGATCAGCAAGGTTCACCAGTTGCTGCTGCAGGCCCTCGACCAGGCACGGGTGCGCCTGGAACAGAGTCGCAGCTCCGGCGAGGCGGTGCAGACCGTGATTCAGGAGGCCCTGGATGCACAAGCCCTGGCCGGCGAGCTGCGCGATGCGATGGACGATCCGGGCTACGCCTCGGTGCTGGCCGAGGTCGTCGGCAACGTCAATTCCTTCAACGATCGCCTCAAGGAATACACCGGCCATCTGCAGGAACAGAAACAGGAACACGCCCGCATGGTCGAGCAGGCCGAGCGCATCCTCGGTTTGGTCGATCAGGCGCACGACCTGCGCAAGGGCGACATGCAGGCGCAGTCCCAGGCCAGTGCCGTGCTGATCCTGCTGGCCGCCGGTCTGGCGCTGCTGATCGGTCTGTTGGCGACGGTGGCCATCACCCTGCTGATTGTCCGCCCGCTCAAGCAGGTGATCCTGCAGGCCCGGCAGATCGCCGAGGGCGACCTCAGCGTGCAGATCGAGGTGCAGCGCGGTGACGAAGTCGGCCAGCTGCTGACGGCCATGCAGGGCATGTCCAACAACCTGCGCGAGATGGTCGGTCGTCTGCAGGACGGGGTGACGCAGATTTCCGCCTCGGCGCAGTCCTTGTCGGCGAGCACCGAGCAGACCCGCCAGGGCGTGAGCGGGCAGAAAGAGGAAACCGACCAGGTGGCCACCGCCATGAGCGAGATGACCGCCACGGTGCATGAGGTGGCGCGCAATGCCGAGGCCGCCGCCGCCTCCACGGCCCAGGCCGATAACCGGGTCACTAGTGGCGTCGAGGTGGTACGCCAGACCCTGGAACGCATCGGTGAGCTGTCCGCCGCGGTGGAAGCCACCACCCAAAGCATCGAGCGCCTCAGCCAGGACACCCAGAACATCGACTCGGTGTTGGACGTGATCAAGAGCGTGGCCGAGCAAACCAATTTGCTGGCCCTGAATGCCGCCATCGAGGCTGCCCGGGCCGGCGAACAGGGCCGCGGTTTCGCCGTGGTGGCCGACGAGGTGCGCGCCTTGGCGCGGCGTACCCAGCAGTCCACCGCAGAGATCGAAGGCCTGATCGCCACCCTGCGCGATGGTGCACGGCGTTCGGTGACGGACATGCGTCAGAGCGGCGCCCTAGTCGAGCAGGTGGTGCAGGACGCCAATCAGACCGAGGGTGCGTTGGCGGCCATTGCCGAGGCCGTGACGCAGATCTTCGAGATGAACCAGCAGATCGCCGCGGCGGCCGAGGAGCAAACGGCGGTGGCCGAAGAGATCAACCGCAGTGTCACCTCCATCCGCGATATCGCCGACCAGTCCGCCTTGGCGATGGACGAGTCCGCCAACGCCAGTGTCCAGCTGGCCGAGCTAGGGCGTGAACTGCAGGGCATGGCCGGGTATTTCCGGCTGTGAACCAGGGGCCGCTCACACTTTAGTGAGCAAAGGTTACAGGAGGCTTTGCCCACGGCGTGCCGGCCAGTAGCATCGACGCACTTGCATGGGGAGTGACGGATGCGGACGAAACTGGATGCCTGCCTGGCCGCGGTGAATCAGGTGCTCTTGGGCAAGGAGACCCAGGTGCGCCTGGCGCTGACCTGTCTATTGGCGCGGGGCCACCTGCTGATCGAAGACCTGCCAGGGATGGGCAAGACCACGCTCAGCCATGCCTTGGCCAAGGTGCTGGGCCTGAGTTTCCAGCGCATTCAGTTCACTTCCGACCTGCTGCCCGGGGACATTCTCGGCACCTCGGTGTTCGACCGCGATACCGGGCAGTTCGTCTTTCATGCCGGGCCCATCTTCGCCGAGCTGCTGCTGGCCGACGAGATCAACCGCGCCACGCCCAAGAGTCAGAGCGCCTTGCTCGAGGCCATGGAGGAGGGCCAGGTGACCATCGAGGGCGCGACCCGACCGCTGCCCGAGCCCTTCTTCGTCATCGCCACCCAGAACCCGGTGAGCCAGGGCGGCACCTTTGCCCTGCCGGAGTCCCAACTCGACCGCTTCCTCATGCGCTTGTCCCTCGGCTATCCGGCCCAGGCCGCGGAGAAGGCATTGCTCCTTGGCGATCCACGACGCTCGCTGTTGCCGCGCCTGCAGCCGGTCCTCGATCACCAGGGGTTGGCGGCGATCCAGGCCGAGGTGCCTAAGGTGCGGGCCAGCGATGCCCTGGTCGACTATGTGCTGCGCCTGGTCGAGGCCACTCGCAGCCAGCCGCAGTTCGCCTGGGGCCTGTCGCCACGGGCCAGCCTCGCGCTACTGGCGGCGTCCCGTGCCTGGGCTCTGCTCGATGGTCGCGACTACGTGATTCCCGAGGATGTGCAGGCGGTGTTGCCGTCGGTGGTCGCACACCGCCTGCGCGAGCGCGCCGACCCCGCCGGCCATGGCGGCGGTGCTCTGGTGCAGTGGCTGCTGCGTGAGGTGCCGGCGCTTTGATCGGGTTGCTCAAACCCTACTGGACGCGTTGGCTGGACCGACGGATTCCCGCTGCCAGCAGCGTCAGCCTCAACCAGCGCAAGATCTTCATCCGTCCGACCCGCATCGGCGCGGCTTATGTCCTGCTTCTGCTGCTGATGCTGCTGGCGGCGATCAACTACCAGAACAGCCTGGCCTACGGCCTGACCTTCCTGCTCGGGGCGGTATTCGTCGTGGCCATCCTGCATACCTATCGCAACCTGGCGGGGCTGATTCTCAGGGCCGGCGGTGCGGATGCGGTCTTCCTCGGCGAACAGGGGCGCTTCCATGTGCGCCTGGAGAGCAGCCGGCGGGCGCATCAGGCGATCGGTCTGGGTTGGCCGAAGGCCAGTCTGCAATTGGTCGATGTGCCGCCTCGAGGCACCGGCGAGTGCCAGCTGAGCCTGCCGACCCGGCGCCGCGGCTGGCTACGGCCGGAGCGCCTGCGGGTCGAGAGCCGCTTCCCATTGGGCATCCTGGTCGCCTGGAGCTGGCTCGACCTGGATCAGGCGCTGCTCGTCTACCCGCGGCCCTTGGCCGGCGAGCTGCCGCTGTCGTCCGGCGGTGGCGATGAGCAGCAGGAACAGGGGCGGCAGGTGCGCGGCCAGGGCTGCGATGATTTCCTCGGCCTGAGAGACTACCAGCCGGGCGACTCCAAGCAGCGGCTGGACTGGAAAGCCTATTCCCGCGGCCAGGGCCTGCTGGTCAAGGACTTCGCCACCCTGAGCGGGCGCGATCCGCAGTTGGACTTCGCGATGCTGGAGGGCGATGTCGAGACGCGCCTGTCGTTGCTCTGCCACTGGGTGCTGCAGTTGTCCGCACGGCAACAGCCGTTCGCCTTGCGTCTGCCAGGCCAGACGCTGGCGCCCGATGGTGGCGAGGCCCATCGCGACGCCTGCCTGCGCGCCCTGGCCCTGTACGGAGCGGCGCCATGAGCCCGTCGCCGGGCATTCCACGGGTCGGCCTGAGCTGGTTGCTGGTCGCCCAGGCGCTGGTGATCCTGCCCCATCTCGGCCATTTGCCGGCGTGGATCATCCTGCTGTGGCTCGGCTGCGCCACCTGGCGTATCCAGATCTATCGTATGCGTGCCGGTTTTCCCCGTGCCTGGATCAAGGCCCCGCTGTTACTGCTGGCCGCCGGCGGCGTCTGGTTTTCCCGCGGCGGTCTGGTCGGCCTGGATGCCGCGGTGGTGCTGCTGATCGCCGTGTTCATCCTCAAGCTGCTGGAGATGCGCACGCGGCGCGATGCCCTGGTGCTGATCTTCCTCGGCTTCTTCGCCGTGGTCACCGCCTACCTGTTCGATGACGGCATGCTCGCCGCTCTGTACAGCCTGCTGCCGGTCACCGCCTTGCTCGCCGCCCTGATCGGCCTGCAGCAGGGCGCCCTGGCGAGCCAGCCCTGGCCGACCCTGCGGCTGGCCGGTGGCCTGTTGCTGCAGGCATTACCGTTGATGTTGCTGCTGTTCGTCTTCTTTCCCCGGTTGGGCCCGCTGTGGTCCTTGCCGACGCCCAGCGACAAGGGGATCAGCGGCCTGGCCGACAGCATGGCACCGGCGGACATCGCCGAGCTGAGCCGTTCTGGCGCGCTGGCCTTCCGCGCCAGCTTCGAGGGCGAGGTGCCGCCGCGCAGCCAGCTGTACTGGCGCGCCCTGACCTTCGAGGACTTCGACGGCCGTCGCTGGTCGCAGGCCAAGTCCGCCCAGCCCCTTCAGCCCGGCTGGCGGAGGCGGGGCGAGCCGCTGCGCTACAGCATCATCATGCAGCCCAGTGCGCAGCCCTGGTTGTTTGCCCTGGATGTCGCCGAGACCTCGCAGCCGGGTGTCAGGCAGATGAGCGACTTCCGCCTGCAGCGTGGGCAGCCGGTCGAGCGCGCCCTGCTGTATGAGGTGACCTCCTGGCCCGAGGCCCTGCGCGAGCCCGAGGGCATAGGTACCCCGGCCGGCACGCGTCGCGCGCTGCAACTGCCGGAGCGGGGGGACCCGCGCAGCCGGGCCTGGGCGGCCCAGCTCCGGCGCGAATATCCGCAGCCCGAACGCCTGGTGCAGGCGCTACTGAGGCATTTCAACCGCGAGCCCTACGTCTACACCCTGCGTCCGCCGACTTTGGGGCGGGACAGCGTCGACGAGTTTCTCTTCGACAGCCGCCGGGGCTTCTGCGCCCACTATGCCGGTGCCATGACCTTCGTCCTGCGCGCGGCCGGCATTCCGGCACGGGTGGTGGCCGGCTACCAGGGCGGGGAGTACAACCCGGGCGGTGACTATGTGCAGGTGCGCCAGTTCGACGCGCACGCCTGGGTCGAGTACTGGCGCCCCGGCATGGGCTGGACCAGCGTCGACCCGACCTTCCAGGTGGCGCCGGAGCGCATCGAGCAGGGCTTGGAGGAGGCCCTGGCCGACGAGCAGAGCTTCCTCGAAGACTCGCCGTTCTCCCCGTTGCGCTATCGCCAGCTGACCTGGCTGAATCAGCTGCGCCTGGGCTGGGACAATCTCAACTACGGCTGGCAGCGCTGGGTGCTCGGTTATCAGGGCGAGCAACAGCTGCGCCTGTTGCAGCGCTGGTTCGGGCGACTCGATGGCCGCCTGCTGGCGCTGTGTCTGGTGGGCGGCGGCGCACTGTTATTGGCCCTGGTGGCGCTAGGCCTGTTCAAACCCTGGCGGCGTGAGCGCGATCCGCAGCGCCGGGCCTTCCAGCGTTTCGAGCGTCTGCTGGGGCGTCATGGCCTGCGCCGGCAGCCAGGCGAAGGCGGTCGCGACTTTGCCGAGCGAGCGGCCCGCGCCTTGCCCAAGCAGGCGCACCTTATCCGCGCCTTCGCCACGGCCTTCGAGGCCCAGCGCTATGCCGGCCAGGCGGCATCCCCGGCGCAGTTGCGCCAGCGCCTGGGGGCACTGCGCCGGGCACTGCCCTGGCGCTTCACCCGGGTGCAGTGAGCGACAGGCTCGCCGATATCCCGCGTTGATTGACCGAAGCGGCCTTCGCCTCGGCTATCGGCCGGCTATGGCTTTCCCCTAAGATCCTCTGCGAACCATTGCCCCGAGGTAGTCATGACCTTTTCCGCGTTGCTGCAGGCCGTTCGTGGCCATCCCGAATCGCTGCAGATCCCGGCCGCCTGGGCCCAGGGGCGGGCCAGCTTCGGCGGCCTGGTGGCGGCGCTGGTGTACGAAGCCATGCGGGCCCAGGTGCCGGAGGGACGTCCCGTCCGCTCCCTGGCCGTGACCTTCGTCGGGCCGGTCGCACCGGACATGCCCGTGAGCTTTCAGGTCGAGGTGCTGCGCGAGGGCAAGGCGGTCAGCCAGGTGCTGGGGCGTGCGGTACAGGACGGTCGGGTGGTCACCCTGGTACAGGGCAGCTTCGGCGCCGCGAGAAGTTCGGCGATCGCCGTCGCCGCCGAGGCGGCGCCGCACATAAAACCGGTGGAGGAGTGCCAGGAGCTGCCCTACATCGCCAACGTGACCCCGGCATTCACCCGTTTCCTGGCGATGCGCTGGGGCATCGGCGGCATGCCGTTCAGCAACAACCCGGCGCGCCAGATGGGCGGCTGGGTGCGCCTGCGCCCGGAAGCCGAGGGCGAGGTGCAGGCGCTGGGCGAAGCGCATCTGCTGGCGCTGGTCGATGCCTGGCCGCCGGCCGTACTTTCGCACCTGCGTGCGCCGGCGCCGGGCAGCTCCCTGACCTGGACCATCGAGTTCGTCCAGCCGGTGGCCGAGTTGAACACTCTGGACTGGTGCCGCTACCTGGCCCATATCGAGCATGCGCGCGATGGCTACGGCCATATCGCCGCGGCCCTGTGGAGCCCGAGCGGCGAGCTGCTGGCCATCAGCCGGCAGACCGTGACGGTATTCGGCTGATACCAGCTGCTCAGTCGGTCTGCCGCTCCTCGGCGAGGTGCGGCAAACCGAAGAACTGACGGGCGCAGGCGGTGCTGTGCGCTGCCAGGCTTGCTGGGGACTCGCCCCGATGCAACGCCACCTCGCGCAGGACTTCGCCAAGCAGCGCCGGCTCGTTGCGTCCGCTCTTGGGCTTGGGCCGCAGGCTGCGTGGCAGCAGGAAGGGCGAGTCGCTTTCCAGCATCAGGCGGCCGGCCGGAATCTCCCGTACCAGCGGGTGCAGATGGCTGCCGCGGCGCTCATCGCAGATCCAGCCGGTGATGCCGATATGCAGGTCCAGGTCGAGGTAGTTGAACAGCGCGCGTTTCTCGCCAGTGAAGCAATGCACCACCGCCGCCGGCAGGCGGTCGCGGTAATCGCGCAGTATCTCCAGCAGGCGCTGGTCGGCGTCGCGCTCGTGCAGGAACACCGGCATCTGCAAGGCGACGGCCAGGGCCAGCTGTTCCTCCAGGGCCTTCTCCTGTTGCGGGCGCGGGGAGAAGTCGCGATTGAAGTCGAGTCCGCATTCGCCGACCGCCCGCACCCTGGGTTCGGCCAGCAGGGCCTCGAGCCGCGCGGCGCTGTCGCTGGTCCAGCCCTTGGCGTCGTGGGGATGGACCCCGGCCGTGCTGAACAGGTGCTGGCCGCCTTCATCCAGGCGCTGGCACAGCTCGACGGCCTGCTCGCTCTCGGCCAGGCTGGTGCCGGTGACCAGCATCTGGCGGACACCGGCGGCGTAGGCCCGCTCGAGCAGCGCCTGGTGCTGGCCGGCGAAACTGGGGTGGGTCAGGTTGACGCCAATGTCGATGAGTTGCATGGTGCTACCTGCTGGCTGGAGAGGGGCAGCATAGCAAAGCTACGACTTCACCAAGAAGTCCATTACTTTCAACAACCTGCGTTCTTGTTTTGAGGCCGGGTGACAAGCCGCTCAGGCATCCCGGGGCTGGCTGTGCGACCCTCCGCGCGCCGCGAGACCGGGGAACTTGCGTGCCGCCGCCGTACTCTCAGTCGACCTGTTACCGAAGCGTGTGACCCTGTCTTGGAGCCGCGATGTCGCGACCTTTGCTACTGCTGTGCCTGTTGCTACTGCTGCCCTGTGCGGCCGTGGCGCGCCTGGCTGGCCCGCCGGAGGTGGTGCGGCCGGTGCCGGCGCGGGATCTGGCGAGCATCCGCAGCAGCGGCGAGTTGCGCGTACTGGTCAACCAGAGCCGTAACAGTTCCGGCGAGGTCAAAGGCCAGAGCATCGGCGTGGAATACCATCGCCTGCGCGCGTTCGAGCAGTATCTCAATCGCAGCGCGAAGGGCGGCACGGGCCTGCGGCTGAAGATGGTGCCCAAGGCCAAGGACCAGTTGCTCGCGGCCTTGCGCCGTGGCGAGGGGGATCTGGTGGCGCCGGGCGAGCTGCTCGACCTGGGGGGCGGCGGCAATGTCCGTGGCAGTGCGGCGATTCGCAGCAACGTACCGCTGATCATCGTGGCTCGCCAGGGCGATCGCCGCTACCAGAGCCTGGAGCAGATGTCCGGCCGCAGCCTGGCGCTGCCGGCCGGCAGTGCCGCGGGCGCGGCGGTGCAACGGCTCAACAGGCAGCTGATCGAGCGCAAGAGGCCGCCGGTCATCGTCGAGTGGGTCGACCCGAGCCTGGCCGTCGAGGATGTGCTGGAGATGGTCCAGGCCGGCATCTTCAGCGTCACCGCGGTGGAGCAGCCGATTGCCGAGCGCTGGGCCAAGGTCATGCCCAAGCTGCGGCTGGAGCACCATCTGGTCCTGGCCCGCGACGGCGACCTGCGTTGGTTCGTCCGGCGCGATGCCCCGGCGCTGGCGGCGAGCATCGACCGATTCCTCAAGACCTATCGCAGTCCGGCCGATCAGGACGCGGCCTTCCAGCGCATCTACCGCCGCCTGTACCGGGTCCATTACCCCCTGGGGCGCACCGAACGCCAGCGTCTGGAGAAGCTGCGCCCGGTGCTGCAGCGCCATGCCGCCGAGCAGCAGTTCGACTGGCTGGCCCTGGCGGCGCTGGCTTTCAAGGAGTCCACGCTCAACCCGGGGGCGCGGGGCGCCGGTGGCGCGACCGGGTTGATGCAGATCACCCCGGCCGCCGCGCGCAGTGTCGGGGTCGGTAATATCGCTGCGCTGGAGAATAACGTACAAGCCAGCGCCCGTTACCTGGCAATGATTCGGCGCAATTATTTCAACAGCGCTCAGCTCAACGAACGTGAGCGCATGGCCTTTGTGCTGGCGGGCTACAACCTGGGGCCGCACCGGGTGCAGGGCATGCGTGCCGAGGCCCGACGCCGGGGGCTCAACCCCAATCAATGGTTCTTCCAGGTCGAACGGATCGCCATGGAGCAGGTCGGCATGGGCGTGGTCAGCTATGTCAACAGCGTGAACAAGTACTACCTGGCCTACGACCGGGAGCGCTACCTGCTGGAGCCCCATTGAGGGTTCTTCTTTTATCCAATTGTTAGATAATGATTAGCGGTTATTTGCGATTTTATTATCGTATTTTTCGGATAGTCTGTGGGCATCTCTCCTCAACACGGAAATCCTGCCCATGAATGCCCTGATCAAATCCCTGCTCTTCACTCAAGCCGGCTACGGCCTGACCGTCCTGCGCGTCATCGCCGGCGTGACCTTCGCCGCCCACGGCGCCCAGAAACTGTTCGGTTGGTTCGGCGGTTACGGCCTGGAGGGGGTTGCTCAGTGGATGGAAAGCATCGGCCTGGCGCCGGGCTATCTGCTGGCTCTGCTGGCTGGAAGTGCGGAGTTCTTCGGCGGCCTGGCCCTGATCGTCGGTGTGCTGGCCCGTCCCGCCGCAGCAGTACTGGCGCTGACCATGCTGGTGGCGATCTTCAGCGTGCACCTGGCCAATGGTTTCTTCATGAGTAACGATGGCTATGAATTCGCCCTGGCCCTGCTGGCGATCAGCCTGGCGGTGCTGGTCGAGGGCGCCGGGCGCCTGTCGCTGGACAAGCGCTTCGCCGGATAGGCCAAGGTTCCCATCCTAGGCCCGCCCCGTGCGGGCCTTGTGCATGTCAGGGCATTTGTTGCCGGCGGGTCTCGGACAGCTGCTCGGCGGCGTCCAGGCGCAGGCGTTCGCGCTCGTCGAATCGCTCTGCGGTCAGGCGGGCGATGGCAGCAGCCTTGTCGCCCTCGCTGAGGCCGCGGCTGGCCTCGACCCTGGCCTTGGCCGCTTGGTAGTCGGCGAGCCGTCGTGCCCAGGCCTGACGTTGGCGATCCAGCGCCTCGAGGCGTTGAGTGGCTGCTGCGCCGACCATCTGTAAACGCAGCTGACGAATCTGTTCGGGGCCTGCGCCCTCGGCCTGCAGCTTGGCGGCCTGTTGGCGCAGATCGTTCTGCAATTGTGGCAGCAGGCTGGCCTGCAAGTCCGCTGGCAGGCTGTCGCGCAGCTGGTCGACCGCAATGGCCTTGCCCTCGTCGTCCAGGCCGGTGTCCTGCTGGATCGCCAGGCGCTGCAGGCTGAACCGGTTGTAGGCTTCCTCCCGGGCAAAGAACGCCTGATGCGCCTCAGGGCTGAACAGCCGGGCGCGCAGGGCCTGCGCCGCATCCTCGCGCCGGCGAAGGGCGTCAAGGCCTGCCTGTTGTGGCCAGTCACGTTCCAGCAACACCAGTTCGCGGCGGTAGTCGAGGTATTGATCCAGCAGGGCCAGCGCCTGCTCCCGTGCCGGTGCCTGCAGTTGGCTGGCGATATAGAGCCGCAGGCGCTCGACACTGCGGTGGAGGGGCTCCTCGCCGAGGGCGGCGAGAAAGTAGTCGAATATTCGCCGGATGTCTTCGCTGATGATCAGTTGGCCGGATGCATCGACGCGCAACACCCCATCCACCTGGGTGCCCGCGAAGGAGGGAGGCAGGGTTTGGAGCGCAGTGCCCTCGATAGTTGCGGGCGTCTGCACTGCGGGGCGTGGCGTTCCAGAGGCTATGCCCTCGATAGGCATTGGCGAGGTGAGATCGCGGGGCTTGGCGCCGGGGGGCTGCTCTCCATCCAGATACAGCAGGGTGGCGACGCAGCCGGTGAAGACCAGGGGGAACAGCAGCAAGAGTTTGTTCACGGATTCTTTCACTGAGTGGGGCGCCACGAGTTCGCTACGGCCCGAGAGCGGGGCCCTAGGGCCCCGGGTGTACTTATAGGCCGTCATTCTTCAGGCGATTGGCATGCTGGCGATAGACCGTCACCGGATCGGTTTCGAACCAGCTGGTCAGGCCGAAGGTCTGGTTGACCTCGTCGAGGTGGTTCATCCGGTAGTCGTCGCGAATCACCTTGCCCAGGTGCGAGCTGCAGCGTCCGACCAGACCGTCGTTGGCTTCGCCGTTGAAGGTCAGGGAGCTGGCGCCCAGCAGCAGGTCGCTCGGGTCGAGCAGGTGGGTCAGCGGGCTGGTGCCGCTCCAGGAGTAGTAGCGCACGCCGTTCACGTTGTAGGCGCCTTCGCCGCAGGCGCTGGTCGGAACGCCTTGCGGGTACTTGGCGTTGAAGCGTGCGGCCCCTTCGCTGTTGAGCGATTCGAGGGCGCCGAGGGCGTCTTGTGGGCTGGTGCTGGAGCTGCCGGAGAGGAAGTTGATCAGTCCGCCGAGGCCGTTGACGATGCCGGCCAGCAGGGTTTCGCCAGCCGAGCCGGGTGGAACCTGGCGGATGAAGTCGGCGGCAGCCGAGCCCTTGTGCGGCGAGCCGACGCTGGTGGCCGAGGCGACCAGGTCGGGACGGACGGCGGCGACGTAGCGGATGGTCGGCCCACCGTGGCTGTGGCCGATCAGGTTGACCTTGGCTTTGCCGCTGATCGCGACGATCTCTTCCACCTGTTCCAGCAGCTCCTCGCCGCGGGCTTCCGAGGTGTTCAGCTGGCTCACTTCGGTGACATAGACGCTGGCGCCGTCGCGGCGCAGGGCCGTGGGGATGCCGTACCAGTAGTCGACCCCGAGGATGCTGTCGAAGCCGAGCATGCCGTGGGTGAGCACGATCGGGTACTTGGTCTGGGTGTAGCCGGAGGAGCCGAACCAGAAAGCCTGGGTCTGGCCGGAAGCCATGAGGCCGGCTCCGAGGCAGAGGGCGAGCAGGGTCTTGTTGTTATTCATGGGCGCTCTCGTAAGGGATGAGTTGGGCAATTAATACGATCCTGTCGGCTGCGACAGCCGGTCGAGGACGGGTCGTCGCGGCCTGGGGCGTGCGGCAGGAAATGTGCCAGCTTCGCCGCGAAGAGGGCGCAAGCGCTCTGTAGCAGGTACTCGCGTACCATTAACGGCGAGGTGCCGGGGCATGCATCACGCTGGGTTTGTTACGGGGCGAAACGTCGGGCTTAGCGGAATCGCAACAGTGGCCACTCTGCGATCTGTTGGTAGACGCTGCCCCGCGGGCTGGTTTCGGAAGCCAGCAGGGCAAAATGGCCAACCGACCAATCGAAGGATGGGTTGGCCGCAGGCGGCCTTGTAGTGCAGCGACGCATCAGGGTCAGGTGAGCGAGGAAGGGCCGCTCCTCCAGGCCGAACCCTGCCGTCCGCAAAGCCTGGTGCAGCTGTTCGGCCAGTTCCTGGAGGGCGGCGGGAGGCTCGCTGGGTGCCAGGTACAGCAGCCCATTGCGGCGGCGCACCAGTGTGTCCAGGCGTAGGTCGAAGGGCGCGGCCTTCAGCGTGGCGGCCAGGCTGCCGAGTTCGGCGAGCCGAACACTCGGTTGCTGGCCGAGAAAGGCCAGGGTCAGGTGCAGGTTGGCCGGCGGCACGGGATGGCCGTGCAGCCCCAGCGCATCGCGCCACTGGGCGATGCGCTCGGCCAGTTCAGTTGGACAGCGCAAGGCGAAGAATAGGCGCAGGCTGGTAGCGTTCATGGTCGTGACTTCGGCTGCCATCTCCCTGTTGACAGTATCGCGCAGGCTTCTCTAGGATGCCGCTCCATGCGCCGATTTAAACAGCTACTTGCGGGGCGCCGGGTCATTGCCGAGGGCAGGGCTCTGAGAGGGTTCTCACGAATGCCTCGAAATTCCGCTAAAGCGCTGGTTCGGTGTCGCCTCTCACCGCTGCCCAGCGGGATTTCTGAGGCGGAGACGCGAGCATGACCTGTCCCCAACCGCTGATTCGATTGGCCCCCATCACCACCGGCTTGAGCCTGCGCAACGCCAAGATACTCCTCGGCGGCAGCCATCAGCCGACCCTGCTGCGCTACCTGGACGGTTGGCCCAAGCGCTGGGGCGCTTCCCCTACCTTCCTGATCCAGTTCACCCATGCCGATGAGTCCCTGGCCCGGTTCGCCAGCGACAGCTTCGATCTGGCCGTGGTTCAGGCGCCGAGTGCCGAGCAGCTGCACGACACGGTGCGCGAGTTGACCCGGGTCGCTCGCCAGGGGCTGATCACCCGGCGCTAGTCGCCCAGGCTCAGGGGTAGTCGATTGCCACCACGAACCAGGTCTTCTCTCCGGTCGGCGTCTGTACCCGCACCTCGGCGTCCAGGGGCTTGCCGACCAGGGCGCGGGCCAGGGGCGAGTCGATGCTGATCAGGTTCAGCTTCAGGTCCAGCTCGTCAGGGCCGACGATGCGGTAGCGCGCCTCCACGCCCTCTTCGTCTTCGAGGGTGACCCAGGCGCCGAAGTAGACCTTGTCCGGATCGCTCGGGCGGGCGCTGACGACCTTGAGATTCTCCAGGCGCTTGCTGAGGAAGCGCACACGGCTGTCGATTTCGCGCAGCATCTTCTTGCCATAGGTGTATTCGGCATTCTCCGAGCGGTCGCCCTGGGCAGCCGCCTCGCTGACTGCCTGGGTGACCTGGGGGCGGCGCACGTGCCACAACTCATGCAGCTCGGCGCGCAGGCGCGCCTCGCCTTCGGGGGTGATCAGGGGGGTGCCGGCGGAGCGGGGCGGACGATAACGGCTCATGGGGCTGCGAGGACACGAGTAGTCTGGAAAGCCGCGATCTTATCAGCCCTCGCGCAGCACCGTCAGCGGGCTGACGTTCAGCGCCCGGCGTGTGCCGAGCACCCCGGCGGCGCCGACCAGCAGAGCGCCGAACAGCGGCAGGCTGAGCAGCCAGGGGTGCGGCTGCCAGCTCAGGTCGAAGGCGAAGCGATAGAGCAGAAAGCTGATCAGCTCGCAGCCCAAGGCGGCCAGCAAGCCGCTGGCCGCGCCGAGCAGGGCGAATTCCGCGCGACGGGCGCCGATCAGCAGGCGCCGTTCGGCACCCAGGGCGCGTAGCAGCGCACCCTGGCGGATGCGTTCGTCCAGGGTGCTCTGCAGGCCGGCGAACAGCACGGCCAGGCCGGCGGCAAGGACGAACAGCAGGACGTATTCGATGGCCAGGCTGACCTGGGCGACGATGCCGCGCAGCTGAGCGAGCAGGGCGTCGACCTGGAGCAGGGTCACGGCCGGGAAGGTACGTGCCAGTTCGACCAGCTCGCGCTCCTGGCGGGCGGGAAGGTAGAAGCTGGTCAGGTAGGTAAACGGCAGGTCCTGCAGGGTGCCGGGCTCGAAGATCATGTAGAAGTTGGGTTGGAAGTTGTTCCAGTCGACCTCGCGCAGGTTGCTGACGCGGGCCTCGCGGGTCAGGCCGCCGACACTGAAACTCAGCCGGTCGCCAATCTTGAGGTTGAGGCTCTCGGCCAGCTTGGACTCCACCGACACCCCGGGCAGTTCGCTGGCCCGGGCACGGTTCCACCAGTCACCGCGCAGCAGGCGGTTGTTCTCGGGCAGCTCGGCGGCCCAGGTCAGGCTGAGGTCGCGGCGGATGGCGCGCTCGCCTTGACTGTCCTTGCTGACGAGCTGGCGGACCGGTTCGCCGTTGACCATCACCAGCCGTCCGGGCACCACCGGATACAGGGGGGCGGGGTGCGGCGAGAGCTGGGCGAGGCGAGCGGCGAAGGCTTCCTTCTCGGTTGGCAGCACGTTCAGGGCGAAATGATTGGGTGCCTGTGCCGGCAGCTGCTCCTGCCAGGTGTCGAGTAACTCGCCACGCAGCAAGGCGATCAGCGCCATCGCCAGGATGATCAGACCGAAGGCCAGTACCTGGCCGGTTGCCGCCAGTGGTCGGTGCAGCAGCTGACCTAGGCCCAAGCGCCAGGGCAGGGCGGAGCGGGCCAGGGCGCTGCGCAGGCTGCGTAATCCGGCCAGCAGCCCTGCCCCGAGCAGCAGTGCGGTGAGCAGACCGCCACCGAGCAGGGCCAGGGTCAATTGCACGTCAAGGCTCAGGCGCCACATGATCAGGCCCAGGGTCAGCAGCGCGGCGCCATAGACCAGCCAGGAGCTGACTGGCACCGGCAGCAGGTCGCGACGCAACACCCGTAACGGCGGTACCCGGCCAAGGGCGGCCAGCGGCGGCAAGGCGAACCCGGCCAGGGCCACCAGGCCGGTGGCTATGCCGGCCAGGGCCGGGCCTGGTCCGCCGGCTGGCAGGTCGGCGGGTAGCAGGCCCTCCAGTAGATAGAACAGGCCATGCTGGCCGAGCCAGCCGAGCAGGGCGCCGGCCAGGCTGGCGACCAGCCCCAGCATGGCCAGTTGCAGGCCGAACAGGCCGAGCGCTTGTCGGCGCGACAGGCCGAGGCAGCGCAACAGGGCGCTGTTGTCGAAGCGGCGAAAGGCGAAGCGGGCGGCAGACAATGCCACCGCGACACCGGCCAGCAGCACGGCGGCCAGGCTGGCCAGATTCAGGTAGCGCTCGGCGCGGCCCAAGGCTCCCCCGACCTGACGGCTACTGTCGCGGGCGTCCTCCAGGCGCTGGTTGGCCGCCAGCGTCGGTTCGATGGTCTGGCGGTAGGCCGTCAGTGCCTCGGGCGCACCGCGCCATTGTTCGCGATAGCGGACCCGACTGCCGGGTTGCACCACGCCGGCAGCCGGCAGGTCGTCCAGGTGCATCAACACATGCGGGTTCAGGCTGTAGAAGTCCCCGGCTTCGTCCGGGAGGTAGGTCAGTACGCGGCTCAGGCGCAGGGTGGTGGAGCCCAGCTCGATCCTGTCGCCGACCCGCAGGCCCAGCGCGGCGAACAGCCGGGCCTCGGCCCAGACCTCTCCGGGGCGGGGGCCTGGGCCGGACTGCTCGGTGCCATAGGGGGCCGCCGCGCTCTTCAGCTGGCCGCGCAGCGGGTAGTGATCGTCTGCGGCCTTGACGCTGACCAGCTGGATGGCCACATCGCTGGTGATCACGCTGGAGAACTCGACCAGTTGCGCATGTTCCAGCCCCAGTTGCCGGCCCCGGGCAATTTGCTCGGGTGCGGCAGGCGAGGTGCCCGTCAGCAGCAGGTCGGCGCCGAGAAACTCGCTGGCGTGCCTGAGCATGCCGTCGTGCAGGCGCGCACTGAAATAGCCGATGGCCGTGCTGGCCGAGACTGCCACCAGCAGGGCGAAGAACAGCACGCGCAGCTCGCCGGCACGGGCGTCGCGCAGCAATTGGCGAACGGCCAGCATCAGCAGGCGGAGAAAGGGTGGGCGGGCCATCAGGCTGGCACGTGGTCGATTCGCCGGCCGCCTTCCAGGCGAATCAGCTGCCGGCAGCGATGCGCCAGGCGTTCGTCATGGGTGACCAGCACCAGGGTCGCCCCCCGCTCCTGGTTCAGCTCGAACAGCAGGTCGCTGATGCGTTCGCCGGTGTGACTGTCGAGATTGCCGGTCGGTTCGTCGGCGAACAACACCGTGGGGGCGGCGACGAAGGCCCGGGCGATGGCCACGCGTTGCTGCTCGCCACCGGAGAGCTGGCGCGGATAGTGGCCCAGGCGCTGGCCCAGGCCGACCCGGTCGAGCAGGGCACGGGCCCGTTCGCGGGCATCGCGGCGCCCCTCGAGCTCCAGTGGCAGCATCACGTTTTCCAGGGCGTTGAGGCTGTCGAGCAGTTGGAAGGACTGGAAAACGAACCCGACGTGCTCGGCACGCACCCGGGCGCGTTGGTCTTCATCGAGCCGGCCGAGGTCCTGACCGGCCAGGGCGACCTCGCCGACGCTCGGCAGGTCGAGGCCGGCGAGCAGGCCGAGCAGGGTGGACTTGCCCGATCCCGAGCTGCCCACTATGGCCAGGCTGTCGCCGGCGGCCAGCTCGAGGGAAAGGTCGTGGAGTATGGTCAACTCGCCTTCCGCGCTGGGAACCACTTTGCTAAGGTTCCGCGCAGTGAGAATGCTTGAGCCCATGGAGAATCCGATGCGTACAGGGTTGCTGGGTATCGTCTTGGCGCTGCTGCTCACGGCACAGACTGCCATGGCCGAGACCGTGCTGGTTGTCGGCGATAGTATCAGCGCGGCTTTCGGCCTGGATACCCGCCAGGGCTGGGTCGCGCTGCTGGAACAACGCCTGGCACAGCAGGGCTACGCGCATCGGGTGGTGAATGCTTCGCTCAGTGGCGATACCAGTGCAGGCGGCGCCGCACGGCTTCCCGGGCTGCTCGCCGAGCACCGCCCGAGCCTGGTGATTGTCGAGCTGGGTGGCAACGACGGGCTGCGGGGCCAGCCTCCCGGGCAATTGCAACAGAATCTTGCGGCCATGGTGCGGCAGTCGCAGGAGACGGGGGCCAAGGTGCTGCTTTTGGGCATGCGCTTGCCGCCCAATTATGGGAAGCGCTACACCGATGCATTCGCCGGAGTCTTCACAAGCGTCGCCGAGGAGCTAGAGGTTCCCTTGGTGCCATTCTTCCTCGAGGGGGTCGGCGGTGTGCCGGGGATGATGCAGGATGACGGCATCCACCCCACGGCAGACGCTCAACCCATTCTCTTGGGCAATGTCTGGCCATTGCTGCAACCGCTGCTCTGACGGGCTTTCCTGCCTTCGGCCTTTCGGCTAATGTGGCGCCCCCGCCCTGGAGCCCCCGATGCCGCGTCCTGCTTGGTCCTTGCATGCCTACCAACTGATCGAGCCGGACGAGCAGCTGGATCTGTTCGCCTGCCGAGAGGTGCGCCTGCATTTGGTCGCGCGCCAGCTCGAGCTGGGCGAGTTCGCCGACCGCACATTGTGCGGTGGGCTGTTGCCGGCGCAGCCGCGTTGGCGCGGGTTGGACAGACCGATGCTGCGCGATGCGCGCCTGTGCCCGGGATGCCGCAGCGCATTCGAGGCTCAGCGGCGTGGGGTGCGTCCTCCTTGGCCCGAGTGCTGAGGGCTCCCGTAGCGCCAGGCGGCGGTGTACAATCACGCAGTAATTTCGTCAACCATTCACGCCAAGGATTACCGGATGTTGTCGCGCATCTCTGCCGTAACCCATTGCCTGCCACTTGCCACGCTGTTTGTCGCGAGCTCTGTCACAGCCCTGGAGTTGCCTCTGCCGCCGGCCGGGGAGGACATCGTCGGCCAGGTGCAGGTGGTCAAGGCCAAATACGAAGATACCTTTGCCGACCTTGGCGTAGCCAACGACCTGGGTTACTTGGAGATGATCGCCGCCAACCCGGGGGTGGATGCCTGGTTGCCCGGCGAGGGCACCGAGATCATCCTGCCCACGCGCTTCATTCTGCCGCCGGGGCCGCGCGAGGGAATTGTGATCAACCTCGCCGAATACCGCATGTACTACTTCCCTAAGGGGCAAAACGTCGTGCATACCTATCCCCTGGGGATAGGTCGTGAGGGGTGGAGTTCGCCCGTGACGGATGCCCGTATCACCGGCAAGACCCCGAATCCGGGGTGGACCCCGCCGAAGTCGATTCTTGAAGAGCATGCCGCCGATGGCGATCCGCTGCCGGCCTATGTGCCGCCCGGTCCCAACAACCCGCTGGGCCCGTACAAGATGTCGCTGTCGATACCGGGCTACCTGATCCACGGCACGAACAAGAAGTTCGGTATCGGCATGCGCGTCAGCCATGGCTGTTTCCGCATGCTCAACCATAACGTGTTGCAGCTCGCGGATATGGCGCCGGTCGGTACGCCGGTACGTATCGTCAACGAGCCGTACAAGTTCGGTCGCAGCAACGGCAAGGTGTATCTGGAGGCTCATGCCCCACTCGAAGACAGTGGTGCGGCATCGGTGGTCGACAAGCACTCTGCGGTCATCAATGCCTTGCTCAAGCGTGAAGAGCTGGGCGACCTGCGTCTGGACTGGGAAGTGGTGCGCGAGGTGGTCGCAGCAGAAGATGGCTTGCCGGTGGAGATCGCCGAGCCCGAAGTCGAGCTGGTCAGCAGCGCAGCTGCCGCGTTCTGAAGTTGTGACGCTGAACGAAGCCCGCCCTGTGCAAACAGCGGCGGGTTTTTTATTGCCGGCTGACTCACCATCGTTCTCCGGGCAATAAAAAGCCGGCCCAGGGACTGGGCCGGCTCTAATAGCCGTTGCGGACTATTTACTTGCGGCTGGCTTTTTCCAGCATGCGCAGAGCGCGCTCGTTGGCTTCGTCAGCAGTCTGCTGAGCCTTCTGAGCAGCGGCCAGAGCTTCATCAGCCTTGCGATAGGCTTCGTCGGCACGGGCTTGAGCGCGAGCGGCTGCGTCTTCGGTAGCAGTCAGGCGAGCTTCAGTTTCTTTGGACATGCTGCTGCAACCGGTGGCCAGAACTGCGGCCAAAGCCAGAGCAGAGAATTTCAGAACGTTGTTCATCGTGTTCCCCTTGAGGTGGAGTTTTCCATGTAAAGCAATTTCCCAATGGTAGGAAATTAGCCGGCGTACATAGTACCCGTAACCTGAAGTAAGTAAACGGAGGCGAGGCAGGCGCCGCACTTTTTTTTTCATGATGCCGCAGGGAGCCTCTGTAAGTTGCTGTTGCTGTATAAAAAACATACAGGCGTTGTCGTGTTCGATGCTGTTACTTGCGACTGGACCTCATGGCTTTGAGCGGTGGGGCGGTTATTGAGCCTGCTCTCGGCGGTCGAAGTTGTAGTCGCATGGGCATTGGTGAGCGTCTATAGAAGAAAGCCTCCGGCCCGCGCTCCGCTGCGTCTCTATTGCCCTCATTTACCAGTTCGCGGTAGTGCACGTCTTCGCCTGCTGTTCCGGCTATACGCTAAGTCATTGATTCAGCGTGGCCGACTCCGGGGCGGCCTGATAAGCTCGGCTTCTGTTACGAGGAGCTACCTGTCTCAGGCCAAGGATGCGTGTATGTCGAAGTTGATTAAATGGGGTGTGTTGGCGGTATTGGCAATTGCCGTGCTGATCAAGCTGTCACTGTGGTTGTCGGTGCGCTCGATCATGGACGATGCGGCGCAGCGGCTGTCGCCAATCATGGATATCCGCTATGGGGGTATCACCTCTTCTTTCGATGGTCGGGTCGGTCTGAGCAAGATTGATATCCGGGTGCCTGCCATGGGCGATAGTCTGAGGGTTGAGCATGCCGAACTTAAGTTCGAGGGGCTTGGCGAGCTGTTGCGTTTCAAGGAACGCCTGGCCGAAGGCAAGTTTCCCGAGCAGATGGCGGTCAACCTGGAGGGGGTGAGTCTGGACGTCCATGGGCCATTCATGCGCCAGCTCTACGCGGTTCCGGCCGAACGCAGCGTGTTCACGGCGATGAGCGAAGTGGTTTGCGGTAAGGTTCGCGCCATAGGGACCGATGAGCTGCTGGACATGGGGTATCGCACCTTCGAGGCCGATGGCCAGTTTTCCTACAGGTTCCAGCCGGGGGCGCAGACACTCAGTTTCAACCTGACCTCCGATACCCGGGATATGGGCGAGCTACGCGTCGCCTTGTCCGTCATCAATATGCCGGATAACCCCGGTGATCTGCGGGTCAACCCGCCACGGATCCAGCGTCTGAGTGTCGAGATCAACGACAACCAGTATCAGCGTAAGGTGCAGGAATACTGCGCAGCCAAGCTGGGGCTGGATGTCGATGCCTATAGAAAGCGTGCTGTGGAACAGTTCGACAAGGTACTGCGTAGTCAGCGTGTAGCCTTGGATCAGCCGATCCTTGATGCCTATGGGGCTTATTTGGATGACCCGCAGGCGCTGCGGATCGAGTTCGAGCCGAGCGAAGGCATGGTCTGGGATGGTCTGCAGTTCTTCGATGCCAAGGATGTGATGGCGATGCTGCGGCCGGCGGTCTTGGTCAATCATCAGGCGGTTCAGCCCTTGGGCTTTTCCTGGGTCGATCCGACTTCGCGCCCGGCGCGTGCGACTCAGCCTGCTGAGGCGGCGCAGCGGGTCGGTTCGGTGGCGACCGGTGCGCGCACCGGATTTGTCGCGGTATCCAGCTTGGCCGATCATGTCGGCAAGCGCTTGCGCTTCGTCACGTACGATGGCATGTACTATCAGGGAATCCTGACCCGGGTTGCGAACAACAAGGCCTATCTCAGGTTGCAAGCCGGAAATGGCACGGCGCAGATGTCGCTACGCCTGGAAAAGATCGATAAGGTGCGGGTGCAGTTCTAAGGTTTAGGAGAGGAGTAGCAATGAGCGAGGCGTTGTCCATTCACCATGACCAGAGGGGTCACCAATTCGAGACCACAGTGGATGGTGATCGTGCTTACCTGGCGTATATGGACCTGGGTAAGCAGACCCTGGACATCTACCGGACCTTCGTTCCGAACTCGTTGCGTGGTAGGGGGATCGCTGCGGCACTGACCGAGCATGCCCTACAGTACGCCGAACGTACCGGCTACACCGTGATTCCGTCCTGCTCTTACGTCGAGCGCTATATCGAGCGGCGTCAGCGCCACCTCGCCAAGGGTTGAGCTTTGCTGAGGCGAATAAGAAACGCCGGGCAGTGCCCGGCGTTTCTTGTTCAGGGAAGTCTCAGCCCCGGTGGCGCTTCGGCAAAACGTCCTTGAGCTTGGCATGCATGCCGCGCAGGGTCTTCTCCGTGCTGTCCCAATCGATGCAGGCATCGGTGATGGATACGCCGTACTTGAGCTGGTCGAGATCCTTGGGGATCGACTGGTTGCCCCAGCCCAGGTGGCTTTCCACCATGAGGCCGACGATCGACTGGTTGCCTTCGAGAATCTGGTTGGCCACGTTGTCCATGACCAGCGGCTGCAGCGCCGGATCCTTGTTGGAGTTGGCGTGGCTGCAATCGACCATGATGTTCGGGCGGATGCCGGCTTTTGTCAGTTCCTGCTCGCAGACGGCAACACTGACCGAGTCGTAGTTCGGCTTGCCATTACCGCCGCGTAGTACCACATGGCCATAGGCATTGCCCTTGGTGGTGACGATGGATACGCCGCCCTCCTGGTTGATGCCGAGGAAACGATGCGGACTGGAAACCGACTGCAGGGCATTGATTGCCACGGTCAGGCCGCCGTCGGTACCGTTCTTGAAGCCCACGGCCGAGGACAGGCCGGAAGCCATCTCGCGATGGGTCTGGGATTCGGTGGTGCGCGCCCCGATGGCCGACCAGCTGATCAGGTCCTGCAGGTACTGCGGGGAAATCGGGTCGAGTGCTTCGGTGGCGGTCGGCAGCCCCATTTCCGCCAGGTCGCGCAGCAGCTGGCGACCGATGTGCAGGCCATCCTGGATCTTGAACGAGTCGTCCAGGTAGGGGTCGTTGATCAGGCCTTTCCAGCCGACCGTGGTGCGCGGCTTCTCGAAATACACGCGCATCACCAGGTACAGGCTGTCGGCTACCTCGGCGGCGAGCACCTTGAGGCGCTCGGCATATTCTTTGGCGGCTTTGATATCGTGGATCGAGCAGGGGCCCACGACCACGAACAGGCGGTGGTCCTTGCCATCGAGGATATCGCGGATCACCTGACGGCCCGTGGCAACGGTGTGCAGGGCCGACTCGGTCAGGGGGATTTCGCGCTTGAGTTGCGCGGGGGTGATCAGGGTTTCGTTGGAGGCGACGTTGAGATCGTCGATCGGTAAATCAGCCATCGTGCTTTTCATCAGGTCAGGGTCGTCGGGTCACGGGTGCCGGCCGCCAGCGATCCCCGTGTGGCGGAGCACAGCAGAATGAGCACAGCGGGGAAGCTGAACCTTAGCGCGTTAAGGGCGGGCGAGACAATGGGGCGAAGGTCGTTAGTCGGATCGGACGACTACGAGAGGCTGGCGTCGGAGAATTCGGCGGCGTGCTGGGCGATCCACTCGCGGGCGACGTTCTCGATCTGCAGTTGGTGACCCAGTTCCTGCTCGCGTTGCCGGCGATAGTGCTCGATCTGGCAGACCTGCTCGACCATGCGGGCACGGAACAGCGTGTCCTCGTCGGTGAAGGCGATGCCAACCAGATAGTCGTCGTCCATCTTGTGGCACCAGGCGACCACGCCGGGATAGCGGGCCTGCTCACCGAGCAGTGGAATGCGCAACTCCACGGCGGTGCCGCGGCGAAAACCTCGGCTGGAGTTGCACGCCACGCCGCCGAGGCTGATATTGTTCAGGCGCTGGGTGGGCACGAAATCCTGTTTACGGAGCACCAGCTCCACCGGCATATCACTGGGATGACGCAAGAAACGACGCATGACTACCGACTCCCAATGCCATCAAATTGACATCGTTAACCACAGTATAGTGAACGAACTGCAACTCACAGATTTGGATGCTGAACGGCGCCTGCTCGATCTGCCTGGCACCTCCCTGCTCATATTCACCAGCATAGCCTGTGCCAGTTGTCGCTGGGCGCGCCGAGAGCTGCCGCTGTTACCCTTGCCGGTGGCGCGTTTGGCCTGGATAGACGCTGCCGATAATGCGGGGCTGGTGGCACGGTACGAGGTGTTCCATTTGCCGGCGCTGTTCGTCGTGCGCGATGGTCAATTTTTCGGCGCGTTGCACAGTCCCTTGCGTGCCAACGATCTACTTGATGCATTGGGTGCGGCCCTGTCGCGCCCTGCTGAGGAGCTCCCTTGAATACGACAAACCAGAATCCGCGCATAGGCGTCATCGGGACCGGTGCGATCGGCGGTTTCTATGGCCTGATGTTGGCGCGAGCCGGCTTCGACGTGCATTTCCTGCTGCGCAGCGAGTTCGCTACGGTTGCCGAGCAAGGGCTGCAGCTCAATAGTGCGGTGCATGGCGCCCTGCACCTGCAGCCAGTGCAGGCTTACCGCGCGGCGGCGGATATGCCGCGCTGCGACTGGTTGTTGGTGGGCGCGAAGACGACCAGCAACGCGGAGTTGGCGCCGGTCATTGCCCAGGTTGCCGCCGACGGTGCCAAGGTGCTGTTGCTGCAGAATGGCCTGGCGGTGGAAGAGGCGCTGCGTCCGCTGCTGCCCGAGTCTCTGCACCTGCTCGGCGGCCTGTGTTTCATCTGTGCCCACCGTGCCGCGCCCGGGGTGGTCGAGCACCAAGCGCTGGGGGCGGTCAATCTCGGTTATCACTCGGGCCCCGTCAGCGATGGCGCGCAGCGCCAGCAGATCGCCGAGGAAGGCGCAGCCCTGTTCAAGGCGGCGGGACTCGACTCCACGGCCCTGGCGGACCTGGAACAGGGGCGCTGGCAGAAGCTGGTGTGGAACGTGCCCTATAACGGCCTGTCGGTCCTGCTCAATGCGGGGACTGGTGCCTTGATGGCCGATCCCGACAGCCGTGCGCTGATCCAGGCATTGATGCAGGAGGTAGCCGACGCGGCGCTGGCCTGTGGGCAGCGCTTGCCGGAAGGCTACCCGGGCAAATTGTTGGCGGCGACCGATCGCATGCCAGACTATTGGCCGAGTATGTATCACGACTTCGCTCAGCACCGGCCGCTGGAGCTGCAGGCGATCTACGCCGCGCCGCTGGCCGCCGCCGAGCAGGCCGGTTGTGACATGCCGCGGGTTCGTGCCTTGTATCAGGCGCTGTGTTTTCTCGATCGGGCTAAGCCTTAGCGCGTGAGGATGGCTATGGGCAAGGGCATGGACAAGTTGGTGCTGGCGATCTCCTCGAGTGCGCTGTTCGACCTGCGCGAGAGCCATCTGGTGTACGAAAACCAGGGTGTCGAGGCTTACCGTCGCTATCAGATCGAGCATGAGGACGAGATACTCATGCCCGGCGACGCCTTTCCTCTGGTCGAGAAGCTGCTCGGACTGAACCTGACCCTGGGGCAGCCCCGGGTGGAAGTGATCCTGGTCTCGCGCAACAGCGCCGACACCGGTTTGCGCGCGTTCAACTCGATTCAGCATTACGGCTTGGGTATTTCCCGCGCGGCCTTCGTCGGCGGTCGCAGCCCGGACCCCTACCTGGCCGCGTTCGGCTGCCAGCTGTTCCTCTCCACCCATGTGGAGGACGTACGCAGTGCGCTGCGCTCGGGTTTCGGCGCGGCGACCATCCTCTCCGGCGGAGCGCGGCGGGCGGCGAGCAACGAACTGCGCATCGCCTTCGACGGCGATGCCGTGCTGTTCTCCGACGAGTCCGAACGCGTCTATCAGCAGGGCGGGCTGGAGGCCTTCCAGAGCCACGAGCGCGATGCCGCCCGCGAGCTGCTCGGTGGCGGACCGTTCAAGCCCTTTCTCGCGGCGTTGCATCGGTTGCAGCAAGAGTTTCCGGAGGAAGCCTGCCCGATTCGTACGGCCTTGGTCACCGCGCGCTCGGCTCCGGCCCACGAGCGGGTCATTCGCACTCTGCGCGAGTGGAATATCCGTCTGGACGAGTCATTCTTCCTCGGCGGCCTGGAAAAGGCGGCGATTCTCGAGACCTTCGCCGCCGATGTGTTCTTCGACGACCAGGCCGGACACTGCGAGAAGGCGCGGGAAGTCGTGGCCACCGGACACGTACCCCATGGCGTAAGTAACGAGCCGCCGCAGTAGTAGTCGGGGCGCGGCGCATATAGCCATTGGTCCTAAAAGGTCGGTCTTTGGTTGACTTGCAGATGGCACTGCTAAGCTCAGAAAAGGGCCCGCCGTGCCGGCTGTCGAGGAGGCCGCATGATTCGTTCGATTCTCTACGCCACCGATCTCGGCCTCTACGCCCCCTATGTCCTGCAACATGCCCTGTCCCTGACCCGTGCCTTCGATGCCGGCCTGTATGTCGTGCATGCGGTCGAGCCCATGGGGTTGTTTGCCGAGTCGGTGCTGCAGACCTATCTGGATGAGGAGCGCCTCAAGGAGCTGCGCAGCAAAGGGCTGAGCACGGTGATGGCGAGCATCGAGCAACGGGTGCTGGAGGGCTTTCGCGACGAGATCGACGAGGCGCAGCATGAGCTGGACATGATTCGGGGGGTGCGAGTGGTGCAGGGCGATCCGCCCCTGGTGATCCTCGAAGAGGCGCAGAAGCTTGGGGTGGATCTGCTGGTGGTGGGCAGTCACAGCCATGGCACCGAGCTGGAGATCCCCTTGGGGCGGACGGCCGCACGCCTGGTGCAGTTGTCGGAAGTGCCGGTGTATCTGGTGCCGATGCTGCAGCACCGCGGTCGCGGGGAACCTTAGGCGACGGCCAGTCGCACTTCTATATAAAACGTCTAGATTTAACTATTGAACCATTAATATGGTTATATGACCTTACCGGTAATTGCCCGGCCGTCTATCTGTTTTGAGGGTTTTCTATGAAGCTCCAACAACTGCGCTACATCTGGGAAGTCGCGCATCACGACCTCAATGTTTCGGCCACGGCACAGAGTCTCTACACCTCGCAGCCGGGCATCAGCAAGCAGATCCGCTTGCTCGAGGATGAGCTCGGTGTTGAGGTATTCGCCCGTAGCGGCAAGCACTTGACCCGGGTGACCCCCGCCGGCGAACGCATCATCACCACCGCCGGGGAAATCCTGCGCAAGGTCGAGAGCATCAAGCAGATCGCCCAGGAGTTCTCCAACGAGAAGAAGGGCACGCTGTCCATCGCCACCACCCACACCCAGGCGCGTTATGCCTTGCCCTCGGTGATCAGCGGCTTCATCAAGCAGTACCCGGATGTGGCCCTGCACATGCACCAGGGCACGCCGATGCAGATCGCCGAGATGGCCGCCGACGGCACCGTGGATTTCGCCATCGCCACCGAAGGCCTCGAGCTGTTCAACGACCTGGTGATGATGCCGTGCTACCGCTGGAACCGCTGCGTAGTGGTGCCCCAGGGACACCCCCTGGCGAAGATGCCGAAGCTGACTCTGGAGGCCCTGGCCGAGCATTCCATCGTCACCTATGTGTTCGGTTTTACCGGTCGCTCCAAGCTGGACGAGGCCTTCAGCCATCGAGGCCTGACACCGAAGGTGGTGTTCACCGCGGCCGATGCCGACGTGATCAAGACCTACGTGCGCCTCGGTCTGGGAGTGGGCATCCTGGCCAAGATGGCGGTGGACGCCAAGCTCGACCCGGACCTGGTGGTGCTGGATGCCAGCGAGCTGTTCGAGGCCAGCGTGACCAAGATCGGTTTCCGTCGCGGTACCTTCCTGCGCGGCTTCATGTGCGACTTCATCGAGAAATTCGCTCCCCACCTGACCCGTGACGTGCTGGCCAAGGCCATTCATTGCCACAACAAGTCGGAGCTGGAAGAGCTGTTCCAGGGCGTCGAGCTGCCGACCTACTAGTACGGCAGCCGAAGGTTCTTGTCCCGACTCGTCACGCGCAGGTCGCGGGCTCGGCAATGTAAAAAGCCCGTATCTGGCGATACGGGCTTTTTACTTGGCGGGCGGCTCGGCGGCTGCCGTGCCCGATCAGACCAGCACGCCCTGGCTGCGCAGGTAGTCGTCGTAGCTGCCGCTGAAGTCGGTCACGCCGCTGTCGGAGAGCTCGATGATGCGGGTGGCCAGACTGGAGACGAACTCGCGGTCGTGGCTGACGAAGATCAGCGTGCCCGGATAGTTTTCCAGGGCCAGGTTGAGGGCCTCGATGGACTCCATGTCCAGGTGGTTGGTCGGCTCGTCCATCACCAGCACGTTGGGCTTCTTCAGGATCAGCTTGCCGAACAGCATGCGCCCCTGTTCACCGCCGGAGATCACCTTGACCGACTTGAGGATCTCGTCGTTGGAGAACAGCATGCGGCCCAGGGTGCCGCGCACCAGCTGTTCGCCGCCCTGGGTCCAGCGGCCCATCCACTCGAACAGGGTGCTCTCGTCGGCGAAGTCGTCGGCATGATCCTGGGCGTAGTAGCCCAGCTCGGCGCTGTCGGTCCACTTCACCGTGCCGGCATCCGGAGTCAGCTCGCCGACCAGGGTGCGCAGCAGGGTGGTCTTGCCGATGCCGTTGGGGCCGATGATGGCCACCCGCTCGCCGGCCTCTACGGTGAAGCTGAAGCCCTTGAACAGCGTCTTGCCGTCGAAGCCCTTGGCCATGTTCTCGACGGTCACGGCCTGACGGTGCAGCTTCTTGCTCTGTTCGAAGCGGATGAAGGGGCTGACGCGGCTTGAGGGCTTGACCTCGGCCAGCTGGATCTTGTCGATTTGCTTGGCCCGCGAGGTGGCCTGCTTGGCCTTGGAGGCGTTGGCCGAGAAGCGGCTGACGAAGGTCTGCAGTTCCGCGATCTGTGCCTTCTTCTTGGCGTTGTCGGCCAACAGCTGCTCGCGCGACTGGGTCGCGGCGGTCATGTATTCGTCGTAGTTGCCCGGGAACAGGCGCAGCTCGCCGTAGTCCAGGTCCGCCATGTGGGTGCACACGCTGTTCAAGAAGTGGCGGTCGTGGGAAATGATGATCATGGTGCTGTTACGCGCCGTGAGGATGTTTTCCAGCCAGCGGATGGTGTTTATATCCAGGTGGTTGGTCGGCTCGTCCAGCAGCAGTACGTCCGGGTCGGAGAACAGCGCCTGGGCCAGCAGCACGCGCAGTTTCCAGCCCGGTGCCACCTCGCTCATCGGGCCGAAATGCTGGGCCAGCGGGATGCCCAGGCCGAGCAGCAGCTCGCCGGCGCGGGACTCGGCGGTGTAGCCGTCCAGCTCGGCGAACTCGGTCTCCAGCTCGGCCACCGCCATGCCGTCTTCCTCGGTCATCTCGGCCAGCGAGTAGATGCGATCGCGCTCGGCCTTGATCCGCCACAGCTCGGCATGGCCCATTATCACCGTGTCGATCACATTGAAGTCTTCGTAGGCGAACTGATCCTGGCGCAGCTTGCCCAGGCGCACATTGGGTTCGAGCATCACCTGGCCGGCGGAAGGCTCCAGATCGCCACCGAGTATCTTCATGAAGGTCGACTTGCCGCAGCCGTTGGCGCCGATCAGGCCGTAGCGGTTGCCGTTGCCGAACTTGACGGAAACGTTCTCGAACAGCGGCTTGGCGCCGAACTGCATGGTGATGTTAGCGGTGGAAATCAAGCGGGTTACCTATCAATAACGTGCGATGTGACGCCTTCGGCCGGTACCGGTCCGCTAGCAATGCTCGGCTCTCGAACTCACTTGAGGCGGCGTACCAGTTGATCCAGCGGGCATAGGTCGAAAGCAGCATCTGGGCGTTGTGGCCGAGTTGCTGGGCGATGAAGGCGGGGGGTATGCCGGATGTTGCGCGGATTGTCGCATAGGTGGGCTGGCAATTTATATGGCGGGCGGCGTCCGATGGCGAGGGCCTCGTGGCGGGGCGCGAAAGCAGGGGGCGTTTCAGAACGAGTCGATGATGCGCCCGAGAACCGCCATCGCCTGCTCGCACTGTGCGTCCCAGGGGTGGCCGTAGTTCAGGCGGGCACAGTTGCCGAACGCACGGGTCGCCGAGAAAATCGGCCCGGGCGCCAGGCTGATCCCCTGGGCCAGGGCCAGTTGGAACAGCTGCAGCGAGTCGACCCGCTGCGAGAATTCGAACCAGAGGAAGTAGCCACCCGCCGGGCGTGTCACCCGGGTGCTCGCGGGGAAGTGCCGGGCCGCCGACGCCAGCATCGAGGCCTGTTGTGCCTCCAGCGCATGGCGCAGCTTGCGCAGGTGACGGTCGTAGCCGCCTTGTTGCAGGTAGTCGGCCAGGGCTGCCTGGGCCGGCACCGATGGGGAGATGGTGGTCATCAACTTGAGTCGACCGATCTGCTCGGCATAGCGGCCGCCGGCGACCCAGCCGACCCGATACCCCGGGGCCAGGCACTTGGAGAAGGAGCCGCAGTGCATGACCAGGCCCTCGCGGTCGAAACTCTTCACCGGTTTGGGGGGCTGGGTGCCGAAATACAGCTCGGCGTAGACGTCGTCCTCGATCAGCGGTACCTGATGGCGCTGCAACAGCTCGTACAGCCCACGCTTCTTCGCCTCGTTCATGCTCGCGCCGAGCGGGTTCTGCAGGCTACTCATAAACCAGCAGGCCTTGATCGGCAGTTCGGCGAGTCGCTTGGCCAGGCAGTCCAGGTCGATACCTTCGCGCGGGTGCACGGGAATCTCCACGGCCTTGAGCTTGAGGCGCTCCAGCACTTGCAGTGTGGCGTAGAACGCGGGGCTCTCGATGGCCACCAGGTCGCCAGGCTGGGTCACGCATTGCAGGCAGAGGTTCAGCGCCTCCATGGCGCCATTGGTGATGACCAGCTCGTCCAGCGGCAGCATCACGCCGCTGACCATGTAGCGCAGGGCGATCTGCCGGCGCAGATCGGCATTGCCCGCGGTCATGTCGGCGATCACCGCCTGGGGCGGCATGGCGCGTACGCTCTGCGCCAGGGAGCGGGCCAGACGCTGCAGGGGGAACAGGTCCGGGCTGGGGAAGGCCGAGCCGAAGGCGACGGTGTTCGGGTCCTTCAACGAACCCAGTACCGAAAACACCAGCTCGCTGACGTTCACCTCGGTGGTCGGCGCCTGACTCGCGGCGATTTCCGGTTCATGCAGCGTACGCTGGGCATGCTCGCGGACGAAGTAGCCCGAGCGTGCCCGGGCCACTATCAGGCCGCGACTCTCCAGCAGGTAGTAAGCCTGAAATACCGTGGAAGGGCTGACGCCGTAGGTGCGGCTGGCGTGACGCACCGAGGGAACCTTTTGCCCCGGTAGCAGGACGCCTGTGCGCACCAGCTCCGCGATTTCGTCGGCAAACTTCTCGTAGCGCTTCATCCTGTCCTGGCCCAGTGGCTCAGTTGCTGGAGCGCCATACTCTACTGGCAGGTGACGGCTCATGCGATCACTTAGCGATGGATCGGGGCCACGAAGGCGCTCTTGGCGGTGACCCGAATCTCGGGGTCGTCCTCGTCGGCGATGCTGAAGTGCAGGGGCTGCGATGCGCTGGCGGCCGCCTCGGCCAGCATGGCCACGCTGAGCGGAACATCGGCGATCTCGCCCGGGGCCAGCTGCAGTTGCTGCTTGCCCTGTAGCCTGAAGCGGTCGGCCTCGGCCAGCGTGATGCGGTAGCGGTGGGGCTGCTGGGTCTTGTTGATGACCTTGAGCCGGTAGATGTTTTCGATCTGCCCCAGGCTGTTCTCCCGGAACAGGCCGCGGTCTTTGGTCACGTCCAGTTGCACCAGGGCACGATCGTTCAGGGCCCAGGCGAAGGCGCCGATCATCACCAGCAGCATGGCGGCGTAGCCGAGCAGGCGCGGTCGCAACAGCCGGGTCTTGGCACCGGCCAGGGCGCGCTCTGAGGTGTAGCGGATCAGGCCCTTGGCGTAGCCCATCTTGTCCATGACGCTGTCGCAGGCATCGATACAGGCCCCGCAGCTGATGCAGTCAAGCTGCAGGCCGTCGCGGATGTCGATGCCGGTAGGGCAGACCTGTACGCAGATGGTGCAGTCGATGCAGTCGCCGAGGCCCTCGGCCTGGGGCTGGCTGTCTTTTCGGCGCGCTCCGCGGTGCTCGCCGCGGGCCGCGTCGTAGGAGACGATCAGCGTATTGTCGTCGAACATCACGCTCTGGAAGCGCGAATAGGGGCACATGTGCAGGCAGACCTGCTCGCGCAGCCAGCCGGCGTTCAGGTAGGTGGCGGCGGTGAAGAAGAACAGCCAGAAGGCGGTGGTCAGGCCCAGTTCCAGGGTGAACAGGTCGTGCACCAGTTGGCGTACCGGGGTGAAGTAACCGACGAAGGCAATCGCCGTCGCCAGGCTGATCGCCAGCCACAGGCCGTGCTTGGCGCCGCGGCGCAGCCATTTGTCGGCCGACCAGGGGGCGGCGGCCAGCTTGATCCGCTGATGGCGTTCGCCTTCGGTGACTTTTTCCACCCACATGAACATCCAGGTCCATACGCTCTGCGGGCAGCTGTAGCCGCACCAGACCCGTCCGGCCAATACGGTGATGAAGAACAGGCCGAAGGCCGCGATGATCAACAGTGCTGAGAGCAGGACGAAGTCCTGGGGCCAGAAGGTGGCGCCGAAGATGTGGAACTGGCTGTTGCCCAGGTCCCACAGCACCGCCTGACGTCCGTCCCAGTTCAACCAGGCGGTCGCGAAGAACAGCAGCAGCAGCGAGCCGGCGCCGCACAGGCGCAGCGTGCGGAACAGGCCGGTGAAGCTGCGCGTGTGGATGACGCCGCCGCTTTTGGCCGGCGTGAGCTGGAGGGGCCGGCGCGGGTCGATCGTTTCGATGACCTTGGCGGGGATGCGTTCGCTCATGGGAAGAGCCTCGTCTGGCGTAATCAGGTGAGGCGCATGATCGGCGCAGCCTTGTGCCGATAACAGACTCAGATTTTCCAATAAAAAGCGGATCAGATGGACAGGTTGTCGCACCTGAGGGGTGTACTCAAGAGCTGGGGAGCCTGGGTGAGTCGAGCGGTCGAGATGGCTAGCGCCGGCGTCGCTGATATGGTTTTTTCAGAACGAACTGAGGCTGTTTCGCGGTGCCCGCACCACGGATAGTTGCAGGCACTCGGTCGGCCGCAGTTCAGTGGCACTCGGCCGGCGATCAGTCCTGATGAGGTAGCCTGCAGATGTACCAGTACGATGACTACGACCGCGCCCTGGTGCGCGAGCGTGTGGCGCACTTTCGTGATCAGATCGAGCGGCGTGTCAGCGGCGAGCTGAGCGAGGAAGAGTTCCTGCCTTTGCGCCTGCAGAACGGCCTGTACCTGCAGAAGCATGCCTACATGCTGCGTGTGGCGATTCCCTACGGCACCCTGTCGTCGCGCCAGATGCGCGTTCTGGCCCGCATCGCCCGGGAGTACGATCGGGACTACGGACATTTCACGACGCGCCAGAACATCCAGTTCAACTGGGTCGAGCTCGACCAGGTGGCGGACATTCTCGAGCTGCTGGCCGACGTCGAGATGCATGCGATTCAGACCTCCGGCAACTGCGTGCGCAATATCACCACCGAGGCGTTCGCCGGGGTCGCCGCCGACGAGCTGCTCGACCCGAGGCCGCTGGCGGAAATCCTGCGGCAGTGGTCGACGATGAACCCGGAATTCCTCTACCTGCCGCGCAAGTTCAAGATCGCCCTGTGTTCTGCACGGGAAGATCGGGCCGCGGTCATGGTGCATGACATCGGCCTGTACCTGTACCGCGACGAGGCCGGGGCGATGGTGCTGCGGGTGATGGTCGGCGGTGGTCTCGGGCGCACGCCGATCCTCGCTCAGCAGATTCGTGACGGCCTGCCGTGGCAGCATCTGTTGTCTTACGTCGAAGCCGTGCTACGGGTCTACAACCGCCATGGCCGGCGTGACAACAAGTACAAGGCGCGTATCAAGATCCTGGTCAAGGCCCTGGGCATCGAGGCATTCGCCAGGGAAGTCGAGGCCGAGTGGCAACTGATCAAGGAGGGGCCGGCCGAGTTGACCGAGGCCGAATACCAGCGGGTGGCGGCGGCGTTCGCTGCGCCGCCCTATGCCGCCCTGGCGGATACCGATCTGGACTTCGGCAGCGCCCTGGCACGGGATCAGGCCTTCGCCCGCTGGGCGTCGCGCAACGTCCGCCCGCACAAGGTGCCGGGCTACGCCTCGGTGGTGCTGTCGACCAAACCGGGCGCGAGCGCACCGCCCGGGGATGTGACCTCGATGCAGATGGAGAACATCGCCGACCTGGCCGACGATTACGGTTTTGGCGAGATACGCATCGCCCATGAGCAGAATGTGGTGCTACCCGATGTGCGCAAGGCCGACCTCCATGCGTTGTACCAGCGTGCCCATCGCCATGGCCTCGGCACGGCCAATGTCGGCCTGCTGACCGATGTGATCGCCTGTCCCGGAGGCGACTACTGTGCCCTGGCCAACGCCAAGTCGATTCCGGTGGCCCACTCGATCCAGCAGCGTTTCGAGGACCTCGACTACCTGCACGACCTGGGCGACATCAGCCTGAATATCTCCGGTTGCATGAACGCTTGTGGTCACCATCATATCGGTAACATCGGCATCCTGGGCGTGGATAAGAACGGCAGCGAGTGGTACCAGGTGACCATCGGCGGCACTCAGGGCACGGATAGCGCCCTGGGCAAGGTCATCGGGCCGTCGTTCAGCGCCGCACAGATTCCTGGGGTCATCGAGGCCCTGGTGAAAACCTTCGACGACTACCGGGAAAGCGACGAGCAGTTTGTCGACACGCTGCGGCGCATCGGGCTCGAACCGTTCAAAGACTCGGTGTATGCCAAGGGTGAGGTGCCGGCATGCACAATCTGATTCGCCTGCTCGACGGGCAGGCCAGGCTCGTCGAGGACGACCCCTGGCATTGGCTTGCCGATCCGGCACAACCCGCGGCGAACGGCCGCTTGATACTGCCGGTGGCGGCCTGGCTGCAGAGGCAGGACGAGGCGACGCTAGCAGGCGGGCGTCCCAGCCCGGATGGGCTCTGCCTGGCGCCGGAAGACGAGGTCGAGCAGATCCTGGCCTATCTGCCGCTGCTGCCGCTGATCGCCATCGAGTTCCCCAGCTTCCGTGACGGTCGTGGTTACAGCCAGGCCTACCTGTTGCGCACCCGTCTGGGCTGGACGGGCGAGTTGCGGGCCGTCGGCGATGTGCTGCGCGACCAGCTCAGCCATATGCGCCAGTGTGGCTTCGATGCCTTCGCCATACGCGAGGACAAATCCGCCGCGGACGCCCTCAAGGGCCTGGCGGGCGCGAGTGTGCTGTACGGGCGCTCGGCTATCGAGCCACGGCCGTTGTTTCGACGCCGCGACGAAGGCTTAAAGAACTGACAGTGCGGCTGCGGCCGAATCACAGCCTGACGGTGGTGAGTTGCCACCAGTCCGGCAGCAGTCGACGGGTCTGTGGCTGGGCGAAGCGGTCGTCCAGCAGGTACACCACGCCCTCGTCCTCGGTGGTGCGAATCACCCGGCCGGCGGCCTGCACCACCTTCTGCAGCCCCGGGTAGAGGTAGGCGTAGTCGTAGCCGTTGCCGAACATCTGTTCCATGCGCGCCTTGATCTCTTCGTTGATCTCGTTGACCTGCGGCAGGCCCAGGGTGGCGATGAAGGCGCCGATCAGGCGCTTGCCCGGCAGGTCGATGCCCTCGCCGAAGGCGCCGCCCAGCACGGCGAAGCCGATCCCCCGGGAGTGCTCGGTGAAACGATCGAGAAAGGCCTGGCGATTGAGTTCGTTCATGCTGCGCGACTGCTGGAGGGTCGGCACCTCGGGATGCAGGCTCCTGAACAGGTCCAGCACCTGCTGCAGGTAGGCATAGCTGCTGAAGAAGGCCAGGTAGTTGCCCGGTTTGGCGCGGTACTGCTCGGCCATGATGCGGCAGATGGGGGCGAGGCTGGATTCGCGGTGCGGGTAGCGGGTCGACAGGTTGCGCACGATGCGCACGTCCAGCTGCTCGGCGGAAAAGGGCGAGGCCACGTTCAGCCACTGGGTCTCTTCGGGCAGACCGAGCAGGTCGCGGTAGTAGTCGGCGGGCTGCAGGGTGGCGGAGAACAGGGTGGTGCTATGGGCGGTGGCGAAGCGCTCGGCGAGGAACACCGCGGGGACCACGTTGCGCAGGCACAGGTCGGCGCTGGGGAAGGTGCCCTGGGCATCGTTGCGGGTGATGTCGAACAGCGAGTGGGGCCCGTAGGCCTCGGCCAGGCGGCAGAACAGCGAGGCGTCCAGGTAGAACTGCAGCAGCGAGCGCTCGTTGTTGCTGGGCTGATCGGTCAGGTGGTCCTTGATCGCGCCCACCGCCTTGTTCAGCGCCGCGACGAACAGGTCGGGCAGGGCGGGGTAGATCTGGTAGGGCAGCGCTTGATCCTGATGCAGCCGGTGCCAGTGCCGGGCGACGCGCTCCAGGGCGCCCTTCAGGCGGGCGGGGGCGGCGGTGCACAGGGCGTGGAAGTCGTCCTGGATCAGCTCGGCGGTGTACATGCCGCGGCCGCGCTCGACCAGGTTATGGGCCTCGTCGACCAGCAGGGTGATGCGCCAGTCGTACTGCAGGGTCAGGCCGTAGAGCAGGGCGCCGAGGTCGAAGTAGTAGTTGTAATCGCAGACCACCACGTCGGCCCAGTGGCACAGTTCCTGGCTCAGGTAGTAGGGGCAGATCTGATGGGCCAGGGCCACCTGGCGCACGTCCTGCTGGGTCAGCCAGCGGCGCTCGACGGCGGCCTGGCGGGCGGCGGCCAGGCGATCGTAGAAGCCCTTGGCCAGCGGGCAGGACTCGCCATGGCAGGACTTGTCCGGGTGTTCGCAGGCCTTGTCCCGGGCCACGTGCTCGAGCACCCGCAGCGGCATCTGCTCCTCCTGCCTGCGCAAGCTGGCCAGGGCGTCCAGGGCCAGGCGCCGGCCCGGGGTCTTGGCCGTGAGAAAGAACAGGCGGTCGAGCTTCTGCGCGGGAAAGGCCTTGAGCTGGGGGAACAGGGTGCCGAGCGTCTTGCCGATGCCGGTGGTGGCCTGGGCCAGCAGGGTGTGGCCGTCCCGAGCCGAACGGAAGACGCTCTCGGCCAGTTGGCGCTGGCCATGACGGAACGCGGGGTAGGGAAAACGCAGGCGTTCCAGGCTGTGGTCGCGCTCGCGGCGGTGCAGGCCCTCCTGCTCGGCCCAGGCGATGAAGCGGCGGCACTGCAGGTCGAAGAAGGCCCTCAGCTCGGCGGCGCCGAAGTGCTCGCTAAAGACCGTTTCCTGCTGGGTCACGACATTGAAATACACCACCGCCAGCTCGACTGCATCGAGCTCGTAGTTCAGGCACAGCAGCCAGCCGTAGACCTTGACCTGGGCCCAGTGCAGCAGGCGATGGTTCTGCGGAATGCGCGTCACGTCGCCGCGGTGGGTCTTGATCTCTTCCAGCAGGTTGGCCTCGGGGTCGTAGCCGTCGGCCCGGCCGCTGACCAGCAGGCCGGGGAAGGCGCCGGCCAGGGGCAGTTCGGCCCTATAGTCCGGGCCACGGCGGCTGACCACGGTCTGGTGCCCGGCCATGCCCTCCTGGGCCGAGGGCGAAGGGGTGAAACGCAGGTCCAGGTCGCCTTCCTTGGCGGTGAACTCGCAGAGGGTGCGTACCGCCACCGCATAGCTCATGGCCGGGTCCACTGCACGTAGCAGACCTCGACCGGCAGGCCCTGCTCGGCGCAGAAGGTGAGCCAGCGCTTCTGGTTGTCCTGCAGACGATCGCCGGGGCCCTTCACCTCGATCATGCGGTAGCGCTGTTCGCCCGGGTAGAACTGGATCAGGTCGGGCATGCCGGCGCGGTTGGCCCTGATATCGCGCAGCAGGCGCTGGCAGCAGAGCTTCAGGTGCGCAGCCGGGATGCAGGCCAGCGCCTGTTCCAGCAGTTCCTCGCCGAGCAGGCCCCAGTATACGAAGGGCGACTGGGTGCCGAACTTGGCCCGGTACAGGGCGCGGATGTGCTGCCGGTACTCGTCCGACTCCAGGCGCGCCAGGCAGCGGGCGAACAGCGCCTCGCGCCGGGCGTGAAAGTCCGGGCTGAGCAGGTCCGCCGGGCCGCCCTGGAACGGGTGGAAGAAGGCCCCGGGCAGGGGGGCGAAGATGGCTTCCCAGCACAGCAGGCCGAACAGGCTGCAGATCAGGCCGTTCTCCACGTAATACACGGGGGCATCGTCGTGATGCAGGTGCTCGCGTACCGCATATTCGACGCCGCCGGCTTCGGGCCGATCCAGGCAGAGCTCGAGGCGTGTCTCCGCTACTGCGGCTCGGCGCTTGGCCGCCGGCAGTCCCAGCTTGCGTTGCAGGCGCGGCAAGGCCCGTTGCACCTGCTGGGCCTCCTGCTCGTGGCGTGGCGCGGCGCCGACCTGCAGGGCCAGGTCACGGGCCTCGGCATGGCGCTCGAGTTTTTCCAGCACGCGGATCTGGCGCCAGCGGGCCTCGCCGTAGTCCGAGCGCCGATAGAGGTCCAGGGCCTGCTCCAGCTCGGCCTGCCGCTCCTGGTGCTGGGCGATCCGGTACAACAGCTTGGCGTGGCGCGACTGCAGGTAGGGGTTGGCCGAGGCGAAGGTTTCCAGGTCCGCCAGCAGGGCGTCGATAGCCTCCCCGGCCTCGAAACGCAGGCGCAGTTCGCGCAGAAACAGGTAATGCTCCAGGTCTTCACGGCAGCGGAATGCCCGCGAGTCCGGGGTGATGGCCACGGCTTCGTAGCGCAACACGCCCAGGTCGGCGAGGACGAACTCCGACCAGTCTTGGCTCAGGTTGCCGAAGAACAGCAGGCGCAGGCGCTGGCACAGATCGCTTATCGTCAGGCTGTACAGGCTGTCTGCGAGAGTTGGGCACCAACGTGCGAAGGGCTGCGGCTGGAGATTCGCCGCCAGCAGCTGATCGTGCAGCTGGCCCTTGTTCTGCGAGGCGCGCCGCTCGGCCAGCGGCAGGTGGGCGAGCGCCTCGTCCTTACGCAGCAAGGCGACGACCTCGGCGGCGGCCAGCGGCGCATCGTCGTTCAGCCAGCCAAGGGCCATCAGCCGCGCCGCCGGGGCCCGAATAGCGCCGATCTCGGCATAGCTCAGCTTGCTGGCGCGAAAGTGCGGCCCCTTGCGCATGAGCAGGCGCACCAGCAGGGCCTGGGCGGCCAGCTCCAGTTCGGCGAACTGGGCGATAAAGGCCTGCTCCGCGTCGCTCAGCAGGTCGCGATAGCGTTCGCCTATCCAGGCGAGGGCCGACTGGAAGTTGCTCAGGTAGTAGAAGTCGGCGGGGAGGGCGGTTGGCATGGGCTGCTTGGCTGGATTTATGTCCAGTATTCTGCTTGTGCCCGTGCCTCGATTCAACCGCCGGGCTCGCCCATCCGTCTAGCCGCCGGCATATTCCTGGGCTGAGGGTACAATGACGCTTTTGAGCGGGGGATGACCTGTGAGCAGTACGGCTCGATTCGGCGTAGGCGATGCTTCTTACCAGGCCGCAGGGGGGATAGAAGGGCTGCGCCGCCTGGTTGACGACTTCTACCGGATCATGGACGAGTCGGCCGTGGCGGTGGATATCCGCCGTATGCACCCGCAGAGTCTGGAGCAGGCCCGGGACAAGCTGGCCTGCTTTCTCAGCGGCTGGCTCGGCGGCCCGCGGCTGTATCAGGAGAAGTACGGCGCCATCGCGATTCCCGCCTTCCATGCGCAGTGGTCGATCGATGAGGCCCATGCCGAGGCTTGGCTCGGTTGCATGGCGCAGGCCATCGCCCGGCAGCGCTACTCCCCGGCCTTCGCCGAGTACCTGCTGACCCAGCTGCGGGTGCCGGCGCAGCGCATCGTCCAGGCCAGCGGCAATCGTCAGGCTCAGTCGCGGTAGAACACCTGCACCAGGTGATAGCCGAACTGACTCTTCACCGGGCCGTGTACCTCGCGCAGCGCCTTCTTGAAGATGATCTGGTCGATCACCCGCACCATCTGCCCCGGACGCACCTCGCCGAGGTCGCCGCCGCGCTTGCCCGATGGGCAGGTGGAGTATTTGCGCGCCAGCACATCGAAGGCCTCGCCGGCGGCGAGGCGCTTTTTCAGCGCGGCCGCCTCGGCTTCGGTCTTGACCAGGATGTGGCGGGCCATTGCCTTTGCCATGACGGGTTCCTCATTTCCTCGGGGCGCCTATTGTGCCAGCTCTCGCCGCGCCAGCAGAATGGCGTCAACCGCAAGACATTTGTGTCGCCGGGAATCTCGGCCGATTCTGGCCTAACGTATTGATTCCACCCAACGGAAGCCTCCGCCCATGGACCTTCATTCGCTGCTGAAAATCCTGGCCAGCCAGGACGGTTCCGATCTCTACCTGTCCACCGGTGCGCCACCCTGTGCGAAGTTCAACGGCGTGCTCAAGGCCCTCGGTCAGGAGCCGTTGAAGTCCGGCGATGTGGCGCAGGTGGCCGAGTCGATCATGGACAGCGCGCAGCGCGAGGAATTCGAGCGCGAACTGGAGATGAACCTGGCGATTTCCCTGGCCGGGATCGGCCGCTTCCGCATCAATATCTTCAAGCAGCGCAACGAAGTCTCGATCGTCGCGCGCAACATCAAGATGGAGATCCCCAAGTTCGAGGACCTCAAGCTGCCCGAGGTGTTGCTCAAGACCGTGATGGAGAAGCGCGGCCTGGTACTGTTCGTCGGCGGCACCGGTTCGGGCAAGTCCACCTCCCTGGCGGCGTTGATCGACTACCGCAACCGCAACAGCGGCGGTCATATCATCACCATCGAGGACCCGGTGGAGTACGTGCACCGGCACAAGAAGTCGATCATCAACCAGCGCGAGGTCGGGGTCGACACCCGCAGCTTCCACGCCGCGCTGAAGAACACCCTGCGCCAGGCGCCGGACGTGATCCTGATCGGCGAGATCCGCGACCGCGAGACCATGGAGCACGCCCTGGCCTTCGCCGACACCGGCCACCTGGCCATCTCCACCCTGCATGCCAACAACGCCAACCAGGCGCTGGACCGCATCATCAACTTCTTCCCGGAAGAGCGCCGCCCGCAGCTGCTCAACGACCTGGGCAACAACCTCAAGGCCTTCGTCTCCCAGCGCCTGGTCAAGACCGCCGACGGCAAGCGCCGCGCCGCGGTGGAGGTGATGCTCGGCACGCCGACGGTGCGCGACCTGATCAAACGCAACGAGTTTTCCGAGCTCAAGGAGATCATGGAGAAGTCGAAGAACCTCGGCATGCAAACCTTCGACCAGGCGCTGATCGACCTGGTCCACGAGGGCGCCATCGACGAGGAAGAGGCGGTGAAGAACGCCGATTCGGCGAACAACGTGCGCCTCAAGCTCAAGCTGTACCGGGATAACCCGGTCACGCCGAGCCCGACCCCCGTGGCCGAGAAGGCCGCTGCGACGCCTGCCGCGGCGAGCGAGAAGGGCGACTGGGGGCTGGAGCTGAAACTGGAGGCGATCGAGGAAGATTCGCCGCCCGAGGACCCGGGGCGGACGGGGATCTAGGAGCAGAAGCCGGCTGAGCCGCCTCCGGGCGATCGCCCTGCGCAGCAGCTGTACCGGGAAAGTTCACCTTCACTGTGCATGATCTCTCATGCCGAGACGGCTTATGGTCCCGATCTAAGCCAGTGCCACTGGGTCGACCGGGAGAGTCGTGATGCAAATTGCCGTGCTGACATTCGAGGGATTCAACGAACTGGACTCCTTCGTCGTGGCTGGACTGCTCAACCGCCTGCGCGGCCAGGGCTGGCAGGCGCAGATCACCTGTCCAGATGCCCAGGTCGTCTCGATGAACGGGGTACAGGTGCAGGCCCAACAGCCCCTGGAGTTCGCCAACCAGGCCGATGTCGTGCTGTTCGGCAGTGGCATCCGGACCCGAGCGATTGCCGAAGACCCCGCCATCCTCGAGCGCCTGCGCCTCGACCCGCAACGCCAGTTGATCGGCGCCCAGTGTTCGGGAGCCTTGCTCATGGCCAAGCTGGGGCTGCTGGATGGCCTGCCGGCCTGCACGGACCTGACCAGCAAACCCTGGGTCGCGGAGGCGGGCGTGCAGGTACTGGATCAGCCCTTCCATGCCCGGGGCAACCTGGCCACCGCCGGTGGCTGCCTGTCGTCGCCTTACCTGGCCGCCTGGGTCATCGCCAAGCTGGCCGGGGAGGCAGCCTGCGCCGAGGCGCTGCACTACGTGGCGCCGGTGGGCGAGAAGCAGCCGTTCGTCGAGCGGGCGCTGGGCGTGATTCGCCCCTACCTGCCGGACTAGTCGACAGCGTGCCAGCGGGCCCCTGCGCGGCGCCGGCTTCACAGGGCCCGAGGAGTCAGACCGAGGGCCGGAACCAGAACTCGATCTCGTCGGTATCTTCGGCGAACTCGGCGGCATGTTCGGCGCCGGCCGGCACGTGATACCAATCGCCGACCCCGTAGGTGGTGGTCGAACCCTGCATCGTCAGGATCAGCGCGCCGCGGGTGATCACGCCATAGTTGTCGGTGTCATGAGCGTGGGCCGGGATGCGGGTGCCGGCGGGGTAGGAGGCGAAGAGCACATCGCTACCCTCGGCCGCGAGCTTGTAGGCATCGAAGCGGCCGTCGTACAGGGGCAGGGTCTTGATCTTGTCGGGGTACTGTCCAGCCATGCTGGGGCTCCTTGTGGGCTGTTGTCCTGGGTATAGAGGCTCGGGTGGGCCGATAGAACCTTGAGTCTATCCCTTGGCCTGATAGGTACCGGGGCCATGGGGGGCGGCGGCGAACGCCTCCAAGGTTTCGGCGGCATTTGAGAGTTGTTGCAGGGTTGGGAAGTCCGAGGCTCTGACAAGCTCAGGCAGCATCGCCTGAGTGAAGAACCAGGCGACCGCCGCGGTGACGCCAGCCTGATTGATGTTATGACGCTCGACCTCCAGCGGGGTGCGTTTCAGCTCTGTCTCCAAGGTTGCATAGGCCCACAGCAACTGATCGGTGATTCGGTCTATCCAGGGGGCGTGCTGTTTGTCCGCCGGACGCAGGTTGCGCTCGTAGACGACTTGCACGCTCTTCTCGCAGGCGGCAAGCGCCAAGCCCATGACCCGCAGGGTCTCGAGACGCTTGTCTGGAGCGCTGGGCATCAGCGAATTGCCCCCATCGGCCAGGCTTTCCGCGTAATCAAGGATGAGCGTGGAATCCATCAGTACGGAGCCGTCGGCGCAAACCAGCGAAGGCGCTTTCACCACCGGGTTGATCTGGCGAAATTGCTCGAAGTGGCGAAAGACCGAGACAGGTCGGTGTTCGAAGGGCAGCTTGAGCAGCTGCAATGAGACCGCGACACGGCGCACATAGGGCGAATCCAACATTCCTATCAGTTGCATACTCTCTCCTTGGCCCAGGGCCGGCTGAATCAGTTGTCGTTCATTACACTCGATAAGGTAAGGCTCAGTTTTACTGCTGCGCTGCTTGCTGTGGCACCAGATACGACTGGTTGAAACTAAAGGCTTTGACCGATGGGCCCTATGTATTGAGCGTCGCCAGGGCCTCTTCGATGCTGAGATGCCTTGTGGGCTGTTGCCTGGGGGTTATTGCGGTTCAGTCGGGCGCTGGGCCAGGGCCGCGTGCTCGGCGAGCTCGGCGCGGATAAAGGCGGCGATCATGCTCCGGTAGACCTGCTCGGTAACCTCCGGGTCGGCACCCAGCTCGCGTGACAGTTCGCGTACCTTGGCGATCACCTGCTCGACCCGTTGCGGTGCCCTGACCTCATCCGTGTCGCTCTTGAAGCGTGCGGCCTGGGCGACGAAGGCGCCGCGTTCGGCCAGCAGGGCAACCAGTTGGCGGTCGAGGCGGTCGATATGGGCCCGCACCTGGGTGAGGGATTGGCAGTCAACTTCCATGTCTTGCTTGTCTCCTGTCAGGGATATGGGGGATTACTGCTCAGGACTGCAATTGGTGCTTCGCCGTTGGCTTTCCGGGTTGTGCAAAGGGGGAGGCAAAGCTGAAGGCCGATGGCGAAGGGCCCTGCGCCCTGAGCGTCGCCAGGGCCTGCTTGGCCTCTTCGATGCTGGGGATATGTCCGCTCGGCACCCACCACAGTGCCAGGATGGGTTCGCTGGGTTTCTCGAACCACTGCTTCTTGTTTCTCAGCAGGTTCAGGTGGGCGCTGCCGTAGACGAAGTCCTGCAAGGCTTCGAGCGAGTCCCAGACCGACAGGTTGACGATGATCCGCTCGTCGGCGAAGACCCTGAGCGCCGTGGCGTCGCCTTCCTCGGTCTGCAGCCGCCAGACGAAGCCCGGGCTGGCTTCGGCCAGCCGATTAATGGGGTCGAGCTGCTCGACGAAGCCCTGCATGGTCGGCGAATCGAGCGGCGCCAGGGCTCTGGCGATATTGACCTGGGCCAGTTGGTAGGTGCGGGGCCGCGTTTCATCCATGATGCTGTTACTCCCGTTCTGTAGCCGGATACAGGCGTTTCCGTAGCCTCTATCCGAGTTCGAAGCTGGTGATGCCGAAAATGCGTTCGATGGGCATGGCCGGGGCGGCTCCCCGGTACATGCGGGCCGTCTCGAAGGATACCGTCATGCCGTGGCGCTGCGCCATGTCAACCGCCGCGGCATGGTTCGCCGGGACGTCCAGGAAGATATCCGCCCCCGCCGGCGCACAGGCCTTGAGCGCGCGAAACAGCCGCTCGGCCAGCGGCGCGCTGTCGGCGAACAACGGGCCGACCTTGTAGCCGGCCCGGCACCGGCGGAGCACGGCATAGCCGGCCAGTTGTCGGTCGTGCAGGATGCCGAGCGCCGTGCTCTCGGGCTGGGCGATCCAGCGCTGAAGGAAGGCGGCACGGCTCTCGGGGAAGAACGCCCGGTCGTAGGCGCACAGGTCGGCGAAGGGCAGGCCGGTCAGGGGCACGATATCGGCGTCGTTACACTGCTCATCGCCCGCGACGCCCTGGTAACGCACGTTGGCATGGGCCAGGGCGAAGCCCGACTTGCGGTAGTTGTCCTGCTGCGTGACCACGCCGTCCAGGCCGATGGTGCGGCCGGCGAGGTAGGCCAGGCCGGCATTCCAGATCTGCAGGCCATAGCCCTGGCCCCGATACTCTGGTTTGACGATGTAGAAACCGAGAAAACCGAAGCCGGCGCCGTACTTCACCACCGAGATGACGGCGATGGGCTCATCGCCGAGCAGGCCGATCAGAAAGCCATCGGGGTCGGCCGCGTAGTAGCTGTCGGCGTCGTGCAGGCCCGGATTCCAGCCTTCCGCCGCCGCCCAGTCGATGGCGATATCGAGTTCCGCGCGGCTCATGGTTCGGATGCGGTAGTCGGGTTCGTGCACGCTCTGCCTCCATTGTGCCTGGCTGAATCGAATGCGAGCGGGCGCTTGCCGTCACGCACGCTCATCAGCCGACGCTAGGCGATCCCGCCCGGCCTGTCCATCGCCTGAGCCGCCGTTGGCCGGTCTCCTGGCGAGCGCCCTGGGCCCGAACTTTCCGGGCCGCAGGGCGGACAGCGGCTGTCAGTCCTGCAGCTCGGGCAGGTCCCGGTACAGTTCCAGCGCCTGGGGGTTGGCCAGGGCGTCGGTGTTCTTCACCGGCTTGCCGTGCACCACGTTGCGCACGGCAAGCTCGACTATCTTGCCGCTGATGGTGCGCGGGATGTCGGCCACGGCGATGATCTTGGCCGGCACGTGGCGCGGGGTGGTGTTGGCGCGGATCACCTGGCGGATGCGCGCCTGCAGGTCGTCGGTCAGCGCGACGCCTTCGCGCAGGCGCACGAACAGCACCACGCGCACGTCGTCGTCCCACTCCTGGCCGATGGCGATGGATTCGAGCACCTCCTCGACCTTCTCCACCTGGCGGTAGATCTCGGCGGTGCCGATGCGCACCCCGCCCGGGTTGAGCACCGCGTCGGAGCGGCCGTGGATCACCAGGCCGCCGTGCTCGGTCTCCTCGGCGTAGTCGCCGTGGGCCCAGATGCCGGGGAAGGTATCGAAGTAGGCGGCCTGGAACTTGGCGCCGTCTTCGTCGTTCCAGAAGCCCACCGGCATGGAGGTGAAGTGGCGGGCGCAGACCAGCTCGCCTTTCTCGCCCAGCACCCGCTGGCCAGCGTCGTTCCATACCTGCACGTCCATGCCCAGGCCCTTGCATTGCAGCTCGCCGCGCCACACCGGCAGCACCGGGTTGCCGAGGGCGAAGCAGGAGACGATGTCGGTGCCGCCGGAGATAGACGACAGGCACAGGTCCGCCTTGATCTCGCGGTAGACGTACTCGAAGCTCTCGTGGGACAACGGCGAGCCGGTCGAGAGGATGGCCTTGAGCCGTTGCAGCCGGTGGCTGCTGCCCGGCCGGGCGCCGGCCTTCTCCAGGGCCGCGAGGTACTTGGCGCTGGTGCCGAAGATGCTGATGTCCTCGGCGTCGATCAGGTCGATCAGGCGGGAGGCTGCAGGGTGGAAGGGCGAGCCGTCGAACAGCACCAGGGTGGCGCCCAGGGCCAGGCCGGAAACCAGCCAGTTCCACATCATCCAGCCGCAGGTGGTGTAGTAGAACAGGCAGTCATCGTCGTGCAGGTCGGTGTGCAGGCCCAGCTCCTTGACGTGCTGCAGCAGCACGCCGCCGGTACCGTGGACGATGCACTTGGGCACGCCGGTGGTGCCGCTGGAGTAGAGGATGTACAGCGGGTGGTCGAAGGGCAGCGGGGTGAACTGCGGCTCGCCGCCGGCCTGATAGAAGGCGTCCCACAGCGCGACGGGGGCGTCGGTGGTGAAGTCCTCGGCCTTGGCCTGCGCCCGCGAGTAGGGCACGACGACCAGCTGTTGCAGCGACGGCAGGCGTTCGAGGATTTCGTTGAGCTTGCCGGTGAGGTCGAGGTTCTTGCCGGCATAACGGTAGCCGGCGGCGGCGATCAGCACCTTGGGCTCGATCTGGCCGAAGCGGTCGATCACCCCCTGGGTGCCGAAGTCGGGCGAGCAACTCGACCAGGTGGCGCCCAGGCTGGTGGCGGCGAGCATGCCGACCACCGTCTGCCAGGTGTTGGGCATGAAGGCCGCGACCCGGTCGCCGACGCCGACCCCGGCGGCCTCGAGGCTTCGCTGCAGGCCGGCGACATGGGCGGCCAGCTCGGCATAGCTCAGCTGTTCGCGGCTGCCGTCCTCGCCGATGGCGACCAGCGCCGGCTGGGCGTCGCGGCGACGCAGCAGGTGCTCGGCGAAGTTGAGCCTGGCGCCCGGGAACCAGTGGGCGCTGGGCATGGCCGGGCCTTCCTGCAGCACGGCTTGGGGCGCCTGGCTGAAGCGGATCTCGAAGAAGTCGACCACGGCCTGCCAGAAGGCTTCGCGCTGCGCCACGCTCCAGTCGTACAGCGCCGGGTAGTCGGCCAGTTCGAGGCCGTGGCGCTGGTTGACGAAGCGGCGGAAGGCATCCATCCGGGTGGCGGCGATACGCTCGGCCGAAGGGGCCCACAGGGGTTGTTGCATGGCGACTCCTCATCTTCATTCTTGTTGTGCCAGGCCATCGAACCTGACCGGTGGCACGCTAGCCTAGCGTTCGCCGCGGGCCTTGAACGCCAGCGACTCTTTTTACTCGGCTGCCGACCTGGCCGCCGTTGTAGAGCCTGTGCACCGGCCGGATCGCCTCTGCGCCGCGCCTGGCGCTGGCGCTTTACAGCCCGTAAAGCATGGCTGACGCCTCTGGCCCGATCAGGCGCCGGCCAGCCGGGCGCGGGCCACCCGCGAACCGTTTTCCTTGCCCAGCACGCTGCAGATGCGCTGGCCGGCGGCGATCAGCCGCTGCAGGTCGACGTCGGTGGCGATGCCCAGGCCGTCGAGTAGGTACAGCACGTCCTCGGTGGCGACATTGCCGGTGGCGCCCTTGGCGTAGGGGCAACCGCCCAGGCCGGCGACCGAACTGTCGAACACACTGACGCCTTCCAGCAGGCTGGCGTAGATGTTCGCCAGGGCCTGGCCGTAGGTATCGTGGAAGTGCCCGGCCAGCTTGTCGCGGGGAATGTCGCGGGCGACCACCTCGATCAGCCGGCGGGTATCGCCGGCGGTCCCGGTGCCTATGGTGTCGCCCAGGGACACCTCGTAGCAGCCCATGGCGAACAGGTCGCGGGCCACGCGGGCGACCTGTTCGGGGGCAATGAATCCGTCGTAGGGGCAACCGAGCACGCAGGAGACATAGCCGCGCACGCGGACGCCCTGCTGCCGGGCGGCATCGAGCAACGGCAGAAAGCGCTGCAGGCTCTCGCCGATGGAACAGTTGATATTCTTCTGCGAGAAGGCCTCGGAGGCTGCGGCGAATACCGCCACTTCCTTCACGCCCGCCTCGACGGCGGCCTCGAAGCCCTTCATGTTGGGCGTCAGCGCCGCATAGGTGACGTTCGGGCGCTGCTGGATGCCGGCGAACACCTCGGCGCTGCCGGCCATCTGCGGCACCCACTTGGGCGAGACGAAGCTGCCGACCTCGATATAGCTCAGGCCGGCTGCGGTCAGGTCGTCGACCAGGCGCACCTTGTCGGCCACGCTGATCGGTTGTTTCTCGTTCTGCAGGCCGTCGCGGGGGCCGACTTCGACCAGGCGGACGGAGGTAGGCAAGCTCATCGGGGTTCCTCGTTGCTATCAGGGTTTGCCCTAGGGTGCGCCGTGCGCACCGGCGGGGCAATGGTGCAGGCGTGGGGTGGATGGCCACCCCGCGGATAACCGCAAAGCGTTTTCCGCCGTCTCTCGTTATCGAGTCCCGGATGTCGGTGGACAAGCTTCGCGTTGTCCACCCTACGGGCTACGGGCGGCAATCAGCCCTCGTCCAGCTCCACCAGCACGCTGCCCTCGGCGACCATCTCGCCTTCGCCGCAGTACAGCGCCTTGACCGTGCCGGCATGGGGCGCGCGGATGCTGTGCTCCATTTTCATCGCCTCCAACACCACCAGGGCGGTGCCGGCCTCGACCGCCTGGCCGGCCTCGACCAGTACGCGGACGATGCTGCCGTTCATCGGCGCGGTCAGGCCGCCATGGTGGGCGTGACTGGCCTCGGCCTCGGCGATCGGGTCGACCCGGCTGATGCAGTGCAGCTCGCCCTGGAACTCCAGGTACAGGCTGTCGCCGCGGCGTACCGCCAGGTGCTGGCGGCGCAGGCCGTCCTGCTCGACCTGCAACCACTCGCCCTCAAGGCGGACGCTACTGGCGGCCGCGTGGCGCAGGCGCACCACCTGGCTTTCGCCGTTGCAGGCCAGGTGCAGGTCGATTTCGCGCGGCAGGCCGGCACGCCAGCCCGCGGTGGCGCTCCAGGGCGAGTGGTAGTCCTCGTGCTTGCGTCGCAGTGGCTCGCTCTGTACCAAGGCTTCGCCGGCCAGCTGCCAGAACTCGGCCGGCAGTGTGTCGGCGGCCGGCAGCAGCTGGGCTTCGTGACGCGGAATGAAGCCGGTATCCAGCTCGGCCTCGGCGAAGGCCGGATGGGCCAGCACGCGGCGCAGGAAGGTCAGGTTGGTCCTGACCCCGCCGACGGCCGTCTCGTCGAGCATGGCCAGCAGGCGCAGGCGCGCCTCCTCGCGGTTGTCGCCCCAGGCGATCAGCTTGCCGAGCATGGGATCGTAGAAGGGCGACACCTCGTCGTTCTCGGCCACGCCGCTGTCGACTCGGCGGCCCGGGCCCGACTGGGCCTCGCGATATAGGGACAGGGTGCCGGTGGAGGGCAGGAAGTCGTTATCCGGGTCCTCGGCGTACAGGCGTACCTCGATGGCGTGGCCGGTCAGCGGCACCTGTTCCTGGGTCAGAGGCAGCGCCTCGCCCCGGGCCACGCGAATCTGCCAGGCGACCAGATCCAGGCCGGTGATGGCCTCGGTGACCGGGTGTTCGACCTGCAGGCGGGTGTTCATCTCCATAAAGAAGAAATCGCCGCGCTCGTCCAGCAGGAACTCCACGGTACCGGCGCCGACATAGCCGATGGCCTGGGCGGCCTTGACCGCCGCCTCGCCCATGGCGCGGCGCAGCTCCGGGGTCAGGCCCGGTGCCGGCGCCTCCTCGACCACCTTCTGGTGGCGGCGCTGGATCGAGCAGTCGCGCTCGTTGAGGTACAGGCAGTGGCCGTGCTGGTCGGCGAACACCTGGATCTCCACGTGGCGCGGCTTGAGCACGTATTTCTCCACCAGCATGCGCGCGTCGCCGAACGACGACTGCGCCTCGCGCTGGGCGCTGGCCAGGGCCTCGGCCAAATCGGCCTCGCGTTCGACCACCTTCATGCCCTTGCCGCCACCGCCGGCGGCGGCCTTGAGCAGCACCGGGTAGCCGATCACCTCGGCGGCGGCGCGGAAGGTCTCCAGGTCCTGGGCTTCGCCGTGGTAGCCGGGCACCAGGGGCACGCCAGCGGCCTCCATCAGGGCCTTGGCCGCCGACTTGCTGCCCATGGCATCGATGGCGCTGGCTGGCGGGCCGAGGAACACCAGCCCGGCGGCTTCGATGGCGCGGGCGAAGCCGGCGTTTTCGGAGAGGAAGCCGTAGCCCGGGTGAATGGCCTGGGCGCCGCTGGCCTTGGCCGCCGCTATTAGAGCGTCTATGCGCAGGTAGCTGTCGGCCGGCTTGGCGCCGCCCAGATCGATGGCGATGTCCGCCTCGCGCACGTGGCGGGCGCTGGCGTCGATGGCGCTGTGCACCGCCACGGTTTTCAGGCCCATGGCCTTGGCGGTGCGCATCACCCGGCAGGCGATCTCGCCGCGGTTGGCCACCAGCAATGTGTCGATATGGGTGCTCATGCGTGCGGCTCCTGCCAGGCGGGTTGGCGTTTAGTGAGGAAGGCATTGAGGCCCTCCTGGCCCTCGGCGCTGACGCGGATGCGGGCGATGGCGTTCTCGGTGTAGCGGCGCAGGGCCGGGGTCAGCACGCCGCTGCCGACTTCGCGCAGCAGGTCCTTGGTGGCCTGCATGGCCTGGGGGCTGTTCTGCAGTAGGTTGGCGATCCACTGCTCGACCGCGCCGTCCAGCTCGTCGGCCGGGTAGCTCTCGGCCAGCAGGCCCAGCTCGCGGGCCCGTTTTCCGTCGAAGCGTTCGGCGGTCAGGGCATAGCGGCGGGCGGCCCGCTCGCCCATGGCCTGTACCACGAAGGGGCTGATCACCGCCGGAGCCAGGCCGATGCGCACCTCGGACAGGCTGAACAGCGCGTCCGTCGTGCCGATGGCCATGTCGCAGCAACTCACCAGACCGACGGCGCCGCCGAAGGCCGCGCCCTGAACCACTGCCAGGGTGGGAATCGGCAGGCGGTGCAGGTTGTACATCAATTCGGCCAGCTCGCGGGCATCGTTCAGGTTGGCGTTGTAATCCAGCGCCGCCGAGACCTGCATCCAGGCCAGGTCCGCGCCGGCGGAAAAATGCTTGCCGCGTCCGCGCAGCAGCAGGAAGCGCAGGCCCTTGTCATCCTTGATCGCGTCCAGGGCGAGGATCAGCTCGCGGATCATCTGCGCGTTGAAGGCGTTGTTCTTCTCCGGACGGTTCAGCCAGAGGGTGGCGAAGCCGCGCGGGTCTTTCTCGAGTTGTAGGGTGTTGAAGTCGGTCATGGTCGAATCCCTGGCTTACATGCGGAACACGCCGAAGGTGCTCGGCTCGATGGGCGCATTGAGGCTGGCGGACAGCGCCAGGCCGAGCACTTCGCGGGTCTGCGCCGGGTCGATGACGCCGTCGTCCCACAGCCGCGCGCTGGAGTAGTAGGGGTGGCCCTGGCGCTCGTACTGCTCGAGGATCGGCTGCTTGAGCTTGGCTTCCTCATCGGCGGAGAAGGCGTGGCCGGCGCGCGCCGCCTGCTCGTGCTTGACCTGGACCAGCACGCCGGCGGCCTGTTCGGCGCCCATCACGCCGATCCGCGCGTTCGGCCACATCCACAGGAAGCGTGGGTCGTAGGCGCGGCCGCACATGCCGTAGTTGCCGGCGCCGAAGCTGCCGCCGATGATCACGGTGAACTTCGGCACCTTGGCGCAGGCCACCGCGTTGACCAGCTTGGCGCCATGCTTGGCAATCCCTCCCGCTTCATATTTTTGTCCGACCATGAAACCGGTGATGTTCTGCAGGAACAGCAGGGGGATGCCGCGCTGGCAGGCCAGCTCGATGAAGTGCGCGCCTTTCTGCGCCGATTCGGCGAAAAGGATGCCGTTGTTGGCGAGGATCGCCACCGGGTAACCCTGGATATGGGCGAAGCCGCAGACCAGGGTGGCGCCGAACAGCGCCTTGAATTCGTCGAACACCGAGCCGTCGACCAGGCGCGCGATCACCTCGCGCACGTCGAAGGGCTGCTTGGCGTCCGCCGGAATGATTCCGTAGAGCTCCTCGGCGTCGTACAGCGGGGCGATCGGCTCGCGGTTGTTGAGCACGCCCTGCTTGCGCCAGTTGAGGTTGGCGATGCTGCGCCGGGCCAGGGCCAGGGCGTGCTCGTCGTTGTCGGCGTAGTGGTCGGCGACCCCCGAGGTCTTGCAATGCACGTCGGCGCCGCCCAGCTCCTCGGCACTGACCACCTCGCCGGTGGCGGCCTTCACCAGTGGCGGGCCGGCGAGGAAGATGGTGGCCTGGTTGCGCACCATGATCGCCTCGTCCGCCATGGCCGGCACATAGGCGCCGCCGGCGGTGCAGGAACCCATGACCACGGCGATCTGCGGAATGCCCATGGCGGACATGTTGGCCTGGTTGAAGAAAATCCGCCCGAAGTGCTCGCGGTCGGGGAACACCTCGTCCTGGCGCGGCAGGTTGGCGCCGCCGGAGTCCACCAGGTAGATGCAGGGCAGGCGGTTCTGCTGGGCGATGGCCTGGGCGCGCAGGTGCTTCTTCACGGTCAGCGGGTAGTAGCTGCCGCCCTTCACCGTGGCGTCGTTGGCCACGATCATGCACTCGATGCCCTCGACCCGGCCGATGCCGGCGATCACGCCGGCCGCCGGCACCTCTTCGCCGTACACCTCGTGGGCGGCCAGCTGGCCGATCTCGAGGAAGGGCGAGCCGAGGTCGAGCAGGCGGTTGATGCGCTCGCGCGGCAGCAACTTGCCGCGCGAAGTGTGGCGGTGCTGGGCCTTCTCGCCGCCGCCTTCGTGGATGCGCGCCAGCAGGCTGCGCAGGGCGCCCACCTGCTCGAGCATGGCTGCGCTGTTGGCGGCGAACTCCGGCGAACGGGTATTGATCTGGCTATGCAGGATGGTCATGTGCGCTTCCTGTAGGGTGCGCCGTGCGCACCGTTGCCCTGGTTGCGGTGCGCGCGGCCTCGGCGGCCCCGCACACCCTACGGGTCACTTGGTCTCGTTGAACAGCTCGCGGCCGATCAGCATGCGGCGAATCTCGCTGGTGCCGGCGCCGATCTCGTAGAGCTTGGCGTCGCGCAGCAGGCGGCCGGTGGGGAACTCGTTGATGTAGCCGTTGCCGCCGAGGATCTGGATCGCCTCCAGGGCCATCTGGGTGGCGCGCTCGGCGCTGTAGAGGATCACCCCGGCGGCATCCTTGCGGGTGGTCTCGCCGCGGTCGCAGGCCTGGGCCACGGCATAGAGGTAGGCGCGGCTGGCGTTGAGCTGGGTGTACATGTCGGCGACCTTGCCCTGGATCAGCTGGAACTCGCCGATGCTCTGGCCGAACTGCTTGCGGTCGTGGATATAGGGCACCACCACGTCCAGGCAGGCCTGCATGATGCCGATCGGACCGCCGGCCAGGACCACGCGCTCGTAGTCCAGGCCGCTCATCAGCACCTTCACGCCGCCGTTCTCCACGCCGAGGATGTTCTCCTCCGGCACCTCGACGTCATCGAAGAACAGCTCGCAGGTGTTGGAGCCGCGCATGCCCAGCTTGTCGAACTTGTTGCCGCGGGAAAAACCCTTCCAGTCGCGCTCGACGATAAAGGCGGTGATGCCGTGGGCGCCCCTGTCCAGGTCGGTCTTGGCGTAGATCACGTAGGTGTTGGCGTCCGGGCCGTTGGTGATCCAGGTCTTGGAGCCGTTGAGCACGAAGCGGTCGCCGCGGCGCTCGGCGCGCAGCTTCATCGATACCACGTCGGAGCCGGCGTTGGGCTCGCTCATGGCCAGGGCGCCGACGTGCTCGCCGCTGATCAGCTTGGGCAGGTACCTGGCCTTCTGCGCGGCCGTGCCGTTGCGGTTGATCTGGTTGACGCACAGGTTGGAGTGGGCGCCGTAGGACAGGCCGACCGAGGCCGAGGCGCGGCTGATCTCCTCGATGGCGACCACGTGAGCCAGGTACCCCAGCCCCGCGCCGCCGTACTCCTCGGACACGGTGACACCGAGCAGGCCCATCTCGCCGAACTTCTTCCACATGTCGGCGGGGAACAGGTTGTCGCTGTCGATGGCGGCGGCGCGCGGCGCCAGCTCGGCGGCGACGAAGGCCTGGACCTGCTCGCGCAGCATGTCGATGGTCTCGCCCAGGGCGAAGTTGAGGGACGGATAGCTCATGGTTCCACCTGTGATTGTTAGCTTTGAGTTCAGGAGTTAACGCTTTGTTTTTTATCTGTTTCAGCCAGCGCGATCAGGCAGCGCTCCTCGGCTGTATCCAATTCCAGCTGCATTTGTTGAATGTCCAGCAGCTGCTGCTGCAACTGGTCACGGCGCTCGGCGATCTTGTCCATGAAGGTCTCCAGCTGCTTGCGGTTGCCGTGGCTCGGGTCGTACAGCTCGATCAACTCCTTGCACTCGGCCAGGGAGAAACCGATGCGCTTGCCGCGCAGGATCAGCTTGAGGGTCACCTTGTCCTTGGCGCTGTAGATGCGCTCCTGGCCGCGCCGCTCCGGGCTGAGCATGCCTTGCTCCTCGTAGAAGCGAATGGCGCGGGTGGTGATGTCCAGCTCGCGGGCCAGGTCGGAGATGCTGTAGGTCGCAGCCATGGCGGGGTCTCGTTGATTTACCTTTACGTTAACGTAAAGCTGAAATTGGATTTAGTCAACGGGCGTGTTCGGCCGTTAGTCGCACGGGGCAGCAGGATGGGATGCGGGGGGCGACGGGGGAGTAGGGCGGCACGGGCCGAGGGGACACGAATAAGAAGGCAGCTCCAGGGCGTAGGTCCTAGAGCTGCCCACACCCCGCCAGATCAGCTGGCGGGAAAGCGGAGGGGGTTGTGGCTTAGTAACGCGCCACCAATGTCGCCCCGCTATAGCTGGACGCACCGCTTACCACTACATAGTAGGTACCGGCCTGGGGGGCACTGAAGGCGCAGCTTTCGTTGTTGTTGCTGCGCCGCGGACGGCAGTCGTAACTGGAACTGGTCGGCGCGGCACCGTAGCGCACGTAGAGGTCGGCATTGCCCGTGCCGCCGGAGAGGCTGATGGTCAGGCGGCTGGCGCCGGCCGGCAGGGTGATGCTGTAGGACTTCATCGATCGTCTGCCGCCGGACAGGCCGGTGACGGGGACACCGTTGAACAGGTTGTCCTGGTTGACTGCGGGCGGTCCGGCCTGCACATCCACCGCCGCGCGGGCGTCGACTATACCGCTGCCACAGCCTTCCGCGCAGGCCACGGGTAGCGGCCGAGCGGTGCTCTTGAGGTTGCTTTCCACTTGCGCCGGCAGCTGCGGCTTGGCCGCCTGCATCAGTGCTACGACCCCGGCGACGTGGGGCGCGGCCATGGAGGTGCCGTTGTAGTAGGCATAGGAGGGCGCGCCCGGCACGGTAGTGCCGGTGTTGAGGAGAGACAGGATGCTTGCGCCCGGCGCGGCCACATCGACCACCGGGCCGTAGTTGGAGAAGCTCGCGCGGGCGCCGCTGCGGGTGGTGGCCGCCACCGCGATGACGTTGTTGCAGTTGGCCGGGGTGAAATTGGCCGCGTTGGCGTTGCTGTTACCGGCTGCCACCACCACGGTGGTGCCGCGGCTGACCGCGCTGTCGATGGCGTTCTGCGTGGTGAGGCTGCAGGCGCCGCTGCCGCCCAGGCTCATGTTGATCACCTGGGCCGGGGTGCTGGTCATCGGCACGCCGCTGACGCTGCCGCCGGACGCCCAGATGATGCCGTCGGCGATGTCCGAGGTGTAGCCGCCGCAGGTGCCGAGCACGCGCACCGGCATGATCTTGGCGTTATAGGCCACACCGGCAACGCCTTCTATGTTGTTGGTGAGGGCCGCGACTGTGCCGGCGACATGGGTGCCGTGCCAGCTGGAGTTCTTCGGCGTGCCGCACTGGCCGCTGGTCCAGTCGCCCGGATCGCTGGGGTCGGCGTCGCGGCCGTCGCCGTCGTTGGCCACCGTGGTGTCGGCGATCATGTCGTAGCCGGCGATGATGTTGCCGTTGAGGTCCGGGTGATGGGTGATGCCGGTGTCCAGCACGGCAACCACCGCACCGCTGCCGGTGGAGCGATCCCAGGCCGTAGGCAGGTTGATGCCACCGGTGGGCTCGTAGTAGTGCCACTGCTCGTTGTAGCGCGAATCGTTCGGGGTGTAGACCGGCTGGAGCAGGGCGTCGACCTCGACGTACTCGACGCTGGGGTTGTTCGCCAGTTCCTGCAGCAAGGCGGTGGCCTCCAGACGGTCGAGCTTGCGTACGGATCTGATGACGTCGGCGCCGACTGCGGTACGTCGCAAGTGGCCGATGGCCAAGCCGCGACGCAGTCCAGCCCGGTTCAGGGCCTGGGCGCGCAGGCTGCTGCTGGCCTGCTCGCCACTGCCGCTGCGGTACTTGACGATGAAACGGTCGTAGCTCTTGCCTTCCTTGAGCATGCTGGCGTTGATGCGGGCGGCGTCGCTGCCGGGCGCGGAAAAGGTCATGGGCGCTGCGATGACCAGGGCACAGGCGGCAGCCAATGCATGGACGCGAAGCGTTCGACGGGTACGAGTCTGAGTAGAAAACACTGGTGCAACCCCTATAGGCATGGTTAAGGGCCGCAGGCTGCGACCCCGATTAAGGGAACTACTGCAGAGTGCTTCCAGCGCTTGCAGGGGGTGCCGGTTCACGGTCAGGCGATGCCGGGCGATTGCGAAGTCAAGAGGTCCTGTTCCTAGTTAACGGACTGCGCGTCCCTGTGCGGGGGCGACGACCTGGGGCCGTCGCGATCCTGCTGCACCTATCTCCGAGCCTGTTGGGGCGAGACTCGAGGGGCGTCATAGTGGGCTCAGCTGGGTGAGCCGACGCGGCGCACTATGGAGTCGCTTCTGCTTATCGGCATAGCGCTGGAACCCTGGACTGCGACTGCCTTCACATTGCGACGAGCGGACACTGACCAGCGGCGGTGGCGGCTGGAAAGAGGTGCTGGACGGAGCGGACAGGCCGCGCTGTGGCGGTAAAAAAGCCCCCGAACAGACGGCGGGGGCAAGGGGAGGCGCCTGAGCCTAGTAGCGTGCTACCAGGCTGGCGCTGGAGTAGCTGGAATAACCACGCACCATCACGTGGTAGGTGCCCGCTTGCGGGGCGTTGAAGGTGCAGGTTTCGTTATTGCCGTTCAGGTAGGGACGGCAGTCATAGCTGCCGGTGCTCGGAGCCGAGCCGAAACGCACATACAGGTCGGCATCGCCGCTACCGCCGGACAGGGTGAAACTCAGACTGGAAACGCCCGCCGGAACCGTGATGCTGTACGTCTTGCTGGAGCCCTTGCTACCGGACAGGCCGTTGATCGGCTGGCCATTGAACAGGGTATCGTTGTTGACCGGCGGGCTACCGAGCTGAGCGTCGAGTGCCGCGCTGGCATCGACTATGCCGGTGCCACAGCCCCCCGAGCAGCTGCCGGGCAAGGGGCGGGTACTGCTTTTCAGGTTGCTCTCCACCTGCGCCGGGGTCTTGGGGGCGGCTGCCTGCATCAGGGCCACCACCCCGGCGACGTGGGGCGCGGCCATGGAGGTGCCGTTGTAGGCGGCGTAGCTGGCGCTCCCCGGAGTGGTGGTGCCGCTGTTGAGCGTGGACAGGATGCCAGAGCCCGGAGCGGCCACATCGACCACCGAACCGTAGTTGGAGAAGCTCGAACGCGAGCCGCTACGGGTGGTGGCCGCCACCGTGATGACGTTGTTGCAGTTGGCCGGGTTGAAGTTGGCCGCGTTGGCGTTGCTGTTGCCCGCGGCCACCACCACGCTGGTGCCACGGCTCACCGCACCGTTGATGGCGTTCTGCGTGGTGAGGCTGCAGCTGCCGCCGCCGCCCAGGCTCATGTTGATGACCTGGGCCGGGGTGCGGTTATTCGGCACGCCGCTGACGCTGCCGCCGGAGGCCCAGACGATGCCGTCGGCGATGTCGGAGGTGTAGCCGCCACAGGTGCCGAGCACACGCACCGGCATGATCTTCGCGCCATAGGCCACGCCTGCCACGCCGAGGCCGTTGTTGGTGACGGCCGCTATGGTGCCGGCGACATGGGTGCCGTGCCAGCTGGAGTCGCTGGGTTCGTCGCACTGGCCGGTGGTCCAGTCGCCCGGGTCGGAGGGGTCGGCATCGCGGCCGTCGCCGTCGTTGGCCACCGTGGTGTCGGAGATCATGTCGTAGCCGGCGATGACGTTACCGTTGAGATCCGGGTGGTCGGTGATCCCGGTATCCAGCACGGCGACCACCACGCCGCTGCCGGTGGAACGATCCCAGGCGGTGGGGGCGTTGATCCCGGCGGTGGCCTCGTAGTAGTGCCACTGCTCGTTGTAACGCGCGTCGTTCGGGGTGAATACCGGCTTGAGCAGGGCGTCCACCTCGACGTATTCGACGTTGGGGTTGGCGGCGATCTGTTGCATCAGGGCCTCGGCGCCGGCGCGGTCGAGCTTGCGGGCGGATTTGATGACATCGGCGCCGACCGAGGTGCGCCGCAGATGGCCGACGCCCAGGCCCTGCAGCATGCCGGCCTGGTTCAGGGCCTGGGCGCGCATGCTGCTGCTGGCCAGTTCGCTGCTGCCGCTGCGGTACTTGACGATGAAGCGGTCGTAGGTCTTGCCTTCCTTGAGCATGCTGGTGTTGATGCGCGCGGCACCGACGTCCGGTGCGGCGAAGGCTGTAGGTGCAACCATCGCCAATGCGCAGGCGGTAGCCAGCGCATGGATGCGCAGTGCACGGGTAGTGCGAGTGCGGATAGGATTCACGTTTGCATATCCCCTGTAGTAGGTGGGTAACGCGGCCGCGGATTACGGCCGTGTTGGTTCCTGACCAAATAAGGATGTTCTGCAGCGTGCTTGTGGCGCCTGCAGAGTCCGGCGCGGCTTCTGCCTCGACCGAACTCTCGCGAATGCAAGGGCTGATGCCCTGTCTGCGGACTGCACATCCCTGTGTACGCCCGAGGTGTGTTGTCGCCTCGTGGTCCTTTCACTTCCTGGTGTTGCGGGTATTGCCATACTCAATTGCCTGGTACCACCAGACCCGCGTCGATCGCCCAGTCCAACCGGGTTGGAAAGGCGCGCGAGGCAGGCTTGATGCACTATGGTCCCAATTGAGCTGGTCAGCATAGCCCCGATTCTCCAGAGTGCTAGCGCGGTCACGCTCCGGTTGCGTGAGCGTCAGAGGAGTGGTCGCTCTTCGTGCGGCATTCGACGAAAAGGTTATGGACAGCCTGCAACGGCTTGCTTACGTTAACGTCAACGTAAATAGACGGCGACGGTAGAGTCGCCTGTGGCAAGTCATAACCCATGACAAGTACAAGAAGGGAAGCCCATGAACCATCTCAGCTACACCCGTGGACCCCAGGACAAGCCCCTGCTGGCCATGACCATAGGCCAGGCCTTCGACGCCACGGCGGCGCGTTTCGCCGAACGCGAGGCCCTGGTGGTGCGCCACCAGGGCCTGCGTTACAGCTGGGCCGAGCTGGCTGAGCAGGTCGAATGCTGCGCCCGCGCCCTGCTGGCACTGGGCGTGCAGCAGGGCGAACGGGTGGGCATCTGGGCGCCCAACTGCGCCGAGTGGTGCATCACCCAGTTCGCCACGGCCAAGGTCGGCGCGGTGCTGGTCAATATCAACCCGGCCTACCGCGGCAGCGAGCTGGACTATGCCCTGAAGCAGTCCGGCTGCGCCTGGCTGATCTGCGCCGACGCCTTCAAGACCTCCGACTACCACGCCATGCTGGTGGCGCTGCTGCCGGAACTGGCCAGCAGCCAGCCGGGGACCCTGCGCAGCGCCAGGCTGCCGCGGCTGCGCGGGGTGATCAGCCTGGCACGCCAGGCGCCGGCGGGTTTCCTCTGCTGGCATGAGCTGGCGGGCCTGGCCGCGGAGGTCGCGCCACAGCGGCTGACCGAACGCCAGGCGCTGCTGCAGTTCGACGAGCCGATCAACATCCAATACACCTCCGGCACCACCGGATCGCCCAAGGGCGCGACCCTGAGCCACTACAACATCCTCAACAACGGCTACATGGTCGGCGAGAGCCTGGGCCTGAACGAACGGGACCGCCTGGTGATCCCGGTGCCGCTGTATCACTGCTTCGGCATGGTGATGGGCAACCTCGGCTGCCTGACCCATGGCAGCACCATGATCTACCCGGCGCCGAGCTTCGAACCCGAGGCCACCCTACTGGCGGTGGCCGAGGAACGTGCCACCGTGCTGTACGGGGTGCCGACCATGTTCATCGCCGCGCTGGATCATCCGCGCCGCGCGGAGTTCGACCTGTCCAGCCTGCGCAGTGGGATCATGGCCGGCGCCACCTGCCCGATCGAGGTGATGCGCCGGGTGATCGACGAGCTGCACATGGGCGAGGTGCAGATCGCCTACGGCATGACCGAGACCAGCCCGGTGTCGCTGCAGACCGCCGCCGACGACGAGCTGGAGCTGCGGGTGACCAGCGTCGGCCGCACCCAGCCGCAGCTGGAGAGCAAGATAGTCGACGCCGAGGGGCGCATCCTGCCCCGGGGCGAGACCGGCGAGCTGTGCACCCGCGGCTACAGCGTGATGCTCGGCTACTGGGACAACCCCCAGGCCACGGCCGAGGCCATCGACCCGGGGCGCTGGATGCACAGCGGCGACCTGGCGGTGATGGACGAGCAGGGCTACGTGCGCATAGTCGGACGCAGCAAGGACATGATCATCCGCGGCGGCGAGAACATCTATCCGCGGGAGGTCGAGGAGTTCCTCTTCACCCACCCGGCGGTGGCGGACGTGCAGGTGATCGGCGTGGCGGACGAGAAGTACGGCGAGGAGATCGCCGCCTGGGTCCAGCTGCACCCCGGCCATGCCTGCGATGCCGAGGCCCTGCGGGCCTACTGCAAGGCCAATATCGCCCACTTCAAGGTGCCGCGTTATTTCAAGTTCGTCGATGCCTTCCCCATGACGGTGACCGGCAAGGTGCAGAAGTTCCGCATGCGCGAGCAGATGCAGGCGGAGCTGGGGCAGGCGGCGCCCTGATGCCGCAGGGCGCGGAGGCGGCATGACCGACGCCAGGGTCGAGAAGGGCACCATCTCGGTCAGACTGGTGGATGAGGCCCTGCGCGAATGGCAGGCCCGGGGCCTGGACGCCGGTGGCTTGCTGGCCGGGGCCGGCATCGCCGCCGAGCTGCTCGGCAGGGGCAACGCGCGGGTGCCCGCCCAGGCTTATGCACGGCTGTGGCGGGCGCTGGCACAGGCGATGGACGACGAGTTCTTCGGCATGAACCCGCGGCGGATGAAGGTCGGCAGTTTCGCCTTCATGGCCAAGGCGGCGTTGCGCGAGCCGACCCTCGGCACGGCCCTGGACAGCGCCCTGGCCTTCCTGCGGCTGGTCTTCGAGGGATTTGCCCCGCGCCTGGAGCGCCAGGGCGGAATGGCGGCCATCGTCATCGAGGAGGCCCCGGGGCAGGGCAGCCGGGCCTTCGCCTGCTTCACCCTGTGGATGATCGTGCATGGCCTGGCCTGCTGGCTGGCCGGAAGGCGCATCCCGATCCTGGCGGCCGAGCTATGTTGTCCGGCACCGGACTATATCGGCGACTACCGGGTGATGTTCACCACTAACCTGCGCTTCGGCCGGCCCCACAGCCGCCTGCTGTTCAACGCCGAATGCCTGGCGCAACCGGTGCGCCGCAGCGAGCGCGAGCTCAGACGTTTCCTCGCCGGGGCGCCGGCCAATATCCTGGTGCGCTACCGTGATCCGCAGAGTCACGGCGCGCGAATCAAGGCCTATCTGCGCAGCCTCAAGGCCGAGCGCTGGCCGGATTTCGAGGCCTTGTCCGGCCATTTCTACATGGCGCCCTCGACCCTCAGGCGCAAGCTGGCGCTGGAGGGCCAGTCCTACCAGGGGCTCAAGGACCAGGTGCGCCGAGACCTGGCCATCGCCCGCCTGGACGGCGGTGCCGGCAACTTCGCCGAGCTGGCCTTCGAGCTCGGGTTCGCCGATGCCAGTGCCTTCTACAAGGCGTTCAAGAAATGGACCGGCACCACGCCGGGGCAGTATCGCGCGCTGATGCACCCCGAGTTGCCCTCGGCCTGAGCCGGGTTGTCCAAACCGCTCGGCCAGGTTGACGCCTGTCGACATTGCCGCCAGGGGCGCGCGCCCCGACTATTGCCGGCACTCCAAAGAACAACAACCGGGAGCCCCCGATGCGCGATTACCTGACCGCCGCCCGCGAGTTCGATTATCCGACTGCCGTCGCCACGACCCTCGCGGGGTCGCTGGATGCGCTCAATGCCTGCGTCGAATGCTGCGACCGGCATGCCGTGCCGGGGCGCATCGCCCTGTTCTGGGAGGGCCGCGAGGGCGGCAGCGCGCGCTACAGTTTCTGCGAGCTGCAGGAGCAGGCCGCGCGCTTCGCCAACTTCCTCCAGGCCCAGGGCGTGCGCCCCGGCGACTGCGTGGCCGGGTTGTTGCCGCGCACCGTCGAGCTGCTGATCACGGTGCTCGGCACCTGGCGCCTGGGCGCGGTGTATCAGCCGTTGTTCACCGCCTTCGGGCCCAAGGCCATCGAGCACCGGGTGCAGAGCTCCGGCGCCAGGCTGGTGGTGACCGACGCGGCCAACCGCGCCAAGCTCGATGAGGTGCAGGGCGTACCAATGATCGTCACGGTCGCAGGCCCCCGGGATCAGGGCATCCAGCGCGGCGAGTGCGGCTTCTGGGAGGAACTGGAGCGCCATTCGACCGAGTTCGAGCCGGTCATGCGCTCGGCCTCCGATCCCTTCCTGATGATGTTCACCTCCGGCACCACCGGCCTGGCCAAGCCCGTGCCGGTGCCGCTCAAGGCGATCCTGGCATTCGTCGGCTACCTGCGCGACGCCGTGGACCTGCGCGAGGACGATGCCTTCTGGAACTTGGCCGATCCGGGCTGGGCCTATGGCCTGTACTACGCGGTGACCGGCCCCCTGGCCATGGGCCACGCCACGACCTTCTACGAAGGCTCGTTCAGCGTGGAGAGCACCTGCCGGATCATCCGCAAGTACGGCATCAGCAACCTGGCCGGTTCGCCCACGGCCTATCGCCTGCTGCTGGCGGCCAAGGAACAGGTCGAAGCACAACTCAAGGGACGCCTGCGTGCGGTCAGCAGCGCCGGTGAGCCCTTGACCCCGGAGGTGATCCGCTGGTTCGAAGGCGGCCTGGGCACCACCATCCACGACCACTACGGCCAGACCGAGCTGGGCATGGTGCTGTGCAACCATCATGCGCTGGAGCATCCGGTGCGCGTCGGCGCCGCCGGCTTCGCCATACCCGGCCATCGGGTGGTGGTGCTGGACGAGCAGCAGCGCGAACTGCCGGCCGGGCAGCCGGGCATCCTCGCCGTCGACCGGCCGCGCTCGCCGCTGTTCTGGTTCCCCGGTTACCAGGGCCTGCCGACCAAGGCCTTCGTCGGCGACTACTACCTGAGCGGCGACACCGTGGAGCTGAACGAGGACGGTAGCATCAGCTTCGTCGGCCGTAGCGATGACGTGATCACCACCTCCGGCTACCGGGTCGGCCCCTTCGATGTGGAGAGCGCGCTGATCGAGCACCCGGCGGTGATCGAGGCTGCCGTGATCGGCAAGCCGGACCCGGAGCGCACCGAGTTGGTCAAGGCCTTCGTCGTGCTGCACGGCCAGTACCGCGCCGCGGCCGCGCTGGCCGAAGAACTGCAGCAGCATGTGCGCAGACGCCTGTCGGCCCATGCCTACCCGCGCGAGGTGGAATTCGTCGACGAGCTACCGAAGACCCCCAGCGGCAAGATCCAGCGTTTCCTCCTGCGCAACCAGGAGATCGCCAAGGCCCAGGCGGCCGCGGCCCACTGAGTTAAGGAAGCGAACCCATGCGTATTCAAGATCGAGTGTTTCTCGTCACTGGCGCCAGCTCTGGCCTGGGCCTGGCCACGGCCCGGGCCCTGCTCGAGCAGGGCGCCAGGGTGCTGCTGGCCGACATCAATGCCGCAGCCGGCGCGGCCCAGGCCGCAGAGCTGGGCAGCAATGCCCATTTCGTGCAGACAGACATCACTCGCGAGGAGGACGGCCAGCGTGCGGTGGCCGCTGCGCTGCAGGTATTTGGCGGCCTGCACGGGCTGGTCAACTGCGCCGGCATCGCCCCGGCGGAGAAGGTCCTGGGGCGGGGCGGGGTCCACGGTCTGGACAGCTTCAGCCGGGTCATCCAGATCAACCTGGTCGGCAGCTTCAACATGCTGCGCCTGGCCGCCGAGGCCATGGCCCAGGGGGAGGCGAACGAGGAGGGCGAGCGCGGGGTGATCGTCAATACCGCCTCGGTCGCCGCCTACGACGGGCAGATGGGCCAGACCGCCTATGCCGCCTCCAAGGGCGGGGTGGCGGCGCTGACCCTGCCGGCGGCCCGTGACCTGGCGCGCTCCGGCGTCCGCGTGATGTGCATCGCCCCGGGCATCTTCGAGACGCCGATGATGGCCGGCATGCCCCAGGAGGTGCGCGACTCCCTGGCCGCCAACGTGCCGTTCCCGCCACGCCTGGGGCGCCCGGACGAATACGCCGCGCTGGTGCTGCACATCATCGAGAACCCCATGCTCAACGGCGAGGTCATCCGCCTGGATGGCGCGCTGCGCATGGCGGCCAAATAACGCGGTCTACTCCCATAGGGAGCACCGAACTTTATCTAAGAGAGCTAGGCTGGGTAGCGCGCAGCGCAACCCGGCGACGAGGGCAGAACACATGAGCAAGCAACAGGATCCCGTCGTAATCGTCAGTGCCGCGCGCACGCCCATGGGCGGCTTTCTCGGCGACTTCAAGGAGGTCACCGCCGCGCAGCTCGGCGCTGCGGCGATCCGCGCCACCCTGGAGCGTGCCGGACTGGCCGCCGATGCGGTGGAGGAGGTCATCATGGGCTGCGTGCTGCAGGCCGGCCAGGGCCAGGCCCCGGCACGCCAGGCGGCTCTCGGCGCCGGCCTGGACCAGGGCACGCCGTGCTCGACGGTCAACAAGATGTGCGGCTCGGGCATGAAGGCGGCGATGCTCGGCCATGACCTGCTGCTCGCCGGCAGCGCCGAGGTGGTGGTCGCCGGCGGCATGGAGAGCATGTCGGGCGCGCCCTACCTGCTGGAGCGGGCGCGCGGCGGTTACCGCATGGGCCACGGCAAGGTACTCGACCACATGTTCCTCGACGGCCTGGAGGACGCCTACGACAAGGGCCGGCTGATGGGCACCTTCGCCGAGGACTGCGCCCAGGCCTACGGCTTCAGCCGCGAGCAGCAGGACGCCTTCGCCATCGCCTCGCTCAAGCGGGCGCAGCAGGCCATGGCCGAGGGACGCTTCAGCGCCGAGATGGTCGCGGTGCAGGCCCCGGCCGGCCGCGAAGCGCGCCTGATCGACAGCGACGAGCAGCCGCCCAAGGCGCGCCTGGACAAGATCCCCACGCTCAAGCCGGCCTTCCGCGAGGGCGGCACCGTGACCGCGGCCAACGCCAGTTCGATCTCCGACGGCGCCGCCGCGCTGCTGCTGATGCGCCGCTCCGAGGCCGAGAAGCGCGGCCTCACGCCCCTGGCGGCGATCCGCGGCCACGCCAGCTTCGCCCACGCGCCCAACCTGTTCGCCACCGCGCCGGTCGGCGCCCTGCAGCGGCTGATGACGCGCACCGGCTGGTCGCTGGGTGAGGTCGACCTGTTCGAGGTCAACGAGGCCTTCGCCGTGGTGCCGATGGCGGCGATGCGCGACCTCGACATCCCCCACGACAAGCTCAACGTGCACGGCGGTGCCTGCGCCCTCGGCCACCCGATCGGCGCCTCCGGGGCGCGGGTGCTGGTGACCCTGCTCAGCGCCCTGCGGCAATACGACCTCAAGCGCGGCGTCGCCTCGCTGTGCATCGGCGGCGGCGAAGCCACGGCCATGGCCATCGAACTGCTGAACTGAACCGGGAGAACCTCATGATTCCATCCGAAGAAGAGTTGCAGATTCGCGACGTGGCCCGCCAGTTCGCCCAGGAGCGGCTCAAGCCCTTCGCCGCCGAGTGGGACCGCGAGCACCGCTTTCCCGCCGAGGCCCTGCGCGAGATGGGCGAGCTGGGCTTCATGGGCATGCTGGTGCCTGAGCAGTGGGGCGGGGCGCAGACCGGCCACCTGGCCTACGCCATGGCCCTGGAGGAGATCGCCGCCGGCGACGGCGCCTGCTCGACCATCATGAGCGTGCACAACTCGGTGGGCTGCATGCCCATCCTCAAGTACGGCAGCGAGGAACAGAAGCGGCGCTTCCTCCAGCCGCTGGCCGAAGGCAAGCAACTCGGCGCCTTCGCCCTCACCGAGCCCCAGGCCGGCTCGGACGCCAGCGACCTGCGCAGCCGCGCGCGACGCGACGGCGACCACTATGTGCTCACCGGCAGCAAGCAGTTCATCACCTCCGGCAGCCACGCCGGGCTGGTGATCGTGTTCGCCGTGACCGACCCGCAGGCCGGCAAGAAGGGCATCAGTGCCTTTATCGTGCCCACCGACACGCCCGGCTACTCGGTGGTGCGGGTCGAGGACAAGCTCGGCCAGCACGCCTCGGACACCTGCCAGATCCAGTTCGACGAGCTGCGCCTGCCGGCCAGCCTGCGCCTGGGCGAGGAAGGCGAGGGCTACCGCATCGCCCTGGCCAACCTCGAGGGCGGGCGCATCGGCATCGCCGCCCAGGCGGTGGGCATGGCCCGCGCCGCCTTCGAGGCGGCGCGCGACTACGCCCACGAGCGGCAGACCTTCGGCAAGCCGATCATCGAGCACCAGGCGGTGGCCTTCCGCCTGGCCGACATGGCCACCCAGATCGCCGTGGCGCGGCAGATGGTGCATCACGCCGCCAGCCTGCGCGAGGCCGGTCTGGCCTGCCTGACCGAGGCCTCGATGGCCAAGCTGTTCGCCTCGGAAATGGCCGAGCGGGTCTGCTCGGCGGCCCTCCAGACCCTCGGCGGCTACGGCTACCTGCAGGACTTCCCGGTCGAGCGCATCTACCGCGACGTGCGCGTGTGCCAGATCTACGAAGGCACCAGCGACGTGCAGCGCCTGGTGATCGCCCGTAGCCTCTGAGAAGCGGTCTCGGGCCTGCGGCACGCTGGCGATACTGCGTTGAGAACAGCCTCGGAATGCTCATTCACAATCAGCAAACTCAGTTTCCTTGGCTGTTTTGCCTTGCCTCAGTCTAGCGGTGTAAACCCCGTATCTTGTTCAGTGGAGGTGGTGCAAGACTGAAGGACGGGGCGTAACCGAGCCTGGCGCACGGCCTACCGCCATGGCATCAGATGTTGCGCTCGCCGCTCAGCGTCTTCGCCTCTACTTATGCCTCGTCCCGGTCACTGCACTGTCATGACCGCGCCATCGGCCTGCCACATGGATTGGCTGCAATCGAAGCAGGTCTTTCGGAGAGGCGACGATGAGAATCTGCGTGATTGGCGCTGGCTATGTGGGCTTGGTGACAGCGGCCTGTTTTGCCGAGATGGGCAATTGGGTGGTCTGTGTCGAGCGTGATCCCTTTCGTGTCGCACGCCTGAAGCGCGGCGAGGCGACTATCTACGAACCGGCCTTGGAGCCGATGCTCAAGGCGCATCTGGCCAGCGGCCAACTCAGCTTCAGCCAGTCCCTGGCGGCGGGCACCGCCCAGGCCGATGTGGTGTTCATTGCCGTGGGCACGCCTAGCGGGGAGGACGGTTCGGCCGATCTGTCCCACGTCATGGCGGTGGCCGAGGAGTTGGGCGCGGTCTTGCAACAGCCTTGCCTGGTGGTCGACAAGTCGACGGTGCCGGTCGGCACGGCGGAGCGGGTCGCCCAGCGGATCAATGGTTGCCTGGGTAAACGCGGCAAAACGTTTCGGGTCTCGGTGGCCAGCAACCCGGAGTTTCTCAAGGAAGGCTCGGCCGTGGACGACTTCATGCGCCCGGATCGGGTGATCATCGGCTGCGAGGATGCGGCAGGCACCGAACTGCTGCGCCGTCTCTACGCGCCCTTCCTGCGCAACCACGAGCGTTTGTTGTGCATGGGCGTGCGTGCGGCGGAGTTCAGCAAGTACGCGGCCAATGCCTTCCTCGCCACCAAGATTTCCTTCATCAATGAAATGGCCGGACTCTGCGCGCGCCTGGACGTGGATATCGAGCAGGTGCGTCGGGGCATCGGCAGCGACACGCGCATCGGCACCCACTTCATCTACGCGGGTTGCGGTTATGGGGGCTCCTGCTTCCCCAAGGACGTGCGCGCGTTGATCCGCGCGGCGGAGCAGGAGGGCATAGAGCCGGGCATCCTGCGCGCCGTCGAAGCGCGCAACGCATTGCAGAAGACCCTGCTGTTCCAGGCATTACGCGAGCACTTCTCCGGCCATCTGCAGGGGCGCGTGGTCGCCCTCTGGGGACTCGCCTTCAAACCAGGCACCGACGATCTGCGCGAAGCGCCCAGCCTGGTGCTGCTGGAGGCGCTGCTGGCGGCCGGGGCCAATGTTCAGGCCTGCGACCCGGTCGCCACGAGCGGCGTCGCCGCGCGCTATGTCCAGGCGCTGGAGAGCGGCCAGCTGCGCCTGAGCGAGTCGCCTTACGGCGTCGTCGAGGGCGCCGATGCCCTGGTGCTGGTGACGGAATGGAAGCAGTTTCGCCAGCCGGACTTCGCCCGCATCCGCGGTTTGATGCGCATGCCGGCGCTGTTCGACGGGCGCAACATATACGACGCCAAGCAGCTCGCCGAGCTGGGTTTTCTCTACCGTGGCATCGGCAGGCCGGCGCTCGGCCGTTGTCTGGCCGGCGCAGCCTGATAGACTGCGTCGGCATTCTGTTCCCTTCCAAGGAGTCCCATGATTAAGAAATGCTTGTTCCCAGCCGCCGGTTACGGCACGCGCTTTCTACCCGCGACCAAGGCCATGCCCAAGGAGATGCTGCCGGTGGTGAACAAGCCGCTGATCCAGTATGGCGTCGAAGAGGCGCTCGATGCCGGCCTGACCGAGATTGCCATGGTCACCGGCCGCGGCAAGCGCTCGCTGGAGGATCATTTCGATATCAGTTATGAGCTGGAGCACCAGATTCGCGACACCGACAAGGAGAAATACCTGGTCGGCATCCGCCGCCTGATCGACGAGTGCAGCTTCGCCTACACCCGTCAGGTGGAAATGAAAGGCCTCGGCCATGCCATCCTCAGCGGTCGCCCGCTGATCGGCGACGAGCCCTTCGCCGTGGTGCTGGCCGACGACCTGTGCCTGAACCTGGAGGGCGACGGCGTACTGACCCAGATGGTCAAGCTGTACAACCAGTTCCGCTGCTCGATCGTGGCGATCCAGGAAGTGCCCGCCGAAGAGACCCACAAGTATGGGGTGATCGCCGGCGAGATGATCCGCGACGACATCTACCGGGTGCATAACATGGTCGAGAAGCCCAAGCCTGAGGATGCCCCGTCCAACCTGGCGATCATCGGCCGCTACATCCTCACCCCGGATATCTTCGAGATCATCGAGAACACCCCACCGGGCAAGGGCGGCGAGATCCAGATCACCGATGCGTTGATGAGGCAGGCTCAGGACGGCTGCGTGCTGGCTTACAAGTTCAAGGGCCAGCGTTTCGACTGTGGCGGTGCGGAAGGCTATATCGACGCCACCAACTTCTGCTTCCAGAACCTCTACAAACCCGGCAAGGCCTACTGAGGCACAGCCATGGAGCAAGAGCCGCCTGAAGGCGGCTCTTTTCCTTCAGGGAATCGGCATGGCCTCCGAGCCAGGACCCAGGGGCTGACCATAGCTGAACTCCACATAATTGCCCGCCGGGTCGCGCAGGCCGCAGTAATAGCCGACCGGGTAGGGCTCATCCCGCGGCGCCCAGATGAGGCAGCCGGCCGCCTGCGCCCTGGCTGCCACGGCGTCGACCTCCTCGCGACTGGCCAGGGCAAAGCCGAAGTGGCTGTAATCGTCCGCGGCCAGCTGGCGATCCGCACCGCCCGGCATGATCACGAAGATGAAGCTGTGCTCCTTGCCCGGCTCGGCCATCCAGACGATGCGCGAACCCTTGCCGGCTCGCTCGTGGATTACCCGCATACTGCAGAACTCGGCGTAGAAGGCTACGCAGGCATCCAGGTCGGGCACATGCAGCGCCAGGTGGGTGAGGGTAGGGGGCATGAGCGTTCTCCCGTGTACATCCTCCAAGCATAGGCGTGGTGTGCAGGGTGGCGCGAGGTTTGCGGTATGCTGGCGACCTGCTAAGGAGGCTGACATGACCTATGACTTCGACCTGTTTGTGATCGGTGCCGGTTCCGGCGGCGTACGGGCCGCGCGCTTCGCCGCAGGCTTCGGCGCGCGCGTGGCGGTGGCGGAGAGCCGCTACCTGGGCGGTACCTGTGTCAATGTCGGCTGCGTGCCGAAGAAATTGCTGGTGTATGGCGCGCACTTCGCCGAGGACTTCGAACAGGCCACGGGCTTCGGCTGGTCGCTCGGCGAGGCCCAGTTCGACTGGTCGACCCTGATCGCCAACAAGAACAGCGAGATCCAGCGCCTCAACGGCGTCTACCGCAACCTGCTGGAAAGCAGCGGGGTGACCCTGCTCGAAGGCCATGCGCGCTTGCTCGATGGCCACAGCGTGGAACTGGACGGCCGGCGTTACAGCGCCCGACACATCCTTATCGCCACCGGCGGTTGGCCGCACATTCCCAAGTTCCCCGGCAGCGAGCATGCGATCAGTTCGAACGAGGCGTTCTTCCTCGAACAACTGCCCAGGCGCGTGCTGGTGGTCGGTGGCGGCTATATCGCCGTGGAATTCGCCTCGATCTTCCATGGCCTGGGGGCGCAGACCTCGCTGCTGTATCGCCGCGAGTTGTTCCTGCGCGGTTTCGATGGCGCGGTGCGCCGCCACCTGCGTGACGAGTTGAGCAAGCGCGGTCTGGATCTGCAGTTCAACAGCGACATCGTACGCATCGACAAGCAGGCCGATGGCAGCCTTCTGGCCACTTTGCAGGACGGCCGCACGCTGGAGGCCGACTGTGTGTTCTACGCCACCGGCCGCCGGCCGATGCTCGACAACCTGGGCCTGGAGAATACCGCGGTCGCGCTGAACGATGAGGGCTTCATCCGGGTCGACGAACACTTCCAGACCAGCGTTCCCTCGATCCTGGCCATCGGCGACGTAATAGGTCGAGTGCAGCTGACCCCGGTCGCCCTGGCCGAGGGCATGGCGGTGGCACGGCGGCTGTTCAAGCCAGACGAGTATCGCCGCGTCGATTACCAGACGATCCCGACCGCGGTCTTCAGCCTGCCGAATATCGGCACCGTCGGTCTGACCGAGGAACAGGCAAGGGCGGATGGCTTTCAGGTGAAGGTCTACGAGAGCAGGTTCCGGCCGATGAAACTGACACTCACCGAATGCCAGGAGCGCACCCTGATGAAGCTGGTGGTCGATGCCGCCAGCGACCGCGTGCTGGGGTGTCACATGGTCGGTCCGGAGGCGGGCGAGATCGTCCAGGGCCTGGCCGTCGCCCTGAAAGCCGGGGCCACCAAGCAGGTGTTCGACGACACCGTAGGCGTGCACCCGACCGCCGCCGAGGAGTTCGTGACCATGCGTACCCCGATTCCGACCTGAGGAACACATGGCACAACTCTTCTATCTGGCCGACCTGTTCGGCGTGGCGGTGTTCGCCATCACCGGTGCGCTGATGGCCGGACGCAAGTCCATGGATCTGTTCGGCGTGTTGGTCATCGCGGTGATCACCGCCCTCGGCGGCGGCACCTTGCGCGACCTGATTCTGGACAACCACCCGGTCAGCTGGATCCGCGACGACACCTATATCGCCGTGGCGACCCTGACGGCCGTGGGGACCGTCGTCTGGGTACGCTTGACCCGGCCGATCCACGAGACCGGCCTGTTGATCGCCGATGCCTTCGGTTTGTCCGTCTTCACCGTGATCGGCACCGAGGTGGCCATGCAGCACGGCGTGCCGCTCAGCACTGCGGTGATCATGGGCGTGATGACGGGCGTGGCGGGCGGGGTGATGCGCGACGTGATCTGCAACGAGATCCCGCTGATCTTCAAAAAGGAAATCTACGCCACCGCCTGCATCGCCGGTGCACTGGTGTTTATTGGCCTGCGCCTGCTCAACACGCCGCACTGGTTGGACACCGGCATTGCCATGCTGACCGTGCTGAGCATCCGCATGGCGGCCATTCGCTGGCGCTTTTCCTTGCCGCGTTTTCATTTGCTGGATCGAGACTAACGATGATCGAACGCCTGGATCACCTAGTGCTGACCGTTGCCGATGTCGGCGCCACCGTGGCGTTCTACGAGCGCGTACTCGGCATGCGCCATGAACTGTTCGGCAGCGGTCGCAGTTCTCTGGTGTTCGGCAAGCAGAAACTCAACCTGCATCAGGCAGGTCGCGAATTCGAGCCCAAGGCCGCGCGCCCGACACCGGGGGCCATCGATTTGTGCCTGATCAGCGACTGGCCCCTCGAGCGAATACTCAGCCATCTGGCTGAGCAAGGGGTCGAGATAGAAGAGGGGCCGGTCCTGCGAACAGGAGCACTCGGACCAATCGAATCGGTGTATTTCCGTGACCCGGACGGGAATCTGATAGAGATCGGTCGGTATTTGCGCTGAGCCTTCATCACTGTCGGCATAACCAACATTTAACATAATATACATTATGCGAAGTATTGGGTCGGTGCCACGGGGCGAGGGTGCTTGAATGCTGCCGCCGAACATTGCAGGCTGAACCAAGGGAATTCGATCAGAGGTTTAAGGGACGCCCGTGATCTCTCGGGAGGTTGCCATGCCTCACTGCAATCCGTGCATCACCCTGTTTCTCGGCGGCGACCTGATGTGCGCACGGGGCATCGATCAGATACTGCCTTACCCTGGTGACCCTCGTCTCCATGAGCCTTACGTCAAATGCGCCGGTGACTATGTGCAGCTGGCTGAACGGCGCAATGGGCCTATTCCCTGGCCGGTGGATTTCGCTTATGCCTGGGGCGTTGCCCTGGATGAATTCAGGCGTCGTCGCCCGGACCTTCGCCTGGTCAATCTGGAAACCGCAGTAACCCGTCGCGGGCGGCCACAACCCAAGGGCATCAACTACCGGATGAATCCCGCCAACCTGCCATTGCTGGAGGTGGCCGGGATCGACTGCTGTGCGCTGGCCAATAATCATGTGCTGGATTGGGGCGAGACCGGCCTGATCGACACGCTGCATGGCCTGAACGCCCATGGCTTGAGCCATGCCGGGGCCGGACTCGACCAGGAGGACGCCACGGCGCCGGCCATCCTGCCCCTGCCTGGTGGCCGGCTACTACTCTTTGCCTTCGCCACCGAGGACAGCGGCGTCCCGGCAGACTGGGCGGCCGCACCGCAGCGCGCGGGTGTCGCCCGCCTGGCTGATCTCTCGCGACAGAGCCTGGAGCAGATTGCGCAGCACATACAGACGGCCAAGCAGCCTGGGGACCGGGTGGTGGCGTCTATTCATTGGGGGGGCAACTGGGGCTTCGCCATCCCCGAGGAACAGATCGACTTCGCCCATGGCCTGATCGAAGAAGCCGGCGTGGACCTGCTGCACGGCCACTCCTCGCACCATATCAAAGCCATCGAGGTCTACCGGCAGCATCTGATCCTCTATGGCTGCGGCGACCTGCTGGACGACTACGAGGGCATCGATGGTTATGCCGCCTATCGTGGCGATCTGGGGCTGCTGTATTTCGCCGATCTGGACGCCCATGGTCGCCTGTCGTCCCTGGAGTTGCAGCCCACGCGTCAGCAACGTCTGAGCATTCAGAGAGCCGAAGGCGCGGACCGGCAATGGCTGCAGCATACCCTCAGCCGTGAGTGCGGACGGTTCGGCTGTACCGTCCGCCCGACCAGCGAGAACGGCTTCGCCCTGGTCTGGCCCGACTCACCACACTAGCGTCATGATCAGGGCGTCACCGATGCAAGGGCCGCCATTCGCCTTCGCGTTGCCAGGCGCGGTGGAGCAGATCGACCACCTCCTCGTCCGGCGTCTGGCCGAAATCCACGTACCAATGGCCGATAGCCATCAGCATCAGCGGTTCGCAGGGACAAACCAGTTCGTCGACCTGGCCACGCAGCTGCGCGGCACTCTCTGCGGCGGCGACCGGCACGGCGATTATGATGCGCGTCGGGGCCTGTTGGCGCACAGCCTGCACCGCCGCGTGCATGGTGGCGCCGGTGGCCACGCCGTCGTCGACCAGTATCACCTGCCGGTCACGCAGCACGGGCGCCGGCCGCTCGCCGCGATAGACCCGGGCCCGGCGCAGCAACTCCGCGGCCTCCCGTTCTGCGACGGCCTCGACGCTGGCTTGATCGACACGGGCACAGTCCAGAACATCGGGATTCATCACCCGCACTCCGCCACTGGCGATGGCACCCATGGCCAATTCCGCATGCCCCGGCACCCCGAGCTTGCGCACCAGCATCAGATCCAGGGGCGCCTCAAGTGCTGCGGCGATCTGATAGGCCACTGGCACGCCGCCGCGGGGCAAGGCCAGCACGATGACATCGGGGCGACGGCGATAGGCCGACAACAGTCGAGCCAGCCCCTGGCCTGCGGCGATTCGGTCGGGAATGGGAACGGGGATAAGGGCTTCCTGCGTCATCTTCGCACCCTCGGCAAGAAAGCTTTCTTAACTATGCCCCCGGCGACGCCCTCGATCCAGCGCCGCAGCCCTCCGTGCGGGACGTAGCGACAAGTGGAGCACCGCGCAGGACGCAGCTGGCGGAAACGGCAGGCCGAGTGCACGAGCCGCCGTCGAGCCGACGCAGGTCGGTCGGTGAACCTCTAGCGGATCAGACCTGCAGCACCACCCGCCCCCGGCTCGGACAGGTTTCCATCAGCTTGTGGGCTTCGACCACCTTGTCGAAGGGAAATACCTGGTTGATCAGTGGCCGCAGCAGGCCGTCGCGGGTCAGCTGATTGATGCCCTGCAGCGCCTTGGCCACCGCCGCCTCGTCCTGCGGGATGCCCAGTTCCTCCTTGCCGGTGAAGTTACCGATGCAGTGGACGAAGAACTGGATGTTCTTCTGGAACGCGGCACAAGCCGGAAACGGCGTCTCGTTGCCACCTTGCAGGCCGTACAGCACCAGGCGCCCGCGCGGTGCCAGGGCATCGCCGAGCAAGCACATCTGCGGCCCGCCCAGGGCATCCATGACGATATCGGCGCCACGCCCGTCGGTCAGCTTGATAACCCGACTGACCAGGTCCTGCTCCTCGGTGAGGATGATGTGATCGGCGCCCAGTTCACGGAGAAAGTCCCGGTCCTCGGCGTCCGCAGTCGCGGCGATCACCTTGGCCCCCAGGGCCTTGCCCAGTTGCACGATATAAGGTCCCCAACAACGGCTGGCCGCGGTCACCAGTACCGTCTCGCCGGGGGTCAGATGTGCCAGCTCGACGAAGCCGAACCAGCCTACCAGCGAGGGCAAGTAGTGCACGCTGGCCTGCTGCGGGGTCAACTGTTCCGGATAGCGCGTCAGCGAACTGCGCGGTAGTACCACTTCCTCGGCATAGGCGGGATAGCGGTTGACGTTGTGGCCCGGGAAACTGGCGACCTGGTCCCCTACTGCCAGGTCCTCGACCCCCTCGCCCACGGCCACCACTTCGCCGGCCAGTTCATGGCCTAGACCCGCTGGCAGCTGTGCCGGGGTGTTGGCCAGGTTCTGCCGCCAGAGCACGTCATACCAGCTGACGCCGACCGCCTGGGGACGGATCAGCACCTCGCCGGCGGCGGGCGACGGGCACGAGCGCTCTTCGATCTTGAGGACGTTGGCCTCGCCGAACTGATGGAAACGGATGATGCGGGACATCGCAAACCTCGCCGGTTGACCCCTATTGACCTCGACTTTATCCGGGCTTTATCGGCAATGCCACCAGCCAGGCCTGATATTCACCATGTCTGCCGGTGATGATTGCGTCAGCCACTATCAATGGAGTCGACTGGCGAGTTGCTTCTCGGCAGTGTTCGGCATTAGCCTGAACCGAGCAGCGCGCCCCCTCTCCAGAATGGACACCGGATGAACCGCAACGACCTCCGCCGAGTCGACCTCAACCTGCTGGTCGTGTTCGAAACGCTGATGCATGAGCGCAGCGTGACGCGCGCCGCGGAAAAGCTGTTTCTCGGCCAGCCGGCGATCAGCGCCGCCCTCTCCCGCCTGCGTGGCCTGTTCGACGACCCGCTGTTCGTCCGCACCGGCCGCAGCATGGAGCCGACGACGCGGGCCCAGGAGATCTTCTCCCTGCTCGGGCCGGCGCTGGACTCGATCTCCACGGCGGTCAGCCGCGCCGCCGAGTTCGATCCGGCCACCAGCACGGCGGTGTTCCGCATCGGCCTGTCCGATGATGTCGAGTTCGGCCTGCTGCCGCCGCTGATCAAGCGCCTGCGCGCCGAGGCGCCGGGCGTGGTGTTGGTAATCCGCCGTACCAACTACCTGTTGATGCCGGGGCTCCTCGCCTCCGGCGAGATATCCGTGGGCGTCGGCTATACGGAGGAGCTGCCGGCCAATGCCAAGCGCAAGGTGATGCGCCGTAGCAAGCCGAAGCTGCTGCGTGCCGACAGCGTGCCCGGGCCGCTGAGCCTGGACGACTACTGCGCGCGCCCCCATGCCCTGGTGTCCTTCGCCGGCGACCTTAGCGGTTTCATCGATAGAGAGCTGGAGGCGCTCGGCCGGCAGCGCCGCGTGGTGCTGGCCGTGCCGCAATTCAATGGCCTCGGCCCCCTGCTCAGCGGTACCGACATCGTCGCCACGGTGCCGGACTACACCGCCGATGCCCTGACTGCCTCCGGTGGCTTGCGTGCCGAGGACCTGCCGCTGGATGCCCAGACCTTCGAGCTGCATATGGCCTGGCGCGGCGCCCAGGACAACGATCCCGCCGAACGCTGGCTGCGCTCGCGCATCCAGATGTTCGTCGGCGATCCGGACAGCCTGGGCTGAGAGGCTCCCCCTGTCCCTCTATCGTCCGCATCGATAAAAGCAAGCTGTTCATCACTGCCGCTGATAGTCACCTTCGCGGTGTTCGATTCGTATTGCCCCGGATCGCGTCGCAGACTCCGCCCACTCCAAACTCAAGTGGCGGAACCTCACATGGAACAGCTCAACCACCTTTGGCGCCTGCCTCTGGCCCTTGCTGCAATAGTGACCCTCGGCGCCTGCGGTGAGTCGCCCCAGGCCACCGCGCAGATGCCGGCGGCCCAGGTCAGCGTCGCCGAAGTCATCGAACAGCCGCTCAACGAATGGGACGAGTTCACCGGGCGCCTGGAAGCGCCGGAGTCGGTGGAAATTCGCCCGCGCGTCTCCGGTTTCATCGACCGTGTAGCCTTTGCCGAAGGCAGCCTGGTGAAGCAGGGAGACCTGCTGTTCCAGATCGACCCGCGGCCGTTCCAGGCCGAGGTCAAGCGCCTGCAGGCCCAACTGCAACAGGCCCGGGCCAACCAGGCACGCACCGCCAGCGAGGCTAAGCGCGGCGAACGCCTGCGCAAGAGCAACGCGATCTCCGCGGAGCTGGCCGATGCCCGTGCCAGTGCCGCCCAGGAGGCCCAGGCGGCCGTGGCCGGTATCCAGGCCGAACTGGACAATGCCCGCCTCAACCTCAGCTTCACCCGGGTCACCGCGCCGATAGACGGGCGGGTCAGTCGCGCCGAAATCACCGCCGGCAACCTGGTCACGGCCGGGCAGAGCCTGCTCACCCGCCTGGTCAGCACCGACAAGGTCTACGCCTACTTCGACGCCGACGAGCGGGTATTCCTCAAGTACCTCGAGCTGGCGCGTCAGTCCGGCAGCGATGCCCGGGATGCCAGCCCGGTGTACCTCGGCCTGAGTAGCGAGGATGGCCACCCGCACCTGGGCCAACTGGACTTCCTCGACAACCAGGTCAACCCGCAGACCGGCACCATCCGCGGCCGCGCGGTGTTCGACAACCAGGACGGACGCTTCACCCCGGGCCTCTATGCCCGGCTGAAACTGGTCGGCAGCGGCACCTACGCCGCCACCCTGATTCAGGACGTTGCCGTCGGCACCGACCTGGGCAAGAAGTTCGTCCTGGTGCTCGGCGACGACAACACCGTCGCCTACCGTGCCATCGAGCTGGGGCCCAAGGTCGAAGGCCTGCGTATCGTCCGTGCGGGCCTGGGCAAGGGCGAGAAAATCGTGGTCAACGGCCTGCAGCGTGCCCTGCCCGGCTCGGCCGTCGACCCGCAGGAGGTGCCCATGGCCGATGCCGAGACCCTGGCTACCCTGGCCCGCCAGCGTAAGGCCGTCGAAGACCGCGATGCCCCCCGGGTTGCCGAACACGGCGAACGCACCGCCACTGCGCCGCGCGGCTAACAGGTAAACGACCATGAATTTCTCGCAATTCTTTATCCAGCGGCCGATCTTCGCCGCCGTGCTGTCGCTGCTGATCCTGATCGGTGGTGCCATCTCGCTGTTCCAACTGCCGATCAGCGAATACCCCGAAGTGGTGCCGCCCACCGTGGTGGTACGCGCCAACTTCCCCGGGGCCAACCCCAAGGTGATCGGTGAAACCGTCGCCTCGCCCTTGGAACAGGCCATCACTGGCGTGGAAGGCATGCTCTACATGTCGTCCCAGGCCACCGCCGACGGCAAGCTGACCCTGACCATCACCTTCGCCCTGGGCACCGAGCTGGACAACGCCCAGGTCCAGGTGCAGAACCGTGTGACCCGCACCATGCCGACCCTGCCCAGCGAAGTGCAGCGCCTCGGCGTGACCGTCGACAAGGCCTCGCCGGACCTGACCATGGTGGTCCACCTGACCTCGCCGGACGACCGTTACGACATGCTCTACCTGTCCAACTATGCCGCGCTCAACGTCAAGGACGAGCTGGCGCGGCTGGACGGCGTCGGCGACGTGCAGCTGTTCGGCCTGGGCAACTATTCGCTGCGCGTGTGGCTCGACCCGAACCAGGTGGCCTCGCGCAATCTCACCGCCAGCGATGTGGTCAATGCCATTCGCCAGCAGAACCGCCAGGTCGCCGCCGGCGCCCTCGGTGCGCCGCCCGCCGCCGGCGACAACAGCTTCCAGTTGTCGATCAACACCCAGGGCCGCCTGGTCAGCGAGGAGGAGTTCGAGAACATCATCGTCCGCGCCGGCGACAACGGCGAAATCACTCGCCTCAAGGACATCGCCCGCATCGAACTGGGCTCCAGCCAGTACGCCCTGCGTTCGCTGCTGAACAACAAACCGGCGGTGGCCATCCCGGTGTTCCAGCGGCCCGGCTCCAACGCCATCGCCATCTCCGATGCGGTGCGTGAGCGCATGGCCGAGCTGAAGCAGGGCTTCCCCCAGGGTGTGGACTACGAGATCGTCTACGACCCGACCATCTTCGTGCGCGGCTCGATCGAGGCGGTGGTACACACCCTGCTCGAGGCCATCGTCCTGGTGGTGCTGGTGGTGATCCTGTTCCTGCAGACCTGGCGCGCCTCGATCATCCCCCTGGCCGCCGTGCCGGTGTCCTTGATCGGTACCTTCGCGGTGATGCACCTGTTCGGTTTCTCCCTCAACGCCCTGTCGCTGTTCGGCCTGGTGCTGGCCATCGGCATCGTGGTGGACGACGCCATCGTCGTGGTGGAGAACGTCGAGCGCAATATCGGCCTGGGCAAGTCGCCGATCGAGGCCACCCGCCAGGCGATGAAGGAAGTCACCGGCCCCATTGTCGCCACCGCCCTGGTGCTCTGCGCCGTGTTCGTGCCGACCGCGTTTATCTCCGGTCTCAGTGGCCAGTTCTACCAGCAGTTCGCCCTGACCATCGCCATCTCCACGGTGATCTCGGCCTTCAACTCTCTGACCCTGTCGCCGGCCCTGGCCGCCGCCCTGCTGCGTCGCCACGACGCGCCCAAGGACGGCTTCTCCCGGCTGCTCGACCGGCTGTTCGGCGGCTGGTTGTTCGCCCCCTTCAACCGCGTGTTCGACCGCGCCAGTCACGCCTATGTCGGCACCGTGAAGCGCGTGCTGCGCGGCAGCTCCATTGCCCTGCTGGTCTATGGCGGCTTGATGGGCCTGACCTACCTGGGCTTCGCCAACACGCCTAGCGGCTTCGTGCCGCCCCAGGACAAGCAGTACCTGGTGGCCTTCGCCCAGTTGCCGGACGCCGCCACACTCGACCGCACCGAGGCGGTGATCAAGCGCATGTCGCAGATCGCCGGCCAGCACCCGGGGGTGGAGAACACCGTGGCCTTCCCGGGTCTGTCGATCAACGGCTTCACCAACAGCCCGAACAGCGGCATCGTCTTCACCCCACTCAAGCCCTTCGATCAGCGCACGGACCCGTCCATGAGCGCCGGCGCCATCGCCGGGGAACTGAACGCCCAGTTCGCCGGGATTCAGGACGCCTTTATCGCCATCTTCCCGCCTCCCCCGGTGCAGGGTCTGGGCACCATCGGTGGCTTCCGCGTGCAGATCCAGGATCGCGGCAACCTCGGCTACGAAGAGCTGTATAAGCAGGTGCAGAACGTCATCGCCAAGAGCCATGAAGTACCGGAGCTGGCCGGGCTGTTCACCAGCTACACGGTCAACGTGCCGCAGATCGATGCCGACATCGACCGGGAGAAGGCCATGACCCACGGCGTGGCGATCGACGACATCTTCGACACCCTGCAGGTCTACCTCGGCTCGCTGTATGCCAACGACTTCAACCGTTTCGGCCGCACCTACCAGGTCAACGTCCAGGCCGAGCAGCGCTTCCGCCTCGAGCCCGAGCAGATCGGCCAGCTCAAGGTGCGCAACAAGCGTGGCGAAATGGTGCCGCTGTCGACCTTCGTCAAGGTCGAGCCCAGCGCCGGACCGGATCGGGTGATGCACTACAACGGTTTCCTCACCGCCGAGATCAACGGCGGCGCGGCGCCCGGCTTCAGCTCGGGCCAGGCCGAGGCGGCGATGGAAAAGCTGCTCGCGGAAGAACTGCCCAACGGCATGAGCTACGAGTGGACGGACCTCACCTACCAGCAGATTCTCGCCGGCAACAGCGCGATCTACGTGTTCCCACTCTGCGTGCTGCTGGCCTTCCTGGTGCTGGCCGCCCAGTACGAAAGCTGGAGCCTGCCGCTGGCGGTGATCCTGATCGTGCCGATGACCCTGCTGTCGGCCATCACCGGGGTGATCCTGTCCGGTGGCGACAACAACATCTTCACCCAGATCGGCCTGATCGTGCTGGTGGGCCTGGCGTGCAAGAACGCCATCCTCATCGTCGAGTTCGCCAAGGAGAAACAGGAGGAAGGTCTGGACCGCATCGCTGCGGTGCTGGAGGCCTGCCGCCTGCGCCTGCGGCCGATCCTGATGACCAGCTTCGCCTTCATCATGGGCGTGGTGCCGCTGGTGCTGTCCTCGGGCGCGGGTGCCGAGATGCGCCAGGCCATGGGGGTGGCGGTGTTCTCCGGCATGCTCGGGGTGACGGTCTTCGGCCTGCTGCTGACCCCGGTGTTCTATGTGCTGATCCGCGCCTTCGTCGAAAGACGCGAAGCCCGCAAGAGCGCCACCGAACTGCAGAAGGTGAACGCATGAAACCCTTCATCCCTGCCCTGCTCGCCCTGGCACTGAGCGCCTGCGCCCTGGGCCCGGACTACCGGACGCCGGCGACCGCGCCGGCACAGCTGAGCCACGCCGCAGCAGCCGGCCATGACCGCTCGCGTTTCGAGGCGCTGTGGTGGCAGCAGTTCGAGGACCCGACCCTGAACCAGTTGGTCGAGCAGTCGCTCGAGGACAACCGCGAACTGCGGGTGGCCTTCGCCCGCCTGCGTGCCGCCCGGGCCATCCGCGACGATGTCGCCAACGATCGTCTGCCGACCGTTACCGGGCGCGCCAGCGGCGAGATCGGCAAGGCCCAGCAGCCCGGCGTCAGCGAACGACGGCTGAACGCCGAACGCTACGATCTGGGTCTTGATCTGGCGTGGGAGCTCGATCTGTTCGGCCGCATCCAGCGCCAGTTGGAGGCCAGCGAGGCGCAGATCGAGGTGGCCGAAGCCGACTACCAGCAGCTGCAGGTCAGCCTGATCGGCGAGCTGGTCGATGCCTATGGCAGCCTGCGTGGCGCCCAGCTGCGCGAAGGCATCGCCCGCGCCAACCTGGACAACCAGCGCGAGTCCCGCGCCATCACCGAACAGCTGCGCGATGCCGGCGTCGGCAGCGAGCTGGACGTGCTGCGCAGCGACGCACGCCTGGCCGCCACCGAGGCCAGCCTGCCGCAGCTGCAGGCCGAGCAGGTGCGTGCTCGCAACCGTATCGCCACCCTTCTCGGCCAGCGCCCGGAGCAGCTCAGCGTCGATCTGTCGGCGCAGCCGCTGCCGGCGATCGCCAAGGCCCTGCCGATCGGCGACCCGGCCGAGTTGCTGCGCCGGCGCCCCGATGTGCGGGCCGCGGAGCGGCAACTGGCGGCCGCCACCGCCAGCATCGGCGTGGCCACCGCCGACCTGTTCCCGCGGGTCAGCCTGAGTGGTTTTCTCGGTTTCACCGCCGGCCGGGGTTCGCAGCTGGGCGCCTCGGCGGCGCGTGCCTGGGGCGTCGCACCGACCATCGACTGGGCCGCTTTCGACCTGGGTAGCCTGCGCGCCCGGCTGCGCGGGGCCGAAGCAGAAGCCGAGGGCGCCCTGGCCAACTATGAACAGCGGGTGCTGCTGGCCCTGGAGGAGTCGGAGAACGCCTTCAGCGACTATGGCAAACGACAACAGCGCCTGCTCGCCCTGGTGCGCCAGTCCGAAGCCAGCCGCGCCGCGGCCGCGCAGGCTGCCGTACGTTACCGCGAAGGCACCGTGGACTTCCTGGTGTTGCTGGATGCCGAACGCGAACGGCTGGCCGCCGAGGATGCCCAGGCCCAGGCGGAAGTCGAGCTGTACCGCGGCATAGTCGCCATCTACAAGGCCCTCGGCGGCGGTTGGCAACCCCAGGCCTGATTCGACCTACTCCTAGGTTGGTGTCGCTCGCCAACCCTTTGCAGTCCCACGGTGCCGCTCCCGGCCGTGGGACTTTTTTTATTCGCCGGGCTAGATCAGTCCCCCGTTGACCCGCAACACCTGGCCATTGACCCAGGCGCCCTGCGCGCCGACCAGGAAGGCCACGGCATTGGCGATGTCCTGCGGCGTGCCCAACCGCTCCAGTGGGGCCTGCTTGGCCAGGCGCTCGACCATCTCGGCGCTCTTGCCACTGAGGAACAGGTCGGTTGCCGTGGGGCCAGGCGCTATGGCATTGACACAGATATGCCGTCCTCGCAGCTCCTTGGCGAATATCCGGGTGAGGCTCTCCACCGCCGCCTTGGACGCGGCATAGAGCGAATAGCCGGGTAGCGCCATGGCCACCGCGCTGGAGGAGAAGTTGACGATCCGGCCGCCCTCACGCAGGCGTGTCGCCGCCAGGCGCAGGGTGTTGAAGGTCCCCTTGGTGTTGGTCGCGAACAGGCGCTGGTACAGGGCGTCGTCGCTGTCGGCGAGACTGACCATGCCGGGCTGGATGATGCCGGCGTTGTTGATCAGGATGTCGACGGCGCCGAACCGCACTTCGGCCTGGTCGAACAGGGCTTCGACGGCGACCGGGTCGGTGACATCGGCCAGCACCGCATAGGCCTCGCCGCCGGCACGGACGATAGCGCGCACCACCTGCTCGGCATCGGCGGGTCGCGAGCTGTAGTTCACCACCACGCGGATACCGTCGCCGGCCAGCCGCCTGGCAATGGCCGCGCCGATTCCCCGTGAGGCGCCTGTGACTATGGCTACTTTCGACATGAGCACTCCTGGGCGTGGGGCTGGATGAGCATCCGCCCCAGGTCTGGGCGGATGCAGTGCAGGTCATACGCTGTGGTATAGCCGCCTTTGCCCCATCGCGTTCGACCGGCCATCCCCGACCCGGACGGAGGTGCAGCGCTCGACTGGCACTGCATGGGCCGTGGCCGGGGCCAGGCGCCGCCGATCAGCAACAATCCGCCACTGCTGCACGCCACCTTGGCGGAAAACCGCCACCGGCTGTGAGGTGCGTCACGCCGTTCTTTCGCCGAACCCCGACTTCGCGCGGTATCCGGCTTTTGGCTCAGGCATTGCACTACGCAGCGCTCAGGCGCTAAGGCCGCGCGCGGTATTGCCGGGACGCCCCGCGAGCAGGCCGGTCGCAGCCGCCGATCCCGACAACAAGAAAGGACATCTCAATGCTCAAGTCATTCCTCGCCATGGCCGCGTGCGCCCTGGCGCTCGCCGTCGTCAGTGTCCAGGCCGCCTCCCAGAGGCCGATCCTGATCAAGTTCTCCCATGTGGTCGCCGACAACACCCCGAAGGGCCAAGGCGCCCTGCTGTTCAAGCAACTGGTCGAGGAGCGCCTGGCCGGCAAGGTCAGGGTCGAGGTCTACGCCAACTCTTCGCTCTATGGCGATGCCGATGAGCTGGAGGCGCTGCGCAAGAACGAGGTCCAGTTGCTGGCCCCGTCCCTGGCCAAGTTCGGCCAGTACACCCAGCAGCTGCAGGTGTTCGACCTGCCCTTTCTGTTCGATGATCTGGACGCGGTCAATCGCTTCCAGAAACGCGCCAAGGGCCGCCAATTGCTGCGCTCCATGGAGGCGCACGATATCGTCGGGCTGGCCTACTGGCACAACGGCATGAAGCAACTGTCGGCGAGCAAGGCCTTGCTGCTGCCGACCGACGCGGCGGGGCTGAACTTCCGCATCCAGCCTTCCGAGGTGCTCGATGCGCAGTTCCGGCAACTCGGGGCGCAATCACAGGCCATGCCGTTCGCCGAGGTGTTCGAGGCACTGCAGAGCGGACGGGTACAGGGCGCGGAGAATCCCTGGTCAAACATCTACAGCAAGAACCTGCACCGCGTGCAGCCCTATATCACCGAGACCAACCACGGCGTGCTCGACTATATGCTGGTGAGCAATCCGCGCTTCTGGTACGCCATTCCCCATACGATCCGGGTTGAACTGGAGGGCATAGTCGATGAGGTCACCTATGCGGTGAACCGCCAGGCCGAGGCCGATAACCGGGCCGACCGCCAACGCATCGAGGCCTCCGGTAGTAGCCAGGTGATCGGCCTGAGCGCCGAACAGCGCGAGGCCTGGCGCAACGCCATGCGGCCGGTGTGGCGGCAGTTCGAGGCGCAGATCGGTGCCGACGTGCTGAAGGCCGCGCAGGCCGTCAACCGCAAGTCGCGACCCTGACCGCCCGCCGACCAGGGCCGGCGCCGCTCATTCGACGCCGACCAGTTCGCCACGCTCCAGGGCCTGGATGAATTGCTGGGGCGGCAGTGGATGCCCGAGGAGAAAGCCCTGCAGCACGTTGCAACCGAGGTTGGTCAGGAAACTCTTCTGCTGCAGGGTCTCCACGCCTTCGGCGACGATGCGCAGGTTCAGCGCCTGGCCCAGGGCGACGACGGCCGAGACGATCGCGGCATCGTCGCTGTCCTGGGCCAGGTCGCGCACGAAGCCCCTGTCGATCTTCAACTCGTTGGCCGGCAGGCGCTTGAGATAGAGCAGGCTGGAGTAGCCGGTGCCGAAGTCGTCGATGGACAGATCGACGCCCAGTGCCGCCAGCTGCTCGAGTACCCGCAGGCTGGCGTCGGCGTCGCGCATGGCGGTGGTTTCGGTGATTTCCAGGGTCAGGCAGTTGGCCGGCAGCTCATGCTGCGCCAGGGCATCGGCGACGCTCTCGATCAGGTCGGCATGACAGAACTGCAGCGCCGACAGGTTGACCGCCACGCGCCAGTCGTGGTGCCCCTGATCGTACCATTCGCGCATCTGCCTGCAGGCCTGCTGCAGCACCCAGTCGCCGATGGCGATGATCAACCCGGTCTTCTCCGCCAGCTCGATGAATTCGTCCGGCAGCAGCAGGCCCCGCACCGGGTGTTGCCATCGCAGCAAGGCCTCGGCGCCTGTCGGACGACCGTTCAGCGCATCGAACTTGGGCTGATAGTAGAGGCAGAATTCTCCACGCTCCAGGGCCATGCGCAGGTCGTGCAGCAACTGCAGCTGGTTACGGGCGTTGGCGTTCATCGACGCCTCGAAGAAGCTGTAGCCGTTCTTCCCGTTCCCCTTGGCGTGGTACATCGCCGCATCGGCGTTGAGCAGCAGGCTTTGCTGGTCCTCGCCGTCCCCCGGGTAGAGGGCGATGCCGACGCTGGTGGAGACGCGCAGCTCATGCTCGCCGACCCGGAACGGCTGGCTGACCAGCTGGATAAGCTGGTTGGCAAGGCCGACCGCATCGTTCGGCGCGCGCAGCTCCGCCAACAGCACGAACTCGTCGCCGCCCACCCGCGCCAGGGTGTCCTGCGCCCGTAGCCGCTCGCGCAGGCGCGCGCCCACGGCGCTCAGCAGCAGGTCGCCGACATGGTGGCCATAGGCATCGTTGACCGGCTTGAAGCCGTCGAGGTCCATGAACATCAGGGCGAAATGCCCGCCCTCCCGCGCCATCTTCTCGATGTACTGGCCGACGCGATCCTCCAGCAGCAGGCGGTTGGGCAGTTTGGTCAAGGGGTCGTGCAGGGCCAGCTGGGTCAGCTCCAGATTGGCCTGGGCCAGGGACTGGTTCAATTTGGCGACACGGTCCTGCATGCGTGCATCGAGCACCGAGGTGAGCAAGGCGATGGCCAGCACCGCGAGGGTGGCCATGCCGACCAGTGTGGCCAGCCAGGCGCTGTCGAGCCCTCCCCCGGCGGCCAGGCAGAAACTGCCCTGGGGAAAGTTGGCCGCGGCCATGCCGGTGTAATGCATGCCGACGATGGCGGTGCCCATCAGTACGGCCGCGCCGAGGCGCGCCATGCGCACGAAGGGCCCGGGCCAGCGCAGGCGGAAGGCGATCCACAGCGCGGCCGCGGACGCCGCCACAGCGATCAGCAGGGACAGGCCGACGAGCAACGGGTCATAGTCGATCCCCGGCTGCATGCGCAGCGCGGCCATGCCGAGGTAATGCATCGAACTGATGCCGGCGCCCATTACCAGGGCGCCGAGCAGCCAGTGCCAGCGCAGCATCTGCGGCTGGCTCACCAGCCACAGGGCGAATCCCGAGGCGAGCATCGCCATCGCCAGGGACAGCAGAGTAATGGGGACGTCGTAGCCAAGGTCAATCGGCAGGCTAAAGGCGAGCATGCCGATAAAGTGCATGGACCAGATACCGATGCCCATGGCCACGGCGCCGCCGCCTATCCACAAGGACTGCGCGAGGCCTCTGGCGGTGGCGATGCGCCCGGCCAGGTCAAGCGCGGTATAGGACGCCAGGATGGCCACGGCCAGGGAGGTTAGCACCAGGGAAAAATCGTAACTCGCAACCAGCATTACAACGCTCTAGACCCCGCTGAGTGACGCCCCGGGAAGGATTGTGCAATGCGGCCGGAGGGGCTCTCCGAACCGCAGTGGGCGTGCTTGCGTACAGCCTGCTTGCGCCGGCAGCTAGGCATCAGCCGTGCAGATAGTAACGGAGAACCCTGATGCGTTCTGCAAAAAACAGAATATGACAGCTACTGGCCGCTCAAGCTTCGTTCAGCTATGCAAATGCCGGTTCGCCCGTCCCTGCCAGGCGTCTGCCTGCCGGTTGAGGCTATGCTTGAAGCATGGTCCACGCCACCTTTCGCTTCTATGAGGAGCTCAACGATTTCCTGGCGCCGGCACGGCGGCGCAGGGCGTTCGACTGCGACTGCGCCCAGGCGGCGACCGTCAAGCACATGATCGAAGCACTCGGCGTGCCCCATACCGAAGTGGAACTGGTATTGCTCAACGGCGAGTCGGTCGGTTTCGAGCGGATGTTGCTGGACGGCGACCGGGTGGCGGTCTATCCGAAGTTCGAGCGCCTGGACATCAGCCCGTTGCTGAAGGTGCGCGATCGTCCGTTACGGGTGCTGCGCTTTGTCGCCGATGCCCATCTCGGCGGCCTGGCCCGCCTGCTCCGTATGCTCGGCTTCGACACGCTCTACGACAACCATTTCGAGGATGCGACGATCGCCGAATTGGCCGCCCGGCAAGGGCGCATCGTCTTGACCCGGGACCGCGAGCTGCTCAAGCGCCGGCTGATCAGCCATGGCTGCTACGTGCATGCACTCAAGCCCGCGCTGCAACTGCGCGAGCTGTTCGAGCGCCTCGATCTGGCCCGCTGTATCGAGCCCTTCAGCCGCTGTCTGCATTGCAACTTGCCGTTGCAGCCCATCGATCTGGAGGAGGCCCGCGAGCAACTGCCCAGTCGCATCGGCTACAGCTACTCGCATTTCATGCAGTGTGGCGGCTGTCGTCGCCTGTATTGGGAGGGTAGCCACTGGCGCAACATGTGCGCCCTGCTGGCGCCGCTGTTGCGGGCACAGGCCCCGCCCTACGAATGACTCGCGGCACCCGCGACGCTCTCAGGCCGGTGGCGTCAAGCCCTTTTCCCGCAGCCACGCCGGGTTGAACAAGCGTCTGGCATAGAGGCCGCCGCGGTCGCAGAGTAGGGTCACCACGGTATGCCCGGGCCCTAGGTCGGCGGCCAGACGCATGGCGGCACAGAGGTTGATGCCGCTGGAGCTGCCGACAAACAGGCCTTCTTCGCGCAGCAGGCGATAGACCATGTCCACGCACTGCTGGTCATCGACCCGCAGTGCCGAGTCGATCTGGGTGCCCTTCAGGTTGGCCGTCACCCGGCTGGTGCCAATGCCTTCGGTGATGGAGCTGCCTTCGGCGAGCAGTTCGCCGTCCAGCACCCAATGGTAGAGCGCGCTGCCCATGGGGTCGGCGAGCACGATGCGCACCGCTGGGTTGCGCTCCTTGAGATAGCGCGCCACGCCGGCCAGGGTGCCGCCGGTACCGGTGGCGCAGACGAACGCATCGACGCGGCCATCGGTGTCGCGCCAGATCTCCGGCCCCGTGGTCCGGTAGTGGGCATCGCGGTTGGCGGTATTGTCGAACTGATTGGCCCAGATCGCTCCGGGCAATTCGGCAGCCAGGCGCCCGGCGATCTTCTGGTAGTTGTGCGGATCGCTGTAGGGTTTGGGGGGCACCGGGTGTACCTCCGCGCCCAGATGGCGGAGCAGGTCGAGCTTCTCTGCCGACTGGTTGTCGGGGATCACGATGATGCAGCGGTAGCCCCGCGCCGCGCAGATGTGCGCCAGGCCTATGCCGGTATTGCCCGCGGTGCCCTCGACCACGGTGCCGCCGCCGCGCAGTCGACCACTGCGTTCGGCGTCCTCGATGATCGCGAGGGCGGCCCGGTCCTTCACCGAACCGCCAGGGTTGAGGAACTCGGCCTTGGCCAGGATCTCGCAACCGCTCTCGGCGCTGAGCCGGGCGAGACGGATCAAGGGGGTGTTACCGATGGCACCGGTAACACCCTCACAGACGTTCATGGCACACCTCCGACCCGCTGTGATTCTTTCAGTCTAGCGGGCGGTGCGTAGGGCGTAGGGCCGGCGGGCGGAGCGCTCCTCGCTCAAGGCTTGAACGCCATCAGCTGCTCCCGTAGACGTTGGTTGTCCTGCACCAGCAGGCGTTGGGCGAAGGCATCGCGCAGCTGGCCCCGCAGGTCATCGGCGTCCCAGGGCTTGGTGATGAAGCGGAAGATCACCCCTTCGTTGACGGCCTTGAGGATGTCGCGCACGTCGGTAGAGCCGCTGAGCACCATGCGGATGATTTCCGGATAGATGTGCCTGATCTTGCGCAGGAGGTCCACCCCGTTCGTATCGGTCAGGCGCAGGTCGGTCAGTACCACGTCGGCTCTATGGGCCGCCAACATGTTCAGCGCCTCGGCGCCGCTGCTGGCGACCCGAATATGGTAGTTCTCCTGGCGCAGTTCGCGCTGCAGCGCCCTGAGTACCCCGGCTTCATCGTCGATCAGCAGCAGATGACATACCGGCTCGCCGTCCATCAGCGGCGGCAGTTTCAGTTCGCCCTCCTCGCCGAGAAACTGCAGGCAGGCCTGGGGCGGCAGCGGCGGCGAATAATAGTAGCCCTGGAGTTCGTCGCAGCCGGCGGTGCGCAGGAACCCGAGCTGTTCTGCACTTTCCACGCCCTCGGCAATCACCTTGATGCCGAGGTTGTGGCCAATGGAGATCATCGAACGCACCAGCGAGGCACTGTCCGGGTCCATATGCACGTCGGTGACGAAGCTGCGATCGATCTTCAGCTGGCTGAAGGGGAAGCGCTTGAGGTATCCCAGGGACGAATAGCCGGTACCGAAATCGTCGATCGAGAAGCCGATGCCCAAGGCGCTCAAGGTGCGCATCCGCTCCAGCACTTCGTCGGCATCGGTCATCAGCATGGACTCGGTCACCTCCAGCTTGACCAGGGACGGCGCAACCCCGTGCCGCTGCAGCGTCGTCTGGATGCGTTCGACGAACTCCGGCGCCATGAAGCTGATGGCGGAGAAGTTCACGGCGATGCAGCCGTTCAGCAACAGGTACTTCCAGGTCTGCAACTGCTGGCAAACGGCGTCGAAGACGTGGAAGTCGATGCTGACGATCAAGCCGGTCTCCTCGGCCAGCGGAATGAACTCGCCGGGCATCACCGTCTTGCCCTCGTGACTCCAGCGTACCAGCGCCTCGAAACCGCACAGGCGGCCGTTGCGCAGGTCCAGTTGCGGCTGGTAGACCACCTGGAATTCATCGTGCTGCAGGGCATGGCGCATATCCCGTTCGAGCAACAGGCGCCGCTGCATCTGCTCGTTCATCTGCGGGGTGAAGGCACAGATGCGGTTACGCCCCTGATGCTTGGCCTGGTACATGGCGGTATCGGCGTTGCGCATCAGGGTACCGATATCCCTGCCGTCCTCGGGGAAGCAGCAGAAGCCAATGCTGCAACTGACCACGACTTCCTGGCCGTCGAGGCTCAGGGGCTCGGCGACGATCTGCTTGAAGCGCTCGAGGACGCCGATGCGCCGGGTCAGCTGCCCCCCATCGGCCAGCAGGATGACGAACTCATCGCCACCCAGCCGGGCCACGGTGTCGACTTCCCGGGCGCAAGCCTCCAGGCGTGCGGCCACCTGAACCAGCAACTGGTCGCCGGCATTGTGGCCGAGGCTGTCGTTGACCACCTTGAAGTTGTCGAGGTCCATGAATGCCAGGGTGAACCCGCCCTGGTTGCGGCTGGCGAACGCAATGGCCTGGAGTATGCGGTCGTTGAGCAGGTTGCGGTTGGGCAGTCCGGTCAGGCTGTCGTGGTTGGCCTGATGCTCCAGCTCTTCCTGGTAGCCCTTGGCCTCGGTGATGTCGTGCAGGATGCCGACGAAGTGGCTGACCTTGCCGCGATCGTTCACCACCGGGGACAAGCGCAGCTCGTTCCAGAAGGCCGAGCCGTCCTTGCGGTAATTACGCAGAATGGCCCTGCCCTCCTCCTCGGCGCTTAGCGCCCGGCGGATATTGTCGAGCTCCGCTTGGTCCCTGTCCTCGCCCTGCAGGAAACGGCAGTTGCGTCCCAGCACCTCCTCGCTACGGTAGCCGGTGATGCGCTCGAAGGCCGGGTTGACGTAGGCGATCGGCTGGTTTTCGCGCTGATTGTCGGTGATGACGATGGCGTTGACGCTGGCTTCGACTGCCCGGGTGCGGATGCGGAACTCCAGGTCGCGCTGGCGTTGTTCGCTGATGTCCTGGATCACCGCGATGGCGCCCTGCACCACGCCCTGCTCATCGAGGTAGGGTACCGCCGAGTTGAGGGTGGTCTTGTGGCTGTCGTCGAAGGCCTGGATGTCGATGACCTCGTTACGCATCACCTGGCCATCGTGCACGGCCCTGGCCAGCGGCCAATCCTCCGCCTTCAACGGCTCGCCACGCTCCGACCAGGCACCATGGTAACGGGCGAAGTCCTCCAGCTCGGCCGGCTGTGGGCCGGCCCAGATCAGCCCGTTCTCAGGGTTGCTGAGAATCAGCCGACCCTGGCTGTCGGCTACGGCGACTCCCACCGGCAGGTTGTCGAGAATCTTGCGCAGCAGCGCTTCGCTCTGTGCCAGCGCCCGGGTACGCTGCTCGACCAGCTGCTCCAGGCTCTCGAACAGGCGGACCCGGCCCAGCACCATGGCCAGCTGCCGGCCGATCGAGGCCAGCGCGTTGAGCTCGTCCTCAGGCCAGCTCTGCGCCTGGCGGCGCACTACGTTGAGCATGCCGATGGTTTCGCCGCCGAGCACCAGGGGGATGCTCGCGTGGTGGCCCTCACCGCACCGCTCCAGCGCCGGGCAGCCCGCGATATTGCTCGGCACACTCAGTTGATCGTGCAGCCAGGCATGGCGGCACGGGCAGTTCTCCGAACAGGCGGCCAGCTTATCACTGTCGTACTGGTTGTCGCGCCCACGGGCCCCGGCCACGCGCAACGCGCCGCTTGGCTCCTCGGTGTCGGCCAGTAGCAGCCAGGCGCCCGCCGCGTTGGGGAACTCAAGGATGCGCCCCAGGGCCGTCTGGATCACATGCCGCTCGCTGTTGGCATCGCTCAGCCCGCTGGTGAAGTGGAACAGGCAGTTCAGCAGCGAATTGCTGCGCGTCAACTGATCGTGCTTGGCCAGCAGTTCGTGATTGAGGCGTACGCCCTGCTCGTAGGTGGAGATCAGCAGGTCGAGGATCTGCTGGCGCCCAGCGGTGATGAAGTGACGCTCGCCCTCCAGCATAACCTCGACCCCCATCTGCACCCGCTCGTTGCTGCGCAGCTCGAGATTGACCAGGAAGTAGCGGATGCGTGACATCAGGTACTTCTCGTCATAGGGCTTGACGATGAAGTTGTCGGCGCCGCTGGCCAGGCCGTGCACCACGTCCCGCGCGTCGGCCAAGCTGGTGACCAGGATCACCGGGATGCTCGCGGTGTGCGGGTCGCCCTTGAGCTGGCGACACAGCTCGTAGCCATCCATCTGCGGCATGACGATGTCGCTGATGATAATGGTCGGCAGCTGCTCGGCGATGAAGGCCAGCGCCTCCACGCCGTTGCGGGCGACACGTACCTGGCAACCGGCTGACTCCAGGAGAAACTGCAATTCGGTCGCCTGGGTAGGGCTGTCCTCAACTATCAGGATTTTCGCGTCGGTGAACATAATCAGGTTCCTCCCTGCCCGGTACTGTGCGAGCGGTCGCGCAGCGCCATGGAATTGAGCAGCGCCGCGATCGCCTCAGGCGCTAGCACCTGGCGCGCCGCCTGCAACTGGATCGCCGCCTTGGGCATGGCATCGATCACCGCGCTGGTCGGCTCCTGAACGATGGTCAGGGCCCCTTGGCTGCGCAGCACGGCGAGTCCCTCGGCGCCATCGCGGCCCATGCCCGACAACTGGATGCCGATGGCGAGATTGCCCAGGTGCTGGGCCACGCTGCGAAACAGATGGTCGGCCGACGGGCAGTACAGCTCGCCATTGCTGCCCTGCAGGTGAGCCCGCAAGTTTTCGTCGATGCCCAGATGACTGCCGTCCGGAGGCAGGTAGAGCACCCCGGGCTGCAGCGCCTGGCCGTGCTCGGCGATGCTCACCCTCAGGCTGCAGACGCTCGCCAGCCAGTCGCGAAAGCTGCCCAGAAAGCCGAGGGCTATATGCTGGGCCAGCAACAGTGGCCAGGGCTGCTGCGTCGCCAGCCCCGAGAGCAGCGTCTTGAGCGCCGCCGGGCCTCCGGCCGACGCGGCGATGGCCACCACTTTCTGGCTTCCAGCGCCCAGCGAGGCCGCCTTGGGCGTCGCTGGGCTTGGCTTGATGACTCGCGGGCGGCGCACGATCTTGACCTGCGCCATGCGCCGCAGTGTCCTCAGCAGGGCGTCAATGCAGGCCTCGAAATTTGCGGCTCCTGGCCCCAGAGGTTTTTCCAGCACGGCCAGGGCGCCCGCCTCCAAGGTGTGCATCGCGGTGGCAGCGGCATGGGGGTCGGCACTGGCGGTCACCACCACCACCGGCAGCGCATACTTTTCGAGAATGCGTGCCGTGGTTTCGTAACCGTCCATGCCCGGCATGTGCACGTCCATGGTGACAATGTCGGGTTGGTAACCCGCCAATAGACGCAAGGCCTGCTCGCCGTTCTCCGCCTCGCGCACCTCGAACCCTTCACTCTCGAGCACCGAACGCAGCAGCATGCGTAACACCGGTGAGTCGTCGACTATCAGTACGCGCATGACCGTTCTCCATCAAATCAGACGGCGAATGGCGTCCAGCAGGCTGTCCTGCTCGAAGCCGCTTTTCACCAGATAGGCGTTGGCCCCGACTTCCAGGCCGCGGGCGCGGTCCTCGGCCGAGTGCAGGGCGGTGACCAGCACCACCGGCAGGTCGGTCAGTTCGCGGTCGGCACGGATCCGGCTGGTCAGGGTGAAACCATCCATGCGCGGCATTTCCACGTCCGACACCAGCAGATCGAAGGCGCCCTGCTTCAAGGCGTTCCAGGCTTCCAGGCCATCGTTGGCGGTGGCGACCTGGTAGCCCGCGCCTTCCAGGATGGCCTTGAGCAGGCCACGGGAGGTGAAGGAGTCCTCGGCGATCAGCAACCGTTGCAGACTGCTGCCGGGCGCCTGCTCGGCCTTGCGCTCCAGGCTGCCGGCGCCCACGGCCAGGGCGCTGCGATAGAGGTCGCCGGGGTGCAGGATGGGCACCAGCTGGCCGTCACCCAGCAGGGTCGCGCCGAGCAGGTTGCGCACCCGCAGCAACTGGCGGCCGAGGCTCTTGACGGTGATTTCCTGATCGCCCAGCAGCTCATCGACCAGCAGCACGAAGGGTTCGCCGCGCACCTTCAGCAGCAGCAAGGTCAGCTCGCCCTCCCGGTTCGCCGGACCGCTCAGGCCCAGTACGTCGGCCAGGGCCCAGACCGGCAGCACGCGGCCGTCGCGCACCAGCGAGGGGCGATTCTCCAGGGTCTTCAGCGCGTCGGCCGGCAGCCGCAGGCAGCGTTCGACCGCCAGCGCCGGCACGGCGAAGGTGCGCTCGGCGATGCGCACGATCACCGCACGAAAGGTCGACAGGCTGAGCGGCAGATGCAGGTGGAAACAGGTGCCCCGCCCCGGTGCGGACTCCAGCTCGATGCGCCCGCCGAGACGCTCGACCACCTCCTGGACGATGGCCATGCCCAGGCCGCGCCCAGACAGATCGGTAATCAACGCGCTGGTCGACAGTCCGGAGTGGAAGATCAGTCGCCGGCTCTCCGCCTCGCTCAGCGTCGCGGCCTGCTCCTCGCTGAGCAGCCCGGCGGCCAGCGCCTTGGCCTTCAGCGCTTCGACGTCGATCCCCGCGCCGTCGTCCTGCACGCGCAACTCGAAACGGTCGGCCGACTCCTGCAGCAGGTCGATCTGCAGCAGCCCCACGGGCGGCTTGCCGGCGGCCTCCCGTTGTTGCGCAGACTCCAGGCCATGGTCCAGGGCGTTGCGCAGCAGGTGGGTGAGGACGTTGCGCAACTCGTCGAGAATGCGCTTGTCGACCTGCAGGTCGGTACCGCGCACCTGCAACTCGACCCGCTTGCCGGCCTGGCTGGCCAGGTCCTGGACCATGGCCGGCAGGCCTTCGATCAGGTTGCTGCCGGCCAGCAGCAGGACTGCCTGCAGCTCGCCGACATGGGCATCGGAGAGCTGCGACAGGCCCTGGGCCAGGTGCCGCCCGGCCTTCTCCAGCTGGATCGCTTCGAAATGCAGCCGATCGAGCTGCGCCTGGCTCCAGTTGAGGTAGTCGAGCAGGCCTTTCAGGGCATCGCGGCTGGCCAGGGGAAGCTGCTCGAGGCTGGCATGCAGCAGCTTAAGGTTGCCGGTAGCGAGCAGGCGGTTGCCGCGCTGCGGGTCGAAGGCGACGGCGTGCTCGCGCAGCCGGCGCGCATAGGCCTGGGCCTCGAGCTTGTGCTGCAGCAGGCTCTCGCTGTGGAACAGCAGGGTATCCAGGCGCCTGGCGGAAACCCGGACCATGCCTGGCTCGACTGGCGCAGCCGGGGCGGCGACGGGGGCGGCCGGCAACGCCACGGTTTCGCCGCGTGCCGCGCCTTCCAGTTTGGCGCACAGCTGTTCGCCGGCATCGGTCTCCAGCGCCTTTCCCGCCTGCTGCTGCTGCACCGCCCGCAGAGCGTGCCGGCACAGCTCGACACGCTCTGGGGTCAGCTCCAGGCGGCCGGCGCGCACCGCGCCGAGCAGGCTCTCCCAGGCATGGCAGAGGCGCTCGACCGTAGTCAGGCTGACCGCCCGGGCGGCGCCCTTGAGGCTGTGCACCTCGCGAAACAACGACTCGATGGCCTCGGCGCTGGCCCCCCCTTCGCGCCAGTTGGCCAGGGTGTCGGCGAGCACGCCCAAACGCTCGCCGGCCTCGATCCGGAAGCTTTCCAGCAGACGTTGTTGCAGCGCATTTCGGTCCAGGGTCATGGTCGGCTCACAACTTGAATTGGGCCGCGAGGCCCTGCAGTTTCACACCCAGCTCGTGCAGGTTGCGGGTGGCCTGGTCCATCTGCCGGGTGCCGCTGACGTTGCTCTGGCTGGCCTCGCGAATACTGGCCATGGCGTTGGCCACCTGATCCATGCCGACCATCTGCTGCTGGCTGGTGGCGGCGATCTGCAAGGCCATCTCGCTGGACTCGGCGATGCTGCTGTCCAGCGCACGGATCGCCTCGCCGCTGCTCTGCGCCCGCTCGTAGCCCGACTCCACCGCCTTGCTGCCCTGCTCGGCCAGCAGCACCGCCTTGGTCATGGCCTTCTGGATCTCGCCGAGGATGCCGCGCACCTGGGCGGTGGCCTGCTTGGACTGGTCCGCCAGGGCCTTGACCTCCTGCGCCACCACCGAGAAGCCCTTGCCGGTCTCCCCCGCGCGCATCGCCTCGATCGAGGCGTTGACCCCCAGCAGATTGGACTGCTCGGCCAGGTCGCTGACCGAGGCGACGATCTCGCCGATGGTCTGACTCTGCTCGCCCAGGCGCATGATGCTCTCGGCCACCGCCTGCATCTGCTCGCGGATCTGCTCCATCCCCTTGAGCGCTTCCTCCACCGCCTGGCGGCCACCCTGGGCCACCTCGCGGGTGCGCGCCGTGCTGTCGGCCACCGACTGTGCCTTGCCGCTGGCCAGCACCGCGGTCTGCTTGACCTCGTCCACCGTGGTGACGATCTCGCTGATCGCCGTCGCCGTCTCCTGGGTGTTAGTGGCCACCTGGCTGGTGGCCGCCAGCACCTCCTCGCTGGAAGTGGCCAACACGCTGATGCCCTCGTTGAGTTCGCCGACCAGGTTGCGCAGGTTAGCCAGCATGGTGGCGAAGGCGGTGCCCAGCACATCCTGCTCGGAGACCGGCTGGCTGTCCTGGCTCAAATGCCCCTGGGCCAGGTATTCGGCCTTGGCCGCCAGGGCCAGCAGGTACTGGCTCATCTGGCCGAACGCCTGGGCCAGGCGCCCCACCTCGTCGCGCCGCGTCTCGTTGCGCAGCTCCCGGGGGATTTCGCCGCGGCTGATGCGCTCGGCCATGAGGGTCAGGTGCGCCAGGGGCTGGGCGATGTGCCGGCTCAGTTGCCAGGCCATAACGATGCCGAAGAGCAACGCCAGCGCCCCGACCGTCAGCTGCTCCAGGCGCTGGCGCTCCACCGCCTCGCGCGATTGGGCCAGCGCCTGGCGCACGTTGTTCTCGGTGAGCTCGGCCAGGCGCAGCCCCAGTTCGTTGATCTGCTCCATGCGTTCGAGCTGAATGCCCAGTGCCAGGGCCTCGGCCTGTTCCAGTTGACCGGCACGGATCAGCGGAAGCAACTGCCGGTCGCGGGTCTCGACGAAGGCGTTGCGCACACCGATCAGCTGGTCCAGCAGCCGGCGGGGCTCGCCGTCTTCGCCCAGCCCCTCGAGCAGCTCCCCGAACAGGCGGTCGTTGGCCAGAGACAAGGCCTCGATCTGCCCCTCGCTGCGGCGCAGGCCGTCGCCCCCGGCATCGGCATCGGCCATCGCCTGCAACAACTCGGCGCGCTGGGTGATGATGTTGATACGCAACTCCTTGACCTGGGCTACCCGTTCGAGGCTGCCCTGGAACAGCTCGGCTTCGCTCTGCTGCAGGGTGGCGAAGCGTTGCAGCGAACTGAACAGCAACGCGCCGAACGCGACGGTGAGCAGGGTGAAAACCAGTATCAGCTTGCTGCCGATACGCAGGTTGGCGATATATCCCAGCATTGTCCTTTCTCCTTGTCCCTGGCGTTATACGGGGTGGCCCATCACAGCTTGAACTGGGCGGCCAGACCCTGCAGTCTCACACCCAGCTCGTGCAGGTTGCGGGTGGCTTGGTCCATCTGCCGGGTGCCGCTGACGTTGCTCTGGCTGGCCTCGCGAATACTGGCCATGGCGTTGGCCACCTGATCCATGCCGACCATCTGCTGCTGGCTGGTGGCGGCGATCTGCAGGGCCATCTCGCTGGACTCGACGATGCTGCTGTCCAGCGCACGGATCGCCTCGCCGCTGCTCTGCGCCCGCTCGTAGCCCGACTCCACCGCCTTGCTGCCCTGTTCGGCCAGCAGCACCGCCTTGGTCATGGCCTTCTGAATCTCGCCGAGAATGCCGCGCACCTGGGCGGTGGCCTGCTTGGACTGGTCCGCCAGGGCCTTGACCTCCTGCGCCACCACCGAGAAGCCCTTGCCGGTCTCCCCCGCGCGCATCGCCTCGATCGAGGCGTTGACCCCCAGCAGATTGGACTGCTCGGCCAGGTCGCTGACCGAGGCGACGATCTCGCCTATGGTCTGGCTCTGCTCGCCCAGGCGCATGATGCTCTCGGCCACCGCCTGCATCTGCTCGCGGATCTGCTCCATACCCTTGAGCGCCTCGTCCACCGATTGCCGGCCACCCTGGGCCACCTCGCGGGTACGCGCCGTGCTGTCGGCCACCGACTGTGCCTTGCCGTTGGCTAGCACCGCGGTCTGCTTGACTTCGTCCACCGTGGTGACGATCTCGCTGATCGCCGTCGCCGTCTCCTGGGTATTGGTGGCCACCTGGCTGGTGGCCGCCAGCACTTCCTCGCTGGAAGTGGCCAGTACACTGATGCCCTCGTTGAGCTCCTGGATCACCTGCTTGAGGCTCGAGAGCATGCGTTTGAACGCCTGCCCCAGCTGGTCGCGCTCCGACGAGGGGGCGATGTTCACGCTCAGGTCGCCGCGGGAAATGCTCTCGGCGCTATCGGCGAGGCGTTGCAGGTGCTCGCGCACAGTGGCGAAAGCGGTGCCCAGCACATCCTGCGCGGACACCGGCTGGCTGTCGCGTTCCAGTTGCCCCTGGGCGAGCAACTCGGCCTTGGCCGCCAGCGCTAGCAGGTACTGGCTCATCCGGCTGAAGGCCTGGGCCAGGCGCCCAACCTCGTCGCGCCGCTCCTCGCTGTGCAGTTCATCCGGTATCTCGCCACGGCTGATGCGTTCGGCGATATGCGTCAGGTGCGCCAGTGGCCGGGCGATATGCCGGCTGAGCAACCAGGCCAGGGCGACGCCGAACGCCAGCACCAGCAGGCCGATCAGCAGTTGTTCCAGGCGCTGACGCTCCAGCTGTTCCCGGGCCCGCGCCAGGGTCTGAGCCACGCCCTGTTCGCTCAGTGCGGCCAGACGCCGCCCGAGCTCGTTGATCTGCTCCATGCGCTCGTACTGCACGCCCAGGGCCAGTTCGCCGGCCTGTTGCAACTGGCTGCTGCGGATCAGCGGCAGCAACTGCTGGTCGCGGGTCTGCACGAAGGCGCTGCGCACGCCGATCAGCTCATCGAGCAGCAGGCGGATCTCGCCCTCTTCGGCCAGGTCGGTGCTCAGTTCGTCGAACAGACGATCGTTGATCCGCGACAGGGCCTCGATCGCCTTCTCGCTGTCGCGCAGCCTGCCACTCTGCACATCGGCCATGGCCTGCAGCAGCTCGGCGCGCTGGGCGGTGATGTTGATCCGCAGCTCCTTGACCTTGGACACCCGTTCGAAACTGCTCTGGAATAGCCTGGCCTCGGCTTGCTGCAGGGCGGCGAAGCGCTGCAGGGAACCGAACAGCAACGTACCAAAGGCAATGATGAGTACGGCGAACGCCAGGATCAGCTTGCTGCCGATGCGCAGGTTGACGATGTAGTCCAGCATGCTCGTTCCTCCTTGACCCGGAAGCGCCGCGCCGGACGCCCCTCGGGGAAACCCTGGATGACGTCCGTTACAGCTTGAAGCGAGCCGCCAGGCCCTTGAGCTTGAGGCCCAGCTGGTGCAGATTGCGCGCCGCCAGGTCGACCTGTTGGGTGCCGCCCACGTTGTCCTGGCTGGCCTGGCGTATGTTGGCCATGGCCGTGGCGATCTGATCCATGCCGACCATCTGCTGCTGGCTGGTGGCGGCGATCTGCAGGGCCATCTCGCTGGATGCCTCGATGTTGCTGCTCAGGGCGCGGATCGCCTCGCCGCTCGACTGTGCCTGCTCGTAGCCGGTCTCCACCGTCTTGCCGCCCTGCTCGGCCAGCAGCACCGCCTTGGTCATGGCCTTCTGGATCTCGCCGAGGATGCCGCGCACCTGGGCGGTGGCCTGCTTGGACTGCTCGGCCAGCGCCTTGACCTCCTGGGCCACCACCGAGAAGCCCTTGCCCGCCTCGCCGGCCTTCATCGCCTCGATCGAGGCGTTGACCCCCAGCAGGTTGGACTGCTCGGCCAGGTCGCCCACCGAGGCGACGATCTCGCCGATGGTCTGGCTCTGCTCGCCCAGGCGCATGATGCTCTCGGCCACCGCCTGCATCTGCTCGCGGATCTGCTCCATGCCCTTGAGCGCCTCCTCCACGGCCTGACGGCCGCTGAGCGCCACCTGGCGGGTGCGCTCGGTGCTCTCGGTCACCGACTGCGACTTGCTGCCGGCCAGCACCGCGGTCTGCTTGACCTCCTCGACCGTGGTGACGATCTCGCTGATCGCGGTGGCAGTCTCCTGGGTGCTGGTGGCCACCTGGCTGGTGGCCGCGAGTATCTCCTCGCTGGAAGAGGCCAGCACGCCGATGCCCTCGTTCATCTCCTGAACCAGCTCGCGCAGGTACTGGCTCATGTCGACGAAGGCCTGGGACAGGCGCCCGACCTCATCCTGACGGGTGCTGGTGGTTATTTCCTTGGGAATCTCGCCGCGCCCTATGCGCTCGGCCCAAGCGGTCAGGCGCGCCAGGGGCTGAGCGATATGCCGGCTCAGCAGCCAGGCCAGGACGGCGCTCAGGCCGACCAGCAGAAGGCTCAGGCGGAACACCCGCTCGCGCTGCGCCTCCAGGAACTGGCGCGAGCGCTCCTGGGCCGCGGCGACGCGCCGGTCGGTGAGCCTGGACATCTGCAGGCCGAGCTCATGAATCCGGTTCATGCGCTCGAGCTGCGGCCCCTTGCTCAGTTGCCGTGCCGCCTCGAAGTCGCCGCCGCGGATCAGCTCCAGCTGTCGCGCCCGGCTCTGCGCCAGGACCGCCCGCACCGCCAGCATTTCCTCGAGCGCCTCAGCGAACTCCTGATCCTCACCCGCTGCTTCGCGCAAGCGACTGGCCAGGCGGTCGTTCTCCAGGGTGCGCCGGCGGATACCGTCCTCGATGCCAGGCAGGTCCGCCCGATCCTCTTCGTTGATCACCTGCAGCATGTCGGTGCGCTGGGCCGCGATATTCAAGCGCAGATCCTTGACATCGGCGAGGCGCGAATAGTGTTGTTTGAACTGCTGCGACTCGCTCTCCTGGAGGTTGGCGAAACGCTCCAGGCTGCCGAACAGCAGAAAGCCAAAGCCGGCGATCAGCGCGGTGAAGGCGGCGATCAGCTTACTGCCGATACCCAGTTTGAAGACTCTGCTCATAGCACCCTCCATTGCTATCAATCCTCGTCCCTTACCCGCAAGTTGGGGGCCCCGAGCAGCCGCTCGCCGTCCAGTACCGTCCACTGCTCGGCGGTCACCCCCAGCAGATAGGCGGCGCGCACCCCGGAAAGGTTGGCCAGCTCGCCCTGCAGCGCGTCGCGGCGAAGCTGCGCGATCCCCAGGACCCGATCGATCAGCAGGCCGAACTCCATGTCTGCGCTGCGCAATATCACCACGAAGTTCTTGTCGGACAGGCCGCTGATCGGCAGCTCGAACAGCACCCGCAAGTCCAGCAGCGAGACGATGTGACCGCGCACGTTGACGATACCCAGCACGTAGGGTGGTGTACCCGGCAGCGGGGTGTACTGGCTTAGCGGCAGCACCTCGGCGACGTGCTCACTGCCGATGGCGTACTGCTCGCCGCTGATGCTGAAGGACAGCACCTCCAGCCAGTCTTCGGCCTGTTCCTCCACCTCGACCGTGGCCCAGCGGCGACTGCGCTCGCGCAGGCGCTCGTCACGCTCCACGACGTCAACGGCGAAGCCGGCGGCCAGGCGCCGCTCGAACTGTTCCAGGCGCTGGCGAATCTGCGCCCAGCGTGGATCTTCCGTCATAGGCTCGGACATCGGCTCGGTTCCTCCAGTAATTGCTCGCACAGGCGCAGCAGTTGTCCGCAGCTCAGGCCGTCGCCCTCGGGCACCAGGGCCTCGGCGTCCTGCGCCAGGAGCAGGCGTCTGCACACCTGCAGGGCCTTGTCGGCGGCGCGGCGCTGGCCATCGCTGCGCAGCAGGCGGGCCCTCAGGAAGTAGCCGAGGATGAACTCCGGATCCAGGTACAGCGCCTTCTGCACCGCCGTCTGTGCCAAGCGCAAGTCGCCGTTCTGCTGGGCCAGCATCGCCGCCAGCCAATGCGCCGCCGGCGCGGCGGGCTCCAGGGCGAGCGCCCGTTGCAGCCATTCTTGCGCCGGCTCGAAGCGCTGCTGATCGGCCCAGCTGCGCGCCATGGCCAGACTGGCCCGTTGCTGCTGGGTCCGGCTCAGGCCGGTGCAGCCCAGATAGATCTGCAAGGCCGCGCGCAGCTGCTCCTGTTCGCCTCTGGCCTGGGCCTGGGTGACCTGCAGCCAGTGCCGCTCTCGCGTGGCCTCGGCGCTCTCGTCGGCGGCCGCAGCAGAAGGGGCGCAGACCGCTGGCGGCAGGCTCGGGCGCAGCGCCGCTGGCTGAGGGGCGAGCGGCACGGCGGGGCTGGCCTGGGGTAATGGCGCGACCACTACGAGCGCCCGTGGCGGCGTCGGGTCGTCGGCCCACGGGGGCTGCCGCGCCGCCGAGGCCAGTGCATAGTTGCAACCGGCCCAGCGGCCGTTAAGCCCCGCTTGGGTCGCCAGTCCGGCCTCGACCGCACTCAGCAGCAAGACTCCGTCGACGCTCAGGCTGGCCAGCAGGCGCCGTAGCGCTGCCAGCGCCCGGGCGCTGGAGAAGTACATCAGCACGTTGCGGCAGAGAATCAGGTCGGCGTTCGCCAGGGCCGGTGGCTGGCGGCCATCGGCGAGGTTGTAGCGGACGAAACGGATGCGCCCGCGCCAGGCCGGACGCACCCGCCACAACTGCCCCTCGGCCTGGAAATAGTGGCGGCGAAACGCCTCCTCGCTGCTGCGGAAGGCATTGCGCCCGTAGAGCCCCTGCTCCGCCCGGGCGAGAAAGCCGTCATTGATGTCGCTGGCAATCAGCTCCAGCGTCCACTGGGAGCGCTCCTGGCCAAGCAACTCGTCGATCAGGAACAGCAGGCCGTAGGCTTCCTCGCCGGTGCAGCAGCCCGCGCTCCACAGGCGCAGGGTCAGCCTGCCCTCCCGTCGGCGGCGGGCCAGAAGCGGCGCCAGGTGATTGCCGGCGAGCCAGTCGAACGCCTCGAGGTCGCGGCGAAAGTAGGTTTCCCCCACGGTGAAGGCGGCAACCAGCGACTGCACCAGTTCGGCGTTCCAGTCGGCGAACGCCAAGGTCTGCAGCCAGGCGTCGAAGTCCTTCACCTCTTGCTCCAGGGCGAGCAACTGCAGGCGGCGCAGCAGGTCATCGCGCCGCACGCCGGAAAAGTCCATGCCCAGATGCTGCAGGACCTTGTGGCTCAGCGTCGCCAGCAGAGGCGCTGAGCCGCTCGCCTCACTCCGCGACATCTAGGCGTTCCTCCCGGTCGGCGAGCAGCTCCGTCAGCAACGCTTCGTCGGCATCGTTGAGCAGTTGCTCGACGTCCTGGATCAGCAGCAGCCCTTCGTCGCTGCGCACCACGCCGCGCAGTAGGCTGGAGGGCACCCGCGGGTCCGGCGCCGCAGTGAAGTCCGCCGCGGCGAAGTCGCGCACGGCCTCTACCCGCTCGACCGGCAGCAACAGCTCGCGCTTGCTGCCGGTCAGCCAGACGAAGGGTTGCCAGAGGCTGAGGGGGGGGGCGGTCCAGCCGAAGCGCCGGGCCAGATCCACCACGGGCAGCAGCTGGCCGCGCACGTTCGCCAGTCCCCGGATCGTCGCCGGTGCACCCGGCAAGGGGCTGACGTGCAACGCCGGCAGCACCCGAACCACCTGTTCGAGGGCGATTGCCAAGTGTTGGCCCGCCAAGTCGAACGGCAACACCTGATATCTGTCCATAGCCGCGTCCCTGCCAATGTGCCATTGCTCAGTCTGTACCCTAGCTCAAGGATATCCGGCGTCCAGCCGCCTGGAGCAGGCAAGCGATGTCAAAGTGCTATCTTTCTCCGAGACTAGCACGGGCCTCTTCTGTCTTGGAAGCGGTAGCCGCCTGCCAACCACCGCCCAAGGCGGCGATCAGCTGCACGCTGGCGGTCAGGCGGCTGCCGAGCAGGGTCAGGCTGCTGCGCTCGTTGTTCAGCGCGGTGGCTTGTACGTTGACCACGCTGTTGAAGTCGACGGTGCCGGCCCGGTACTGGTTCTCGAGCAGCCTCAACGACTCGCGCGCCGCCTCCAGGGCCTGCTGTTGGACCTGCGCCTCCTGCTCCTGCACGCGCAGTTGCACCAGCCGGTCCTCGACCTCGCGAAAGCTGTCGAGCACCACCTGACGGTACTCGGCCACCGTCTGCTCATAGGCCGCCTCGCTGCGCTGGAGCTCGGCACGGCGCGCCCCTCCGTCGAACAGGGTCAGTGCCAGGTTCGGGCCGATCGACCAGAAGCGGTTCGGCAGGCTGACCCAGTCGGCGAAGCTGCTGCCCCGGTAGCCGCCGCTGGCCGACAGCCTCAGGTCCGGGTACCAGGCGGCCTCGGCCACGCCGATCTGGGCGTTGGCGGCCATCACCCGGCGCTCGGCGGCGGCCACATCCGGGCGCCGCTCCAGCAGTTGCGAAGGCAGTGCCACGGGTATCTGCGGCAGCAGCGGCAGCGCGTCACGGGGGGCGATGCCCAGCTCGCTGGGCGACACTCCGACCAACACGGCGATGGCGTGCTCCAGCTGGGCGCGCTGCCAGCGCAGGTCGATGGCCTGGGCCTCGGTACTCTTGAGCTGGGTGCGCGCCTGGCTGACGTCCGACCTGGGGACTATGCCTGCGTTGTACTGGTTCTCGGTAAGCCTCAGGGATCGGGCGTAGGCCGCGACCGTGGCCTCCAGCAGACGCCGCTGCTCATCCAGCACCCGCAGTTGCAGGTAGGTCTGCACCAGCTCGGCCTGCAGGCTGAGGCGTAGTGCGGCGAGATCGGCCGCACTGGCCTCGAAGTCGGCCTGGCTGGACTCCAGGGCGCGGCGCAGCTTGCCCCAGACATCCAGTTCCCAGGCGGCATTCAGGCTGAGGTCGTAATTCTTGGAGATACTGGCCGTATTGGCCCCGCCGACGCTGAAGCCGTCCGCTGTGCTCAGGGTGCTGTCGCCGCCGCCCTGCCCCGCCCGGGTCACCCCGGCGCTGCTCGACAGGCTCGGATAGAAGGCCGCCCGGGCGCCGCGCACCAAGGCGCGGGCCTGGCGGTACTGGGCCGCCGCGGCGGCCAGGTTGTGGTTGGACAGGTTTAGACGCTCGACCAGGGCGTTCAACTCGGCGTCGCCATAGAGCGTCCACCAGGCTCCGCGCTCCAGGGCGTCACCGGGGGCGGCCAGGGTCCAGCCCTCTATCTGCTTGAACTGCACCGGGGTGGCCAGTTCGGGCCGTCGGTAATCCGGGCCGATGGCGCAGCCGGCCAGCAGCAGGCTCAGGGCGATCAGGCCCAGGGGGCGTGGGATGGACGTCACAGCTCTCATAGCGGGGTTTCCAGGGCGGCATCGCTGCGCACGCCGCGCCAGCGGTTGACCCGGTGGCGCAGGCGGTCGAAGTAGAGGTAGACCACGGGGGTGGTGTAGAGGGTCAGCAGCTGGCTGAGGATCAACCCGCCGACGATGGTGATACCCAGCGGCTGGCGCATTTCCGCGCCTTCGGCGCTGCTCAGCATCAGCGGCAAGGCGCCGAGCAGTGCCGCCAGGGTGGTCATCATGATCGGCCGGAAGCGCAGCAGGCAGGCGCGGCGGATCGACTCCTCCGGGCTGAGCCGTTCGCTGCGCTCGAGCTGCAGGGCCAGGTCGATCATCAGGATGGCGTTCTTCTTGACGATGCCGATCAGCAGGAACAGCCCGAGTAGCGAGATCAGGCTGAATTCGGTGTCCAGCAGCTGCAGGGCGAGCAAGGCGCCGACCCCGGCCGAGGGCAGGGTCGAAAGGATGGTCAGCGGGTGGATGTAGCTCTCGTAGAGCACCCCCAGGACGATATAGACCACCCCCAACGCCAGCAGGATCATCCACGGCTGGTTCTGCTGGGCCTGCTGGAAGGCCGCACCGGTGCCACCCAGGGTGCCCTGCACCTCGCTCGGTAGGCCGAGGCGCGCCACCGCCCGCTCGATCGCCTGGGTGGCCTGTTCCAGGCTGACACCCTCGGCCAGGGAGAAACCGATGTTCTCCGCGGCGAACTGGCCCTGGTGGTTGACCCTGTCCTCCTCGATGCTGCGCTCCCAGCTGGCGAAGCTCGACAACGGCACCCGCGCGCCGTCCTCGGCGATCAGCTGGATCTGCTCCAGGGCTTCGGGGTGCTGGGCATACTGCGGGTTGATCTCCAGCACTACGCTGTACTGGTTGAGGCTGGCATAGATGGTCGACACCTGGCGCTGGCTGAAGGCGTTGTTGAGCACCGCGGTGATCATGGCCATGTCCACCCCCAGGCGCTGGGCCCGTTCGCGGTCGACCAGCAGGCGGATCTGCTGGGCGCCCTCGCTTTCCTGGGCGTCGATGTCGGTCAGCTCGGGTAGGGCGCGCAGGGCCTCGCGCACCTTGGGCAGCCACTGGCGCAGCAGCCCGAGGTCGCCGGACAGCAGCAGGTATTCGTTCTCCGAGCTGCGCCCTTCGCGTCCGCCGATATGCAGGTCCTGATCGGGCATCAGGAACAACCGCCCGCCCGGGACCTTGGGCAGATTCTTGCGCAGGCGGCTGATCACCTGCTGGGCGCTCGCCCGGCGTTCGTTCATGGGTTTCAGGCGCACGATCATGAAGGCGTTGTTGATCCCGCCGCTGCCGCCGATGAAGCCGGCCACGCTGTCCACCGCCGGGTCGGCCAGCACCGCGCGGCGGTAGCTTTCCATCTTCGGCTGCATGACCTGAAACGACAGGCCATCGTCGCCGCGGATGAAGCCGATCAGCTGGCCGGTGTCCTGCTGTGGCAGGAAGGTCTTGGGCACGCTGACGAACAGGAAGACGTTCAGGGCGATGGTCGCCAACAGGCCGATCAGCATCAGCAGCGAGTGGCGCAGGGCCCAGTCCAGACTGCGCCGGTAGGCTTCCAGCACCCGCCTCTGCAGCCGTGCGCCCAGGCGCTGTAGCCCGCTGCCACGCGACGCGGCGCTCTCGGCCCGCAGCCAGCGGGCGCAGAGCATGGGCGTCAGGCTCAGCGACACCAGCAGGGAGATGAGGATGGCCACCGCCAGGGTGATGGAGAACTCGCGAAACAGCCGCTCAACGATACCGCCCATGAACAGGATGGAGACGAACACCGCTACCAGCGACAGGTTCATCGCCAGCAGGGTGAAGCCGACCTCGCGGGTGCCCTTGAAGGCCGCCGCGAGCGGCGGGTCGCCGGCCTCGATATGCCGGGCGATGTTCTCCAGCACGACGATGGCGTCGTCCACCACCAGGCCGGTGGCGATGATCAGGGCCATCAGCGACAGGTTGTTCAGGGAGAAGTCCAGCAGGTACATGATCGCGAAGGTGCCGACCAGCGACACCGGCACCGCCAGGGCCGGGATCAGCGCCGCGCGCCAGCGGCCGAGGAAGGCCAGCACCACCAGGATGACCAGGGCCACGGCGATCAGCAGGGTGCGTTCGGCCTCGTGCAGGGTGGCGCGGATCACCGGCGAGCGGTCCATGGCCACCTGCAGGTCGACGCTGGCCGGGATCACCGCGCGCAACGCCGGCAGCTGTTCGCGGATGCCGGCGATGGTCTCGATGATATTCGCCCCGCTCTGCCGGTTGATCACCATCAGCACGGCGCTGCTGTCGTTGTAGAAGCCGCTGTTGTAACGGTCCTCCACCGCGTCGCTGACCGTCGCCACATCGCCCAGGCGCACCGCTGCACCGTCCTGGTAGCGGATCAGCAGCGGCAGGTAGTCGGCGGCCCGCTCCAGCTGGTCGCTGGCCTGCACCTGCCAGTGGCGCTCGGCGTCCTCCACCGCGCCCTTGGGCCGCTGCACGTTGGCCGCGGCGATGGCCTGGCGCACCTCGTCCAGGGCGATGCCGTACTGGTCGAGCAGGCGCGGTTCCAGGGCCACCCGCACCGCCGGCAGGGAGCTGCCGCCGATCGACACCTCGCCCACACCGCTCACCTGGGCCAGCTTCTGCGCCAGGATGGTGGAGGCGACGTCGTACAACTGGCCCTTGTCCAGCACCTCGCTGGTCAGCGACAGCACCATGATCGGCGCCTGCGCCGGATTGACCTTGCGATAGCTGGGCAGCGAGCGCATGCCGCTGGGCAGCAGCTCGCGGGCGGCATTGATCGCCGCCTGCACCTCGCGGGCGGCGGCGTTGATGTCCCGGTCTAGCTCGAACTGGATCATGATCCGCGTGCTGCCCTGGCTGCTGCGGCTGTTCATCTGGCTGATGCCGGCGATGGTGCCCAGCGAACGCTCCAGTGGCGTGGCCACGCTGGAGGCCATGATCTGTGGGCTGGCACCGGGCAGGCTGGCCTGCACCGTGATGGTCGGAAAATCCATCTGCGGCAGCGGCGCCACGGCCAGCAGGCCGAAGCTGACGCCGCCGAGCAGGAGGATCGCCAGACTCAGCAGCAGGGTCGCCACCGGCCGGCGGATAAAGGGCGCGGACAGGTTCATCGTTCGACCACCAGGCCGGCCGCACTGCGCCCGCTCAGGCGCCGGGCCAGGCGGTCGAAGTACAGGTAGATCACCGGCGTGGTGAACAGCGTCAGCAACTGGCTGAGCAGCAGGCCGCCGACCATCACCAGGCCCAGGGGCTGGCGCAGCTCGGCGCCGGAGCCGGTCGCCAGCATCAGCGGGATGGCGCCGAACAGCGCCGCCAAGGTGGTCATCAGGATCGGCCGGAAGCGCAACAGCGCCGCGCGGTAGATCGCCTCCTGCGGGGTCATGCCCTGGTTGCGTTCGGCCTCCAGGGCGAAGTCGATCATCATGATCGCGTTCTTCTTGACGATGCCGATCAGCAGGATGATGCCGATGATGGCGATCAGGCCCAGGTCGTTGCCGGTCAGCAGCAGTGCGAGCAAGGCGCCGACCCCGGCCGAGGGCAACGTGGAGAGGATGGTGATGGGGTGGATATAGCTCTCGTAGAGCACGCCGAGGACGATGTACATGGTGACCACGGCCGCCAGGATCAGCAGCAGGGTGCTGGAGAGCGAGGCGCGGAAGGCTTCGGCCGCGCCCTGGAAGCGGCTCTGGATGCCGGCCGGCAGACCGATCTCCTGCTGCACCCGTTCGATCACCGCCACCGCCTCGCCCAGGGCCACGCCGCCTGCCAGGTTGAACGACAGGGTCGCCGCCGGGAACTGACCTATGTGGTTGACCAGCAGACTGGCGGCGCGCTCCTCGATACGGACCAGGGACGCCAGCGGCACCTGGCTGCCGGATGCCGTGGCCACATGCACCTGGCGCAGCGCCGCCGGGCCGAGGCTGCCGGCGCCCTGGCTCTCCAGCACCACCCGGTACTGGTTGGCCTGGGTGTAGATGGTGCTGATCTGCCGCTGGCCGAAGGCGTCGTACAGCGCGTCGTCGATATCGGCGATGCTCACGCCGAGGCGCCCGGCCAGGTCCCGGTCGATCTGCAGGTACAGCTGCAGGCCGCGGTTCTGCAGGTCGCTGGCGACATCGCGCAGTTGCGGCTGACGGGCCAGGGCGTCGACCAGCCTGGGCACCCACTGCTCCAGCAGCGCCAGGTCCGGCGACTCCAGGCTGAACTGGAACTGGGTACGGCTGACCCGGTCCTCGATGGTCAGATCCTGCACCGGCTGCAGGTACAGCTCGATGCCGCTGAGCCGGGCCAGCTCGGGGCGCAGCCGTTCGATCACCTGGCTGGCGCTGACTTCGCGTTCGGCATGGGGCTTGAGGTTGATCAGCAGGCGGCCGCTGTTCAGGGTCGGGTTGTCGCCGTCCACGCCGATGTGCGACGACAGGCTGGCGACCGCCGGGTCGCGCAGTATCACCTCGGCCAGGCGCTGCTGACGCTCGCTCATGGCGCGGAAGGAGATCGCCTGCGGCGCCTCGGAGATGCCCTGGATCAGCCCGGTGTCCTGCACCGGGAAGAAGCCCTTGGGCACCGCCAGGTAGAGCAGCACGGTCAGCCCCAGGGTAGCCAGCGCCACCAGCAGGGTCAGCCCCTGGCGGGCCAGTACCCACTGCAGGCACTGGCCGTAGCGCGCGATCAATCCATCGATAAAGGCGCCGCTGGCCCGGTAGAAGCGCCCTTCCCCCTCGCCCTGCTCGGCCTTGAGCAGGCGCGCGCACATCATCGGCGTCAGACTCAGGGAAATCGCCAGGGAGATCAGGATGGCCACCGCCAGGGTGATGGCGAACTCGCGAAACAGCCGTCCGACCACGTCGGCCATGAACAGCAAGGGAATCAGCACCGCGATCAGCGACAGGGTCAGCGAGATCAGGGTGAAGCCGATCTCCCTGGCCCCCTTGAGCGCGGCGTTGAGCGGCGTTTCGCCGGCCTCCAGGTGGCGGGCGATGTTCTCCAGCATGACGATGGCGTCGTCCACCACGAAGCCGGTGGCGATGGTCAGGGCCATCAGTGTCAGGTTGTTGAGGGTGAAGCCGGCCAGGTACATCACGCCGAAGGTGCCGATCAGCGACAGCGGCACGACGATGGAGGGGATCACCGTGGCCGCCAGCTTGCGCAGGAACAGGAAGGTCACCAGCACCACCAGCGCCACCGCCAGCAACAGCTCGTGTTGCACGTCACGCACCGCGGCGCGGATGGTCTGGGTGCGGTCGGTGAGCACCCGCACCTCGACGCTGGCCGGCAAGCCCTCGCGCAGGTGCGGCAGCAGGGTCTGGATGCGCTCGACCACCTCGATGACGTTGGCGCCCGGCTGGCGCTGCACGTTCACCAGCACCGCCTCGTTGCGGTCGGCCCAGGCCGCCAGGCGCTGGTTCTCGGCGCCGTCGACGATCTCGGCGACATCCTGCAGGCGCAGGGTGGCGCCGTCCTGATGGCTGAGGATCAGTTCGCGGTACTCGTCCGGCGACTGCAGCTGGTCGTTGGCGTCCAGCTGCGAGACCCGGGTCGGGCCGTCGAAATTGCCCTTGGGCTGGTTGACGTTGCTGGCGGTGATCAGCCTGCGCACGTCCGCCAGGTTCAGCCCGTAGGCGGCCAGGGCCTCGGGGTTGACCCGGATGCGCACCGCCGGCCGCTGGCCACCGGCCAGGGTGACCAGGCCGACGCCGCTGGTCTGGGCCAGTTTCTGCGCCAGGCGGGTGTCGACCAGGTCGTTGACCTGCGGCAACGGCAGGGTCTTGGAGCTGACCGCCAGGGTCAGCACCGGGGTGTCCGCCGGGTTGACCTTGTTGTACACCGGCGGCGCCGGCAGGTCGCCGGGCAGCAGGTTGCTCGCCCCGTTGATCGCCGCCTGCACCTCCTGCTCGGCGACGTCCAGCTCCACCTCCAGGTTGAAACGCAGGGTGATCACCGAGGCGCCGCCGGAGCTGGTCGAGGACATCTGCTTCAAGCCCGCCATCTGGCCGAACTGGCGCTCCAGCGGCGCGGTCACCAAGCGGGTCATCACATCCGGGCTGGCGCCTGGATAGAGGGTCATCACGCGAATGGTCGGGTAGTCCACCTCCGGCAACGCCGAGACCGGCAGCAGGCGGTAGGCGATCAGGCCGCTGAGCAGGATCGCCAGCATGACCAGGGTGGTGGCGACCGGCCGCAGGATAAACAGGCGCGAGGCGTTCATGCGTCGTCCTGCGCCCCGGTCTCGGCCTGCACCGTGGCCGGCGCCTCACTGTCACCTACCACCTCGACCAGGCTGCCCTCGCGCAGGCGGTCGGTGCCCTCGAGCACCAGGCGATCGCCGGCCTGCACGCCCTGTTCCACCAGGGTCAGCTCGCCGTTGCTGGGGCCGGCGACTATCGGCCGGACCTGCACCTTGTTGTCGCCATCTACGACATAGACGAAGGTGCCGCGGGCGCCGTACTGCACGGCGGCAGCCGGCATCAGGGTCGCGTTCTCGCGCGTCTGCAGGCGCAGGCGCACGTTGACGAACTGATTGGGGAACAGCAGCTCCTCGGCGTTCTCGAAGCGAGCCTTGAGCTTGACCGTGCCGGTGGCGGTGTCGATCAGATTGTCCAGGCTGTCCAGCCGGCCCTCGGCCAGCCGAATGCGCTCGTTGCGGTCCCAGGCCTCCACCGGCAATGACCGGCCGCCGCGGAACTGCTGCAGCACGGCCGGCAGCTCGGCCTCCGGCAGGGTGAACAGCACCGACACCGGCTGGGTCTGGGTGATCACCACCAGCGGCAGGGTGTCGCCGGGGCCGACCAGGTTGCCGGCATCCACCTGGCGCAGCCCCAGGCGCCCGCCTATGGGCGCGCGCACCTGGGTGAAGCCCAGGTTCAGGCGCGCCTGGGCGACGGCCGCCTGGTTGCTCTGGAGGGTACCGCGGTACTGGTTGACCAGCGCCTGCTGGGTGTCCAGCGTCTGCTTGGCGATGGAGTCCTGTTCGTACAGGCCCCGGTAGCGGGCCAGGTCGATCTCGGCGTTGCGCAGCTGCGCCTGGTTCTCCTGCTGCACACCGAGGGCCTGCTGCAGGGCCACCTCGTAGGGGCGCGGGTCGATGCGCGCCAGCAGCTCGCCGGCCTCGACCCGCTGGCCGTCGGCGAACAACACCTCGACGAGTTGGCCCTCGACCCGCGGACGCACATCGACCCGGTTGTAGGCGGTCACTGTACCCAAGGCCTTGAGTTCGATCGGGAAATCGCCCTGGAGGACGCTGGCCACCCGTACCGGCACTGGCCCGCCGTCGCCCCAGTGCCCCCCGCCGCGCCGCGGCTCGGGCTGGCTCGGCCAGAACCACCAGACGAGCAAAATGACGCCGACCAGCAGGCTCAGGCCCGTCAGCCACTGGCGGCGCGCGGCGTACAGTCGGTGGGGTGTCGCTTGAATCTCGGGCATGGCTCGGACCGCTTTCTTGGGAGCCTGAACGATAAGCAGTAGCGGCCATGAAGCAAAGCCTCTTTACCGCCTATTTACCCTCGCGCGAGTTGGCTAAGCCTATGAGCCGCCGGCAAAAACAGGTACCGCCCGATGCCTTGGCGCAGTGTTCTCCGGTTCCTGGGCTACCCGGAGAGCTTCTGGCTCAGCAGGTCGTGTCGGGAAAACAGTTCAACCAGCCAGTCGACGAACACCCGTACCCGCCGCGACAGTTGCCGCTGGGGCGGATAGAGCGCGGTCAGCGGCAGCGGTGCCGGCCGCACGTCGCCGAGTATCTACAGCAGGGTGGCGGCTGCCAACTGTTCACGCAGGTGGTACTCCGGCGCCTGGATGATGCCCATTCCCGCCTCGCAAGCGGCGACATAACACTCGGCATTACTCAGGCTTATGCTGCCGGGCAAGGCCAGTTCGACCCGCTCCCCCGCCACCAGAAACTCCAGGGGGAAACGCCGTCCGGTCAGCGAGGAGAAATAGTTGACCGCCCGGTGCCCCTCCAGCTCGGCGAGGGTGTGTGGCGTGCCGTACCGCGCCAGGTAGGCTGCGCTGGCACAGGTCACTTGCGGCAGCGCGGTCAAAGGCCGGGCCACCAGGCTGCTGTCGTGCACCTCGCCGCCCCGCAGCACGCAATCCACCCCTTCGCGGATCAGGTCCACCGGGCGGTCGCTGGCGCCGACTTCCAGTTCGATGCGCGGATAGCGGGCGCAGAACTCCGGCAGCGCCGGAATCACCACGCGATGCGCGAGCGAGGCCGGCAGATCCACGCGCAAACGGCCCTGGGGGCCGCTGCAACTGCGGGCGAGACCGACTCGGTCTCCTCCAAGTCGGCCAGCAGGCGCAGGCAGCGCTCGTAATGGTCGCTAAGCCCAATAAAAAACGGCCCATGTGGTGGGCCGTTTCTCTTGCTGCGATAGCCGCCTTTACTTGAGCGCCGCCTCGGCCGCGTCGTAGTTCGGCTCGTCGGCGATCTCGGCCACCAGTTCGCTGTGCAGCACCTTGTCGTGCTCGTCCAGCACCACCACGGCGCGCGCGGCGACGCCGGCCAGGGGACCGTCGGCGATGGCCACGCCGTAATCCTTGAGGAACTCACCGCCGCGCATGGTCGACAGACTGATCACGTTATCCAGGCCTTCGGCACCGCAGAAACGCGCCTGGGCGAACGGCAGGTCAGCGGAGATGCACAGCACCAGGGTGTTGGCCATCTTGCTCGCTTCGCTGTTGAATTTGCGTACCGAGGTGGCGCAGGTCGGCGTATCGACGCTGGGGAAGATGTTCAGCACTTTGCGTTTGCCGGCCAGGCTGGCCAGGCTGACATCGCTCAGATCGCTGCCGACCAGGCTGAAGGCCGGGGCCTGTTGGCCGACCTGCGGCAGCTGACCAGCGACTTGTACCGGGTTGCCTTTGAGGGTGACTTGCGCCATGAGTTGATCCTTTCTCTGCAGGGTTGAGGGCTGTTATCGGGTTGAACCGGGATGGACAGAAATATCTGACCCTTAAGTCAGACTCTTCTTCCCGTCCCGGCGACACATCAGTTTCTCGCGAAATGCTCCTGGGTCAGCTTGACCACCACGGGGCTCAGGAGCAACAGCGACAGCAGGTTGGGCAGTGCCATCAGGCCGTTGAGGGTGTCGGCCAGCAGCCAGGCGAAGTCCAGCTGGGCGATGGCACCGAAGGGCACGGCCAGGACCCAGAGGATGCGGAACGGCAGGATCGACTGGGTACCGACGAGGAATTCCCAGCACTTCTCGCCGTAATACCCCCAACCGAGGATGGTGGTGAAGGCGAAGACCACCAGGGCGATGCTGAGGATGGCGCCGCCGAAACCGGGCATGCCGGCCTCGAAGGCCGCCGCCGAGAGCCCCGCGCCACTGACGCCGCTGGTCCACATGCCCGAGCAGATGATCGCCAGGCCGGTCAGGGTGCAGATGATCAGGGTGTCGATGAAGGTCCCGAGCATGCCGATCATCCCCGAGCGCACCGCGCTGGTGGTGGTACCGGCCGCCTGGGCGATGCCGGCGGTGCCCAGGCCCGCCTCGTTGGAGAAGATGCCGCGGGCCACGCCGAAGCGGATGGCCGCCATCACCGCCGCGCCGGCGAAGCCGCCGGTGGCGGCCACCGGGCTGAAGGCATGGGTGAAGATCAGCGCGAAGGCGCCGGGGATCGCTGCGGAATGCACCACCAGCACGACGACGGCCGCGGCAATATAGGCGATGGCCATGGTCGGCACCAGGGAGGCGGCGACCAGGCCGATGCGCTTGATGCCGCCGAGGATCACCAGGCCGACGCAGACCATGGCGACCAGCCCGGTGACCCAGGCCGGTACGCCGAAGGTGTCGGTCAGGGCGTGGGCCATGGAGTTGACCTGGACCATGTTGCCGATGCCGAAGCCGGCCAGGCCGCCGAAGATGGCGAAGGCCGTGCCCAGCCATACCCATTTGGGCCCCAGGCCGTTCTTGATCGCGTACATCGGTCCACCGACATGCTCCTTGCGCGCGTCGGTCTCGCGGTAATGCACCGCCAGCACCACTTCACAGTACTTGGTGGCCATGCCGACCAGGGCGGTGCACCACATCCAGAACAGCGCGCCGGGGCCGCCGAGGAAGATCGCGGTGGCCACGCCGGCGATGTTGCCGGTGCCGACCGTGGCGGCCAGGCAGGTCATCAGCGCCTGGAAGGGGCTGATCTCGCCACTGGCCTCGTCGCCCTTCTTGCGGCCTTGCCACATCAGCTTGAAACCGGCGCCTATCTTGCTCAGGGGCATGAACTTCAGACGCAGCATGAGGAACAGTCCGGTGCCGAGGATCGCCACCAGCATGGGTGGGCCCCAGACCAGGCCGTTGACTTGATTGACCAGGTTGGTGATGAACTCCATGGCAGTCTCCTTCATCTGATTGCGCGCGCCGCTGGCCGGCCGGCCGCGAACATTGACCTGCACCTGGGCTTGATAAATCACTTTAGTCCAGAGCAGCCGATGCAGCTTCAGGACGACGTGCCGTTGGCCAGGACGAGACTAGAAGTCGCGGCGGTAGAACAGGTCCAGGGAACTGGCCAGGCCGCTGGCGGCCTCCAGGTACAGGCGCTTGCTCAACTGGTAGCGCAGCGCCAGGGTATTGGCCGGCTCGAACACGCCGACGCCGTAACGCAGGCTCAGGCGCTCGGACAGGTTGCCGCTGGCCACCACGCTGGTGGTTACCCCGCTGCCCTCGCTGTCGAGCTGGAAGTCCTCGATGCCCAGGCGCTGGGCCAGGCCGCCGGTCAGCGAGGCGCTGCTGGCCAGCCCCATGGCCAGGGCCGCCTGGGCCAGCAGGTTGTTGTCGCCACTGCCCTGCCCCTGTGGCCGGCCGAGCACCAGGTAGGACAGGGCCTGCTCCTGGCTCATCGCCGGCTCGGAGAACACCTCGCTCCTGGGTTGCTCGGCGCGGCCGCTCAGACGCAGACCGGCGACCACCTGATCGACCCGACGGATCGCCTCGATGTCGAGGAACGGCTGGTCGATGGGCCCGGCGAACAGCAGGCGTGCGCGGCGAATGGTCAGGCGCTGGCCATAGGCACGGAAGCGTCCGTTGTTGAGGTTCAGTTCGCCGCGGGTGTCGAGGTCGTCGCCGATGTGCACACGTCCGGCCAGATCGGCCCTCAGGCCGAAACCGGAGAAGCTCAGGCGGTCCTGGCCGACCTCCACGTCGATATCCATGGCGATGGCCGGCGCCCGGGCCGGCGGGCTGTCCTGACCGACTATCACGGCGTCATCGGACAGCTGCACGGTGGACGGCGGCAGCTCGCGTATCTGGATCTTGCCGCGGGGTATCGCCACCTTGCCGCTCAGGGCCAGCTGATCCGCTGCCAGGCTCAGCCGCAGATCCGGCTCGACCTCCAGCTCCGCATAGGGTTCGACGCTGACCGGCAGGCGTCTGCCACGCACGCGCAGCTGCCCCTGCAGGCCGCTGGCCCAGGTCAGCTCGCCGGACAACTCGCCGCGCCCCTGCTCACCGCTGCGCCAACCGCCGTCCAGCTGCAGGCGTTCGCCGGCGATATTCGCCTGCAGCTGCAGGTCGCGGAAGTTGCTCGGCAGCTCGCCGCCGCCGATCTCACCATCGCGCAGCTGCACACGGCCATCGATCCGCGGCGCCAGCAGCTCGCCGCCCAGGCTGCCGCTGCCCTCCAGGCGTCCGGCCAGCTGCTCGACCCGTGGCACGAAGGGCCGGGCCAGGGCCAGGTCCAGGCCGCTCAGGCGGAAACTGCCGCTCAGCGGCTTGCGCGTCGAACGCGGATCGAGCGTGGCCTGCAGCGACAGTTCGCCGAGCTTCGGCCCACGCAGCGCGAGCCGCGTGTCGATGCCCGCCGGGCGCAATTGGCTGTCCAGGCGCAGCTCGTCGTAGCCGAACGTCAGCCACTGATCCTGATCGCGGATGCGCCAACTGCCGCGCCCGGCATCGACCGTGACCCGACCGCGGGGCCCGCTGGGCGGTAAGTCGAGGGCGATCTCGGCATCCAGCTGCCCCTGCCAGGCGAAGTCCTTGGGCAGCCAGGGGCTCAGGCTGTCGAGGGGGAAGTCGGCCAGGCGATAGCGAATCTGCGGCTCGGGCAGCAGCCGTTGCGCCTCGCCGCACAGGCTGGCCGGCCCGGAACGCCAGCAATGGGCGCCCAGTTCGAGTCGGCCGTCGGCCCTGCGCAGCAGGCCGGCCGGTTGCTGCAGGCGCCAGTCCTGGCCGCCGCTGTGCACCTCGCCGCTGCGCAACCGGCCGTGCCAGGCACCGTCACGCAGCTCGCCGGCCACATCCAGGGCGCCGCGCAGCAACGGCCCCTCGAGCTGCACCTGCAGCTGTTGGCGTCGCGCATCGCCGCGACCCGTCGCGCTCAGGCGGCCCAGCTCGGTCTCTCCCAGGGCAATGCCATCGGCCTGCAGCTCGATCCGGGCCTGCTGTGTGGCGTCGAGCCGGGCATCCAACTCCAGGCGCTGTACACGCCGCTCGGCAACGGCCAGGCGCCGGCCTTGAGCCCGCAGCCGGCCTTGTGGGGCCTGCAGGCTGCCGGCCAGGTCCAGCCGCCCCTCGAGCTGGCCCTGTAGCTGCGGCCACAACTGGCCGAGGCGCGGCAGCGCCAGTTGCAACTGCCCACTGAGGCGTTCCTGCAGCGCGCCACTGCCCTGTATGCGGTTGTCGCCCAGGCGCAGGTCGATCCGGCGCAGCGTCCAGTGGTCGCCGGCCCCGCTGGCCTGGGCCTGCAGGCGCGCCGGCTGGCCGCGCAGGCGACCGTCGAGGTCGATGTCCGCCTCCAGACGCAGACGTCCCTGCTGCAACTCGCCGCTGCTGTTCAGGGGACCGGCGAGCCGTCCGGGCAGCTCGGCCAGCCAGTAGGCTGGATCGAGGTCGCTCAGCTGCAGCCGTGCGTCCCAGCGCAGGCCCTCGGCGAAGCCCAGGCTGAGCTGGCCGGTGGCGCGACCTTGGCCGGCCTGTAGGCGCAGATCGGGGAGGAACAACTGCCGCAGGTCGCCACTGAGTGGGCTCTGCAGGTTGAAGTCGCCGGCCGGTCCCTGCAGCTGGGCAGCGAAGTGGCCGAGGTAGTGGCCGTCCTGATAGGCCAGCTCACCCCGCAGCTGGCGCAGGCTCACCGGCGGCTCTTCGACCTCCGGCAGCAGGCGCCGCCAGGGGAAGTCCTGCCAGTGGAAACGACTGTCGAGGCTCAGCGCCTCCTGCCAGTCGATCCGGCCGCTGAGGTGCAGATGTTGCTCGGGCCCGGCTTCCAGGCTCAGCTTGGCCACCTCGGCGCCCTGCAGGTCGACCCGCCCCTGCAGGGCCAGGGCCAGGGCCAGCGCACCGCCCTCCCCCGGCAGTTCGGCCGTGCCCTGGACCCGGTAACCGCTGGCCAGGTCGCCACCGGCGCTGAGCTCGACCTTGTCCAGGCGCAGGGTCGGCGGCAGTTCGCCGCTGGCCATGAAGCCATCGGCGATCAGCCGGGCGGTCGCCGGCAGGTTCTCGGCCAGCGGTTGCACCTCGCCGCTCAGACGCCCCTGCAGATAGCCACTGCTGTCGGCGCTCAGGCGCAGACTGCCGAGCAGGTCGCCGTCCACCTCCAGGGCCAGTTGCCAGTCGTGCTTATCGGGCGCCGGCAGCTGCAGACGTCCGCTGGCGCTGAGCGGCCAAGCTCCTTGCGGCTGCAGGCGGCCCTGCAGTTCGAGCTGCAGCCCACCGCGGCGCACCGCGAGACGGTCGATGCTCAGGCCCTCGTCCTGCCAGTGCGCCGACAACTGCAGGCCGTGCAACGGCTCATCGTCATCGATCAGCAGGCTGCCGATGCGCAGTTCGCCCAGCTCCACGGCCAGGGGCAATTGCAGATCCGGCAGGCCTAAGGGTTGGGCATCGGGCTCCGTGCTCGGGGCGCTCTGCAGTTCGACCCGCTCGGCCTGCAGACGCGCGACGCACAGGGTCAGACGCCACAGGCAGCGTGGCGACCACTCCAGTAGCGGCGCCTGCACCACCAGGCGATCGTCGTCCTGATGCCAGGTCAGGCGCTCGGCCTGCCAACGGCCGCCCAGGCGGCCCTCGAAACCCTCGACCTTCAGCCCCGGCACCCTCTCCAGCGCCCAGCGGCTGCCGCCGCTCGTGCCGAGCAGCAGCCACAGTGCCAGCGCTACCAGGGCGATGACGCCGAGCAGCGCATAGGCGCCGCAGCGCAGACCGCGCCTCACAGCTCGGGCCCCATGGAGAAGTGCAGGCGCACGCCGCCTTGGTCATCCAGCGGGTGAGCCAGGTCCAGGCGCAGCGGGCCGACCGGCGACACCCAGCGCAGACCGAACCCCACCGCGCTCTTCAGGCTGGGCAGTTCCAGGGCGTTGAAGCTGTTGCCCTGGTCGACGAAGGTCGCCAGACGCCAGCGCTCGGTCAGACCGTACTGGTACTCGGCACTGACTGCGAACAGGTAGCGGCCGCCGATCTTGTCGCCCTGGGCATTTTCCGGCGACAGGCTCTGGTAGTCATAACCGCGCACGCTCTGGTCGCCGCCGGCGAAGAAGCGCAGCGACGGCGGCACCCCCTTGAAGCCGCCGGATTCGGTGGCGCCGAGCTGCACCCGGCCGAGCAGGCGGTGCTTGTCCGCCAGGGTGGTGAGGCCCTTGAGCAGTACGGTGCCGTGGATGACGTCGGCATCCGCAAGCAGCCCCTGCTTGGCCCCCGCCAGGTCGAACTGCAGGCGATAGCCCCGATTGGGGTCCAGCTGATTGTCGCTGTGCAGGTAGGCGTAACTGATGCCGGGCATCAACAGGGTACTGAGGCCGGAGTCATCGCCCAGGCGATACTCCTCGCGCTGCCATTTCAGCGAGATGACTCGCTGCCAGCCGCTGTCCAGCCGGCTGTGCCACTCGGGGCCGATGGTCAGCAGGCGGCTGAGGCTGTCGGTGTCGGCCAGCTCCTCGTACTGGTAGCCACCGGCGTAGCGCAGCTTGTCGGTCAGCGGCGGATCGCGGGGCACGTCGTACCACAGGCCGACGTTCTGCCGCGGCTGCGACAGCTCCAGCTCGGCACCGTAGCTGTGACCTTTGCGGTTCGCATAGTGGCGTGTCCAGTTGGCCCGCCCACGCACCCCGACATCGGTGGAGACGCCCAGGCCCAGGCCCAGGCTGCGCGGCTTGCGCACCTGCAACTGGACCTCGACCGGGATGGCCTGCTGCACGGCGGTGGCCGGGTCGGCATCGACCCGCACCGTTTCGAAATAGCCACTGGCGCGCATCGACTGATACAGCTCGGCGATCAGCTCCGAGTCGTAGGGGCTGTCGGCCTCGAACGGCACCATGCGCCGCAGCAGCTCCTCGTCGAACGGCGCGTCGCCGCTGAATCGCACCGCCCCCAGGCGGTAGCGCGGGCCGCTGTCGTAGACCAGGGCGATATCGGCCACCCCGGCGTCCGGGTCGATGCGCAGCTGCTGCTGGGCGAAGCGTCCGGCGAAGAAGCCGTAACGCGAGGCCTGGTTCTGGATCTGCCGCTTGGCGGCGTCGTAGCGGCCATGGTTGAGCACCGCGCCGCTGCGCAGCTGGGCATCGCCGGGCACGCGGAAGGCTTGTAGCTGGCTGGCCGGCCCCTCGACCCTGAGGACCACCTCGCGCAAGCGCACCGGCTCGCCGGGATCGACTTCGATGATCAGGCGGTGCGGCTCTCCGGCGATCACCTCGCTGGCGATCCGCGCCCGGTAATAGCCCAGTGCCTGAACGGCCTTGCGCGCCTGGGCCTCGGCCACCCGGCGAAAGCGCTGCAGGGACTCCGGATCACGCTTGCCGAGGCTGCCGATGTGCCCCTCGATGTTGCTCTTCAGGGCCTTGTTGGCCGGCTGCACCCGCACCTCCAGCCGCGCCTCGGCGAGGATGGTGGCACTGAGCAACAGCAGCGCCAGGCCGGCGCAGAGCTTTTCGAGGATGGTCATGGGAGCGATGCTAGCACGCGCCGCGCCCCTGGCCAGAGCCTCCGGACGCTAGTTGCGCGGCGGCGCCGCGCACGCGCCGAATCAGGCGCTGGCCTTGACCGCAGGCTGCGGATTGGGATGGAAAAACACGTGCTCGACTATGGGGCCGACCGCCACCTGGCCGACCTCCTGGTAGCCCTGACGCTGGTAGAAGTCCAGGTAGTGCTCGTCACCGGTGTCCAGCACCACGCCCTGGGAACTGCCATCCTCCGCGCACCAGTTGTGCAGCGCCTCGAGCAGCTGCTCGCCGTAGTGCTGGCCCTGGAACTCCGGATGGATGCCGAGCAGCGGCAACAGGTGATAGGTACCCGGCGGCAGGCAGGCCAGCACGGCATCGTGGTACTCCAGGTAGCGCCGGGTGCAGCGAAAGCCGGTGGTCAGCAGCATGCGCATGCGCCAGCCCCAGCTTTCGGTGATGTCCAGACGCCGCTGGGGCGGCGCGATCAGCGCCATGCCGATCAGGCGGTCGTCGATCAGCAGGCCCAGGGCCGGCAGGTCCTCGCTGAAATGCTGCTGCACCAGCTCGCGCACCGTGGCCCTTACGCGCTGGTCATAGCCCGTGCGACCGGCCTCGAACAGGTAGGCGAAGGTGGGTTCGTGACGGTAGGCGTGGTACAGCAGCGAGCGGGCCTCGCGGGCATAGCCGCCATCGAGCTGGCGAATCTCGGCTGGACTGTTGGGCATGGGCGCGACCTCTGTTGTTATTGGATTGCGTGGCCTTGGGCCACGTTAGCACCGCAGCCCCGCGCCCGCCAGGCGACTGGCCCCGCCCCCCGGGGATCGGCTAGCATCCCAGGCCTTCCAGACAACTGCCCCAGGATCTGCCGCCCCATGAAGATCGTCTCCTTCAACATCAACGGCCTGCGCGCGCGCCCCCATCAACTGGCGGCGCTGATCGACAAGCACCAGCCGGACGTGATCGGCCTGCAGGAAACCAAGGTCGCCGACGAGCAATTCCCCGAGGCGGAGATCCGCCAGCTCGGTTACCACGTGCACTACCACGGGCAGAAGGGCCACTACGGCGTCGCTCTGCTCTCGCGCCAGGCACCGCTGGAGCTGCACAAGGGGTTTCCCGGTGACGCCGAGGATGCCCAGCGGCGCTTCATCTACGGCACCTTCGCCGATGTCCAGGGCAATCCGGTGACGGTGATGAACGGCTACTTCCCCCAGGGCGAGAACCGCGACCACCCGCTCAAGTTCCCCGCCAAGCAGCGCTTCTACGCCGACCTGCAGCAGCTGCTGCGCAGCCGGTTCCAGCCGCAGCAGGCGCTGGTGGTGATGGGCGATATCAACATCTCGCCGGAGGATTGCGACATCGGCATCGGCGAGCCGAACCGCCTGCGCTGGCTCAAGACCGGCAAGTGCAGCTTCCTGCCGGAGGAACGGCAGTGGCTGGCCGAGCTGAAGGACTGGGGCCTGGTGGACAGCTTCCGCCGCCTCAACCCGCAGGTGAACGACCGCTTCAGCTGGTTCGACTACCGCAGCCGCGGCTTCGAGGACGAGCCCAAACGCGGCCTGCGCATCGACGTGATCCTCGCCTCCCTGGCCCTGCAGGCGCGGATCAAGGACGCTGGCATCGACTACGAACTGCGCGGCATGGAGAAGCCCTCGGACCACGCGCCGATCTGGCTGGAGCTGAGCTGAGCCGAGCCGATTGCCGAGCCCCGGCAATCGGCGGGCTTGCCGGTAAGCCTCATCCTAGAGCATCCGCGCACACGCAGCTGTCACATTTCGGTCATCTTTCTGTCTTATCGTCACGGCATCCTCATCCACCCATAGAAGGTGTCTGCAGCATGCCGCGCGCCCTGCAAGATCGTGATCGCCAACCCCGGAACCTGAACGCAGCCCTGCTGTTGCTAGGCTTCATCGGCTCGCTCCTGTCCGGGCCGATCTCCGCCGCCCTGCCGGTTCCCGCCGACGGCAGCAGCGTGCTGCGCATCCAGGGCTCCAACACCATAGGCGCGAAGCTCGGACCGGCGCTGGCCAAGGGCCTGCTCGAACAGCAAGGCGTCGACGCCATCGACGTGCGACCGGGCAAGGCGGAGAACGAGCAGCGGATCGTCGGCACCACCGACCAGGGCCGCAGCGTGATCATCGAGGTGGCGGCCCACGGCTCCAGCACCGGCTTCGCCGCCCTGCACAGCGGCAGCGCCGATCTGGCGGCCTCCTCGCGGCCGATCAAGGCCGGCGAGGTCGCCGCCCTGGCGGCCCTCGGCGACATGAGGAGCCGGGACGCCGAGCAGGTCATCGCCATCGACGGCCTGGCGATCATCCTGCATCCAAGCAACCCCATCGAGGCGCTGCGCATCGATCAGCTGGCCCAGGTGTTCGCCGGCGAGATCGCCGACTGGGCGCAGCTCGGTGGGCGCCCGGGGCCGATCAACCTGTACGCCCGGGACGACAACTCCGGCACCTACGACACCTTCAAGGAGCTGGTACTGGCCGCCAATGGCAAGAACCTGGCCGCCGGCGCCCGCCGCTTCGAATCCAGCGAGCGCCTCTCCGACCTGGTCAGCCGGGACACCCAGGGCATCGGCTTTATCGGCCTGCCCTACATTCGTCAGGCCAAGGCCCTGGCCGTCGCCGCCGGGGATTCCCTGGCCATGCCGCCGAGCGAGACGTTGATCGCCACCGAGGACTACCCCCTGTCGCGACGGTTGTTCCTGTACAACCAGCCGGCGCTGGACAATCCCTGGGCCAAGGCCCTGATCCGCTTCGCCCATAGCCCGCGCGGACAGGCCATAGTGGCGCAGAACGGCTTCATCGCGCAGACCGTGCAGGCCGTGCAGGTCAAGCCCGACCCGGCCATGCCGGCGGCCTACCAGGCCCTGGCCAGGGACGCCCAGCGCCTGTCGGTGAACTTCCGCTTCCAGGAGGGCAGCGCCAGCCTGGACAACAAGACCGGGCAGGATTTCGCCCGGGTGCTGACCTTCCTCAAGGAGCAGGACAAGCTGCGCCACAAGGTGGTGCTGGTCGGGTTCGGCGACCCCAAGTCCGATCCGGCCCGGGCCGAGCTGCTGTCCAAGCTGCGTGCCATGGCGGTGCGCCGCGAACTGGCGAAGCAGGGAGTGATCTTCCGCGACATCATCGGCCTGGGCGACGAGTTGCCGGTGGCCGTCAACGATACCGACGAAGGGCGGATCAAGAATCGCCGGGTCGAAGTCTGGGTGTACTGAGCCCGCTTGCATCCCAGGCCGGCATCGTCGGCGGCCTGGGATTTGCCCTGGGGGGTATTCGGCTCTAGCCTTACTCCCAGTGATACCGGGCCCCTCTGGCGGTGAATGTTCACCGTGATGTCGGCGTCACCAAGTTGGTTCTCAACTTAGGCGGACATCAGGGAGGGCCTATGACCGCACTGGACAGCCTCCTCACCCTCTCCTTTCTCGGCACCCCCGGCTGGTTCTGGCTGGCCTTCGCCGCCATCGTCGTCGCCCTGCTGGTGCTGGACCTGGGGGTGCTGCACCGCGAGCAGCATGAAATCGAGATGCGCGAGAGCCTGCTGCTCTACGGCGGCTACTTCAGCGTGGGCATGGCGTTCGGAGCCTGGATCTGGTGGCAGCTGGGGGCGACCAAGGCCCTGGAGTTCTACACCGGTCTGCTGGTCGAGCAGTCGCTGTCGATGGACAACGTCTTCGTCATGGCGGTGATCCTCAGCTACTTCGACATTCCCCGTCGCTACCAACACCGGGTGCTGTTTTGGGGCATCCTCGGGGTGGTGCTGCTACGGGCGCTGATGATCGGCCTGGGCACCGCCCTGATACAGCGTTTCGACTGGGTGCTCTACCTGTTCGGCGCCTTCCTGCTGCTCACCGGGGTGAAGATGCTGTTTACCCGCGAGGAGCGGCATCCGGACCTGGCGCGCAACCCGCTGCTGAACTTCCTGCGCCGGCACCTGCGGGTCACCGACGAGCTGCATGGCGGGCGCTTTCTGGTGCGCCTGCCGGAGCCCGGCGGCGGCAGGCTGCGGCTGCATGCCACGCCGCTGCTGCTGGCCCTGGTGCTGATCGAGCTGGCCGACCTGGTCTTCGCCGTGGACAGCGTGCCGGCGGTGTTCGCCATCAGCCAGGACCCCTTTATCGTCTACACCTCGAACATTTTCGCGATTCTCGGCCTGCGCGCACTGTATTTCGCCCTGGCCTCGCTGATGCACCGCTTCGTCTATCTGAAATACGCCCTGGCACTGGTGCTGATCTTCATCGGCGGCAAGATTTTCCTGCACGAGCTGCTCGGCCCGGTGCCGGCGCTGCTGTCGCTGGGCGTAACCTTGGCGCTGCTGGGCGGCGGCGTGGCGCTGTCGCTGCTCAAGACCCGCACACACACCCAGGACCGTCACAGCAGCTGACGCGCCCCCGGTCAGTATCCATGCCATCGTACAAGGGTGCTGCGGCCGGCGCGCCCTGAACGTCCATGAGGAGCTGGCGGCCCGCACCTTCGCCGCGCAACTGCATCTGCGCCTGGGCTGGCTGCAGGACGACTGCGACGAGCCGCGGCCCTGAGAAACGAGCCAGATGCCCGGGGCCCACCCCATGGCGGGCCCAGGCCGTTCAATCGGCGTGCCCGCCTTCAGCGCGTGGCCTTCATCGCCTCGCGGGACATGTACTTGCCGATCTCGAACTTGCCGATCGCCGCGCGGTGCACCTCGTCCGGGCCGTCGGCCAAGCGCAGGGTGCGCTGCATGGCGTACCAGTAGGCCAGCGGGAAGTCGTTGGAGACCCCGGCGCCGCCGTGGATCTGGATGGCGCGGTCGATCACCTTGAGCGCGACGTTGGGCGCCACCACCTTGATCTGGGCGATCTCGCTGGCGGCGATCTTGTTGCCGACGGTGTCCATCATGTAGGCCGCATTGAGGGTCAGCAGGCGGGCCATGTTGATTTCCATGCGCGAGTCGGCGATCAGATCGATATTGCCGCCCAGGCGCGCCAGTGGCTTGCCGAAGGCGGTGCGCTCGATGGCGCGCTCGCACATGAGCTTGAGGGCGCGTTCGGCCATGCCGATCGAGCGCATGCAGTGATGGATACGGCCCGGGCCTAGGCGGCCCTGGGCGATCTCGAAACCGCGACCCTCGCCGAGGATGACGTTCTCATAGGGCACCCGCACGTTGTCGAACAGCACCTCGGCGTGGCCGTGGGGCGCGTCGTCGTAGCCGAACACCGGCAGCGGGCGCAGCACCTTGACGCCGGGGGCGTCCATCGGCACCAGGATCATCGAATGCTGCTGGTGGCGCGGCGCCTCCGGGTCGGTCAGGCCCATGAAGATCATCACCTTGCAGCGCGGGTCGCAGGCGCCCGAGGTCCACCACTTGCGGCCGTTGATCAGCCACTCGTCGCCCTGGCGCACGGCGCTGGCCTCCATGTTGGTGGCGTCGCTCGAGGCCACGCCCGGCTCGGTCATGGCGAAGGCCGAGCGGATCTCGCCGCTGAGCAGGGGTTTGAGCCACTGCTGCTTCTGCGCCTCGCTGCCGTAGCGCACCAGCACCTCCATGTTGCCGGTGTCCGGCGCGGCGCAGTTGAAGGGTTCCGGGCCGATCAGCGAGCTGCCCATGATCTCGGCAAGAGGCGCGTATTCGGTGTTGCTCAGGCCGGCGCCCAGCTCGGACTCGGGCAGGAACAGGTTCCACAGGCCCTCGGCCTTGGCCTTGGCCTTGAGCGCTTCCATGATCGCGGTCGGCTGCCAGCGGTCGCCCTCGGCCACCTGCTGCTCGAACACGGCTTCGGCCGGATAGACATGGGCCTCCATGAACGCCGTCACGCGTTCACGCAGTTCCTGGACCTTGGGGGAGTAGGCGAAATCCATGGGGCTACCTTCTGACGGGATTTGAGTGAGGTCTTGGCGACATGGGAAGGATGCTAGAACAGGGCTTTTGATTAATCTAAGCTATTTTCGTCGTGTATAAACATTCATAACCGATATATGATCCGGCGAACCGGACCAGCCGCGGAGCCCGCTCGCAATGAATCTGAACAAGGTCGACCTCAACCTCTTTGTCGTCTTCGATGCCATCTACAGCGAGGCCAACCTGACCCGCGCCGGGCAGATCGTCGGCATCACCCAGCCGGCGGTATCCAACGCCCTGGCGCGCCTGCGCGAGACCTTCAACGACCCGCTGTTCGTGCGCACCGCCCAGGGCATGGTGCCCACGCCCATGGCGCAGAACATCATCGGCCCGGTGCGCAACGCCCTGCAGCAGCTGCGCATCTCGGTGCAGGAGAGCCGCACCTTCAACCCGGCCCAGGCGAACAAGACCTACCGCATCAGCATGACCGACCTGACCGAGGCGGTCATCCTGCCGCCGCTGTTCCAGCGCCTGCGTCGCCTGGCGCCGCAACTGGTGATCGAGAGCATGCTGGCCAAGCGGCGCGAGACCACCAAGGAGCTGGCCGCCGGCCGCCTGGACTTCGCCGTGGACGCGCCCCTGAATACCGACCCCCAGGTACGCCACGTCAAGCTGATGGAGGATCGCTATGTCTGCGCTTTACGCCAGGGCCACCCCTTGGCCAAGGACAAGCTCAGCCTGGACGAGTACCTGTCCCTGACCCATATCCACATTTCCAGTCGCCGCAGCGGCCTGGGCTACATCGACCTGGCCCTGGGCAAGATGGGCATCCAGCGCAAGATCGCCCTGCGCTCGCAGCACTACCTGATGGCCAGCACCGTGATGCAGCAGACCGACATGGCCATGACCGTGCCGGAGCGCTTCGCCCGGCGCAACGGCCTGCACCATGTGGAGTTGCCGGTCAGCGACGTACCGACCCTGGAAACCCACCTGTACTGGCATGAGAGCACCGACCAGGACCCGGCCAACCGCTGGATGCGCGAGCAGATCATCGAGATTTGCCAGCAGGTCGCGGCCCAGGAGAGGAAGATCGACCAGGCCAGCGCCTGAGGCCTGCGATCCCCCGCGCCTAGCCGCGCTCGCCCAGCCAGGCGCAGAGCTGCCGGCGCAGCGCGCCCCTGCTGAGAGTGGCATCCATAAGCAGCACCCCGGGTTCGCCGCTGGGGTCTTCGAGACAGGCGAACTGGCTGTCGAGCAGCCTACTCGGCATAAAGTGGCCGGCGCGGGCGTTGACCCGCCGCCGAGCGCTGGCCGGGTCGATACTCAAGTGGGCGAAGCGCAGTCCAGGCACGGCGGCACGCAGGCGTTGCCGGTAGCTACGCTTGAGCGCCGAACAGGCCAGCACCACCCCTTCGCCGGCCGCCTGGACGGCCAGCACCCCATGGGCCAGGGCATCCAGCCAAGGGCCGCGCTCGGCATCGCCCAGGGGGATGCCGGCGCGCATTCGCTCGATATTCTGCGGGGGATGGAACAGATCGCCCTCGAGGTAGCGCCAGCCGAGTGCGCGGGCCACGGCCCGACCGAGCGTGCTCTTGCCCGAGCCGCTGACACCCATCACCACCAGCGCCCGAGGGGGCCCTGCCTTGCTCGTCATGGCACGCCTCGTCGTCATAGGCGCTCCAGCACCTCATCTGCCTTGACCGATGATGGCGCCAGTGCCTTGCAGCGACAAGCGCGGTACCACGCGGAACCTATTCTGGTCCTCGCGAGCTAGGGGGCGGCTACTCCATCGTGAACAGTGAGGCGTTGCCACCCGACGCGGTGGTATCGATGCTCACGGCGCGTTCCAGCACAAAACGGTGCAGGTAGGCCGGGCTGCCGGCGAGCGGGCAACCCGGCGCGCCGCCCGCATGTGCCTGCAGGGCGAATGGAATCAACGGACGGATCGCGCCGTCGCATTCGGCCAGCACACGATTGAGCGCCTTCGCGAGGTCGTGCGGGCCGGCAAGTGCGACGGCATCGACACGCGCGTCCTCGATCACCTCCTTGAGCGTCGCATCGCTGCCGGCCGCCAGCACGGCAACCGATGCCTTCGGCAGCCCGGCGGCATGCAGCAGACGTTGTAGCTCGGTGGCGATGGGCTCGTCCTCGTGCCACAGCAGCACGGCGTTGCCCGCGACGAGCGCCGCGCCGCACTGGGCGGCAAGCGCGGTGAAGCCGCTGCCGGCCGCCGCGAAACAGGCCACGAGGCCGCGCGGCGGGAACCACATTTGGTTGCGCTCACCGGTAGGCCCTGGCAGCCCGATGGGCTCGGCCAGTTCGGCTTGCGCATGGGCCGCATAGAAACGCAGAGACTCGGCGGCCCGAGCGATGCCCTGCCCAGAGTCCGGATCGAGTCCAGCCAGCTTCTGCTCGGAAGCCTCGAGCGCCGCGGCGACCGCCTCCAGCAGGTCGGCCCGCTCAGCGACTGGCCTAGCCGCCCAAGCCGGTGCTGCGGTGCGCGCCTCCTCGAGAGCACGGCTGAACTGCTCCCGTGAGACCCCCGCCATTGCGCCTGGGCCGCCAGTGGGGGCGGCGGCCTCCCCTGCTGCGCCATCGACGACTTCACTGGCGAAGCGCTGCAGATAGTGCGGCCCGCCCGCCTTCGGGCCGGTGCCCGACAGCCCTTCGCCACCGAAGGGTTGGACGCCCACGACCGCGCCGATCTGGTTGCGGTTCACATAGGTATTACCGGCGCGCACACGTTCGAGGATGTAATCACGCGTCTCGTCGACCCGGGTGTGGATGCCGTGGGTCAGTCCGTATCCGGTCGCGTTGATGGTCTCGACGACCTTGCCGATCTGCTCGCCGGGGAAGCGGATGACGTGCAGCACCGGCCCGAACACCTCGCGCTTGAGCCGCGAAAGACTGTCCAGCTCGAAAGCGACCGGGCCGACGAAACTGCCCCTGCCGCTGCTCGGCCCCGGTTTGACCTGTTTGAGCAGCTTCGCCTCGCCGCGCATGCGCTTGATGTGCTGCTCGAGCAGGCCCTTGGCCTCCTCGTCGATGACCGGGCCGATATCGCTGGACAACAGCGCCGGGTCGCCGACGTTGAGCTCCTCCATCGCGCCGCAGATCATCTTCAACATCTTGTCGGCGACGTCCTCCTGCACGAACAGCACGCGCAGCGCCGAACAACGCTGGCCGGCACTCTGGAAGGCCGACATGACCACGTCGCGGGCCACCTGCTCGGGCAGCGCGCTGGAGTCGACGATCATCGCGTTGAGACCGCCGGTCTCGGCGATCAATGGGCAGAGCGCACCGTCGCGCCGTGCCAGCGTGCGGTTGATCAGCTGGGCGACCTCGGTCGAACCGGTGAAGCACACGCCGCTGACGCGGGTGTCGGCGACCAGCGTTCCACCTACCCGCGCACCATCGCCGGGCAACAGGTGCAGTACGCCGGTCGGGATGCCGGCGCGGTGCATGAGCCGGACCCCGGCGGCGGCGATCAGCGGCGTCTGCTCCGCAGGCTTGGCCACCACCGCGTTACCCGCGGCCAATGCCGCAGTGATCTGACCGGTGAAGATCGCCAGAGGGAAGTTCCACGGGCTGATGCAGCAGAACACCCCACCGCCATGCAGACGAGCCTCGTGGCCCGCCGCGGAGGGTACGCGCAGCCTCACCGGCTGGCCGAAGTCGTGCTCGGCGCGCTGCGCGTAATAACGACAGAAATCGACCGCCTCGCGCACCTCGGCGAGCGCGTCGGCTAGCGTCTTGCCCGCCTCGCGAACAGCGATGGCCATCAGTTGCGGCGCCTCCTGCTCCATCAGGTCGGCCAGACGGCGCAGCGCGGCAGCGCGTTCGGCGACCGGCGTCGCGGCCCAGTCCACGGCACTGCACTGTGCACTGGCCAAGGCCTGTTCGATGTCCTCGCCCGTAGCCTCACCAGCATGGCCGACTACACGGGTGCGGTCGGCCGGGCTCAGGACCTCGCACGCGTCGCGTTTGCGCTCCTCGCCGTCGATGATCGGCCCGGCGCTCCAGGCACCCTGCTCGGCCGCCGCCATGGCCTCGGCAAACTCGCGCAAGGTCGCGCGATCGAACAGATCCCGCCCGGCGAAGTTGCTCCGGCCCTGGCCGTACAGGTCGCGCGGCTGGGGGATATGCGGGTGTGGGATGTAGGGCAGCGCCTGCACCTGAGCGACCGGATCGGCGATGATCGCCTCGACCGGCAGCGATTCATCCTGGATGCGGTTGACGAAGGAGCTGTTGGCGCCGTTTTCCAGCAGTCGCCGTACCAGGTAGGCGAGCAGATCCTCATGCCCGCCGACCGGCGCATAGATGCGACACGGCATGCCGATGCGCTTGTCCTCGACCACGCCCTCGTAGAGTTCCTCACCCATGCCATGCAGGCGCTGGAACTCGAAGCCGCCCTTGTCGCCCGCGTACTCCAGCACGGAGGCAATGGAGTGGGCGTTGTGGGTCGCGAACTGCGGATAGAACAGGTCGCGCTGCGCGAGCAGCTTGCGCGCGCAGGCGAGGTAGGCGACATCGGTGTTCATCTTGCGCGTGTAGACCGGATAGTCGGGCAGTGCCAGCTCCTGCGACAGCTTGATCTCCGCATCCCAGTAGGCGCCCTTGACCAGGCGCACCATGAGCCTACGGCCGTGGCGCCGCGCCATGTCGGCGAGCCAGTCGATGACGAAGGGCGCTCGCTTCTGGTAGGCCTGCACCACGACGCCGAAGCCGTCCCAGCCCTTGAGGTCGTCGGAGCCGGAAATCGCCTCGAACACGTCGAGGGAGATGTCCAGCCGCGCCGCCTCCTCGGCGTCGATATTGAGCCCGATGTCGAGCCGGGCGGCCTCGACCGCCAGCGCATGCATGCGCGGCACCAACTCGTCCATGACCCGGCGCTCCTGCCACAGTTCGTAGCGCGGGTGCAGCGCCGACAGCTTCACCGAGATACCCGGCCCGTCGTAGATCCCCTTGCCGCCCGACACCCGACCGATGGCGGCAATCGCGCTGCGGTAGGACTCGAAGAAGCGATCGGCGTCGGCCATGGTCCGCGCCGCCTCCCCCAGCATGTCGTAGGAGTAGCGATAGCCCTTGCGCTCGAAGGCCTTGGCGCGTTCGAGCGCCTCGCCGATCGTGCGGCCCATGACGAACTGCTTGCCCATGATGCGCATCGCCTGGTTCACGGCCTCGCGGATCATCGGCTCGCCGACCCGGGCGACCAGCCGGCGCAGCACCGCCCCTGGCGTCTGGCCCTTGACGCCGCGCAGGCCGACGACCCGGCCGGTCAGCATCAGCGCCCAGGTCGAGGCGTTGACGAACACCGAGTCGCTGCGCCCCAGGTGCGCATCCCAGTTGGCCGCCGACATCTTGTCGCGGATCAGGGCCTCCTGGGTTGCGTCGTCGGGGATGCGCAGCAGCGCCTCGGCGATGCACATCAGCATCACCCCTTCCTGGGTAGACAAACCGTACTGGTGCAGAAAGGCGTCGATGCCGCCCTTGGACTTGGCGCGCACGCCCTCGACCAAGCGGCCGGCCGTCGCCTGGATCCGCGCCTGGGCCTGGGACGATAGATCGAGTTGCCCCAGCAGCGCCGTCACACAACTCGCCTCGTCAGCCCGGTAGTGGGCGTCGATCTCGCGCCGCAGCGCATCGGGTTGCAGTGGGGGAGTATCGAAGATCATCGTCTCGTCCTCGCCTGGAATCTGGGCGGACGCCTCCGCCGGCCTTGCGGTGGCCGCGTGCGCGACGCGGTCGTCTACCCGCAGCTAGTCATGAAGGGTCTTCTCGAAGGCATCGAACTCGCTCCGGATCGCCGCCGTCGGCGCCGGCCCCATCAGGCTGACCCCGACAACCGTGAGCGCACAGAGGATGAAGCCGGGAAGAATCTCGTACATGTCGAACATGCCGCCTTCGACCTGCTTCCACAGAATCACCGTCAGCGCGCCGACCACCATGCCGGCAATCGCGCCGTTGCGGGTCATGCGCTTCCAGAACAGCGACAGGATGATCACCGGGCCGAACGCCGCGCCGAACCCGCCCCAGGCATAGGAAACCAGACCGAGCACCGTACTGTCGGGGTCGCGCGCCATGAGCACCGCGATCAGCGCGATCAGAATCACCGTACCGCGGCCGATCCACACCAGCTCCTGCTGGCCGGCGTTAGGCCGGATCATGGCCTTGTAGAAGTCTTCGGTCAGGGCGCTCGAGGACACCAGCAGCTGCGAGTCGATGGTGCTCATGATCGCCGACAGGATTGCCGCCAGCAGCACGCCGGCCACCCAGGGATTGAACAGCACTTGCGACAGGCTGATGAACACCGTTTCCGGATTCTCCAGCGGACTCTCGGCGAAGTAGGCGATGCCGGCAAAGCCGGTGAAGATCGCGCCATACAGCGCCAGCACCATCCAGGTCATGCCGATCAGCTTGGCGGTGGGCATGTCGCGAGAACGGCGCAGGCCCATGAAGCGCACGACGATATGGGGCTGGCCGAAATAACCCAGCCCCCAGGCCATCAGCGAGACGATGCCGAACAGCGTCATGTTATGGAAGATGTCGAGCCGCGCCGGATCGATCGCCGCCACCTCCGACACCGTGTTGCCCCAGCCACCATCGGCCGCGATCACCGCAATCGGCACCATGAGCAAGGCGAGGAACATCAGCAGGCCTTGCACGAAGTCGGTCCAGCACACGGCCAGAAAACCGCCGAGAAAGGTATAGGAAATGATGACGATCGCGCCCACCCAGAGCGCGACACCGTACTCCATGCCGAAACTCTTCTCGAACAGGGTCGCGCCTGCCACCATGCCGGACGAGGTGTAGAAGGTGAAGAACAGCAGAATCACCAGCGCCGAGATCATCCTCAACACCTTGCTGCTGTCATGGAAGCGATTCTCCAGGTAGTCGGGCACGGTGATCGCGTCTCGTGCGACCTCGGTGTAAACCCGCAGCCGCCGCGCCACAAACTGCCAGTTCAGGTAGGCGCCAATGGTCAGCCCCACCGCGATCCACACCTGGTTCATGCCGGCGGCATAGAGCGCACCGGGCAGCCCGAGCAGCAGCCAGCCGCTCATGTCCGAGGCGCCGGCGCTCAGCGCCGCCACGCCGGGTCCGAGGCGGCGTCCGCCGAGTACGTAGTCGGACAGGTCGTCGGTGAGCCGATAGGCCGCAAACCCGATCACCAGCATGCCAATCAGATAGATGATGAAAGTCACAAGGGTGGGGGTACTCATGCTCATGGCTGGCGCTCCTCACTTGCCCATTAGGTAGGTAACCAGCGACAGCAGAACGACGCCGCCCATCGGCACGATCAGCCAGAACCATGTTGCGAAACTGAGTGCATGTTCCATGGGGGTTCCTCATGTACTTGTGGTTGCGCATCACAACTGCGCGGCGAACCCGCCCAGCTCCAGAATCACCCGGAGCCCTTGCGGACCGGCTGCCACTTAAACGCTCGCCCGGCGTATGCAGATGAGGGACTTGGTGCCCATGGGGGCTTTACTTCAGACGTCCGACATGCACTACAACAGTGCCTCGGAGGTGGGCAGGTCTGTTTTAACTATAGGAGAGATTTAGGCGCTTATCGCAGACGCTGCGGGAGGCCGAGCCCGGGAAGATCTCCCAGAACATGGCGAGGCGAGTCAGGGAATGCACTGGATTTGCGCACTTCACCGCAGGGGACAGGCATTGGAGACGGCGCGGCATAAAGGGAAACGACCCGTTGCGCGGTTGGACTCTCAGCTTGCCCGAGCAGGCGCTGGAGCAAGACTCGATACCCAGTATGGTGCCCCGAGCCGGAATCGAACCGGCAAGACCTTGCGGTCGGCAGATTTTAAGTCTGCTGTGTTTACCAATTTCACCATCGGGGCGCTTCGGCGCATCTCACCTGGCTAAGCAGATGAATGGCTAACGGACGGCGGGCAGGGCCCTGTCATTCACGACGAATGAGGCCTGGCCCAACGCAGCGAGCCTTGGCTGGCTCGAGCGAGGCCAGGACTATATACAGCACTCGACGAAGCCGCAACCTTTCAGTTTTATTAGAAAATGCGCGTAAACCATTATTTTTGGGAGCTTTCTAGCTGGGCTGCAGCCCTGGGGAAACTGCGGCTCGGCGATTGACGCAGAGACTCCAGCCCCATTTGCAGGCTAACGAAGCCGCTGGCGATGACCCGCTGCGCGGCAGCCGCGTTGCATGGCGAATCAAGCCAGAGCCTGCGCCTGAAAAACCACCCTGTTGCGGCCGGCATCTTTAGCCTGGTACAGGGCCTGGTCGGCAAGGCGCACGGCCAAGTCCTCGTCCTGATCGCCCACATCGGCCATGGCCACACCACAGCTCAGGGTGATGTGCCCCACCCCCGGCACAGTGGCCGAAGCCACTCGCTGACGAATTTTCTCGGCGACCAGAAGTGCATTCGACCGATCGCACTCGGGCAGCAACACCAGGAACTCTTCACCACCGTAGCGGGCCACGAAATCGGTCTGTCGCAAAGCCACGCCAAGGAGAGAGGCAACGTGCTTGAGCACCGCATCGCCCACTGCATGGCCATGGGTGTCGTTGACCTTCTTGAAGTAGTCCACATCCAGCAACAGCAAGGCATAGGGCTTGCCGCTACGCTGGGCACGCAGGAACTCCTCGCGCAGCCGTTCAGTGGCTGCCAGCCGGTTATGCAGTCCAGTCAGGGCGTCACGCCGCGCCAGCAGGCTGAGCTGCTGGTTGGCCTCCGTCAGTTCGGCGGTGCGCTCCTCGACTTTCTGCTCCAGGCTGGCGTTACTCGCCTCCAGAGCCTGCCGGTTGGCCAGCAAGGTACTCGTCATGCCCTCCAGAGACGCGGCCAGCCCGCGCAGCTCAAGTGTGCGTCCAGCGAAACGAAAGTGAGTCTGCTCATCGCCCCGCTCGATGCGCCGCGCCGCAACAGCCAATTGCTCGACGGGCCGGCTGAACGCCACTGCCAGGCGGTAGGCCAGCAGCATGAACACCGCCGAGGTGAACAGCCCCAGCAGGATAAGGCTACGCTGCATGCGCGCGACTGGGGCGAGCGCGTGTTGAACCGGTTGGCGTAGCACCACACGCCAGCCGAGCTCCACTCTGGTGGAAGCGCGAACCACCACATTGCTGGTCAGATAGCGTCCGTCGTCGCTCCATTCGACGATGGTCGGCGAATTTTCCCCAGCCTTCAGTTGCGCGGGCAGGCTCAGCTGACCGATTTCCTCATAGGGGTGGAGTAACCGACCATCCGCGCTGAAAATGAGGGCCTCGATCTTCTCGCCTTCGGCATTGGCGGGTAGCGCCCTGTTGATGACCTCCGCCACCCACTGCCAATGGGCATGGGCGGCCAGCACGCCGCGCAGCTCTCCCCTGGCGTCATGAATGGGCGCGGCAAAGTCCACGAAACGGAGCGGCTCGCCGGAAGGCAATGCCGCCAGTTTTTTGGCCAACAACACCGCCTCATGGATATCACCGACAAAGCGCCCTTTGCGGCCCTCCTGGAACCAGGGCCGCTGATCGACGTTCTGGCCTATCAGCAGACCATCGGCGGCAGACTGGATCATGCCGGCGGCATCCGCAACCCCAAGCCAGGCGTAGTGACGATAAGACGCCTTGACCTGGTCCAGTCGCCTGCGCATCGCCACCCCGTCGAGCGGGCCATCGACGAACATCGGGCTCTGGCTGAGCAACCACAGCTCACGCTCACGCTCGCGCAGAGTTTCCGCCAGGACATCGGCGATGTGCCCGGTCAGCCCTCTAAGGGTTTCCCCTCGGGCATTGGTCATGCTTTCCGATGAGACCTGGGTGATATACAGGAACAGCCCCAGCCCCAAGGCCATGCTGAGTGCACCAAAGAACAGCGTGAGGCGAATACGAAAGCTATTGAACCACCCGGTCATGCCGTCACCGCAAGAAGAAAAGGGGCCGGGGCAATGTTCCCCGAACATACCGGCCTTCCCTGGGTAATCGCGAGGGCCCCGAGCACTGCTACATGAGCCGCATGAAACGGCCCTGGCTTGTCGAACCGCATAAAAACAGGCGCGCGATAAAAAGCCCCAAGTAGGATGACTACTTGGGGCTTTTCAATTGGAGGCTGAGGTCGGAATCGAACCGGCGTTCACGGATTTGCAATCCGGTGCATAACCACTCTGCTACTCAGCCTTGAAACCAAACGGGCCGTCGTAAACGGCCCGTAGAAATTGGAGCGGGAAACGAGACTCGAACTCGCGACCCCGACCTTGGCAAGGTCGTGCTCTACCAACTGAGCTATTCCCGCTTGTCTTGGTGACGGGCGCCATTCTATAGCTTCAGAACGCCCCGTCAACCCCTTGATTCAAAAAACTTTATTTCTTTTCCGCGGTGGTACTCAGGTGCGGCCAGGCGGCCAGCAGGTACTGCAGCATCGACCACAGGGTCAGCACCGCGGCGACGATCAGCAGCGCATAGCCAAGCAGCACCCAGAAGTTGAACAGCGGCGGATTGGCCAGCAGGATGATCAGCGCGAGCATCTGCGCGGCGGTTTTCCACTTGGCCAGGTTGGACACCGCGACATGGGCACGGGCGCCCAGTTCGGCCATCCACTCGCGCAGGGCCGACACCACGATTTCCCGGCCGATGATGATTGCCGCCGACAGCGTCAGCCACAGGTTGGCATGTTCGGCCACCAGCAACACCAGGGCGACGGCCACCATCAACTTATCGGCGACCGGGTCGAGGAAGGCGCCGAAAGGCGTGCTCTGCTCCCAACGACGCGCCAGGTAGCCATCCAACCAGTCGGTGAAGGCGGCACAGGCGAACACGCCGGCGGCGGCCCAATAGCTCCAGGAAAAAGGCAGATAGAACAGCAGGATGAAGATCGGGATCAGTAGGACGCGGAGCACGGTAAGCAGGTTGGGGATGTTCATCGGCACAACTGGGCTGCGAGGTGAGTCGGCATTCTACTCGCTGTGCAGGGCGGCATAAATCGACTCGGCAAGCTTTTTACTGATGCCGGGGGCCTTGGCGATCTCCTCGGCGCTCGCCCGGGTCAGCTCCTGCAGGCCGCCAAAATGATTGAGCAGCTCACGGCGGCGCTTCGGTCCCACCCCGGCGACTTCTTCCAGGCTGGAGGTACGCCGGGCCTTGCCGCGCCGCGCGCGGTGTCCGGTGATGGCAAAGCGGTGCGATTCATCGCGAATCTGCTGGATCAGGTGCAGGGCCGGCGAGTTTCCCGGCAGGGTGAACTCATGGGCGGCGTCGTTGAGGTAGAGGGTTTCCAGACCGGGTTTGCGGGTGGCGCCCTTGGCGACCCCGAGTAGGATCAGGTCGGGCACGGCCAGTTCCTCCAAGACCTCGCGGGCCATGGCCAGCTGGCCCTTGCCGCCGTCGACCAGGAGGATATCGGGCAGCTTGCCCTCGCCGTCCTTGATCTTGCTGAAGCGCCGGGTCAAGGCCTGGTGCATGGCCGCGTAGTCGTCGCCGGCGGTGACGCCTTCGATGTTGTAGCGCCGGTAGTCGGACTTCAGTGGGCCCTCGGGGCCGAACACCACGCAGGAAGCCACGGTCGCCTCGCCGCTGGAGTGGCTGATGTCGAAGCACTCCAGGCGTTGCGGCAGTTCATCCATGTCCAGGGCCTCGGCCAGGGCCTCGAACCGGGCGGCGACATGCTGGCGGTTGGCCAGGCGCGCGCCGAGGGCCTGCTCGGCATTGGTCACGGCCAGTTGCTGCCAGCGCGCGCGGGTGCCGCGCACGCGATGGCTGATGCTCAGCTCGCGACTGCGCGCCTCGGCAATGGCGGAAATCAGCGTGGGGAAGTCCTCGTGCAGCGCATTGACGATCAACTCGCTGGGCAGGTCGCGCTCCTGACTGCTGAGGTAGTACTGGGCGAGGAAGGCCAGCAGCACCTCGCTACCCTCCTCCTCTATCGCCACCTGGGGGAAGAAGTTCTTGCTGCCCAGCACCCGCCCACCGCGCACGCTGATCAAGTGCACGCAGGCCCCGCCGGGGTTGACCATGGCCGCGACTATGTCCACATCGCCGCTGCCGCCTTCCATGCTCTGCTGATCCTGCACCCGGCGCAGCAAGGCCACCTGGTCGCGCAGCTCGGCGGCCCGCTCGAAATCCAGCGCGCCGGCGGCCTGCTGCATCTCGGCGGACAACTCTGCGCTCAGGGCGTTGCTGCGGCCTTCGAGGAACATCACCGAATGGCGCACATCCTCGGCGTACTCCTGCGGCTCGACCAGGCCGACACAGGGTCCCTTGCAGCGCTTGATCTGGTACTGCAGGCAGGGGCGCGTGCGGTTCTTGAAGTAGCTGTCCTCGCACTGGCGCACCAGGAAGGCCTTCTGCAGCAGGCCCAGGCTCTCGCGAATCGCCCCGGCGCTGGGATAGGGGCCGAAATAACGGCCCTTGAGCTTCTTCGCCCCGCGGTGAATGCCCAGACGCGGAAACTCGCCGTCGGAGAGAAACACGTAGGGGTAGGACTTATCGTCGCGCAGCAGGATGTTGTAGGGCGGCCGCCACTCCTTGATCAGGGTCTGCTCGAGCAGCAGCGCCTCGGTCTCGTTGGCGGTGATGGTAGTCTCGACCTGGGCGATCTTGCCGACCAGCGCCGCGGTCTTGGGCGCCAGGCCGCTCTTGCGAAAGTAGCTGGCCAGGCGCTTCTTCAGGTTCTTCGCCTTGCCGACGTAGAGCAGTTTGGCGTCCGCCCCGAACATGCGGTAGACACCGGGGCGGCTGCTGCAGGTGGCGAGGAAGGCACTGGCGTCGAACGGGGCGTTCATCTCAGCTGACGGCATCGACCATGCCGTGGCGCACCGCCAGCAAGGCGAGCTCGACATCGCTGGTGATCGATAGTTTCTCGAAGATCCGATAGCGGTAGGTGTTCACCGTTTTCGGCGACAGACACAGCTTGTCGGAGATACTCTGCACCTTCTGACAGCTGGCGATCATCAGCGCGATCTGGATTTCGCGCTCGGACAACAGGTCGAATGGCGAAGCATTGCCCTGGGGTTGGAAGGGTTTCAACGCCAGCTGCTGGGCAATCTGCGGGCTGATGTAGCGCTGCCCGGCAAACACCTGGCGGATGGCCTGGACCATCTCCGTCAGCGCCGCGCCCTTGGTCAGGTAACCGGCCGCCCCCGCCTGCAGCAAGCGGGTGGGGAAAGGGTCTTCCTCGCACGCGGTAACCGCCACCACCTTCAGCTCAGGATGGCTGCGCAGCAGCTTGCGGGTGGCCTCCAGGCCGCCGATACCCGGCATCTTGACGTCCATCAGGACGACATCGGGCTTGAGTTCGCGGGTTTTCTTCAACGACTCCTCGCCGGAGTCGGCCTGACCGACGACCTGCAGGCCGTCGATGTCCGCCAGCATGCGCGTGATGCCTGTTCGAACCAGATCGTGGTCATCGACCACCAGCACCCTAATCAAGCGAACTCCCCATGCGCATCACTGCTGCGGTCTGAATTGCGGTTGTTTTTCGACGCTCACCATATCAAAAAGCGCGACACGAACCTAGTTTGGTGCAGGCGCGTCAAATAGCAAACGCCATAAAAACACAGCGCCCCTCGACACCTTCGTCACTGAGGGAGCACCCGCTCTAGCTTGGGGAATGCAGACGGCCAGCCGGTAATTCCGGGCACAGGCTTTGGGGGACCGGCGAAGCGCCGAGCACCTAGCCTCTGCGGCCCTTGCCCTGGCCTCGAGACGAGCGCTTGTCGTCACGGTCGAGACGCTCGCCGGGCCGGTCCCGATCAGGAGCCGGGTCATCCGTCTGCTGGCCGGGCGCGACGACATCGAAGCGCAGCATCATCGCGTGGTCTTCGTGGATCAGGTTATGGCAGTGCATGACGTACTTGCCGAGGAAGTCGCGAAAGCGCAGCAGCACCTTGGTCCGCGAGTTCGGCAGCAAGGCGAACACATCCTTACGCCCCTGCTCGTGGGGCGGCACGGGCACCCGATCGTCCTCGTCGATGCCGTCCTGGAACTTGGCGATGATCCGCCCCTCCTCCAGGTGGATGTGAATGGGGTGGGACCAGCCGCCCGAGTTGTTGATCAGGTCCCAGACCTCGACGCTGCCCTGGCGAACGTCTTCGGCGCTGCGCAGCGGATTGAAGAACTTGTCGTTGATCGCCCACATGCCGTTGGTGCGTTCGAACTCGAAGCGGCGCACCGGCGCATTGGCGATCTCCTCCGGATCGAGCGGGCGCAGCTCGCGCAGCACCGGCGGCACCCGGCTGAGGTCCTGCTCGGGCGGGAAACGATCGACGATCAGCTTCAGCAAGCGCACGCCAGGGGCCTCCACCTCATCCGGGCGCCGCGTGTCGTCCTGCTCCAGGCGATTGACCAGGTAGAGTTCGGTGCCGATCGGGTACCGGGAAAAATCCACCACGATATCGCCGCGCTCGGCCACGCTCAGGCGCACCCGCTGCTGGTTGAACAGCGGCGCCGGCAGCAGGTTGCCGTCGTTGGCGATGTAGGTGAAGGTCTGCACCCTGTCGTTCGCGTCGACCAGATAGAACTCGTAGACGCGGCTCGGGCCGCCGTTGAGCAGGCGCAAACGGTACTTGCGCGCCGCCACCCGCAACACCGGCTCGACATAGCCGTTGACGATGACCTTGTCGCCCAGGGTACCCTCCGGGTCCACCGGGTCGTAGAACAGGATGCCATTGCGGTCGAATAGGCGGTCGGCGAACGCCAGGGGATAGTCGTAAGGGTAGCTGGGCAGGCGCAGCGCCGCGGGACTGGGGTCGCGCTCGTCGCCGGAGTCGACATCGTCGAACAGCAGGAGGAAGCCCATCAGGCCACGGACCAGGTTCGGCGCGGTGAAGTCCATGGTGTGGTCGTGGTAGAACAAGGTGCCCAAGGCTTCGCGCGGGTCGCCGATGCCGTTCTGCTGCTCGTCGTAGCCGGCGTAGATGTTGGGATAGAAGTGATCCAGGAACTGCCCGGGGGCGGCCAGGGTCGGCCCGGCCTTGAACGCACTGTAGAAGTCCCCGGGAAATCCGTCGCTCTCCGAGGCCGTGTGCGCGTTGTGCAGATGGGTGGCGATCTCCGGCGAGCCGAAGCCCTTGTGGTCCTGGGGCAAGTGGTTGTAGATGCGCACTATGGTCGGCTGGCCGTAGCGCGCGATTATGGTCGGCCCCGGCGAGGTCGCGGCGGTGCCGCCATAGGCGAAGCCCCAGGTACGCTGCGGCGGATAGGCCGGATTGAAGATCCAGGCGGGGTTTTCCGCAGCGCTCATCTCGTAGTAAACGGGCGGATATTCCCGCACGCGCTCGTAGAGCTCGTCCCAGCGCTGATGGGCGTCGCGCCCGGCCTCGCCGGCCGCGGTGTTGGCCTCCTCCATCGGCGCCGGGTCGAGCACCGCCGGTCGCAGCGGCTCATGGGCCAGCGGCAACTCGATCTGCCAGGGAATGCTCGGCGGACTCTTCTCCGGCCTGTCGCCCCGCTCGGCCTCGTCGTCGCGGCGCTCCCGCCTCTTGCCGCTACCGCTCGTGGCACTCAGCAGCAGCGGTAGCGGCAGCGCCAAGCCCACCGCCGTACCCTTGATAAAGGCACGGCGGCCTTCGTCCTCGCCCTTCTCTTCTTGCACGCTGCTGGTGCGCTTCGGGGAAGTGGCATCATGGGATGGCGCGCCCCCCTTGTCCTTGTCGCTTCCGGTTGCTGTGTGCTTCATCACGCTCACCCTTGTTCAGGGCCCGAGCACCTCCTTGCTGCGAGCATTAATTCCCACGCCTCCCGTAGAGCATGCCCCCCGCTAGCCGACGCGGCTGGCACCCTCGCGCCCCCGATGGACGGTGTGCACCATGGCTCCATCGACATGGTTGATGGTGGTGATGATGCGCTCCGGGTCGGCCAGGGCCGGCGCCATGGTCCAGCGCTCGTTGCGGTCGTTGCCGACCCGCAGCATGCCGGTATGGGTGGCCAGGTTGCGGTCGACTTCCGGGTCCGGGTCGTAGAAGCCCAGGCCGTAGCGCAGCCGGGTGATATCGGCCGGGTCACCGGTGAGGAACTTCCAGCCGGGCAACAGACGCTGCTGCCTGACGTACTCCTCGAGATGTTCCGGGCGGTCGATCTCCGGTTGCAGGGTGATGGAGTACATGAACACCTCCGCACCCAGCCGCTCGCCGAGCAAATCCTGCACCTTACGCAGGTTGGAGGTCATGGTCGGGCAGGCACCGGCGCAGTCCACGTACATCATGTTGACCGTGATGATCTTGCCCCGCACCAGGTCGTCGTAGAAGCGCACCCGTTCACCCTCGTGGGTGGTGACCCAGACGTTGGGGAAGTAGGTATCCTCGGGGGCCTGAACGGCATCCTCGACCTCGCCGTCCGCCTCCGCCGGGAAGCGCTGCCAGAGCAGCCCGCCCAGCGCCACCGCGCCCATTCCGGCCAGCAGTTTTCTTCGCGTATTCATGGCAATACCTCCGTCGCGGCGACTAGTCGTCTTCCCTGATGTCCCAGCGCAGCATCATCGCGTGATCCTCGTGGATCAGGTTGTGACAGTGCATCACGTACTTGCCGACGTAGTCGCGGAAGCGCAGGAAGATCCTGAAGCTCGACATTTCCCTGAGCACGTAAACGTCCTTGCGCCCCTGCCACTCCGGGGGTACCGGCACCGCGACGCCGTCGCGGGTCATGCTGAGGATGCGCCCCTCCTCGAAGTGGATATGGATGGGGTGGCTCCAGCCGTTGTCGATGTTCACCAGCTCCCAGACCTCGGCGCCGCCCTTGGGAATCACCGCCCGCGACTGATTGGGATTGAAGAACTGGCCGTTGATCGCCCACATGCCGTTCTTGCGCTCGAACACCCAGCGCCGTACCGGCGCCGCGGCGATCTCCGCCGGGTCCAGGGGCGGCAATTCGCGCAGCACATTCGGCACCTGGCTCAGGTCCTGCTCGGCCGGCTCGCGGTCGACGATGAACTTCAACACCTGGGTGGATGCCCCTAGACCATCGGCACGGCGCGATATGGTCTGGATCAGGCGGTTGACCAGGAACAGCTCGGTGCCGATCGCGTATTTGGAGAAGTCGATGACGATATCCGCGCGCTCGGCCACGGCGATGCGCACGCTGACGCGATTGCGCAGTGGCGCGGGGAACAGGTTGCCGTCGTTGCCGATGTAGTCGAAGGTCTGCGACACGCCGTTGGCACGGGTCAGGAAGAACTCGTAGATTCGGCTCGGGCCGATATCCAGCAGGCGGAAGCGATACTTGCGCCGCGCCACTTTCAGCACCGGCTCGATCAGGCCGTTGACCGCGACCTTGTCGCCCAGAGTGCCGTCCGGGTCCACTTGGTCGTAGACCAGCATGCCGTTGGCGTCGAAACGGCGGTCGCCGAAGCTCAGCGGATAGTCGTAGGGGTAACTGGGCAGGCGCAGGGCCGTAGGACTGGGGTCGCGCTCGTTGCCCGAGTCGATATGGTCGAAGAGCAGGTAGAAACCGGCCATGCCGCGGTACAGGTTGGGCGCGGTGAAGTCGAAGGTGTGGTCGTGGTACCACAGGGTGCCCAGCGCCTCGCGCTCGTCGCCGATACCGTTCTGCAGTTCGTCGTAGCCGGCGTAGATGTTCGAATAGAAGTGGTCCTTCCACCGCCCCGGCGCGGCCAGGGTCGGGCCGGCCTTGAGCGGGCTGAAGTAGTCGCCGGGGAAGCCGTCGCTCTCGGAGCCGACATGGTGATTGTGCAGGTGCATCGAGATTTCCGGCGAGCCGAAGCCGACATGGTTCTGCGGCAGGTTGTTACGAAAGCGCACCACCACCGGCTGACCGTAACGGGCCATGATGGTCGGCCCCGGGGTGGTCGCCTTGGACGAGTCGCCGGTGAAGCCCCAGATGCGCTGCCTCGGGTAGGCCGGGTTGAATTCCCAGGCGTCGTTTTCCTCGACGCTCAGCTCGTAATGCATCGGCGGATACTGGCGCGGCGTGGCATACAGCTGGTCCCAGCGCTGATGCTTGTCACGCCCGCATTCGCCCAGGGCGGTCTGCGCCAGGCCGGTGGGGGCAGGGTCCAGCTCGGTGGCCTCCAGCACGGGCGGCTCTTCCGGCAGCTCCTTGGCCCAGGGAATGCTCGGCGGGCTAGGCGGCACGACCGGCGGACCGGGTTCCGGCGCGGGCTCCGGCTCCGGATCGCGCCCGCGGCGCCGGCGGCGGGCCTCGCTGCCGGTCGAGGCGAAGAATAGAGGTGCAGCCATGGCCGCCGCCGTGAGCCTCAGGAAGTCACGCCGGCCCTCGCCCTCCGACAGCTCGCTGGCCAGCGCGGGAACCGGCTCCCAACCACCCGCACGGACGGAAATCTTCCAATCTCCCGGGGTTAGTCTGTCCACGTTCTCCAGTAACAGGGTCTTCATGGCGTTGTCCTCGTTAGCATTCTCTCGCAGCCCAGCCACTCTCAAGGCCGCATGAAGCACCCCCGCGCGATCGGCGCAGAACACGGATGCAGCTGACTCAATCCAAGGCCACAACAAGCCCTCTTCGCGACAGTCAACTGCAACCCTGTCGCGAAACTGCGAGGACTTAGGAATGGCGCCGTAGTTCGTTGGCACTACGGCTCAGGAGGCGGGAGGATCATGCAGAGGAACTGGCAGAATTCGATTGTGAACAGACATCCCCTTGTCCGGGGTGCGTATTGGCCGGTCCATCACAATCTCCCCTAGCGTTGTTCCAAGGTTATTTCGCGCCCTCTCCTTCGCGAAAAAGCCGATAAATCATCCCTCTCCCACAGCTAACTAAAGAATCGGCCCCATACATTGTCAAGCATTTGTCGCCAGCCCAAGTCATCACTATTTATAGGCATAAATATCTGTTTTATATGGTCTTTTTGTTTTCTAACAGCAAAATCTGTCACCTGAGTTCGCCTGCGCAGACCATGCAATAGCTTCGGATTGACCGAAGAGAGACGCACCATACGGCAGGCATTGCGCAACGAGCGCCAGACGCTTTGCCCACTCCGAGCGCCCTGAAAAGGCCGCAGCCCAGGCTTTATCGCGGCTGGCTCTCGCTTATCGGGCCGCAACGCCTGGCCACGAAGACCTGCCATCGGGGCAACAGGCTTACCCAAGGAAAGAGCAACGGCTGCAGGGTGGCGAGGTGACAGATCAGACCGCAGGACCAGCAACGGGTTGAGAAACGAAAAAACCCCTGAGCTGCGAGGCGATCAGGGGTTTTCAGTCGTATGGCGGAAGCGGTGAGATTCGAACTCACGGAAGAGTTTCCCCTTCGACGGTTTTCAAGACCGTTGCATTCAACCGCTCTGCCACGCTTCCGGCGTTGCTGCGGGCGGCAATCTTACCGGAACGCAACACACTGTCAAACTCTGCGCCTTGGCACTGTCCTATGCTCTGTTATGATCGGGCTCAGCCTGATCACGGAACCACCAGCACTTTAATAAGGAGTGTCGCCATGCGCGAACAAGATTACGCTCTCAGCCACTCGCAGGTTGAGCAACAAGAGGTTGGCCGCGTCCTGCGCAACACCTACGGCCTGCTGGCCATCACCCTGGCCTTCAGCGGCCTGGTGGCGTTCTTCGCCCAGCGCGCCAACGTACCTTACCCGAATATCTTCGTGGTGCTGATCGGCTTCTACGGTCTGTTCTTCCTCACCGCGAAACTGCGTAATTCGCCCTGGGGCCTGGTCTCCACCCTCGCCCTGACCGGTTTCATGGGCTACACCCTGGGCCCGATCCTCAACCGCTACCTGGGCATGGCCAACGGTGCGGAAGTGGTCAGCTCGGCGTTCTCCATGACGGCCCTGGTGTTCTGCGGCCTGTCCGCCTACGTGCTGACCACCCGCAAGGACATGAGCTTCCTCAGCGGCTTCATCACCGCCGGTTTCTTCGTCCTGCTCGGCGCCATCCTGGCCAGCTTCTTCTTCCAGATCAGCGGCCTGCAACTGGCGATCAGCGCCGGCTTCGTGCTGTTCTCCTCGGCCTGCATCCTCTATCAGACCAGCGAGATCATCCACGGCGGCGAGCGCAACTACATCATGGCGACCATCAGCCTGTACGTGTCGATCTACAACCTGTTCGTCAGCCTGCTGCAGCTGTTCGGCCTGATGGGCGACGACTGACCGAGCCGCCCCCATCGAAAGCCCGCTTCGGCGGGCTTTTTCATGCCTGCGGCGAGCATCTTGCGCGCGCAGGCTTTATCATTCCGGCAGATTTCCCGCTTGGCCTACCCATGAAATTCGCCATCGCCCTGTTTTCCGCCTCCCACGCGCCCTCCTCGCGCCGCGCCCTGCGCTTCGCCCAGGCGGCATTGGCCGGCGGGCACGAGATCGTGCGCCTGTTCTTCTATCAGGATGGCGTGCACAGCGCTTCGAACAACGTGATCCCCCCCCAGGATGAACTGGACCTGTCCGCCGAATGGCGCGCGTTCATCCAGGCGCACCAGCTCGATGGCGTGGTGTGCATCGCAGCGGCTCTGCGTCGCGGCGTGCTCAACGAGGAGGAAGCCCGGCGCTATGGTCGCAGCGCGGCCAACCTGGAGGCGCCCTGGGAACTGTCCGGCCTGGGCCAGTTGCATGAAGCGGCGCAGACGGCCGATCGCCTGCTGTGCTTTGGAGGGCCGTGAGATGAGCAAGTCCCTGCTGATCATCAGCCGCCAGGCGCCCTGGGCGGGCCCTGGCGCCCGCGAGGCACTGGACATCGCCCTGGCCGGCGGCGCCTTCGACCTGCCGATCGCCCTGCTGTTTCTCGATGACGGGGTATTTCAGCTCATCCCGCGGCAACAGCCCAAGGCCCTGCAGCAGAAAGACCTGGGCGCCAACCTGCAGGCGCTGCCGATGTTCGGCGTCGAGTCGCTGTATGTCGCGGCCTGCAGCCTGCAAGAGCGTGGCCTGGCCGATCAACCGCTGGCGCTGACCGCCGAGATACTGGATGACGAGGCCCTCAAGGCGCTTATCGACCGCTATGACCAGGTGATTACCCTCTGATGGCAACTCTGCACGTACTCTCCCATTCGCCCTTCTCCGACAGCCGCCTGAGCAGCTGCCTGCGCCTGCTCGGGCCGACCGATGGCCTGCTGCTCAGCGGAGACGCGGTGTACGCCCTGAGCGCCGGCAGCGCGCCGCGCCAAGCCCTGGACCTGGTGCCCGATGACGTTGCCCTGTTTGCCTTGGCCGAAGACCTCGAAGCCCGGGCCATCGCCCCTCACCCCCGGGTGCAGGCGGTGGATTATCCGGGGTTCGTCGCACTCAGCTGCCGCTTCGCCAAGGTCAACAGCTGGCTATGAAACACTTGATGGTCGATGGTCGCGCCATCGCGCTGGACAAGGATGGCTACCTGACCGAGCTGGATGACTGGTCCGAAGTCGTGGCCGAGGCCCTGGCCCGCGATGAGGGGCTGCACCTGGGCGACGATCACTGGGAAATCCTCCACCTGCTGCGCAGTTTCTATGCCGAGTTCCAGCTGTCGCCGGCCAATCGCCCGCTGATCAAGTACGCGGCGCTCAAGCTGGGACCGGAAAAAGGCAGCAGCCTGCACCTGAACCTGCTGTTCAAAGGCGCTCCCGCCAAACTCGCCGCCAAGCTGGCGGGCCTGCCCAAACCGACGAACTGCCTATGAACCTCGTAGCCCCTCCCGAACACCCCTTCGCCCAGTTCGTGCGCATCCTCGGCAAGGGCAAGCGCGGCGCGCGCAACCTGACCCGCACCGAGGCCCGCGAAGCCATGGCCATGCTGCTGGATGGCAAGGTCGAGGACACCCAGCTCGGCGCCTTCCTGATGCTGTTGCGGCATAAGGAGGAGAGCGCCGAGGAAATGGCCGGCTTCGCCGAGGCCATCCGCGAGCGTTTGCAGGCGCCTCCTATAGCCGTGGACCTGGACTGGCCGAGCTACGCCGGCAAGAAGCGCCACCTGCCCTGGTTCCTCCTGGCCGCCAAGGCCCTGGCCCAGAGTGGCGTGCGCATCCTCCTGCACGGCGGCGGCGCCCACACCGCCGGGCGCCTGTACAGCGAACAGTGCCTCGACCCGCTGGCCATCCCCCCGTGCCAGAACTGGGGCGAAGTCGAGCGGGCTTTGGACGACCAGCGCCTGGCCTTCATCCCGCTGGGGGCCTGGATGCCGCAGCTGCAGCGCATGATCGACCTGCGCAACACCCTCGGCCTGCGCTCGCCCATCCACTCCCTGGCGCGCATCCTCAACCCGCTGGGGGCTCGCTGCGGCCTGCAGAGCATCTTCCACCCCGGCTACCAGGCAGTGCACCGCGAGGCCAGCCAGCTGCTCGGCGACAGCGCCGTGGTGATCAAGGGCGAAGGCGGCGAGATCGAGATCAACCCGGACGCCACCAGCCACCTCTATGGCACGGCCCAGGGCGCCAACTGGGACGAGGACTGGCTGCCGCTGTCGCCGCAGCGCCACGTCAAGCCCGAGCAACTGCAGCCCGCGCACCTGCTGGCCTTCTGGCGCGGCGAGGTGGAGGATGACTACGGCCGCCTGGCCGTGCTGAGCACCATGGCCCTGGCCCTGCGCGCCCTGGGCATGCCCCGCGACGAGGCCTTCGCCGAGGCCCTGCGGCGCTGGGAAGTCCGCAAACCCATCTAACGCATCGATCTAATAGCCCATCTATTTGCGCTTTTCTATCGACTTACACTCGGTAGACTGGACCTCGAGTTTCCAACACAAGAGGACGCACATCATGGGGCTGCTGATCGACGGGCGCTGGCACGACCAGTGGTACGACACGGGCGAGGACGGCCAGTTCAAGCGCGAGAGCGCCCAGCGGCGCCACTGGATCACCGCCGATGGCGCCCCCGGGCCGAGCGGCGAAGGCGGTTTCGCCGCCGAGGCCGGCCGCTATCACCTGTATGTATCCCTGGCCTGCCCCTGGGCCCACCGCACCCTGATCCTGCGCAGACTCAAGGGGCTGGAGGAACTGGTCGGGGTCTCGGTGGTCGGCTGGCTGATGCGCGATGACGGCTGGACCTTCGACCCGGATCACGGCTCCACGGGCGATGCGCTGGATGGCCATGCCTTCCTGCATCAGCGCTACACCGCCGACGACCCGAGCTACAGCGGCCGGGTCACAGTGCCCCTGCTGTGGGACAAGCGGCGCGGGCGCATCGTCAGCAACGAGTCGGCGGAGATCATCCGCATGTTCAACTCGGCCTTCGACGGCCTGACCGGCAATCGACTGGACTTCTACCCGCAGGCGCTGCGCAGCGAGATCGACGCCCTCAACGCGCGCATCTACCCGGCGGTCAACAACGGCGTCTACCGCGCCGGCTTCGCCACCAGCCAGCAGGCCTACGAGGAGGCCTTCGTCGAGCTGTTCGCCGAGCTGGACCGCCTCGACACCCTGCTCGGCGAGCGCCGCTACCTGGCCGGCGAGCACCTCACCGAGGCCGACTGGCGGCTGTTCACCACCCTGATTCGCTTCGATGCGGTGTACCACGGCCACTTCAAGTGCAACCTGCGCCGCATCGAGGACTATCCCAATCTGTCCCACTGGCTGCGCGAGCTGTACCAATGGCCGGGTGTCGCGCCCACCGTGGATCTGCAGCACATCAAGAACCACTACTATGCCAGCCACGCCAGCATCAACCCGACCGGCATAGTGCCACGCGGACCGATGCTGGACTTCGCCCGCCCCCACGACCGTGAGCGCCTGCCCGGCAAGGGGGGCTGGCAGCGGCCCTGAGCGGCCGAGCCCCGGACTCAGACGTCGGCCTGCGCTCCTTCGAACCAGGCCAGTTTGTCGCGCAGCTGCACCACCTCGCCGACTATCACCAGAGTCGGGGCGTGCACTTCGTGGTGGCCGACCAGGTCGGCCAGGTTGGCCAGGGTGCCGGTGAAGACCCGCTGGTTGCTGGTGGTGCCTTGCTGGATCAGCGCCGCCGGCGTATCCGCGGCGCGGCCGTGGGCGACCAGCCGCTCGCAGATCAGCGGCAGGCCGACCAGCCCCATGTAGAACACCAGGGTCTGGCGCGGCGCCGCCAGCTCGGACCAGGGCAGGTCGCAGCTGCCGTCCTTGAGGTGGCCGGTGACGAAGCGCACCGATTGCGCATGGTCGCGATGGGTCAGCGGGATGCCGGCATAGGCTGCGCAACCGCTGGCCGCAGTGATGCCCGGCACGACCTGGAAGGGAATGCCCTGGGCCGCCAGCTGCTCGATCTCCTCGCCGCCGCGGCCGAAGATGAAGGGGTCGCCGCCCTTCAGACGCAGCACTCGCTTGCCCGCCTTGGCCAGGCTCACCAGGCGCTGGTTGATCTGCTCCTGGGGCACGGCATGCTCGGCGCGGCGCTTGCCGACGTAGATGCGCTCGGCGTCGCGCCGGCACAGCTCGATGATCGCCGGGGCCACCAGGCGGTCGTAGAGCACCACGTCGGCCTGCTGCATCAGGCGCAGGGCGCGGAAGGTCAACAGGTCCGGATCACCGGGGCCGGCGCCGACCAGGTACACCTCGCCCAGGGCCTGGGGCACGGCGCCGGCGATCTTCGCCTCGAGCAGGCGCTCGCCCTCCTGCAGCTTGCCGGCGAACACGCTCTCGGCGACCTGGCCCTGAAATACCTCCTCCCAGAACACCCGGCGCTGCTGCACATCGGGCAGCAGCGCCTTGACCCGGGCGCGGAAGCGCCTGGCCAGGCCGGCCAGCTGGCCATAGGCGGCGGGAATCCAGGTCTCGATCTTGGCCCGTATCAGCCGTGCCAGCACCGGCGCATCGCCACCGCTGCTGACCGCGACGATCAACGGCGAACGATCGACTATGGCCGGGAAGATCACGCTGCACAGCGTCGGCGCATCCACCACATTGACCGGGATGCCGAGCGCCTGGGCCTGTTCGGAAATCTGCGCATTGAGCGGCTCATCGTCGGTGGCGGCGATGACCAGCGCCGTGCCGGCCAGGTCATCCTGCTGGTAACCACGCAACAGCAGCTGATTGGCGCCCTGCCCGGCCAGCTCACGCAGCTCGTCGCGCACCTCGGGCGCCACCACCCGCAGCGTCGCACCGGCATCGGCCAACAGGCGCCCCTTGCGCAGGGCCACTTCGCCGCCGCCGACCAGCAGCACCCGGCGATCCTGCAGCTTATGGAACAGGGGTAGGAAATCCATCGCGGCCTCGACGAGCAAGAAAGGTAGGGGTGGAAAACCGCGCAGCATCTTCCAGCGCGGGCGGGATTGGGTGGAAAAGACCCGGGCCCTTTCCACCCGACTGCTCAGCCGATCACTTCGATGCCGCCCATATAGGGCTTGAGCACTTGCGGCACGCGGATGCTGCCGTCGGCCTGCTGGTAGTTCTCCAGCACCGCCACCAGGGTGCGGCCCACCGCCAGGCCGGAGCCGTTGAGGGTATGCAGCAGCTCCGGCTTGCCGGTCTCCGGGTTGCGGAAGCGCGCCTGCATGCGCCGCGCCTGGAAATCACCGCAGTTGGAGCAGGAGGAGATCTCCCGGTACTTGTCCTGGCTCGGCACCCAGACTTCCAGGTCGTAGGTCTTGGTCGCGCCGAAGCCCATGTCGCCGGTGCACAGGGCCAGCACCCGGTACGGCAGCTCGAGCAGCTGCAGGACCTTCTCGGCGTTGGCGGTGAGGTCCTCCAGCGCCTGGTAGGAGGTGCTCGGCTCGACGATCTGCACCATTTCCACCTTGTCGAACTGGTGCTGGCGGATCATGCCGCGGGTGTCGCGGCCGGAGGCACCCGCCTCGCTGCGGAAACATGGAGTGTGGGCGACGAACTTGAGCGGCAGCTGCTTGGCCTCGAGGATCTCGCCGGCGACTATGTTGGTCAGCGACACCTCGGCGGTGGGAATCAGGTACAGGTCGGCCTCGTTCTCGCGACCGATCTTGAACAGGTCTTCCTCGAACTTCGGCAGCTGGCCGGTGCCCTGCAGGGCCGGGGCCTGCACCAGATAAGGGGTGTAGGCCTCCTCGTAGCCGTGCTCGCGGGTGTGCAGGTCGATCATGAACTGCGCCAGGGCGCGGTGCAGGCGGGCGATGGGGCCGCGCAGCAGGGCGAAGCGCGCGCCGGACAGCTTGGCCGCGGTCTCGAAGTCCAGCCAGCCATGCTGCTCACCCAGGGCCACATGGTCCTTGATCTCGAAGTCGAACTGCTTGGGCGTGCCCCAGCGGCGCACTTCGACGTTGTGATCCTCGTCGTCGCCGATCGGCACCGACTCATGCGGCAGATTGGGGATGTTCAGCAGCAGGCTGTCCAGCTCGCTCTGGATGGCATCCAGTTCCTGCTTGCCGGCCTCCAGCTCGCTGCCCATGCGGTCGACGTCGGCCAGCAAGGGGGCGATGTCCTCGCCGCGCTGCTTGGCCTGGCCGATGGCCTTGGAGCGGCTGTTGCGCTCGGCCTGCAGTTGTTCGGTACGGGTCTGTACGGTCTTGCGCTGGGCCTCCAGCGCCTCGAAACGCGCTACATCCAGTTCGAAGCCGCGGGTCGCCAGGCGCTGGGCAATGTCTTGCAGTTGGGTGCGCACCAGTTTGGAGTCGAGCATGTCGGGTTCTCGTCGATCAGAGTTTGGTGAAGGATAGGCCGGCCCAGGTCGCGAGCAGGCCACCCGACACACTGAGCGCCACGTAGCCGATGGCCAGTGGCGCCTGGCCGCTTTCCAGCAGGCGCAGGGTGTCGAGGGAAAAGGATGAGAAGGTGGTCAGGCCGCCGAGGAAGCCGACGATCAGGCCGGCGCGCAGCTCCAGCGGCACCTCCGGGCGCAACAGGAACAGCCCGTACAGGTAGCCGATCAGCAGGCAGCCGACCAGGTTCACCGCCAGGGTGGCGACATTGAAGTGCTGCGGCCAGTGGGCATTGATCCAGTTCGCCGTGGCGAAACGCAACAGGCAACCGGCCGCGCCGCCCGCCGCCACGGCCAGGGTGGCGCCGATCATGGCTTTCTCCGTTGCCGCGGGCTGGCGCGATCCTGCTCGGCCAGGTGCCTGAGCTTGTCGCCGATCTTCAGCTCCAGGCCACGGGGCACCGGCTGGTAGTAGCGGCGTGGCGCCAGCTGCTCGGGGAAGTAGTCCTCGCCGGCGGCGTAGGCATCGGGTTCGTCGTGGGCGTAGCGGTACTCGTCGCCGTAACCCAGCTCCTGCATCAGTTTGGTCGGCGCGTTGCGCAGGTGCAGCGGCACCTCCAGCGAGCCCTGCTCCGCGGCATCACGCATCGCCGCCTTGAAGGCGTTGTACACCGCATTGCTCTTCGGCGCGCAGGCCAGGTAGACGATGGCCTGGGCCACCGCCAGTTCGCCTTCCGGGCTGCCCAGGCGCTCCTGCACGTCCCAGGCGTTCAGGCACAGGGTCAGCGCCCGGGGGTCGGCGTTGCCGATGTCCTCGCTGGCCATGCGCACCACACGGCGGGCGATATACAGCGGGTCGCAGCCGCCGTCGAGCATGCGCGCGAACCAGTACAGCGCGCCGTCCGGGCTGGAGCCGCGCACCGACTTGTGCAGCGCCGAGATCTGGTCATAGAAGGCCTCGCCGCCCTTGTCGAAACGCCGGCGGCTGTCGCCGAGCAGGTCCTGCAGCAGCTCGACGCTGATCTCGCCGCCATCCTCGGCCAGGTCGGCGGCATTCTCCAGGAAGTTGAGCAGGCGTCGACCGTCGCCGTCGGCGGCGGCCAGGAGGATCTGGAAGCTGGCATCCGGCAGGCTCAGGCGGCGCTCGCCCAGGCCCCGGACATCGCTCAGGGCGCGCGTCACCAGCCTGCGTAGCGCCGCTTCGTCGAGGCTCTTCAGCACGTAGACGCGGGCGCGGGACAGCAAGGCGTTGTTCAGCTCGAAGGACGGATTCTCGGTGGTGGCGCCGATGAAAATCAGCGTGCCGTCTTCCACATAGGGCAGGAAGGCATCCTGCTGCGACTTGTTGAAGCGGTGCACCTCATCGACGAACAGGATGGTGCGCCGGCCGTACTGCGCGGCGTGCTGCTGGGCCACCTCGACCGCCTGGCGGATCTCCTTGACCCCGGACAGCACCGCGGAAATGGTCTCGAAATGGGCGTCGGTGACCTGGGCCAGCAGCCGCGCGAGGGTGGTCTTGCCGACCCCCGGCGGGCCCCAGAAGATCATCGAGTGCAACGCGCCCTGCTCCAGCGCCTCGCGCAGCGGCTTGCCGCGGGCGAGCAGGTGCTCCTGGCCGACGTACTCGTCCAGGCTGGCCGCGCGCAAGCGGGCGGCCAGGGGTTGGGCGACGGGAGCCTTGCTGAACAGGTCCATGGAACCGGATGGCGGCCTCTTACTCTTGGATGACGTCCGCGCCCTCGGGAATGTCGAAGCTGAACTGCCCGTCATCCAGGCTTTCGTTCATCTGCACATTGAGGAACAGGATATTGGTGCGCTGGCCGATGCTGTCGATCAGCTGCATGTCGTTGAGCACGCCGCTGCGGAAGGACAGGCGCAGGCTGTCGAACAGGCTGTCCTTGGCCTTGGGCTTGAGGGTGAAGTCGACCACGCTGCCGCCCTCCTTGTGGCTGATCTCGAAGTTCTCGCTGATCTTCGACACGTCGCCGGACAGCAACAGGGCCGGGGTATGGGTCAGACGCTGATCCAGGGTCTGGATGGTGACCTGCTCCAGGTCCGGGTCATAGAGCCAGACCTTCTCGCCGTTGGACACCAGCAGCTGCTCCATCGGCTCGTCGGTGTGCCAGCGGAACAGCCCCGGGCGCTTGAGCGCCAGCTGCCCGGCGGTTTCCTGCAACTGGGTGCCGCTGCCGTCCAGGGTCAGCTGGGAGAAGCGCGCGGTGATGGTCTGGGCCTGGTTGAGCAACTGGGTCAGGCGCTGCACGGCTGCCTCGTCGGCGGCCTGGGCGGTAAAACTGGAGATGCTCAACGCTGCCAGTATCAGCATGCGAATCAGGCGCATGGTATTCCTCATAGAGTCGTTTTCCCGGTATCAGTCGCGAACGGGCCCGGGCGCGATCACCTCGCGCGAGCCGTTGGTATTCATCGAACTCACCACACCGGCCATCTCCATGGCCTCGATCATGCGGGCGGCGCGGTTGTAGCCGATCTTCAGCTTGCGCTGCACGGCGGAGATGGAGGCGCGGCGGCTTTCCAGGACGAAGGCCACGGCCTCGTCGTACAGCGGGTCCTCCTCGCTGCCTTCGCCGCCGCCCTCGCCGCCGCCCTCAAAGCCGCTGCCGGCCTCCTCGACACCGGCCAGGATGTCTTCGATGTAATCCGGCGTGCCGCGCTGCTTCCAGGCCTCGACCACCCGGTGCACCTCGTCGTCGGAGACGAAGGCGCCGTGTACGCGAATCGGCAGACCGGTGCCCGGCGGCAGGTAGAGCATGTCGCCGTGGCCCAGCAACTGCTCGGCGCCGCCCTGGTCGAGGATGGTCCTCGAGTCGATCTTGCTGGACACCTGGAAGGCCATGCGGGTCGGGATGTTGGCCTTGATCAGGCCGGTGATCACGTCCACCGACGGCCGCTGGGTGGCGAGAATCAGGTGGATGCCCGCGGCACGTGCCTTCTGGGCGATGCGGGCGATCAGCTCCTCGACCTTCTTGCCGACGATCATCATCATGTCGGCGAATTCGTCGACGATCACCACGATGGTCGGCAGGGGCTGCAGCAGCGGGGCCTCGTCCTCCATGCTCTGGCGCTTGTACAGCGGGTCGGGCAACGGCGTGCCGGCCTCGATGGCGTCCTTGACCTTGCGGTTGAAACCGGCCAGGTTGCGCACGCCCATGGCCGCCATCAGCCGGTAGCGCCGTTCCATCTCAGCCACGCTCCAGCGCAGGGCGTTGGCCGCTTCCTTCATGTCGGTGACCACCGGGCACAGCAGGTGCGGAATGCCCTCGTAGATCGACAGTTCGAGCATCTTCGGGTCGATCATGATCAGCCGCGCGTCTTCCGGCTTGGACTTGAACAGGATCGACAGGATCATGGCGTTGACCCCCACCGACTTGCCCGAGCCGGTGGTGCCGGCCACCAGCAGGTGCGGCATCTTCGCCAGGTCGGTGATCACCGGCTTGCCGCCGATGTCGTGGCCCAGGGCCAGGGTCACCGGCGACTTGGCATCGTCGTACTCGGCAGACGACAGCACCTCGGAGAAGCGCACGATCTGCCGGTCCTCGTTGGGTATCTCGATGCCGACGGTGGTCTTGCCGGGGATGACCTCGACCACCCGCACGCTGATCACCGCCAGGGAGCGCGCCAGGTCCTTGGCCAGGTTGGAGATGCGGCTGACCTTGACCCCCGCGGCCGGCTGAATCTCGAAACGGGTGATCACCGGCCCCGGGTGCACCGATTCGACGATGACCTCGACACCGAATTCCTTGAGCTTGATCTCCAGCAGGCGCGACATCGCCTCCAGCGACTCCGGGGAGAACTGCTTCTGCTTCTTTTCGGCCACGTCGAGGATGGAGATCGGTGGCAAGGAGCCTTCGATCGCGGCATCGACGAACAACGGCGCCTGCTTTTCCTTCAGCACGCGCTTGCTCGGCTCGGCGGGTTTCGGCTCGGCGGGTGGGGTAATGATCGGTGCGGGGCGCTTCTCGCGCTCGCTCATGTGCTTGCTCAGGGCCTCCTCGCGCTCGATCAGACGCTCCTTGACCTTGGCCTGCTCGCGGCGGTCGCGGACCACAGGGGCGGCGACCTCGCTGACCAGTTCGTCGGTCTCGCGCAACTGCACGAGCAGCTGCTTGCGCTCCTGGCGCGCAGTCCACCAGCGATTGACCAGACCCTGGATCAGTTCGGCCAGGTCCAGGGTAATTTTGCCGGTCAGGTCCATGACCTTGAACCAGGACAGGTCGGTGAATACGGTCAGGCCAAACAGGAACAGGGCAATGAACAGCAGCGTACTGCCCTGTACGTTCAGCGCATTGACCGCCAGCTGGCCAAGGCTCTCGCCCAGGGCGCCACCGGCCGAGGCCGGCATGCTGGAGCCGGCCTGGAAGTGGATATAGGCCAGGGTGGCACCGGACAGGATCAGGAATACCAGGCCGATCAGACGCCAGGAAAACAGCCAACCGCTCCATTGCCAGGGCTGGTGGCGGGTACGAAAGACCTGCAGGGTTTTTGCGCCCAGCAGCAACGGAAATACGTAGGCGAAATACCCCAAGGCCATGAACAGGATATCGGCGAACCAGGCGCCTGCCCGGCCGGCGGCGTTCTGCACCTGTTCGACGTTGCTGGTATGGGTCCAGCCCGGGTCGGCGGCATCGTAGGTCAACAGCGCCATCCACAGGTACAGGCACAGAGCGCCCAGGGCGATCAGCGCGCCCTCCTTGAGCCGGTAAGACAGTTGCTGGCGCCAGACGGGCGCCTGAGCAGTAGAGCTAGAGTTCTTCAAAACGCATCTATTCCTGCGTCGGCAAGCGCCGATTCATAGGGTAACGGCGAAATTGGCCTATTGTACGGGTTTACCCGGGCGCTGCCACGCTGGGCGGCCGCCGGCGCCGGCGACTCCCGCTCGCCCCCGCTTCGGTGTAGCATAGCCCGCAACAACTTTCGTGCGGCTCAATTGGAGCATGCATTCTCTTTTGTGACAAAGGCTTATGAGGTGTTTTTATGAGCGAAGTCAAGCATTCGCGCTTGATCATTCTGGGCTCCGGGCCGGCCGGATACAGCGCTGCAGTCTATGCCGCCCGCGCCAATCTCAAGCCCGTGATCATCACCGGCATCCAGCCCGGCGGCCAACTCACCACCACCACCGAAGTGGACAACTGGCCCGGTGACGTCGAAGGCCTGACCGGCCCCGCGCTGATGGAGCGCATGCAGAAGCACGCCGAGCGTTTCGACACCGAGATCGTCTACGACCACATCCACACCGCAGAGTTGCAGCAGCGGCCCTTCACCCTCAAGGGCGACAGCGGCACCTACACCTGCGATGCCCTGATCATCGCCACCGGCGCCAGCGCTCAGTACCTCGGCCTGCCGTCCGAAGAGGCGTTCGCCGGCAAGGGTGTTTCGGCCTGCGCCACCTGCGACGGCTTCTTCTATCGCAACCAGGTGGTCGCCGTGATCGGTGGCGGTAACACCGCCGTGGAAGAGGCGCTGTACCTGTCCAACATCGCCAAGGAAGTCCACCTGGTCCACCGTCGCGACAAGCTGCGCGCGGAGAAGATTCTGCAGGACAAGCTGTTCGACAAGGCCGAGAACGGCAACATTCGCCTGCACTGGAACCACACCCTGGACGAAGTACTGGGCGATGCCACCGGCGTTACCGGCGTGCGCCTGCAGGACACCACCAGCGCAGCGACCAAGGAGCTGGCACTGTCCGGCGTATTCATCGCCATCGGCCACAAGCCCAATACCGACCTGTTCCAGGGGCAGCTGGAGATGCGTGACGGCTACCTGCTGGTCAAGGGCGGCAGCGAAGGCAATGCCACCGCAACAGCCATCGAGGGCGTCTTCGCCGCCGGCGACGTGGCCGACCACGTCTACCGCCAGGCCGTCACCTCCGCCGGGGCCGGTTGCATGGCGGCCCTGGATGCCGAGAAGTTCCTCGACGACATCTGATAGCCTGAGGGCGTGCGCCTCGCGCCCGCCCTACCCTCTTCCGGCCCCATCCGATGCTGACCTGGCTACAACGTGACTCGCTGAGCTTCCCCCCGCTCGAACGGGCTCTGCGCGAACCCAACGGACTCTTGGCCGCCGGCGGCGACCTGAGCGCCGAGCGCCTGATCCAAGCCTACCGGCACGGCTGTTTTCCCTGGTTTCAGGATGGCCAGCCGATCCTCTGGTGGTCCCCCGACCCGCGCACCGTGCTATTCCCCCAGGAACTGCACGTTTCCCGCAGCCTGGCCAAGCTGCTGCGCCAGGAACGCTACCGAGTGACATTCGACCAAGCCTTCGCCGAGGTCATCCGCGCCTGCGCCGCGCCGCGCACCTATGCCGACGGCACCTGGATCACCCGCGACATGCAAGACGCCTATCTCGAACTGCATCGCCGAGGCATCGCCCATTCGACCGAGGTCTGGCAGGGCGAGCGGCTGGTCGGCGGGCTCTACGGCCTGGCCATGGGCCAGCTGTTCTTCGGCGAATCCATGTTCAGCCACGTCGACAACGCCTCCAAGGTCGGCTTTGCGACCCTGGTCGAACACCTGCGAGACTGGGGGTTCGCACTGATCGACTGCCAGATGCCCACACAGCACCTGCACAGCTTCGGCGCCCGCGCCATCGCCCGCGAACAATTCGCCGAGCTGCTGGAGCGGCATCTCGACCAGCCCAGCTGCGCCGACTGGCTCGCCTAGGCGTGCACGGCAGCCTGGCATACACTTACTCAAGGTTTACCTTGAGAGTCGACCATGACCGAGCTGGCCCGCCTGAAGTTCTACGCCACCCAGCCTCACCCCTGCAGCTATCTGCCCGAAGAACAGGCCACGACCCTGTTCCTCGACCCCAGCCAGCCCATGGATGCAGAGGTCTATGCCGAGCTCTCGGAAATGGGCTTTCGCCGCAGCGGCGATCACCTCTATCGCCCGCACTGCCAACACTGCACCGCCTGCGTGGCCGCGCGCATCCCCGCCGCCCAGTTCCGCCCGAACCGCCAGCAGCGGCGCATTTTCAAGCGCAACCAGGATGTGCAGGTGCGCCCGGTAAGGCCGGCGTTCAGTGAAGAGTACTATGCCCTCTACGCCCGCTATATCGAACAGCGCCATGCCGATGGCGACATGTACCCACCCAGTCGCGAGCAGTTTTCCACCTTTCTGGTGCGCGACCTGCCCTTCTCCCGCTTCTACGAGTTCCGCCTGAATGGCCGACTGCTAGCCCTCGCCGTCACCGACGCCCTCCCCAACGGCCTGTCAGCCGTCTACACCTTCTATGACCCCAGCGAGGAGCGTCGTAGCCTGGGCCGTTTCGCCATCCTCTGGCAGATCGCCGAAGCGGCCCGCCTGGGACTGCATGCGGTCTACCTCGGCTATTGGATCAAGAACTGCCGCAAGATGAACTACAAGACGCAGTACCGCCCAATAGAGCTGCTCGTCAACCAGCGCTGGATAACCCTTACCTGAAGGTCTTGGCGGAAACCTCCGTTTTCGGGCACAATGCACGCCGCTTTTGCCTGGGGCCAGTTGCGCCGGGCCATTCTTTGGATACCGAGGGCTTTACTGCATGTCGAAAGAAGACAGCTTCGAAATGGAAGGCACTGTCGTCGACACCCTGCCCAACACCATGTTCCGTGTGGAGTTGGAAAACGGGCACGTCGTTACTGCGCACATCTCCGGAAAGATGCGCAAAAACTATATCCGCATTCTGACTGGCGATAAGGTCCGCGTAGAGCTGACGCCTTATGACTTGAGCAAGGGCCGCATCACCTACCGCGCCCGCTAAGCCAAGCACCAGTGAAAACGCCCGGCATTGCCGGGCGTTTTTGTGTGGGCGCAATATGCGCCTCAGGCCATTTCGGCCGTGGTCTCGAAGCCGAAGGTCAACTCGCCCTCGACCAGGTCGACGTGCACGACCCCGCCGTGCTCGGCCAGCTCTCCGAACAGAATCTCCTCCGCCAGGGGGCGCTTGATCTTGTCCTGAATCAGGCGCGCCATCGGCCGGGCCCCCATCTGCACATCGTAGCCTTGCTCCGCCAACCAGTCGCGAGCGCTGTCGCTGACCTCGAGCATGACGCGCTTGTCCTCGAGCTGCGCCTGCAGCTCGGTGAGAAACTTGTCGACGATGCTCTTGATCACCTCGTGACTCAGGCGACCGAACTGGATGATGGTATCCAGGCGATTGCGGAACTCGGGCGTGAAGCTCTTCTTGATCACCTCCATCGCATCGGATGAGTGATCCTGATAGGTGAAGCCTATCGATGCACGGGCCGCGGTTTCGGCACCGGCATTGGTGGTCATGATCAGAATGACGTTACGGAAGTCCGCCTTGCGCCCGTTGTTGTCGGTCAGGGTGCCATGGTCCATCACCTGCAGCAGCAGGTTGAAAACCTCTGGGTGCGCCTTCTCGATCTCGTCGAGCAGCAGCACGCAGTGCGGCATCTTGGTGATCGCCTCGGTCAGCAGGCCGCCCTGATCGAACCCGACGTATCCGGGCGGTGCGCCTATCAGCCGCGAGACGGTGTGCCGCTCCATGTACTCGGACATGTCGAAGCGCACCAGCTCGATGCCCAGGGCCTTGGCCAGCTGTCGCGCGGCCTCGGTCTTGCCGACCCCGGTGGGGCCGGCAAAAAGGAAGGAGCCTACCGGCTTGTCCGGGGCCTTGAGCCCGGCACGCGACAACTTGATCGCGGTGGATAGCGAGTCGATCGCCGCGTCCTGGCCGAACACCGTGAGCTTGAGGTCGCGCTCCAGGTTGCGCAGCAGCTCCTTGTCCGAGCTGCTGACGTGCTTGGGCGGAATGCGGGCGATCTTCGCGACTATATCCTCCACCTGAGCCACATCGATGCGCTTGACGCGCTTGTCTTCCGGCTGCAGGCGCTGAAAGGCACCCGCCTCATCGATCACATCGATGGCCTTGTCGGGCATGTGCCGGTCGTTGATGTAGCGTGCCGCCAGCTCGGCCGCGGCACGCAAGGCCTCGTCGCTGTACTCGATGCTGTGGTGCTGCTCGAAGCGTGGCTTCAGGCCACGCAGGATGCCAACGGTGTCCTCCACGGACGGCTCGACCACGTCGACCTTCTGGAAACGCCGCGCCAGGGCGCGATCCTTCTCGAAAATACCGCGGAATTCCTGGAAGGTGGTCGAACCTATGCAGCGTATCTCGCCCGACGACAGCATCGGCTTGAGCAGGTTCGATGCATCCATCACCCCGCCGGAGGCCGCTCCGGCACCGATGATGGTATGGATCTCGTCGACGAACAGGATGGCATGGGGACGCCGCCGCAACTCGTTGAGCAGCGCCTTGAAGCGCTTCTCGAAGTCGCCCCGGTACTTGGTCCCGGCCAGCAAGGCGCCCAGGTCCAGGGAGTAAACCACGCTGTCGGCCAGCAGATCGGGCACCTGCGAGTCGACGATGCGCTTGGCCAGGCCTTCGGCGATCGCCGTCTTGCCCACCCCGGCCTCACCGACCAGCAGCGGGTTGTTCTTACGCCGGCGCGCGAGGATCTGCGCCACCCGCTCGACTTCCAGCTCGCGCCCGACCAGCGGATCGATCCGTCCCAGACGGGCCAGTTCGTTCAGGTTGCTGGCGTAGGCGTCCAGTGGATTGCCAGAGGTGGACGAATCGCCCCCCTCCTCGTCCTGCAGATCCGGGTCGGCCTCAGAATGGCCGCCATGCCCCGGCACTTTGGAGATGCCGTGGGCGATGAAGTTGACCACATCGATCCGGGCGACACTCTGCTGCTTGAGCAGGAACACCGCTTGGCTTTCCTGCTCGCTGAAAATAGCCACCAGCACATTGGCGCCGGTCACTTCGCGTTTGCCGGAGCTCTGCACGTGGAACACCGCGCGCTGCAGCACCCGCTGGAAACCCAGAGTCGGCTGGGTTTCGCGCTCCTCGTCATGCTGCGGGATCAGCGGCGTGGTGGAGTCGATGAACTCCTGCAGATCATGCCGCAACTTGTCGAGGTTAGCGCCACAGGCGCGCAGCACGCTGGCCGCGGCCTCGTTGTCCAGTAGAGCCAGCAGGAGGTGCTCAACCGTCATAAATTCATGACGCTTGGTGCGAGCCTCTTTGAAGGCCAGATTGAGGGTGACTTCGAGCTCTCGATTTAACATAGCTTCACCTCATGCCCAAGCGGCCGGCGTTAACCGTCCTTCTCGATCTCACAGAGTAATGGATGCTGGCTTTCTCTCGCGTATTGGTTGACCTGCATCGCCTTGGTTTCGGCGATATCCCGGGTGAACACCCCGCATACGGCCCGTCCCTCTGTGTGGACGGTCAGCATGATCTTGGTCGCCAGCTCCCGGTTCAGATTGAAGAACACCTCGAGCACCTCGACCACGAAATCCATGGGTGTGTAGTCGTCATTGAATAAGACCACCTTATACAGCGGTGGTGCCTGCAACGCCGGTTTGGATTCCTGTACGGCCAGGCCGGTGGAATCGTCCTCGTGCGTTCCAGGGCGGTCCTGATTGAATGTTAGTCGAATCTGGCTGTTTGCATGCATGCTGAAATAGTGCTTCACGGCTGGGCGAATACTGATGCTAGAGGGAGTTTGAACGGCTTCTCAGCCACTTGCAGCCTTGCCTTGACTATCGGCAAAACGGTGTTACAAACAAAGAATACCCACTAAGGGTAGAGGGGCTCCGCGCCTTCGCCCAGCTTGGTCGACTCATGCGCGGAGTCGAAATGGATGATACTCCAGTGATGGAGACCTTTGCAGAGGGATGTGAGCATGCTTAGCGGTAAGGTCAAGTGGTTCAACAACGCCAAAGGCTATGGATTCATCCTCGCCGATGGCCGTGATGAGGACCTGTTCGCCCATTACTCGGCTATTCAGATGGACGGTTACAAGACGCTAAAGGCCGGCCAGCCAGTGAACTTCGACATCATTCAAGGCCCCAAAGGGCTTCACGCCGTGAACATTCGCGCCACCTCGGCTTCTGCCGAAGCGCCTGTTGCCGCTAGCCAGCCGCAAGACACGACGATCGAAGTCTGATAACTCGGGCAGTTCTCGCCCACAAAAAGGCCGGTCAAGTGACCGGCCTTTTTTTGCCCACGGCCGACTTACATGTGAGCGATCATGGCATCGCCGAACTGCGAGCAAGACATCAGCTTGGCGCCGTCCATCAGGCGCTCGAAGTCATAGGTCACGGTCTTCGCGGCGATGGCGCCGTTGGTGCCCTTGATGATGAGGTCGGCAGCCTCGCTCCAGCCCATGTGGCGCAGCATCATCTCGGCCGAGAGGATGACCGACCCTGGATTGACCTTGTCCTGACCGGCGTACTTCGGTGCGGTGCCATGAGTGGCCTCGAACATGGCCACGCTGTCGGACAGGTTCGCGCCGGGCGCGATACCAATACCGCCGACTTCAGCAGCCAGGGCGTCGGACAGGTAGTCACCATTGAGGTTCAGGGTGGCGATCACATCGTACTCGGCCGGACGCAGCAGGATCTGCTGCAGCATGGCGTCGGCAATCACATCCTTGACCACGATGTTCTTGCCGGTCTTCGGATTCTTGAATTGCATCCAAGGGCCGCCATCGAGCAGTTCGGCACCGAACTCCTGCTGGGCGATCTCGTAGCCCCACTCCTTGAAGGCCCCCTCGGTGAATTTCATGATGTTGCCCTTGTGCACGAGGGTCACCGAGCCACGATCGTTGTCGACGGCGTACTGCAGCGCCTTGCGCACCAGGCGCTTGGTGCCCGCCTCGGAAACCGGCTTGATGCCGATGCCGCACATGTCGGTGAAGCGGATCTTCTTGACGCCCATCTCTTCGGTGAGGAACTTGATGACCTTCTCGGCCTCGGGAGAGCCGGCCTTCCACTCGACGCCGGCGTAAATGTCTTCGGAGTTCTCGCGGAAGATCACCATGTCGACATCACCCGGTTTCTTGACCGGGCTCGGCACACCCTCGAACCAGCGTACCGGACGCTGGCAGACATAGAGGTCCAGCTCCTGGCGCAACGCCACGTTCAGCGAGCGGATGCCACCACCGACCGGCGTGGTCAGCGGCCCCTTGATCGAAACGACATAGTCGCGCACGGCTTCCAGGGTCTCTTTCGGCAGCCAGGTGTCCTGGTCGTAGACCTGAGTGGCCTTCTCGCCGGCATAGACTTCCATCCAGGAAATCTTGCGCTCGCCACCGTAGGCCTTCTCCACGGCGGCATCGACGACCTTGATCATCACCGGGCTGATATCGACACCGATACCATCGCCCTCGATGAACGGGATGATCGGGTTGTTCGGAACGTTAAGGGACATGTCGGCATTGACGGTGATTTTGTCACCGGTTGCTGGCACCTGGATCTTTTGGTATCCCATGCTGGACTCCGTCTTGTGGTTAAACAGCGCTCAGCCTCCGAGAGTAGCGCACTTGAAACGGGTCGAACCATATGTTCGTTGGTCTTATGCACAAGGGCGTTCTGCGGCGTCTGGTCGCAGTGATATACTGGGGGAATGACTAATAGGTCATATGGGGTCAACTCGCCTTGAACAAAGGCAGCTGCCTCCTGAACTCGCCGAACGGCTACCACGACTCGGCGACTCGAAATGCTCGACACTCTACTGGTGCATCCATCATCACCGCGGCGAGTTTTCGACTTCTGGCCCACGCCCATGGCGAGCCAGGGCGCCTACCTGCGCATGTCGAGATTCTGTGTACGCTCAGCAAAAGAGAGAGTTAACCCCCAATGCCCACCCGCTCGAAGATTATCTATACCTTCACCGACGAAGCCCCAGCCCTCGCCACCTATTCGCTTCTGCCCATCGTAGAAGCCTTTGCCGCCTCCGCTGGCATAGCCGTCGAAACACGCGACATCTCTCTCGCTGGGCGCATCCTGGCCAGCTTCGCCGACCGCCTGGACGGCGACAAGCGCGTCGAGGACGACCTCGCCAAGCTGGCGGACCTGGCCACCACGCCGGACGCCAATATCATCAAGCTGCCGAACATCAGTGCCTCGGTCCCCCAGCTCAAGGCGGCCATCGCCGAACTGCAGGCCCAGGGCTACGACATCCCCGACTACCCGGAAGACCCGCAGAGCGATGCCGAAAAAGACGCCCGCGCCCGTTACGCCAAGGTCCTCGGCAGCGCGGTGAACCCGGTCCTGCGCGAAGGCAACTCCGACCGCCGCGCCCCGGCAGCCGTCAAGGCCTATGCCCGTAAGCACCCGCACTCCATGGGCAAGTGGAGCATGGCCTCGCAATCCCACGCCGACTACATGCGTGGCGGCGACTTCTTCTCCAGCGAGCAGTCCATCACCATGGACCAGGCCGGCGAGGTGCGCATCGAGTTCGTCGACAAGAGCGGTCAGGTCGAAGTGAAGAAGCAACTCGCCCTGCAGGAAGGCGAAGTGTTCGACAGCATGTTCATGAGCTGCCGCAAGCTGCGCGACTTCTTCGAGAAGACCCTGCAGGACTGCAAGGAAACCGGCGTCATGTGGTCGCTGCACGTCAAGGCGACCATGATGAAGGTGTCCCACCCCATCGTCTTCGGCCATGCCGTCAGCGTCTACTACAAGGACGTGTTCGATAAGTACGGCGAGCTGTTCAAGGAACTGGGCGTCAACCCGAACAACGGCATCAGCAGCGTCTACGACAAGATCAAGGTGCTGCCGGCCTCGCAGCAGGAAGAGATCCTCCAGGACATCCACGCCTGCTACAGCGGCCGCCCGGAAATGGCCATGGTCGACTCGGTCAAGGGCATCACCAACCTGCACATCCCCAGCGACGTGATCGTCGACGCCTCGATGCCGGCGATGATCCGCAGCTCCGGACAGATGTGGGGCAAGGACGGCAAGTTGAAGGACGCCAAGGCCGTCATGCCGGAAAGCACCTACGCGCGCATCTATCAGGAGATGATCAACTTCTGCAAGACCAACGGCGCGTTCGACCCGACCACCATGGGCAGCGTACCGAACGTCGGCCTGATGGCGCAGAAGGCCGAGGAGTACGGCTCCCACGACAAGACCTTCGAAATGACCGCCGACGGCACCATGCGCGTGGTCCTGGCCGACGGCACCGTGCTGATGCAGCACGAGGTGGAGGCCGGCGACATCTGGCGCGCCTGCCAGACCAAGGACGCGCCGATCCGCGACTGGGTCAAGCTGGCCGTGACCCGCGCCCGCCAGTCCGCCACCCCGGCCATCTTCTGGCTGGACCCGGAGCGCGCCCACGACCGCCAGCTGCAGAAGAAGGTCGAGGCCTACCTGCAGGAGCACGACCTGACCGGCCTGGACATCCGCATGATGGGCTACAACGAAGCCATCCGCGTGAGCATGGAGCGCATGATCCGCGGCCAGGACACCATCTCGGTGACCGGCAACGTGCTGCGCGACTACCTGACCGACCTGTTCCCGATCATGGAGCTGGGCACCTCGGCCAAGATGCTGTCCATCGTGCCGCTGATGGCCGGCGGTGGCATGTACGAGACCGGCGCCGGCGGCTCGGCACCCAAGCATGTGCAGCAGCTGATCGAGGAGAACCACCTGCGCTGGGACTCTCTCGGCGAGTTCCTGGCCCTGGCGGTGTCGCTGGAGGAGACCGGCATCAAGACCGACAATCCGAAAGCCAAGTTGCTGGGCAAGGCCCTGGATGCGGCCACCGGCCGCCTGCTCGACAACAACAAGTCGCCGTCGCGCAAGACCGGTGAGCTGGACAACCGTGGCAGCCACTTCTACCTGGCCCTCTACTGGGCCCAAGAACTGGCGGCCCAGGACGAGGACGCCGAACTGAAGGCGCAGTTCGCCCCGCTGGCCAAGACCCTGACCGACAACGAGGAAAGCATCGTCGCCGAACTCGCCGCGGTCCAGGGCCAGCCGGTGGACATCGGCGGCTACTACCGCGCCAACCCGCAGCTGGCCAGCCAGGTGATGCGTCCCAGCACCACCTTCAACGCCGCCCTGGCTGCCCTGGCGTAAGCTCTAGCAAGCCGCAGCCTACAACAGAAACCCCGGCCCGGTGCCGGGGTTTCTGCTTTCCGCCCTGGCAGAACCACGAACCGCACCTGCTATGATCGCCACCCTCCGATACGAGGCCACCCGCCATGGACTGGACCCCCCATATCACCGTCGCCACCATCGTCGAAGACCGAGGCCGCTTCCTCCTGGTAGAAGAGCTCAAGGGCGGACGCCTGGTGCTCAATCAGCCCGCCGGCCACCTCGAGGCCAACGAGACCCTGCGCCAGGCCGCCGTGCGCGAAACCCTCGAGGAGACCGGCTGGGAGGTCGAGCTCACCGGGGTGGTCGGCATCTACCTCTATACCGCACCGAGCAACGGCGTGACCTACCAGCGCGTGTGCTTCGTTGCCCGCCCGGTGCGCCACGATGCGGCGCGCGAGCTGGATGCCGACATCCACGGCATCGCCTGGCTGAGCCGCGATGAACTGGCGGCACAACCCGAACGCTGGCGCAGCGAACTGGTGCTGCGCTGCATCGACGACTACCTCGCTGGCCCATTGCACGACCTGAGCGTGGTCCGCGATTGAACGCCGTCTTCGCCTTGCCCTGGCCGGCCTGTTAGAATTTCGTCCTTTTTTGCAGACCCACGCCGAAATCCCATGTCCGATCCAGATCTTCCTACCTCAGAAAAGCCACGCGTGATAGTCGGCATGTCCGGCGGCGTCGATTCGTCCGTTTCCGCCCTGCTGTTGCTGGAGCAAGGCTATCGGGTCGAAGGCCTGTTCATGAAGAACTGGGACGAGGATGACGGCACCGAGTACTGCACGGCCATGGACGACCTGGCCGACGCCCAGGCGGTGTGCGACAGGATCGGCATCAAGCTGCACACCGCCAACTTCGCCGCGGAATACTGGGACAACGTGTTCGAGCACTTCCTCGCCGAGTACAAGGCCGGGCGCACGCCGAACCCGGACATCCTGTGCAACCGCGAAATCAAGTTCAAGGCCTTCCTCGACTACGCCCTGGCCCTCGGCGCCGACCTGATCGCCACCGGCCACTACGTGCGCCGCCGCGATGTCGACGGACGCACCGAGCTGCTCAAGGGCCTGGACCCGAACAAGGACCAGAGCTACTTCCTGCACGCCGTCGGCGGCGAGCAGATCGCCAAGACCCTGTTCCCGGTCGGCGAACTGGAAAAGCCCGCCGTGCGGGCGATTGCCGAGAAATACCAGCTGGCCACGGCGAAGAAGAAGGACTCCACCGGTATCTGCTTTATCGGCGAGCGGCGCTTCAGCGACTTCCTCAAGCAGTACCTGCCGGCCCAGCCGGGGAATATCGAGACCACGACCGGCGAGGTCATCGGCCGCCACCATGGCCTGATGTATCACACCATCGGCCAGCGCCAGGGGTTGGGCATTGGCGGCCTGAAGGACGCCGGGGACGAGCCCTGGTACGTGCTGCGCAAGGACCTGGCGCGCAACGTGCTGGTCGTCGGCCAGGGCAACGAACACCCCTGGCTGTTCTCCCGCGCCCTGCTGGCATCGGAGCTCTACTGGGTCAACCCGGTCGACCTGGGCAGCCCGCGCCCGCTCACCGCCAAGGTGCGCTACCGACAGGGCGACCAGGCCTGCACCCTGGAGAAGACCACCGACGGCTATCGCGCGGTGTTCGAGCAGCCGCAGCGGGCCGTGACGCCCGGCCAGTCCGTGGTGTTCTACGACGGCGAGGTGTGCCTCGGCGGCGGCGTGATCGAATCGGCCGAACCCTGGACTCCCGAGAGTGAAGACGCATGACGCCGATACAGGAACAACTGGTCGCCCTCGGCGCCGTCTTCCAGTCCGCGGTGCTGGTCGACAAGCTGGCCAGGACCGGCCAGATCGGCGAGCCCGCCCTGGCCTGCATGCTCGGCAGCCTGCTGGTGCGCGATCCCAAGAACACCCTGGAGATCTACGGCGGCGACGACCTTGGCCTGCGCGACGGCTATCGCGCCCTGGTCGGCGCCCTGGAACGGGACCCGAGCAGCCTGCAGCGCGACCCGCTGCGTTATGCGCTGGCCCTGCTCGGCCTGGAGCGGCAGCTGGACAAGCGCGACGATCTGCTGCAGATCATGGGCAGTCGCCTGGACCAGATCCAGCAGCAGACCGAACACTTCGGCCTGGTCCACGACAACGTGATCGCCTCCTGCGGCGGCCTCTACCAGGACACCATCAGCACCTTCCGCCAACGCATCCAGGTGCAGGGCGACATGCGCCACCTGCAGCAGCCGAGCAACGCCTCGAAGATCCGTGCCCTGTTGCTCGCCGGTATTCGCGCGGCGCGCCTATGGCGGCAGCTGGGCGGGCACCGCTGGCAGCTGGTGTTCAGCCGCGGCAAGCTGCTCAAGGAACTCTACCCGCTGCTGCGCGGCTGAGCGATGCAATCCCGCTCGGTCAAGCCCGCCCAGGGCGCCGCCCTGCTGGCCTGCTCGGCCTTGCTGTTCGCACTGATGGGTATGGGCATTCGCGAGGTGTCCAGCAGCGTCAACAACGAATCGGTGGTGTTCTTTCGCAACCTGGTCGGCGTGCTGTTCTTCCTGCCGCTGCTCGCCCTCAGGGGCTGGCGCCCGCTGCGCACCGCACGCCTCAAGTCGCACCTGTGGCGCTCCACCTACGGCCTGGCGGCGATGTACTGCTTCTTCTACGCCATCGCCCATCTGCCGCTGGCCGACGCCATGCTCTTCACCTACTCGGCGCCGCTGTTCACCCCGCTGATCGCCCGCTGGTGGCTGAAGGAGCCGCTGACCCAGCGCATGCTGCTCACCAGCGCAGTGGGCCTGGTGGGCGTGCTCCTGGTCGCCAAGCCCTCTGCGGCCCTGTTCGACGCCCAGGCCTCGATCGGCCTGGCGGCCAGCATCCTGGCGGCCTTCGCCTTCGTCTCGATCCGCGAGATGAGCGACACCGAGCCGGCCTTTCGCATCGTCTTCTATTTCGCCCTGTTCGGCGCCCTGGCCTCGGCGATTCCCCTGACCTGGGCCTGGCAGCCGCTGGGCACGCGTGAACTGGGCGCACTGCTGGTGATCGGCCTGCTCGCCACCGTCAGCCAGATCATCATGTCCAAGGCCTATGCCCTGGCGCCTCCGGGGCTGATCGGTCCGTTCGCCTACCTGGCCATCGTCTTCGCCGGCCTGCTGGCCTGGCTACGCTGGGGTGAGGCCCCGGCCCTGAGTTCGCTGTTCGGCGCCGCGCTGATCTTCGTCGCCAGCCTGCTGTCGATCCGCCGCCAGGGGCGCTGATAAGGCGATTGGCGGAGCGCGGCCCGAGCCGCGATTTCATGTATGATATGCGCCCTTTTCAATGCCCGACTGTCCGAGAACGCCTCCCATGCAGCTTTCTTCGCTCACCGCGGTTTCCCCCGTCGATGGCCGCTACGCCGGCAAAACCAGCGCCCTGCGCCCCATTTTCAGCGAATACGGCCTGATCCGCTTCCGCGTCCTGGTCGAGGTCCGCTGGCTGCAACGCCTGGCCGCCCATGAGGGTATCGCCGAAGTGGCGCCCTTCTCCGCCGAAGCCCAGGCGATTCTCAACGAGCTGGCGGACAATTTCGCCCTCGAGCACGCCGAGCGGGTCAAGGAGATCGAGCGCACCACCAACCACGACGTCAAGGCCGTGGAGTACCTGCTCAAGGAGCAGGCCGCCAAGCTGCCGGAGCTGGAGAAGGTCAGCGAGTTCATTCATTTCGCCTGCACCAGCGAGGACATCAACAACCTGTCCCACGCCCTGATGCTGCGCGAGGGCCGTGACAACGTGCTGCTGCCGCTGATGCGCCAGACCGCAGGCGCCATCCGCGAGCTGGCGGTGAAGTTCGCCGACGTGCCGATGCTCTCGCGCACCCACGGCCAGCCGGCCTCGCCGACCACCCTGGGCAAGGAGCTGGCCAACGTGGTCTACCGCCTGGAGCGGCAGATCGCCCAGGTCGCGGCCGTGCCGTTGCTGGGCAAGATCAACGGCGCCGTGGGCAACTACAACGCCCACCTCTCGGCCTACCCGCAGGTGGACTGGGAAGCCAACGCCCGCGCCTTCATCGAGGGCGATCTGGGCCTGCAGTGGAACCCCTACACCACGCAGATCGAACCGCACGACTACATCGCCGAGCTGTTCGACGCCATCGCCCGCTTCAACACCATCCTCATCGACTTCGACCGCGACGTCTGGGGCTACATCTCCCTCGGCTACTTCAAGCAGAAGACCATCGCCGGCGAGATCGGCTCCTCGACCATGCCGCACAAGGTCAATCCGATCGACTTCGAGAACTCCGAAGGCAACTTAGGGATAGCCAACGCGCTGTTCCAGCACCTGGCCAGCAAGCTGCCGATCTCCCGCTGGCAGCGCGACCTGACCGACTCCACCGTGCTGCGCAACCTGGGTGTCGGCTTCGCCCACAGCGTCATCGCCTACGAGGCGAGCCTCAAGGGAATCAGCAAGTTGGAGCTGAATGCTCAACGTATTGCTGAAGACCTGGACGCCTGCTGGGAAGTGCTCGCCGAGCCGATCCAGACCGTCATGCGCCGCTACGCCATCGAGAACCCCTACGAGAAGCTGAAAGAGCTGACCCGCGGCAAGGGCATCAGCCCCCAGGCGCTGCTCGAGTTCATCGACGGCCTGGACATGCCGGCCGAGGCCAAGGCCGAGTTGAAGCTGCTGACCCCGGCCAACTACATCGGCAACGCGGTGGCCCAGGCCCAGCGCATCTAAACGGCGACAGCCCAGCAAACGCCCGGCTGTGCCGGGCGTTTTTATTTATGGGTATTTATTACTATCAAGGGCTTACCGATGAATCCTGATACTCCGCTGCAAATGCTGGGTGGCCTCACGGCCCGTGAATTCCTGCGCGATTACTGGCAGAAGAAACCCCTGCTGGTGCGCCAGGCCATCCCCGACTTCGAAAGCCCCATCTCACCGGACGAGCTGGCCGGCCTGGCCCTTGAAGAAGAAGTCGAGTCGCGCCTGGTCATCGAGCACGGCGAACGCCCCTGGGAGTTGCGTCGCGGTCCTTTCGCCGAAGATGCCTTCGCCACGCTGCCGGAGCGCGACTGGACCCTGCTGGTGCAGGCCGTCGATCAGTTCGTCCCGGAAGTCGCCGAGCTACTCGAGCACTTCAAGTTCCTGCCCAAGTGGCGCATCGACGACCTGATGATCAGCTTCGCCGCTCCGGGCGGCGGCGTCGGCCCGCACTTCGACAACTACGACGTGTTCCTGCTGCAGGCCCATGGCAAGCGGCGCTGGCAGATCGGCCAGCGGTGCGACTCCGACAGCCCGCTGCTGGACCACGCCGACCTGAAGATCCTGGCCGAGTTCGAACAAACTGAAGAATGGGTGCTGGAGCCCGGCGACATGCTCTATCTGCCGCCACTCCTGGCCCACTGTGGTACCGCTGAGGATGACTGTATGACCTATTCCGTAGGCTTCCGCGCGCCGAGCGCCGCCGAAGTGCTGACTCATTTCACCGACTTCCTGGGCCAGTTCCTGCCCGATGAAGAGCGCTACAGCGACGCCGATGCCGAGCCGACCAGCGACCCGCATCAGATCCAACGCGATGCCCTGGATCGCCTGAAGGCCCTGCTCAACGAGCATATGGGCGACGAGCGCCTGCTGATGACCTGGTTCGGCCAGTTCATGACCGAGCCGCGCTACCCGGAACTGGTCAATGGTCTGGACATCGACGAGCCGGCCTTCCTTGCCGCCCTGCAGGATGGCGCCATCCTGGTGCGCAACCCCAGCGCCCGCCTGGCCTGGTCCGAGGTCGGCGAGGACCTGGTGCTGTTCGCCAGCGGCCAGAGCCGCCTGCTCTCGGCCGGTCTGCGGGAATTGCTCAAGCTAATCTGCTCGGCCGACTCGTTACATGTCGACAACCTCGGCCAATGGCTGGCCGACGCCGAGGCGCGTAATCTGCTGTGGGAACTGGTCAAGCAAGGCAGTCTGGGGTTTGCCGATGAATGAGATTCACGTGCGCCTGGCCGACTGGCAGAAGGACAACGCCGAGTTGCGGCGCATCCGCGAAACGGTGTTTATCGCCGAACAGGCGGTACCGCCGGAGCTGGAGTGGGATGCCGAAGACGCCGAGGCCCTGCATTTCCTCGCCTACGAGGGCGACTACGCGATCGGCACCGCCCGCCTGCTGCCCGACGGCCATATCGGCCGGGTCTCGGTACTCAGGGACTGGCGCGGGCTCAAGGTCGGCGACGCGCTGATTCGTGCGGTCATCGCCGAGGCGGAAAAGCGTGGCCTGCAGCAACAAATGCTCAGCGCCCAGGTGCACGCTACCGCCTTCTATGAAAGGCTAGGCTTCGAGATAGTCAGCGGCGAATACCTCGACGCCGGCATCCCCCATGTGGATATGGTACGCCACAGCGCTAGCCCCTGAGGTCAGGATGAACGACGACAACGCCCCACCAGACACAGGCGAAAACGATGAGCCCCTGGAGCTTCCCGCCATCGAATTCGAGTCACCGGGGCGTTTCGCCGTGCACAATCCAGAACCCGCACAGCTGGACGCCGAACGCCGCGAGCCTGCGCCCTTCAGGCTCGGCGAGCATCTGCCGCTGGAGCGCTTCAGCCAGCCCGAGCAGGCCCGTGCCCATGCCCTGGCCCTGCTGCAGCAGGCGCAGCGCAGCCTGTGCATCTTCAGCGACGACCTCGAACCCTGGCTCTACCACCACAGCAGCGTGCAGGAAGCCTGCACGCGCTTTCTCCTGGTCAACCCGAAGAACCGTCTGCGCATCCTGCTGCGCGACGTGACCCTTGCGGTCAAACAAGGGCATCGCCTGCTCAGCCTGTCCCGGCGACTGTCGAGCAACCTGCATATCCGCAAGCTGCATCCGGACTACCCGAGCGAAGATATCGCCTTCCTGCTGGCCGACGACCGTGGCCTGCTGCTGCGCCCGGAGCTGGAGCAGTTCGCCGGCTACGCCCTGTACCAGGACCCGGCCCGCGTGCGCCTGCGCCAGGCGCAGTTCGACCAGGCCTGGGAGACCAGCATCACCGACCCGGATCTACGGAGCTTCCTGCTATGAGCATTCGCCTACTGATCGCGGCCCTGCTGCTCGGCTTGAGCCTCGTCGCGAGCGCGGCCACCGAAGTCATTGCCCTGAACTATCGCAGCGCCGACGAGGTCCTGCCGGTCGTGCAGTCGGTGCTGGGTCAGGAGGGACGGGTCAGCCCCTACGGCAATCAGCTGATCGTCAACTCGACACCGGCGAAGATCGCGGAGATCCGCCAGTTGCTCGAACAACTGGACACCCGCCCGCGGCGCCTGCTGATCAGCGTCGCCAGCAGCGAATCGAGCCACCAGACCGACCGCGGCTACCGCGCCGACGGCTCGGTCAGCGCCGGCGGCGCCGAAGTGGTAATCGGCCAGGGCGAGATCGGCGGTCGCGACCAGGTGCGCATCATCCGGCGCAGTACCGACAGCCGTGGTGGCGGCACCCAGCAGGTGCAGGCCACCGAGGGTTATCCGGCACTGATCCAGGTCGGCCAGAGCGTCCCTCTCACCACCTACGAGCGCGACCACTACGGGCAGCTGCAGAGTTCCACCCAGTACCGCGATGTCACCCGTGGCTTCTACGTCACCGCCAGCCTGAGCGGCGAAATCGTGCATATCAGCATCAGCAGCAACCGCGACCGCGTCAGCCCGTCACAACCCGGGGTGATCGACCTGCAGAGCGCCGACACCCGGGTCTCCGGCCGCCTGGGCGAGTGGATCAGCATCGGCGGCGTCAACGAGCAGACTCAGGCCGAGCAAAGCGATTTTCTCCAGCGCCGCGCGACCCAGGGCCGCGAGGATATGAGCCTGCGGGTCAAGGTCGAAGTCGTCGATTAAAGACCGTACAGAACTGACTCGCCGGTCGTCGTAAGACTTATGTAGTAGTCGCAAAAAACCACTACAAAACGTTTGACGAACCCCTCCCGCAGAGGCATGATGGCCTCGCTCCCGCTTATCAGGGGCCCTAGAAAGGGCCTCCGGGTCGCTCTCCAGGCTTACCGCCCGAGACGATTCGCGTTGTAAAGCCCACAAGGCAGTTCGACGAGATTGCGACTGGAACGAAGTTGTCCTGAGGGACGGGGAAGCGTTTAAGGCATCAACCAGCCAGACAGTCGAAGTCAGTCTGCCCTACGGCATCCACGAGCCGGAAAGCAGGCCTCGCCGCAGTCTCGCTCGGTGCACTCGTCACCCCTCCCCCCCGGTTTCAACGCCGCCCTGGTCAATATTTCGTCGTGCTGTCGTGAGCCCCGCAACCATTGCCTGCGAGATGCAGGTTCTGAGTGGGAAAGTCGGTGCTCAACCAAACACATACATTGAAGGATTGACCATGTCCGCATATCAAAACGACATCAAGGCAGTCGCTGCGCTGAAAGAGACCTTCGGCAGCACCTGGAGCGCTATCAACCCGGAATCCGTGGCTCGTATGCGTGCTCAGAACCGCTTCAAGACTGGTTTGGATATCGCCAAGTACACCGCGGCCATCATGCGCAAGGACATGGCCGAATACGACGCCGACTCCTCCGTCTACACCCAGTCCCTGGGTTGCTGGCACGGCTTCATCGGTCAGCAGAAGCTGATCTCGATCAAGAAGCACCTCAAGACCACCAACAAGCGCTACCTCTACCTGTCCGGCTGGATGGTCGCCGCCCTGCGCTCCGAGTTCGGCCCGCTGCCGGACCAGTCCATGCACGAGAAGACCTCCGTCGCCGCGCTGATCGAAGAGCTGTACACCTTCCTGCGCCAGGCCGATGCCCGTGAGCTGGACCTGCTGTTCACCGAGCTGGACGCCGCCCGTGCCGCCGACGACAACGCCAAGGCCGCCGAGATCCAGGCCAAGATCGACAACTACGAAACTCACGTAGTACCGATCATCGCCGACATCGACGCCGGCTTCGGTAACCCGGAGGCCACCTACCTGCTGGCCAAGAAGATGATCGAAGCCGGTGCCTGCTGCATCCAGATCGAGAACCAGGTGTCCGACGAGAAGCAGTGCGGCCATCAGGACGGCAAGGTCACCGTGCCCCATGCCGACTTCCTCGCCAAGATCAACGCCGTTCGCTATGCCTTCCTCGAGCTGGGCATCGACGACGGCGTGATCGTCGCCCGTACCGACTCCCTGGGTGCCGGCCTGACCAAGCAGATCGCCGTGACCAACGAGCCGGGTGACCTGGGTGACCTGTACAACTCCTTCCTCGACTGCGAGGAAATCTCCGAAGCCGAACTGGGCAACGGCGACGTGGTGATCAAGCGCGAAGGCAAGCTGCTGCGTCCCAAGCGCCTGCCGAGCAACCTGTTCCAGTTCCGCAAGGGCACCGGCGAAGCGCGCTGCGTGCTGGACTGCATCACCTCGCTGCGCAACGGTGCCGACCTGCTGTGGATCGAAACCGAGAAGCCGCACGTGGGCCAGATCGCGGCCATGGTCAACGAGATCCGCAAGGAAATCCCGAACGCCAAGCTGGTGTACAACAACAGCCCGTCCTTCAACTGGACCCTGAACTTCCGTCAGCAGGTATTCGACGCCATGGTTGCCGAGGGCAAGGACGTCTCCGCCTACGACCGCGCCAAGCTGATGAGCGTGGAGTACGACGAGACCGAACTGGCCCAGGTCGCCGACGAGAAGATCCGCACCTTCCAGCGCGACGGTTCGGCTCAGGCAGGCATCTTCCACCACCTGATCACCCTGCCGACCTACCACACCGCCGCACTGTCCACCGACAACCTGGCCAAGGGCTACTTCGCCGACCAGGGCATGCTGGCCTACGTGAAAGGCGTGCAGCGTCAGGAACTGCGTCAGGGCATCGCCTGCGTCAAGCACCAGAACATGGCGGGCTCCGACATCGGCGACAACCACAAGGAGTACTTCGCCGGCGAAGCCGCTCTGAAAGCCGGTGGCAAAGACAACACCATGAACCAGTTCCACTGAGTGGAACCGGCTCGGCCAGGCGGAACCCCGCATTCCGCCTGAGCGTGGCGTAGGAAAAACCCAGCAGAGATGCTGGGTTTTTCTTTTCTGCCCCACCCAGAAGCGGCAACTGGCCTGACTGTCGACTGGCGCACAAGCCTTGTCATAGTCCCGTCGCTTTCCTTGGTTAGCGTCATGGCTCCGTCGATTAGCCCCAAGGAGCCCCCATGCGCCAGGAAGATGACCACAGCGTACTGTTCGGCAGTGGCGATGAACTGCCCAGCAACCATTCCAGCAATTCGCATTTCAACGAGCTGATCAACACCGGCCTGGCGCGACGTCAGGTGCTGGCCGGCGGTGCGGCGCTGGGTGCCCTGGCCTTTCTCGGCGCCGCCCTGCCGGGCACCAGCGAAGCCGCGCCAGCGGCCGATACGTCGCAGGCCCAGCCGCTGTTCAGACCGCGGACCAGGCTGCCCTTTACCCCTGTGGCCATCAGCCGTGCCGACGGCATCAGCGTCCCGGCCGGTTACCAGGCCACGCCCTTCATTCCCTGGGGCACGCCCATCACCGGCAGCTATCCGGCCTTTCTCGAGGACGCCAGCAACAGCGCCGCAGACCAGGCCCAGCAGACCGGTATGCACCATGACGGCATGCACTTCTTCCCCATCGATGCCCAACGCGGCCGTGGCCGCAGCAGCGATCACGGCCTGCTGGTGCTCAACCACGAATACATCGACGCCGGCTTGATCCACCCCAGCGGGCCGACCGTGATGGATGGCAAGCGCGTGAGCGCCGAAGAGGTCCGCAAGGAAATCAATGCCCACGGCGTCTCGGTGGTGGAAATCCGTCGCAACCCGCTGGGCGACTGGGAGGTGCTGCCGAGCGCGCGCAACCGCCGCATCACCGCCGCCACGCCCATGCAGATCCGTGGCCCGGCCCGCGGCCATGCCCTGTTGCAGACCCGCTACAGCCCGGACGGCACGGCCACCCGCGGCACCCAGAACAACTGCGCCAACGGCTTCACTCCCTGGGGCACCTACCTGACCTGCGAAGAGAACTGGGCCGGCTACTTCGCCTCTCGCGACAGCGCACTGCCTCGGGAGCTGAGTCGCTATGGCCTGCGCAGCAGCAGCCGTTACGGCTGGGAGACCCTGGCCGGCGACGAGTTCGAGCGCTTCGACGCCACCCGCAAGGCGGCCCACGCCGCTGGCGACTACCGCAACGAACCCAACCACTTCGGTTGGATAGTCGAGATCGACCCCTTCGCCCCCGAATCGGTGCCGGTCAAACGTACCGCCCTGGGGCGCTTCGCCCACGAGGGCCTGGTATTCGCCCCGGTCAAGCCGGGCCGCCCGGTGGTGTGCTACTCCGGCGACGACTCGCAGAACGAGTACATCTATAAATATGTCAGCCGCGCGAAGTATCGCCCCGGCCGCAGCAACGGCAGCCTGCTGGACGACGGCACGCTCTATGTCGCCCGTTTCGACGCCAATGGCAGGGGCAAGTGGCTGGCCCTGGATATCCATGACAAGGCCTTCCAGAAGGCCTGCCGCGCCGCCGGCGTGAGTTTCGCCGACCAGGGCGAGGTACTGATCAACACCCGCCTGGCCGCCGATATCCTCGGCGCCACCAAGATGGACCGTCCGGAATGGGGGGCGGTCAATCCGGACAACGGCGAGGTCTACTTCACCCTCACCAACAACAGTTCGCGCAGCGAGGGCGACGCGGCCAATCCGCGCCCGGCCAACGCCTACGGCCATATCATTCGCTGGCGCGAACGCAGCTGGAACTATGCCGGACGCAGCTTCACCTGGAGCCTGTTCCTGCTGGCCGGCCCGGAAAGCGACAGCCTAGGGCCGAACGGCCAGCCCTTGAACGCCGACAACCTGCTGGCCAGCCCCGACGGCCTGTGGTTCGACCCGGAGGGCCGCCTGTGGATCCAGACCGACATGAGCGGCAACCAGCTGCGCAGCGGCCCCTTCGGCAACAACCAGATGCTGGTCGCCGATCCGAAGAGCGGTGAACTCAAGCGCTTCCTGGTCGGCCCCCTGGGCGCGGAGATCACCGGCATCAGCGCCACCCCGGACTTCCGCACGCTGTTCGTCAACATCCAGCATCCGGGCGAGGGGTCGACGGCTGGCAACCTGCTCAGTACCTGGCCGGACGGCCCCGGCAAGCGGCCGCGCTCGGCGACCCTGATCATCAGCCGCGAGGACGGCCGGCGCCTGCTGTAAGCCATACCTCGGGCGGCCGGTCGCAATGGTCCGGTCGCCCATTTCCCGCACCTCAGGGCCAATGCCCGGTCAGCCCACAGCCCTGTCGTCGCGCCACCGGCAGCGTCTTAAAACAAGGCCTTGCGGGCCTATCCTAAAATTTTGTTGGCGAAAAACTTACCAGCCGCGCATGACGGGCCTAAGCTCAATGCAGAGTCTCGACCGCTCACGGCAGAGCGGCCGAGACAAACAAATCCAATAAGTTGCGCAGAACGCCGTTCCTTTCCAGGGGGATACCGGCATGTCGGAAGCAAGCACCATCTTGTCCCATGACTGGGCGCTGGCCGTGTTCCTGCTCGGCATCGCCGGGCTCTGCGCCTTCATGCTCGGCCTGTCCAGCCTGTTGGGCGGCAAGGCCTGGGGCCGGCGCAAGAATGAGCCCTTCGAGGCCGGCATGCTGCCCACCGGCAGCGCCCGCCTGCGCTTTTCCGCAAAGTTCTATCTGGTCGCGATGCTCTTCGTGATCTTCGATGTCGAAGCCCTGTTTCTCTTCGCCTGGGCCGTCTCCGTACGCGAAAGCGGCTGGGCCGGCTTTATCGAAGCTACTATTTTCATAGCGATTCTGTTGGCCGGCCTTGTCTATCTCTGGCGCATCGGCGGGCTCGACTGGGCACCGACGGGACGCCGCGAACGGCAGGCGAAGCTAAAAAAATGAGGCTCTGGCGATGCAATACAAACTTACCCGGGTCGATCCGGATGCGCCGAACGAGCAGTATCCGATCGGCCAGCGCGAGACCGTTGCCGATCCACTGCTAGACGACCAGGTCCACAAGAACATCTTCATGGGCAAGTTGGAAAACGTGCTCCATGACGCCGTCAACTGGGGGCGCAAGAACTCCCTCTGGCCTTACAACTTCGGCCTGTCCTGCTGCTACGTGGAGATGACCACGGCCTTCACCGCGCCCCACGACATCGCCCGCTTCGGTGCCGAAGTCATTCGCGCCTCGCCGCGCCAGGCCGACTTCATGGTCATTGCCGGGACCTGCTTCATCAAGATGGCGCCCATCATCCAGCGCCTGTACGAACAGATGCTCGAGCCCAAGTGGGTCATTTCCATGGGCTCCTGCGCCAACTCCGGCGGCATGTACGACATTTACTCGGTGGTCCAGGGGGTGGACAAGTTTCTCCCCGTCGATGTCTACGTCCCCGGCTGCCCGCCCCGCCCCGAGGCCTTCCTGCAGGGGCTGATGCTGCTGCAGGAATCCATCGGCCAGGAGCGCCGCCCGCTTTCCTGGGTGGTCGGCGACCAGGGGGTGTACCGCGCCGAGATGCCGTCGCAGCGCGAGCAACGACGCGCCCAGCGCATCGCCGTCACCCAGCTGCGCAGCCCCGACGAGGTTTGACGTCGGCCGCCGGCTGGAAACCCATTTTATCCCTAGGTTGACCGATAGCGACCGAGACCATGACCGCAGACAGCGCCGTGTCACCGCCACCCTACAAGGCCGACGACCAGGACGTCGTCGCCGAGCTGCAGGCCCGTTTCGACGCCGAAACCCTGACCCTGCAGACCACGCGCACCGGCATGCCGGTGGTCTGGGTGACCCGTGACCGGCTGATCGAGACGCTCCGTTTCCTGCGGGACCTGCCGCGCCCCTACGTCATGCTCTACGACCTGCACGGCATCGACGAGCGTCTGCGCACCCAGCGCCGCGGCCTGCCGCAGGCGGACTTCACGGTGTTCTATCACCTGCTGTCGATCGAGCGGAACAGCGACCTGATGATCAAGGTGGCGCTGGCCGAAGACGATCTCGAACTGCCCAGCGCCACCGCGATCTGGCCCAACGCCAACTGGTACGAGCGGGAAGTCTGGGACCTGTTCGGCATCAGCTTCCGCGGCCACCCCCATCTCAGCCGCATCATGATGCCGCCGACCTGGCAAGGCCACCCGCTGCGCAAGGACTATCCGGCCCGGGCCACCGAGTTCGACCCCTTCAGCCTGACCCAGGCCAAGCAACAACTGGAGGAGGAAGCCGCGCGCTTCAACCCCGAGGACTGGGGCATGCAGCGCCATGGCGAGCACGAGGACTACATGTTCCTCAACCTCGGCCCCAACCACCCCTCGGCCCACGGTGCCTTCCGCATCATCCTGCAGCTCGACGGCGAGGAAATAGTCGATTGCGTGCCGGATATCGGTTATCACCACCGCGGCGCCGAAAAGATGGCCGAACGCCAGTCCTGGCACAGCTTCATCCCCTACACCGACCGCATCGACTATCTGGGCGGGGTGATGAACAACCTGCCCTACGTCCTCGCCGTGGAGAAGCTGGCCGGCATCCAGGTGCCGGACCGGGTCGACTTCATCCGGGTGATGCTCGCGGAGTTCTTCCGCATCACCAGCCACCTGTTGTTTCTCGGCACCTATATCCAGGACGTCGGCGCCATGACCCCGGTGTTCTTCACCTTCACCGACCGCCAGCGGGCCTACCAGGTGATCGAGGCCATCACCGGCTTTCGCATGCACCCGGCCTGGTACCGCATCGGCGGCGTCGCCCATGACCTGCCGCGGGGCTGGGACGCCCTGGTCAGGGAATTCGTCGCCTGGTTGCCCAAGCGCCTGGACGAGTACGAGAAGGCCGCCGTGCACAACAGCATCCTGCGCGGGCGCACCATTGGCATCGCCCAGTACAACACCCGGGAAGCCCTCGAATGGGGGGTCACCGGCGCCGGCCTGCGCGCCACCGGCCTCGACTTCGACCTGCGCAAGGCGCGCCCTTATTCCGGCTACGAACACTTCGAATTCGACATTCCGCTGGCCCACAACGGCGACGCCTACGACCGCTGCATCGTACGGATCGAGGAGATGCGCCAGAGCGTACGCATCATCGAGCAGTGCCTGAACAACATGCCGGCAGGCCCCTACAAGGCGGACCACCCGCTGACCACGCCGCCGCCGAAGGAGCGCACCCTGCAGCACATCGAGACGCTGATCACCCACTTCCTGCAGGTCTCCTGGGGGCCGGTGATGCCGGCGGGCGAGTCCCTGCAGATGATCGAGGCGACCAAGGGCATCAACAGCTACTACCTGACCAGCGACGGCAGCACCATGAGTTACCGCACCCGTATTCGCACCCCGAGCTTCCCGCACCTGCAGCAGATCCCCTCGGTGATCCGCGGCAGCATGGTGGCCGACCTGATCGCCTACCTGGGCAGTATCGACTTCGTCATGGCCGATGTGGACCGCTGACATGAGCCAGACCGACCTGATCCAAACCGACCGCTTCGTGCTCAGCACCCGAGAGCGCGCGGCCATCGAGCAGGAGATGCACCACTACGAGGACCCGCGGGCGGCGTCCATCGAGGCGCTGAAGATAGTCCAGCAGGAGCGCGGCTGGGTGCCCGACGGCGCGGCCGAGGCCATAGGCGCGGTGCTCGGCATCCCGGCCAGCGACGTCGAGGGCGTCGCCACCTTCTACAGCCAGATTTTCCGCCAGCCGGTGGGGCGCCACATCATTCGCGTGTGCGACAGCATGACCTGCTTCATCGGCGGCCATGAGTCGCTGCTGTCTAGTATTCAACAAGAACTGGGCATCGGCCTGGGGCAGACCAGCGCCGACGGCCGCTTCACCCTGCTGCCGGTGTGCTGCCTGGGCAACTGCGACAAGGCCCCGGCGCTGATGATCGACGACGACACCTTCGGCGATGTCCGTCCCGAGGCTGTCGCCCGGCTATTGGAGGGCTATGCATGAGTGCCAAGACGCTGACCTCGATCGGCCCGGCCAACCGCTGCGCCCGGCCCGAGCAGAGCCATCCGCTGACCTGGCGCCTGCGCGACGACGCCCAGCCGGTGTGGCTCGACGAGTACCAGCAGAAGAACGGTTATGCCGCCGCACGCCAGGCCCTGGCCGAGATGGCCCCGGAGGACATCGTGCAGCGGGTCAAGGAGTCGGGCCTCAAGGGCCGTGGCGGCGCCGGCTTTCCCACCGGGGTGAAGTGGGGCCTGATGCCCACCGACGAGTCGCTGAACATCCGCTACCTGCTGTGCAACGCCGACGAAATGGAGCCCAACACCTGGAAGGACCGTCTGCTCATGGAGCAGCTGCCGCACCTGCTGATCGAAGGCATGCTGATCAGCGCCCGGGCGCTCAAGGCCTATCGCGGCTATATCTTCCTGCGCGGCGAATATGTCGACGCGGCCGACATCCTCAACCGCGCCATCGCCGAGGCCAAGGCCGCCGGCCTGCTGGGCCAGAACATCCTGGGCAGCGATTTTTCCTTCGAGCTGTTCGTGCACACCGGCGCCGGGCGCTACATCTGCGGCGAGGAAACGGCGCTGATCAACTCCCTGGAGGGGCGCCGCGCCAACCCGCGCGCCAAGCCGCCCTTCCCGGCCGCCGTCGGCGTCTGGGGCAAGCCCACCTGCGTCAATAACGTCGAAACCCTGTGCAACGTGCCGGCGATCATCGGCAACGGCGTGGACTGGTACAAGAGCCTGGCCCGCCCGGGCAGCGAGGACCACGGCAGCAAGCTGATGGGCTTCTCCGGCAAGGTGAAGCAGCCCGGCCTGTGGGAGCTGCCCTTCGGCATCAGCGCCCGCGAGTTGTTCGAGGACTACGCCGGCGGCATGCGCGACGGTTATCGCCTCAAATGCTGGCAGCCCGGCGGCGCCGGCACCGGCTTCCTGCTGCCGGAACACCTGGACGCGGCGATGTACGCCGGCGGTATCGCCAAGGTCGGCACCCGCATGGGCACGGGTTTGGCACTGGCGGTGGACGACAGCGTCGGCATGGTGGCGCTGCTGCGCAACCTGGAGGAGTTCTTCGCCCGCGAGTCCTGCGGCTGGTGCACACCGTGCCGCGACGGGCTGCCCTGGAGCGTCAAGCTGCTGCGCGCCCTGGAGCGCGGCGAGGGCCAGGCGGGCGACCTGGAGACCCTGGAACAGCTGTGCAATTTCCTCGGCCCCGGCAAGACCTTCTGCGCCCACGCGCCGGGGGCGGTGGAGCCGCTGGCCAGTGCACTGAAGTATTTCCGCGGGGAGTTCGAGGCGGGCCTCGCCCGCCAGAGCGCACCCACAGGCAGCGACCAATTGGCTCCGGCATGAAGCATTGCGTCGCTAGGCCACTGACCCGGCCCGCGACCCACCGAGAATCCATTAGCCACGCCCGCCGCGGCGGGTAAGAAGACAACCGACATGGCCACTATCCACGTAGACGGCAAAGATCTGGAAGTCGATGGGGCAGACAACCTGCTGCAGGCCTGCCTGTCCCTGGGGCTCGATATCCCCTACTTCTGCTGGCACCCGGCCCTGGGCAGCGTCGGCGCCTGCCGCCAGTGCGCGGTCAAGCAGTTCGCCGACGAGAACGACAGCCGTGGTCGCCTGGTGATGTCCTGCATGACACCGGCCGCGGACAACACCTGGATCTCCATCGACGACGAAGAGGCCAGGCAGTTTCGCGCCAGCGTGGTGGAGTGGCTGATGACCAACCACCCCCACGACTGCCCGGTGTGCGCGGAAGGGGGCCACTGCCACCTGCAGGACATGACGGTGATGACCGGGCACAGCGCCCGCCGTTATCGCTTCACCAAGCGCACCCACCAGAACCAGGAGCTGGGCCCCTTCATCGCCCACGAGATGAACCGCTGCATCGCCTGCTACCGCTGCGTGCGCTACTACCAGGACTATGCCGGCGGCACCGACCTGGGCGTCTACGGCGCCCACGACAACGTCTATTTCGGGCGGGTCGAGGACGGCCCCCTAGAGAGCGAGTTCGCCGGCAACCTGGTCGAGGTTTGCCCGACCGGCGTGTTCACCGACAAGACCCACTCCGAGCGCTACAACCGCAAGTGGGACATGCAGTTCGCCCCGAGCATCTGCCACGGCTGCGCCGCCGGCTGCAACATCAGCCCGGGCGAGCGCTACGGCGAAATCCGCCGCATCGAGAACCGCTTCAACGGCTCGGTGAACCAGTATTTCCTCTGCGACCGCGGCCGCTTCGGCTACGGCTACGTCAACCGCCCGGACCGCCCGCGCCAGCCGCTGATGGTGCTGAGCCAGATGAAGATGGGTCTGGACTCGGCCCTCGATCAGGCCGCCGCACTGCTGAAGAAGCGCAAGGTGATCGGCATCGGCTCGCCCCGCGCCAGCCTGGAAAGCAACTTCGCCCTGCGCCAGCTGGTCGGCGCCGAACACTTCTACGCCGGCCTGGCCGAAGCTGAGCTGCAGCTGCTGCAGCTGATCCGCGAGGTGCTGCAGAACGGCCCGCTGCCGGTGCCGACTCTGCGCGAGGTGGAGGCCCACGACGCGGTGTTCGTCCTCGGCGAGGACCTGACCCAGACCTCGGCACGCCTGGCCCTGGCATTGCGCCAGGCGGTCAAGGGCAAGGCCAAGGCCATGGCCGCCGCGATGAAGATTCAGGACTGGCACATGGCCGCGGTGCAAAACGTGGCCCAGGACGCGCGGAGTCCGCTGTTTATCGCCAGCGTCTGCGCCACCCGCCTGGACGACGTCGCCCGTGAGTGCGTGCACGCCGCACCGGACGACCTGGCCCGCCTCGGCTTCGCCGTGGCCCACGCCATCGACCCGAGCGCCCCGGCCGTGGCCGGCCTCGACGCCGACGCCGCCACACTGGCCCGGCGCATCGCCGATGCCCTGCTGGCCGCCGAGCGCCCGCTGCTGGTATCCGGCGCCTCCCTGGGCAGCCGGACGCTGATCGAGGCCGCCGCCAACATCGCCGGCGCCCTGAAGAACCGCGAGAGAAACGGCTCCATCAGCCTGGTGGTGCCGGACGCCAACAGCATGGGGCTGGCCCTGCTGCAGGGCGAGAATCTTGCCAAGCAGTCCCTGGACGCCGCGCTGCAGGCCCTCAGCTGCGGCGCGGCCGACGCCCTGGTGGTGCTGGAGAACGACCTCTACCGCCACGCCGAGGCCGCCCGGGTCGATGCCGCCCTGGCCGCCGCCCGGGTGGTGGTGGTCGCCGATCATCAGCACACCCCAACCGCAGCCAAGGCCCACCTGCTGCTGCCGGCCGCCAGCTTCGCCGAAGCCGACGGCACCCTGGTCAGCCAGGAGGGGCGCGCCCAACGCTTCTTCCAGGTCTTCGATCCGACCTATTACGACGGCGACAACCTGGTGCGCGAGGGCTGGCGCTGGCTGCATGCGCTGCACAGCACCCTGCAGGACAAGCCGGTCGACTGGAGCCAACTGGATCAGGTCACCGAAGCCTGTGCCGCCGACGCCCCGGCACTGGCCGGTATCCAAGCTGCCGCACCCTCTGCCAGCTTCCGCATCAAGGGCCTCAGGCTGTCGCGCGAGCCCCACCGCTACAGCGGCCGCACCGCCATGCGCGCCAATATCAGCGTGCACGAACCCCGGCAGCCCCAGGATCAGGACTCCGCCTTCGCCTTCTCCATGGAGGGTTACGCCGGCGCCAGCGAACCCCGCCAGCAGATTCCCTTCGCCTGGTCCCCGGGCTGGAACTCGCCCCAGGCCTGGAACAAGTTCCAGGACGAGGTCGGCGGCCACCTGCGCGCCGGCGATCCCGGCGTGCGCCTGATCGAGGCCGCTGGCACGCCGTTACCCTGGTTTTCCCCCTGTGCCGCCTTCGCCCCGGCCCAAGGCAGCCTGCAGGCGGTGCCGCTGCATCACCTGTTCGGCAGCGAGGAGACCTCCGCCCGTGCCGCGCCGATCCAGGCCCGCGCCCCCGCGGCCTATGTCGCCCTCGGCCGGGCAGAGGCGTCGCGCCTCGGCGTCGATGAAGGCGCCCTGCTCGACCTGACCCTGAATGGCCAGCCCCTGCGCCTGCCACTCCGGATGCACGAAGACCTCGCCTGTGGCCTGGTCGGCTTGCCCGCCGGCCTGCCCGGCATTCCCCCGGCGATCGCCGGCGCTGCGGTGACGGCGATCCGGGAGGCCGCGCAATGAACTGGCTGACGCCCGAGCTGCTCGACATCCTGACGGCGGTGATCAAGGCCGTGGTCATCCTGCTGGTCGTGGTGGTCTGCGGCGCCCTGCTCAGCTTCGTCGAGCGCCGCCTGCTGGGCTGGTGGCAGGATCGTTACGGACCGAACCGGGTGGGGCCGTTCGGCCTGTTCCAGATCGCCGCGGACATGCTCAAGATGTTCTTCAAGGAAGACTGGACGCCGCCCTTCGCCGACAAGGTGATCTTCACCCTGGCCCCGCTGATCGCCATGAGCGCCATGCTCATCGCCTTCGCCATCATCCCGATCACCCCGACCTGGGGCGTGGCGGACCTGAACATCGGCATCCTGTTCTTCTTCGCCATGGCCGGCCTGTCGGTCTACGCCGTGCTGTTCGCCGGCTGGTCCAGCAGCAACAAGTACGCCCTGCTCGGCGCCCTGCGCGCCTCGGCGCAGACCGTGTCCTACGAGGTGTTCCTGGCCCTGGCGCTGATGGGGGTGGTGGCCCAGGCCGGCTCATTCAACCTGCGCGACATAGTCGACTACCAGGCCCGGCACCTGTGGTTCATCGTGCCGCAGTTCTTCGGCTTCTGTACCTTCTTCATCGCCGGCGTCGCGGTGACCCACCGCCACCCCTTCGATCAGCCGGAAGCCGAACAGGAGCTGGCCGACGGCTACCACATCGAATACGCCGGGATGAAATGGGGCATGTTCTTCGTCGGCGAGTACATCGGCATCGTCACCATCTCGGCGCTGCTGGTGACCCTGTTCTTCGGCGGCTGGCACGGCCCGTTCGGCCTGCTGCCGCAGATCCCCTTCTTCTGGTTCGCCGCCAAGACCGCCTTCTTCATCATGCTTTTCGTCCTGTTGCGCGCCTCGATTCCGCGACCGCGCTACGACCAGGTCATGGCCTTCAGCTGGAAATTCTGCCTGCCGCTGACCCTGCTCAACCTGCTGGTGACCGGCGCCCTGGTGCTGGTCGCGGCTAGGTAAGGAGAACACCATGTTCAAGTACATCAGGCATGTGATCCACGGCACCTACACCCAGCTGCGCAGCCTGGCGATGATCTTCGCCCACGGCTTTCGCCCTCGCGACACCCTGCAATACCCGGAAGAAGCGGTGTACCTGCCGCCGCGTTACCGCGGGCGCATCGTCCTGACCCGCGACCCCGACGGCGAGGAACGCTGCGTGGCCTGCAACCTGTGCGCGGTGGCCTGCCCGGTCGCCTGCATCTCGCTGCAGAAGGCCGAGGCCCAGGACGGCCGCTGGTACCCGGAGTTCTTCCGCATCAACTTCTCGCGCTGCATCTTCTGCGGCCTGTGCGAGGAGGCCTGTCCGACCACGGCGATCCAACTGACCCCGGACTTCGAGATGGGCGAGTTCAAGCGCCAGGACCTGGTGTACGAGAAGGAAGACCTGCTGATATCCGGCCCGGGCAAATACCCCGACTACAACTTCTACCGCGTCGCCGGCCTGGCCATCGCCGGCAAGCCCAAGGGCGCCGCGCAGAACGAGGCCGAACCGATCAACGTGAAGACTCTGCTGCCCTGAGGCCTGAAAAGATGGAACTGGCTTTCTATTTCGCCGCCGGCGTCGCCCTGATCGCCACCCTGCGGGTGGTCACCGGCACCAACCCGGTACACGCCCTGCTGTACCTGATCATCTCCCTGCTGGCGGTGGCCATGGTGTTCTTCAGCCTCGGCGCCCCCTTCGCCGGGGCCCTGGAGATCATCGTCTACGCCGGCGCCATCATGGTGCTGTTCGTCTTCGTGGTGATGATGCTCAACCTCGGCGCCGCCGCCGTTGAGCAGGAACGCCACTGGCTCACGCCGGGCATCTGGTTCGGGCCGTCCCTGCTCTGTGCCTTGCTGCTCGGCCAGCTGCTCTATGTGCTGTTCAGCGCGCCGAGCGGCGCCCTCATCGGCCAGGTCACGGTGGAGGCCAAGACGGTCGGCATCAGCCTGTTCGGCCCCTATCTGCTGGCCGTCGAGTTGGCCTCCATGCTGCTGCTGGCCGCCCTAGTGGCCGCCTACCACCTCGGTCGCCACGACGCCAAGGAGGCCACGCCATGAGCGGTATTCCACTGGAGCACGGCCTGGCCCTGGCCGGCGCCTTGTTCGCCATCGGCCTGGTCGGCCTGATGGTGCGCCGCAACATCCTCTTCGTGCTGATGAGCCTGGAGGTGATGATGAACGCCGCCGCCCTCGCCTTCGTGGTCGCCGGCGCACGCTGGGGCCAGGCTGACGGTCAGGTGATGTTCATCCTGGTGATCAGCCTGGCGGCGGCCGAGGCCAGCATCGGCCTGGCGATCCTGCTGCAGCTGTATCGCCGCTTCAACACCCTGGATATCGACGCAGCCAGCGAGATGCGCGGATGAACCTACTCTTCCTGACCTGCCTGTTCCCCCTGCTCGGCTGGCTGGCGCTGGCCTTCAGCCGCGGCCGTTGCTCGGAAAATACTGCGGCGCTGATCGGCGTCGGCTCGGTCGGCCTGTCGGCGCTAACCGCCGCCTGGGTCACCTGGCAGTTCAATGTCGCGCCGCCTGCGGGCGGCGCCTACGGCCAGCTGCTGTGGCAGTGGATGGCGGTGGACGGCTTCGCTCCCAGTTTCACCCTGTACCTGGACGGCCTGTCGCTGACCATGCTCGGAGTGGTCACCGGGGTCGGCTTTCTCATCCACCTGTTCGCCAGCTGGTACATGCGTGGCGAGGAAGGCTATTCGCGCTTCTTCGCCTACACCAACCTGTTCATCGCCAGCATGCTGTTCCTGGTGCTCGGCGATAACCTGCTGTTCCTCTATCTCGGCTGGGAAGGCGTGGGGCTGTGCTCCTACCTGCTGATCGGCTTCTACTTCAAACACCGGGCCAACGGCAATGCGGCGCTCAAGGCGTTCATCGTCACCCGGGTCGGCGACGTGTTCATGGCCATCGGCCTGTTCATCCTGTTCTCCCGGCTCGGCACCCTGAACATCCAGGAGCTGCTGCTGTTGGCGCCGCAGAAGTACGTCGCCGGCGACAGCTGGCTGTGGCTGGCCACCCTGATGCTGCTCGGCGGTGCGGTCGGCAAGTCGGCCCAGCTGCCGCTGCAGACCTGGCTGGCCGATGCCATGGCCGGTCCGACCCCGGTCTCGGCGCTGATCCACGCCGCCACCATGGTCACCGCCGGGGTCTACCTGATCGCCCGCACCCATGGCCTGTTCCTGCTGACCCCGGAGATTCTCGAGCTGGTCGGCCTGGTGGGCGGCGCGACCCTGGTGCTGGCCGGCTTCGCCGCCCTGGTGCAGACCGACATCAAGCGCATCCTCGCCTACTCGACCATGAGCCAGATCGGCTACATGTTCCTCGCCCTCGGCGTCGGCGCCTGGAGCGCGGCAATCTTCCACCTGATGACCCACGCCTTCTTCAAGGCCCTGCTGTTCCTCGCCGCTGGCAGCGTGATCAACGCCTGCCACCACGAGCAAAACATCTTCAAGATGGGCGGGCTGTGGCGCAAACTGCCGCTGGCCTATGCCAGCTTCATAGTCGGCGGCGCCGCCCTGGCCGCCCTGCCGCTGGTCACCGCCGGCTTCTACTCCAAGGACGAGATCCTCTGGGAGGCCTTCGCCAGCGGCCACAGCGGCTTGCTCTATGCCGGTCTGGCCGGCGCCTTCCTCACCTCCATCTACACCTTCCGCCTGATCTTCATCGCCTTCCATGGTGAAGCGAAAACCGAGGCTCACGCGGGTCACGGCGTGGCCCACTGGCTGCCGCTGGCGGCGCTGATCGTCCTCTCGACCTTCATCGGCGCCCTGATCAGCCCGCCGCTGGCCGGCGTGCTGCCGCAGAGCGTCGGCCACGCCGGCGGCGCGGCCAAGCACAGCCTGGAGCTGGCCTCGGGACTGATCGCCCTGGCCGGCATCCTCCTCGCCGCCCTGTTGTTCCTCGGCAGGCGCCGCCTGGTCGGCGCCGTTGCCCGAACCGCGCCGGGGCGTCTGCTCGGCGCCTGGTGGCTCGCCGCCTGGGGCTTCGACTGGCTCTACGACAAGCTGTTCGTGCGCCCCTATCTGCTGGCCTGCCGGCTGCTCGGTCGCGACCCGATCGATTTCAGCATCGGCGTGATCCCGCGCCTGGCCCGTGGCGGCCACGGCGTCCTCAGCCGCAGCGAAACCGGACAGCTGCGCTGGTACGCGGCCTCCATAGTCGGCGGCGCCGTGCTGGTACTGGCCGTCGTGCTGCTGGGTCGACCCTGACTAATAGCGAAAGGAACCCGCCCATCATGATCTTGCCTTGGCTAGTCCTGATTCCCTTCATCGGCGGTCTGCTGTGCTGGCTGGGTGAGCGCCTGGGCACCACGCTGCCGCGCTGGGTGGCGCTGCTGACCATGAGCCTGCTGTTCGGCCTGGGCCTGTGGCTGTGGTCCAGTGGCGACTTCGGCCTGGCCCCGGCGCCCGGCGTCGAGCCGCGCTGGGCCCAGGAGTTTCAGCTGCAGTGGATCGAGCGCCTGGGCATCAGCCTGCACCTGGCGCTCGATGGCCTGTCGGTGCTGATGATCAGCCTAACCGGCCTGCTGGGGGTACTCTCGGTGCTCTGCTCCTGGCATGAGATCCAGAACCGCGTGGGCTTCTTCCACCTCAACCTGATGTGGATTCTCGGCGGTGTGGTGGGCGTGTTCCTGGCCATCGACCTGTTCCTGTTCTTCTTCTTCTGGGAAATGATGCTGGTGCCGATGTATTTCCTCATCGCGCTCTGGGGCCACAGCGGCAGCGCTGGCAAGACCCGCATCACCGCCGCCACCAAGTTCTTCATCTACACCCAGGCCAGCGGCCTGATCATGCTGGTGGCGATCCTCGCCCTGGTGTTCGTCCACTTCAACGGCACCGGCGTACTGACCTTCAACTATGCCGACCTGCTCAAGACCGAGCTGACGCCGGGCACCGAATACCTGCTGATGCTGGGCTTCTTCGTCGCCTTCGCGGTGAAGTTCCCGGTGGTGCCGTTCCACTCCTGGCTGCCGGACGCCCACGCCCAGGCGCCGACCGCCGGCTCCGTGGACCTGGCCGGCATCCTGCTCAAGACCGCCGCCTACGGCATGATCCGCTTCGCCCTGCCGCTGTTCCCCAACGCCTCGGTGGAGTTCGCCCCGGTCGCCATGGGCCTGGGCGTGTTCGCCATCGTCTACGGCGCCCTGCTGTCCTTCGCCCAGACCGACATCAAACGCCTGGTGGCCTATTCCAGCGTGTCGCACATGGGCTTCGTGCTGATCGCCATCTACTCCGGCAGCCAGATCGCCCTGCAGGGCGCGGTGGTGCAGATGCTCGCCCACGGCCTGTCCGCCGCCGCGCTGTTCATCCTCTGCGGCCAGCTCTACGAGCGCCTGCACAGCCGCGACATGCGCGAGATGGGTGGCATTTGGGCGCGCATGCCCTGGCTGCCGGCGCTGTGCCTGTTCTTCGCCGCCGCGGCGCTGGGCCTGCCCGGCACCGGCAACTTCATCGGCGAGTTCCTCATCCTCGTCGGCACCTTCCCCGGCGCGCCCTGGATCACCGTGCTGGCCGCCAGCGGCCTGGTGTTCGGCTCGGTCTACTCGCTGATCATGATCCACCGCGCCTTCTTCGGCCCGGCCAAGGCGGAAGGCGCCCTGCTCGGCCTCAAGCCCCGCGAGCTGGGCATGGTGCTGGGGCTGGCCATGCTGCTGACGCTGCTTGGCCTCTACCCGCAGCCGGTGCTCGACACCTCGGCGGCCAGCATGCAGGGCGTGCAGCAGTGGTTCAGCCACAGCCTCAGCCAATTCGCCTCGGTCAGGTAAAGGTCTTATGGAAAGCAGCGCCACGCAATTTACCCTCCAGCACGCCATCGCCCTGCTGCCGCTGCTGGTGACCAGCGCCACGCTGATCCTGGTGATGCTGACCATCGCCTGGAAGCGCAACCACGGCCTGACCTTCGTGCTCTCGGTGCTCGGCCTCAACCTGGCCCTGCTGTCGATCGTCCCGGTGCTCAGTATCGCCCCGATACAGGTCACGCCCCTGCTGCTGGTGGACCGCTTCGCCTGCTACTACATGGCCCTGATACTGGTCGCCACCCTGGCCTGCGTGACCCTGACCCACGCCTACCTCGGCGAGGCCACCCTGAGCACCGGCCAGGGCAGCCGCCAGGGGTATCCGGGCAACCGCGAGGAGATGTACCTGCTGATGCTGCTGTCGGCCGCCGGTGGCCTGGTCCTGGCTGGCGCGCAGCACCTGGCGGGCCTGTTCATCGGCCTGGAGCTGCTGTCGGTGCCGATCTACGGCCTGGTGGCCTATGCCTTCTTCGACAAGCGCTCGCTGGAAGCGGGCATCAAGTACATGGTGCTGTCGGCCGCCGGCAGCGCCTTCCTGCTGTTCGGCATGGCCCTGCTCTATGCCGACTCCGGCAGCCTCGGCTTCAGCCAGATCGGCGCCAGCCTCGCCAGCGGCAGCGGCCTGCTGGTGCAGATCGGCATCGGCATGATGCTGATCGGCCTGGCCTTCAAGCTGTCGCTGGTGCCCTTCCACCTGTGGACCCCGGACGTCTACGAGGGTGCGCCGGCGCCCGTGGCGGCCTTCCTGGCCACGGCCAGCAAGGTCGCGGTGTTCGCCGTGCTGCTGCGCCTGTACCAGATATCCCCGGCCACCGCCGGCGGCTGGCTGAACGACCTGCTGACCCTGATCGCCATCGCCTCGATCCTGTTCGGCAACCTGCTGGCCCTGCTGCAGAGCAACCTCAAGCGCCTGTTGGGCTACTCCTCCATCGCCCACTTCGGCTACCTGCTGGTGGCGCTGGTGGCCAGCAAGGGGCTGGCGGTGGAGGCCATCGGCGTCTACCTGGCCACCTACGTGCTGACCAGCCTCGGTGCGTTCGGTGTGATCACCCTGATGTCGACGCCCTACAACGGCCGCGATGCCGACGCCCTGTACGAATACCGCGGACTGTTCTGGCGCCGCCCCTACCTGACCGCGGTGCTCACGGTGATGCTGCTGTCGCTGGCCGGCATTCCGCTGACCGCCGGCTTCATCGGCAAGTTCTACGTCATCGCCGCCGGCGTGCAGGCCCAGCTCTGGTGGCTGCTGGGCGCCCTGGTGCTGGGCAGCGCCATCGCCGTATTCTACTACCTGCGGGTGATGGTCACCCTGTTCCTCAACGAGCCCAACCTGCGCCGCCACGACGCGCCGTTCAACTGGGGCCAGCGCGCCGGCGGCATGATGCTGCTGCTGGTGGCGGTGCTGGCCTTCGCCATCGGCGTCTACCCGCAACCGCTGCTGGCCATGCTCAGCACCATCAGCCTGGGCTGAACGAAAGCGGGGTCGCCGAATACCCGGCAACCCCGCCGCAACATGCCGCCCCTATGCCTCAGAGCACCATCGCCGCCAACCAGCCGAACGCCAGCAAGGGCAGGTTGTAGTGCAGGAAGGTCGGCACCACGCTGTCCCAGATGTGGTTGTGCTGACCGTCGACGTTCAGCCCCGCGGTGGGTCCCAGGGTCGAGTCGGAGGCCGGCGAGCCGGCATCGCCCAAGGCGCCGGCAGTACCGACTATGCTGACGATGGCCAGCGGGCTGAAGCCCAGCTGCAGTCCCAGGGGCACGAAGATCGCGGCGATGATCGGGATGGTGGAAAAGGACGATCCGATACCCATGGTCACCAGCAGGCCGACCAGCAGCATCAGCAGCGCGCCGCTCGCCTTGTCGTGGCCGATCAGCTCGGCTGCGCCGTCGACCAGGGTCCTCACCTCGCCGGTGGCCTTCATCACCTCGGCGAAGCCGGCGGCGGCGATCATGATGAAGCCGATCATCGCCATCATCTTCATGCCCTCGGTGAACAGGCCGTCGGCCTCCCTCCAGCGCACCACCCCGGACAGCGAGAAGATCAAGAAGCCCACCAGCGCACCGATGATCATCGAGTCCAGCCACAGCTGCACCGTGAAGGCCGCGCCTATCGCCACGCCGGCCACCAGCAGGCTCAGGGGGTTGTAGGCGACATCGACCCGTTCGACCTGTTCGATCTTCGCCAGGTCGTACACCCGCTTGCCGCGATAGCTCAGCAGCACCGCCACCAACAGCCCGAACAGCATGCCCAGGGCCGGAATGGCCATGGCCCGACTAAGGCTGACGTCACTGACGTCCACGCCGGCTTTGGCCACATTGGCCAGCAGGATCTCGTTCAAGAAGATCCCGCCAAAGCCCACCGGCAGGAACATATAGGGGGTGACCAGGCCGAAGGTCAGCACGCAGGCGACCAGCCGGCGATCGACCCGCAGCCTGCTCAGCACATAGAGCAGCGGCGGCACCAGCAGCGGGATGAAGGCGATATGGATCGGCAGGATGTTCTGCGAGGCGATGGCCACCGCCATCAGCAGGGCGATCAGCAGCCACTTGAGCAGCGTGCCGCCCTCGCCCTGCTGCTTGCCGACCATGGCCAGCGCCCTGTCGGCCAGGGCATGGGCCAACCCGGACTTGGCGATGGCCACGGCGAAGGCCCCGAGCAGCGCATAGGACAGGGCCACGGTGGCCCCCCCGCCCAGCCCCCGATTGAAGGCGGCCAGCGAGCCCTCGACACCCAGACCGCCCAATAGGCCGCCGAGCAGCGCACCGACGATCAGGGCGACCACCACGTGCACGCGGCACAGGCTGAGGATCAGCATGACGCCGACCGCTGCGATTACTGCATTCATAAGAGCCCTCCCAGGGGCTTGCGCTGAAACAAGGAACGCAGCGACTACCCCTGCGCCCGGAAAAAAGCGGCGTACTCTGCCGCAAGCTCCGGTGGCTGTCAAAATCACGACGTGCGAAATACTGATCGCATCGTGCATAATTCAGCACCCTGCAGGCCGACCGTTTCCTATCGCCGAACATCCGTGCCACCTGCACCGGATCTATCAAGAAAGTCGCCGGTCGGCCGATCACGCCAATCATCGTTCAGATAAAGGGAGCGCTGCATGTCGCCCAGCCGCCTGTCCATCCAGTTGAAAATCAGCCTCCTGGCCGGTCTCTGTCTGATTTTCATCGTCACCCTGTTGGTGGGGACTTCGCTGTTGCAGTCCACACGCAGCGCCGCGTTGGTGCGCGATTCCAGCAGCGCCATGCTCAAGGACAGCGCCAAGCTGCGCCTGCAGGCCCGGGGCGAGCTGCAGGCGATCCGCATCCAGCGCTACTTCATGGATGCCTACCAGTACGGCAAGGGCTTTTCCCGGCAGATCCTGTTCCTCCGTGACCAGGCCGAGAAGCGCTTCCTCGATGCCTTCGACCTGCGCGAAGACCTGACCCGCCAGGTACGCAGCAGCCTGGAGGCCAACCCGGCCCTGCTCGGCCTCTACCTGGTGTTCGAGCCCAATGCCCTGGACGGCAAGGACGAGCTGTTCGCCGAGCAGGCCGAACTGGGCAGCAACGACCAGGGGCGCTTCTCGCTGTACTGGGCACAGCCCTCGCCGGGCCAGCTGGAGTCCGTGTCGATGAACGAGGAGATGCTCGGCGACACCAAGATCGGCCCCAGCGGCGAGCCCTACAACGCCTGGTACACCTGCCCGCGCGACAGTCGCAAGACCTGTGTGCTGGAGCCCTACTTCGACGAGGTCGGCGGCAAGCGGGTACTGATGACCAGCATCGCCTTCCCCCTGGAGCTGGACGGCAAGGTGATCGGCGTCATGGGTGTGGACATCAGCCTGGACAGCCTGCAGCAGCTGAGCCAGGAGGCCAATCGCGACCTCTACGCGGGCGCAGGCCATATCAGCATCTTCAGCCCCGCGGCGCTGCTGGCCGGTCACAGCCGCGATGCCGGCGCGCTCGGTAGCTCGGTCGACAAGGCCTATGGCGAGTTTGCCGCCGAGTTGCGCCCACTGATCAACAGCGGCGACCAAGCAGAGCTGCAGCACGGCGATATGATGCGCGTGCTGCAGCCCTTCAAGCCGATCCCCACAGCCGAACCCTGGAGTGTGCTGCTGGAGGTGCCCGAGCAGGTCCTGCTCGGCCCGGCCCTGCAACTGGAGCAGCAACTCGACGCCCAGCGCACCGCCGATAGCAGCCTGAGCCTGCTGATCGGCCTGGCCGCGGTCGTTGCCGGCCTGCTGCTGATGTGGCTGACCGCCCGCGGCGTGACTCGGCCGATCCTCGGCGTGGCCGCCATGCTCGAGGACATCGCCAGCGGCGAAGGCGACCTGACCCGACGCCTGGACTACGGCAAGCAGGACGAGCTGGGCGAGCTGGCCGGCTGGTTCAACCGCTTCCTCGACAGGCTGCAGCCGGTGATCGCCGACGTCAAACGCAGCGTGCAGGATGCCCGGGGCACCGCCGACCAGTCGGCCGCCATCGCCAGCCAGACCAGCGCCGGCATGCAGCAGCAGTTCCGCGAGGTCGATCAGGTCGCCACCGCCTTCCAGGAGATGAGCGCCACCGCCCAGGACGTCGCGCACAACGCCGCCCAGGCCGCCGAAGCCGCGCGCAGCGCCGATCAGGCCAGCCGCGAAGGCCTCGGAGTGATCGATCAGACCACCGCCTCCATCGAACGGCTGGCCAGCGCCATGAGCCAGGCCATGCAGGAGGTCGAGGGCCTGGCCAGCAGCAGCGAGCAGATCGGCTCGGTGCTGGAGGTGATCCGCTCGATCGCCGAACAGACCAACCTGCTGGCACTCAACGCCGCCATCGAGGCGGCCCGCGCCAGCGAGGCCGGCCGCGGCTTCGCCGTGGTCGCCGATGAGGTGCGCAACCTGGCCAAGCGCACCCAGGACTCGGTGGAGGAGATCCGCCAGGTGATCGAGGGCCTGCAGAGCGGCACCCGCGAGGTGGTCAGCAGCATGCACAGCAGCCACCGCCAGGCCCAGGGCAGTGTCGAGCAGGTCGAACAGGCGGTCGCCGCCCTGCAGCGCATCGGCCAGGCGGTCAGCGTGATCACCGACATGAACCTGCAGATCGCCAGCGCCGCCGAGGAACAGAGCTCGGTGGCCGAGGAGATCAACCGCAACGTCGCCTCGATCCGCGACGTCACCGAAGCCATCTCCAGCCAGGCCGACGAATCGGCGCAGGTCAGTCAGAACCTCAATCGCCTGGCCAACCACCAGCAGAGCCTGATGGATCAGTTCCGCGTCTGAAGTTGCGCCTGCAGACTGGTGTACAGGCTCCTTGCCATGGGCCTGTACACCTGGCCCGGCCCTTGCCGTCTGGGCCAGCCGCCGCTAGCCTGGGCGCTTTAACTTCAGGGATAGCAAAATGCTGAATATCGCTCTAGTGGCCGGCTCCAGCCGCAGCAATAGCCAGTCAGGCAAGGTCGCCCGTTTTCTCCGCCAGCGTCTGCTGCAATTGGAGCTGGTCGATCAGGACTCCAGCAGCCTGATCGATCTGGGCCTCGCCCCGTTGCCGCTGTGGCCCGCCGAGGATAGCGGCCCCTGGGGCCTCTACCAGCAGCAGCTGCAAGCGGCCGATGCCGTGCTGATCGTCGCCCCGGAGTGGAATGGCATGGCCTGCCCGGCGATCAAGAACTTCTTCATCTACGCCGGCAAGAGCGAACTGGCGCACAAGCCCGCGCTGCTGGTCGGCGTCTCCGCGGGAGTAGGTGGCGCCTACCCGATCAGCGAGCTGCGGGCCTCCAGCTACAAGAACTGCCGGCTCTGCTACCTGCCCGAGCACCTGATCGTGCGCCATGTCGAGAGCGTGCTGAACGGCCCCGAGCCTGCCGACGAGGACGACCTTCGCCTGCGTGCCCGCATCGACTATGACCTGGACATCCTGGCCAAGTACGCCTGGGCTCTGAGGCCGGTGCGTGAAAGCATCGACCTGGACAACCGGGCCTTCGCCAACGGCATGTGACGGCACCATGGCCGCCGCTCAAGCCCGGCGGCCGACCTCCGCCCCTAGCGGCAGCTCGATGCGCACACCCAGACCGCCCAGGTCGCTTTCGTGCAGCTCCAGGCGTCCTTCCCAGGCCTCGACTATGTCGCGGACTATGCCCAGGCCCAACCCATGCCCGCTGACCTGCTCATCCAGGCGGGTGCCGCGGCTCAGCACCTCATGGCGGCGCGCAGCGGCGATACCCGGGCCGTCGTCGTCGATCCTGAACCGATAACCCGTCGCCATCGCCTCGATACGCAGCCGTACCCGGCGCCGCGCCCATTTGCAGGCGTTGTCCAGCAGATTGCCGAGCAGCTCCAGCACATCCTCCCGGTCCCAGGGCAGACGCAAGCCCGGCGGCGCCTGCCAGTCCAGCGCCAGCCCGCGGTCGTGGATCATCTCCAGGGTGCCGAACAAGCCCGGCAGCTCTCGCTCGCAGTCGAACTGCGCACCGGGCAGGACCTCGCCGGCCAGGCGTGCGCGCCCCAGTTCACGCGCCAAGCGCTGCTCAATCTGCTGCAGCTGTTCGAGCAGGTTGGCGCGCAACTCGCTTGCAGGTGGCAACTCGTCACGGCCAACCAGGCTGAGCAACACCGCCAGGGGCGTCTTCAGCGCGTGCCCGAGGTTGCCCAAGGCGTGGCGCGAACGCCTCAGGCTGTCTTCGGTGTGGGCCAGCAGGCGATTGATCTGTGTCACCAGCGGCTCCAGCTCCCGCGGGACCTGGCTGTCCAGCTGGCTGCGCAGACCTTGCTGCAACTGGGCGATCTGCAGGCGGACCTGCTCCAGGGGCTGCAGCGCACGCCGGACAGCCAGGCGCTGCAGCAGCAGAATCAACAGCAAGGCGCCCAACCCCAGCCCCAGTCCGATCCATTGCAGGCGCCGAAAGTTCTGCAGCACCGGGGTGTAGTCCCGCGCCACGAGGATGCTCAAGGGCTGGCCGAAGCGTCGGTAGTCGCCCCTGTAGGTCAGCAGCAACTGACCGCGCGGCCCCTCGCCCAGCTCGGCCTGCTGCCCGGGCTCGGACGCCGGCTGCAAGCCATGATCCCAGAGCGAGCGCGAGCGCCAGCTGCGCTCGGCGAAGTCGATACGAAAGTAGGAGCCGGAATACGGCCGCTGATAGGCCATAGCGAGGCGACGCCTGTCCAGTTGAACCCCCTCGGGGCCGCGGACCAGGGCGATCAGCAGGGACTCGGCCTCGTCCTGCAGACCCGCCTGCAGGTAGCGGCGCAGGCTGTGGTCGAACAGCCACAGGCTGGCCTGCGCCAACAACAGCCCGGCGACCAGCAGGATAGCCGCCAGGCCCAGGGTCAGGCGGCGCTGAATCGAATTCAAGAGGCCGGCCCGGCGAAGCGATAGCCCTGGCCGCGACGCGTCTCGATCACCTCGCGCCCCAGCTTGCGGCGCAGATGGTTGACGTGCACCTCGATGACATTCGAGTCGCGCTCGCTCTCGCCATCGTAGAGGTGCTCGGCCAGGCGGCTCTTCGACAGTACCTGCCCGGCATGCAGCATGAAGTAGCGCAGCAGGCGGAACTCCACGGCGCTCAGGGCGATTTCCTCGGCTCCATGCCTGACGCTCTGCTGGCACTCATCCAGTTGCAGTCCGGCGACCCTCAGCGGTGCGCCATTGGCCAGGCCGTGGGCCCGACGCAACAACGCCTGAATGCGCAGTTGCAGCTCCTGGGGGTGAAACGGCTTGCTCAGGTAATCATCGGCACCGGCTTGCAGCCCCTCGATGCGCTCGGCCCAGGCGCCCCGCGCGGTGAGGACCAGCACCGGCGTCGCCAGGCTGGCCGCGCGCCACGCCGCGAGCACCTCGAGGCCGGACATGCCCGGCAAGCCCAGGTCGAGGATAATCAGGTCGTAGGGCTCACAGCGTCCCTGAACCAGGGCATCGCGTCCGTCCGCCAGCCAATCCACCGCATAGCCCTGGCGCTCCAGGGCGGCGAGCAGCTCGTCGGCCAGCGGTACGTGGTCCTCAACCAGTAACAGACGCATTCAGTCGTCTTCCTCATCCTTCAGGATGCGCCCGTCGCGCGCGTCCAGTTCCACTTCGCGTACCTGGCCCTCGGCGGTCAGCAGCTCGACCTCATAGACCAGAGCGTCTCCCTCCCGTTCCAATTCCGCCTCGAGCAAGGTGGCCCCGGGGTGGCGCTGCCAGACCTGCAGCAGCAAGTGCTCGAGAGGCTGTATCACGCCGGCCAGGCGCAGGCGCAGGGCTTCGTCCTGATCCAGATCCCCGGCACTGGCGGCAACGGCCACCAGCGCCAGGCCCAAGGCCAGCAGCCGGCTCATCAATCGTCCTGTCGATTCTTGAGGACTTCACCGCTGCCCGCGTCCAGCTCCAGGTCCCACTTCAGGCCCTGCGGATCGCGCACCTCGACCTGGTAGACATAACGGCCGTACTCTTCTTCCAACTCGCTTTCCTCGATCTTGCCCCCCCGGTACTGGGCCAGGGCCAGGGCGTCGAGGCGGTCGAACGCCAGGATGCTGCCGGCGTCATGCAGTTGGAGAATTTCCGCTGGTGCCAGGTCACGGGCCTGGGCCATCCCAGCTACGGTGGCCAGGGCAGAGAAGGCGAATAGCGCGGTCAGTGTTTTCATGTTCAAGCTCCTTGAGAGAATTGCCTTTCGACCCGGGCTAGCCTACGCCGGCTAGCTTAATTCAAGCTGAAGCGGCCCGCCGCCCTGGCCGCGCCGCCCATTGCTCGCAGCCCTGCCCCATCATTCACGGGCTGAAGGGCATTGGCCAGGCCTCTCTGGACCCTATAATCGCGGTCCTGCCTGACGGAGACGAACATGAGCGCGATTCACATCAAGTCCCCTGCCCTGACCATCAAGGCCGGCACCCGGGCCTTGGCGCGCATTCGCCAGCGCGGCCTGCAGCCGGCAGATGTCGGCATTCTCCCCGGCGCCGCCGGTGGGCCCAAGGCCCTCGGCATTCAAGGCCTGGACCTGGCGCTGTTCGGCGAGTGGCTGCCGCGCGCCCCGCGCGAGCGCGCGCTGATCGGCGCCTCTATCGGCTCCTGGCGCTTCGCCAGCGTCTGCCTGAGCGATGCCGCCGCCAGCCTGCGCCGCCTGGGCGAGCTGTATACCGAGCAGCAGTTCGTCAAAGGCGTGAGCATGGCCGAGGTCTCCCACAGCTGCCGGCAGATGCTCGAGCAACTGCTGGAGGGGCGGGACGCCCAGATTCTGGACAACCCCCACTACCGCCTGAACATCATGGTGGTACGCAGCCAGGGCCTGCTCCAGCACGACCATCGTGCAGCCCTGGGGCTGGGCCTGTCCGCCGTGATCGGCAACAACCTGCTGGGCCGGCCACGCCTGGCCCGGCATTTCGAGCGGATCATCCTGCATGACGCCCGCCAGGCACCGCCCTTGGCCGCCCTGGCGGACTTCCCTTCACGCTGTCTGCCGCTGGACCGGCACAACCTGCGCCACGCCCTGCTCGCCTCCGGCTCCATACCCATGATCATGCAAGGCGTGCGCGATATTCCCGGCGTCGGCCCCGGCACCTATCGCGACGGCGGCCTGCTCGACTACCACCTCGACCTCCCCTACAGCGGCGGCGACATCGTGCTGTACCCGCATTTCACCGACCGGGTCATACCCGGCTGGTTCGACAAAGGCATGCCCTGGCGCCGCGGCGACGGCCAACGCCTGCAGGACGTACTGCTTCTCTCTCCCTCGCCCGAGTACCTGGCGCGCTTGCCCCATGGCAAACTGCCCGACCGCAAGGATTTCACCCGCTACCAGGGTAACGACGCCGGACGCCGGCGTTACTGGCGCCAGGCCATGGACGAGAGCCGACGTCTCGGCGACGAGTTCCTCGAACTGGCGGATGGCGGCGGGTTGGCCGAGCGCATTCAACCCCTATGAACGGCTGCGCCGCCGGTGGGCGGCTAGCCTGAGCACTACTTGACCAAGGAAGGATCGACATGAAACTGGCAGTCGCCATCATCCACGGCATCGGCACCCAACCCGATCTGCGCGACGGCGATGGGCAGCATGTATTCGCCCAGGAGCTGATCGCCGGACTGCGCCGCCGCCTGGGCGTCGAGGCCGACCAGGTGGCCTTTCAGACCCTGTACTGGGCCAGTGTGCTGGACAGGCGTCAACTGGCCTACCTCGAGCAGCTGCGCGGCCAACCGGTCCGCTGGCGCTGGCTGCGGCGCATCGTCACCCTGTTCCTCGGCGACGCCAGCGGTTATCGCCAGGTCAGCCAGGCCTACGACACCACCTACGAAGAGGTCCACCAGTGCCTGCGCAGCGGCCTGAACCGCCTGCGCGCCCGGGTCGATGCCACGACGCCCTTGGTGGTCCTGGCCCATTCGCTGGGTGGCCATATCTTTTCCAATTTCGTCTGGGATCAGCAGCGCATCAACCGGACCTCGAGCTGCCCCCATGACCCCTTTCTGGGCCTGGAGACCCTGACCGGGTTGATCACCTTCGGCTGCAACATTCCCTTGTTCACCTTCGCCTACGACCCGGTGGTGCCGATCCGCTTTCCCGGACATTGCCTGAGCGATGCGGTACGCGAGCAGGCGCGCTGGCTGAATCTCTATGCGCCGGCCGACATTCTCGGTTACCCGCTGCGCCCGATAGCGAACTATGCCAGGGTCGTCAGCGAAGACCGCGCCATGCCCGTGGGCCCCTGGTATAAGCGGCATACGCCGATGAGCCATCTCGCGTATTGGCAAGACAGGAACTTTCACCGCTATGTAGCGAACTACCTGCGACAGCTGTTATCCCGCTGTCCCAGTCCCAACAGTTCCACCTGAGAGCGCGCAAAACGAAGCGCCCCCGAACTCCTGTCGACAGAGTTCGGGGGCGCTATGCTTGAGCGGAATCGGTACGGTTTGCACCGGCCCGAAACTTAACGTCAGATCATTACCACGCAGCCAAGGCCGGATTGCGGGATACCGCAACAGCCGGCCGACTGTCCTTAGCGGTCTCACGCTTCTTCGCCCACTGGGTGAGCAGCACCATCGCGACGAAGCCGCCGACGATCATCACCGGGTAGGCGGCGAGGATTTCAGTCAGCGAGTACTTCCAGGACAGCGGGCGACCGACGCCCAGCATCGCGGCATAGAACCAGGAAACCCCCGACAGCGCACCGGCGAACAGGGCGAACAGGCGCATGCTGAAGTTCAACTCGAGCAGCGAGCCGGCCTTCTGCAGGGCGGGCAGCACCAGGCCGTGCAGCAGCATGCCGTTGAAGGTCAGCAGCATCACGATGGTGATCTTGGCCTGCAGCTTGGGGTTGAGCAGATAGGACAGGCCGTTGGCATTGATGTCGAGCCAGATGATGGCGATGCCACTGACCCAGAGTACCGCCAGCGCAGCGGACACGGACTTCTGCAGGCTCTCCATGTGCTGGCTGTCCTGCAGGTGGGATTTCCCCCCCTTGAACAATTCTTTGATCATCGCGAAATCGCTGCTCAGCACCATGCCGATGGCGACACAGCAAGCGATCAGGTGCGCATACACTATCCCTAGGCGCATAAACTCCATGGTGGTTTTTTGCTCGAAGAACGCAGCAATTATAGTCAGGTCCATGGGTGCCTCTTTCTTATAATCGGGTGAACCCGGCCGTCGAGTAGCCAGATTCATTTCTTACATTTGCAGTGAAGAAACGACTCCAGTGCAGCCTTATCGGTTTCAGTGAAGAAACATCAAATGCAGAACGGCCTGGCGAATGAACTTCTAATCATTCGATTTCCTCTTTCAACAGTAAAAAGCTCCCTCTGCACATGACTCGTGCCTGTGAGAAAAAGCTCCTGGGGTTTGCATGAAAGCGAGGCGAATGCCGCCGCCCTCGATTGGCTACTTTCTGAGCAGCAGAAGTCGAAATCGTTCAATTTCCACCCACTGACGCCGACGAACGGCGGAGCCCCTGCGGTAGCGCAACAGCCATCTCCGGCCCGAGACCAGGTTTTCCGGCCATTCCGACACCCACGACCGATTCCGCGACAGCTTCCGTGAACCAGTTGAACTTTTTTACCAGGCCATGTGACTTACTAGTCAGGATCGGTCATCAACACCTATGACCGGCCAGCGTGCAGCCACGCCGCTGTCCCTACACCTTTTGGGATCACCTCGGAGACCCCCATGAACGCCCCGTTGCGCTTCAACGAAGCCCTACTGATCGCCGACCGCGCCTTCAAACCCTTTCAATGTGTTGCCTGGTCCCCGCAAGACGGCAACGGCGAGCTGAGCCTGACGGTCATCGATCGCACCAGCACCCGCCTGCTCGGCCGTACCCAGCTGTCCAACAGCACCTACAGCGACCCGGAGAAACTGGCCAAGGTGTTGAAGACGTCCCGCGACGAGCTGAGCCGCCAAGGCTTCGACCTGGCGCCCTGGAGCATGCCGGAGTAACCCGCCGCCCCTGAGGGCACGGCCGCACGATCCCTGACTTCGCGGCCTCTGCCCTTGCCTTTCGTGCCCCGCTGCCTGTGGGGCAGTGGCAATATCCGTGGGGCCGTTGTCCTTGTTGCCACTTCCCGATTAAGCGCAGACTGCCTCCATCGCCCACCGAGAGTGCGCCATGGATGCCCTGAAAACCGTCGCCTGCCTGCTCTATCCGGACGTCATGAGCCTGGACGTCACCGGACCGCTGCAGGTCTTCGCCTCCGCCAATGTCGAACTGCGCCGCCAAGGTCGCGCCGAGGCCTACCGCCTGCTGGTATTGGCCGACGAGGCTGGCCCGGTGGCTACCTCCGCCGGCTTCCAACTGGTGGCCGAACGGGCCTGGCGCGACTGCGACCCGGCCGAGCTGGACACCCTGCTGGTGCCCGGCGGCCAGGGCCAGGCGGCCCAGTCTACCCATCAACCGCTGCTCGACTGGCTGAGGACGGCCGAAGCCAGGGTTCGCCGACTCGGTTCGGTCTGCTCCGGGGCCTTGATCCTGGCTGCCGCGGGGCTGCTCGATGGCCGCCGCGCCACCACCCACTGGGCCGACGTGGCGGCCCTGCGCCTTCACGCCGGCATCGAGGTGGATGGCGACCGTCTGCACACCTATGACCCTCTGGGCCGCGACGGTGACGCCCATGTCTTCACCTCGGCCGGAGTAACCGCCGGCATCGATCTGGCCCTGGCCCTGGTCGAAGCCGACCTCGGCCGACCGCTGGCCCTCGCCGTGGCCCGCCGCCTGGTGATGTTCCTGCGCCGCCCCGGCGGTCAGGCGCAGTTCAGCGCACTGCTCACCCCGGATGCCAACCAGACGCCACGCCTGCTGAGCCTGCTGGAGTGGATGGCGCAGAACCTGAGCGCCGACCTGTCGCTGGAGACCCTGGCCGAGCGCGCCAACCTGTCAGCGCGCAGCCTGTCGCGCCTGTTCGTGCGAGAAACGGGCATGGGTCCGGGCCGCTACGTCGAGCAGTTGCGCCTGGACGCCGCCCGAGCCCTGCTGCAGGACAGCGGTGCCTCCATCGGCACCGTGGCCCGGCTGACCGGCTTTCGCCACCCGGAAAACCTGCGCCGCAGCTTCCACAAGCACTTGGCGGTGAGCCCGCAGGACTACGCCCAACGTTTCGCCTGAACCCAGGAGCTCCCATGCTGCAACTACGCCCCGGCTGCGAATGCTGCGACCGCGATCTGCCGCCCGAATCCCAGGACGCCATGATCTGTTCCTTCGAGTGCACCTTCTGCCGCGACTGCGCGCAAGGCCGCCTGCATGGCCACTGTCCCAACTGCGGCGGCGAACTGCTGCGCAGGCCGGTCCGCCCAGCGGACAAGCTCGCGCGCTTTCCCGCCACCAAAGACCGCATCCACAACCCCACCGGCTGCCCCTGAGAGTTTCGCCATGCTGCTACTGCGCAATCCCACCCTGCTGCGCCTGTTCCTCGCCCAAGCGCTGTTCTGGAGCTGTACCCTGATCGGCGTGACCCTGACCTCGCTGGTCGGGTTGCAACTGGCGCCGCTCAATATCCTGGCCACCCTGCCGTTGGCCCTGCTGGTGCTCGGCTACCTGCTGACGACTCAGCCCTTGTCTAATTTCATGCAGCGCCGCGGGCGGCGTGCCGGCCTGCTGCTCGGCGCCGGCGCCGGCGTGCTGGGCGGCCTGATCAGTGCCGCCGGAGTCTGGCTGGCCGACTTCGGCCTGTTCTGCCTGGGCTCGCTGATCCTCGGCATGTACCAGGCCTCGGCCATGTACTACCGCTTCGCCGCCCTGGAGGCGGTGGACACCGCCCATCAGGGGCGCGCCACCGCCTGGGTGGTGGGCGGTGGTCTGTGCGCCGCACTGCTGGCCCCCGAGCTGACCCTGTGGGCACGGGACGCGCTGGCCACGCCCTTCACCGGCGCTTATCTGGCGGTGGCCGCCCTGGCGGCCCTGGCCCTGCCGCTGCTCGCCGGCCTGCGCCAGGGCGCGCTGCCGCCGCGCAACGCCGGCGGTCTGCAGGCCATGCGCAGCCTGCTCGCCCGTCCCACGGTGCGCGCGGCCATGGCCACCACGGCCATCGGCCACGGTCTGATGATTCTGGTGATGAACGCCACGCCGCTGGCCATGAGCTTCTGCGGCCTGCCACTAGCAACCGGCGCCGAGGTGATCCGCTGGCATATGGTCGGCATGTTTCTGCCGGCCTTCGTCGCCGGGCCGCTGGTCGACCGCCTCGGCGCACGGCACGTGGCACTGCTCGGGGTCGCCCTGCTCGCCGCCAGTTCGGCCGTCGCCCTGACTGGCCAGCAGCAAGCGCACTTCCTGATTTCCTCGGTACTGCTGGGCATGGGCTGGAACCTGATGCTGGTGGCGGGTACCACCTTGCTCGGCCAGGGCCATGCCCCGGAGGAGCGCGGTCAGGCCCAGGCGCTGATGGAGCTGGGCAACGGCGCGGTGGCGGCCTGCGCCTCCTTCGCCTCGGGCGCGTTGATCAGCGGCCTGGGCTGGAACCCGGTGAACCTGGCCATGCTGCCGCTGCTCGCCCTGGTCCTGTTGGCCCTGGCCGGCGACAGGCGTCAAGCCCAACCGGCCTAGAGCGGCGCAAGGAGCCCCCAGACGCCTCGTTCAGGAGGCGCCGTAGACGCGCACCTGATTGCGTCCGCCCTGCTTCGCCGCATAGAGGGCATGGTCCGCCCATTCGATGAACTGCTGGTAATCGTTGCTGCGCGCAGAGAGATCGGCGACCCCAAGGCTGATGGTCACCGGGATCGACTGGCCGTCATGGTTCACCGTCATGGCCGCCACCGACTGGCGCAGGCGCTCGGCGAACAGTTTGGCGCCCTCGACGTCGGTGTCCGGCAGCAGCACGGCGAACTCCTCACCGCCATAGCGCCCTGCGGTGTCGGTGTTACGCACCTGGGCCTGAACCAGCTTGGCCACGCCCTGGATCACCTTGTCGCCAGCCGGGTGGCCAAAGCCGTCATTGACCCGTTTGAAATGATCGATGTCGAACATCACCAGCGCAGCCATGCTCTGATAACGCTGATGACGCGCATACTCCAGGCGCAAAACCTCTTCCCAGTGCCCCCGGTTGCTCAAGCCGGTGAGACGATCGGTACGCGACAGCCGCTGCAGCTCGCCGTTAGCGGCCTGCAATTGGCGCTTGTTGATCGCCACCTCGGTCACGTCGTAGATGATCACGCAGATATGCGTGACCTCACTGTTGGTCGCACGCAGGGGGATCAGCGTGACGTTCTGGTACATGTGGTCTTCCTGACCGGTGATCGGCTGGTAGTTCTTGAAGCGCACCAGGTAGGGCCGCTGCTCCCAGATGGTGAAAGCCGGCGTCCCCAGCAGGGTGACGGTCTCCAGCTTGTGGCGGAACCAGGCCTCGTCCACCTCGGGGAACACCGTGAAGAAGGACTGCAGGTGAACCTCGTCGGGCGGACGACCGGAATGGTTCTCCATGAAGCTGTTCCAGATTTCGATGCGGCACTCGCGATCCAGCATGACCACCCCGACATCGATGCTCTGCACGATCTCCATCAGCCTGTGAAAGTCGTTGAAGTCCAGCGGTGCGGTCATGGTCAGCTCATCAGGTAGGCGGTTTTGTGGGAGAGCCTGGCCACCGAGTCCTCGGTGAACAACAGCAGCAGGTCGAAGTGAATGTCATGGCCTTCCAGGCTGTAGCTGAGCTCGACCGCCAGGGTCTTCTTCCAGCGGCGCTGGTTGACGCGAATCAGCTCCTCGATGGACGAGTGCTGGCCCAGCACCACCGGATGCCCTTGGGAGAAGCTGACATCGAGCTGCTCGGCTATACCGCCCAAGCAGGCGCCGATCAGAATGCTGGCAAGGTCCAGCAACATCTCCAGCTCGCCTTCCTGATTGACCGGTTTCCAACGCATCAGCCGGGCCATGTCCCGCACTTCGGAGTCATGGAAGATCAGCAACGCCTCCCCCGCGATGCCGCTGCCGATATAGCCCTGGCACACCGCAGACAGCCGGTCGCCCTGCTGAGCATGGGCCAGGGCCATATGCAGCTCGCCAACCTCGAGGATATTGACGTTGGGGATCGGCAAGCGCACGAACACGTCGAGCAGCCTGGCCAACAGGGCCGCCGCCTGGCCCATCGCCACGTTCACCACCTCGCGAAAGGCATCGCGGAACTGCACGCTGGGCTCGGTGACCGCGGGTCGCCCTGCCAACTCATTCGACGGCTCGCCCAGCAGGCCATGGTCGAGCAAGGTACGCCGCAGTAGATCAGGCTCGACGGGCTTCTTCAGGAAGGCCAGCGCACCGAGTTCGTGGACTCGCCTGATCGCCTCGTCCTGGACGTCACCGGAAACGACGATGACCTGGGTATCGAGTGCTTCGGCGCGGAGCGCCGCCAGGACCTCATAACCGTCCATCTCGGGCATGGTCAGGTCGAGCAGGACCAGGTCGACGCTGCCCTGGCGGATGGCCTCGAGTCCCTCGCGGCCATTGGCTGCCTGCACCACGGTCACCGGCCAATCGGCAGGCAGTGCGCGGATCAGCTGTTTGCGCGCCATGTTTGAGTCATCACACACCAGCAACGAGGAAATCGGCAAGGTCGCGGGCTCTCTCAGTGGGCTAGATTGTTATTTCTGCGCAGCATAGCAGCAGCGCACTCGCCGATGCATAGCCTGTTTGGCCCCGCCTCTAAACGAAAAAGGCGACCCTGGGGTCGCCTTCTCTCGAGCTGCTGCCTCAGTAATAGGCATTTTCCTTGTTGCTGTGGTCGGTCACGTCGCGCACGCCCTTCAGCTCCGGAATACGCTGAAGCAAGGTCTTCTCGATGCCCTCCTTGAGGGTCAGGTCCGCCTGGCCGCAGCCCTGGCAACCGCCGCCGAATTGCAGCACGGCGATACCGTCGTCAACCACGTCGATCAGGCTGACCTGGCCGCCGTGGCTGGCCAGGCCCGGGTTGATCTCGGTCTGCAGGTAATAGTTGATGCGCTCGTTGAGCGGGCTGTCCTCGTTGACCATGGGCACCTTGGCATTCGGCGCCTTGATGGTCAGCTGGCCGCCCATGCGGTCGGTGGCGTAGTCGACCACGGCGTCCTCCAGGAACGGCTCGCTGACGGCGTCGATCCAGGCGGTGAAACTGGCCAGGGCCAGGGCGGTGTCCTCGGCCTTCTGCTCGCCCGGCTTGCAGTAGGCGATACAGGTCTCCGCATATTGGGTGCCCGGCTGGGTGATGAAGATGCGGATGCCGATGCCGGTGGTGTTCTGCTTGCTCAGCAGATCGGCCAGGTAATCGTGGGCGGCGTCAGTTATGGTGATGGTGCTCATGGCAACTCCTCGCAGACATGGGCGCAGTGTACGCCAAGCAGCCTCCCTCGATAAAGCCTGAGCGTTTCCGTCGGATAAGCTGTTGCAACAAGTGGCGCAGCGGCGAATCCAACGCTCAGGTTCCCGGAGTGAGTGCCCGTCATGAACAAGCTGCTGCCTGTCTTGGCCCTCGCCCTGCTGCTCGGCACTCCCCCAGCCCGTGCCGAAGGCGTGCTGCAGTTCAGCAGCGGCGTCACGGCCAACACCGTGCTGGAGCTCTACACCTCGCAGGGTTGCAGCTCCTGCCCGCCGGCCGACCGCTGGCTGTCGGGCTTGCGCGAACATCCGTCGCTGTGGAACGGCCTGATCCCTCTGGCCTTCCATGTCGACTACTGGGATCGCCTGGGATGGCCGGACCCCTTCGCCAATCCCGGACACAGTGCCCGTCAGCGTGCCTATTTCCGCATCGGCGCCAGCCGCAGCGTCTATACCCCGGGATTCATCCTGGCCGGACGCGAGTGGCACGGCTGGTTTCGCGGCCAGCCGCTGCCCCTGCCCGGTCCCGAGGAGGTCGGCAGCCTGACCCTGATGCTGGACGGTGACAGGCTGCGCCTGGCGTTCGTGCCCGGCCGGCCCGCACCACCCGGCCTGACCGCCCATGTCGCCCGCCTCGGCTTCGGTCTGCGCACCGAAGTGCGCCGCGGCGAGAACGCCGGCCGGCTGCTCGAACATGACTTCGTGGTGCTAAGCCTGCAACAGCTCGCCGCCCATGCAGCGAACCGCTGGCAGACGCGCGTGCACGACGAGCCACGTGGCGAGCGCCAGGCCATAGTCGCCTGGCTCAGCGCCCCGGGGCAGGTCGCCCCCTACCAGGCAGTCGGCGGCTGGTTGCCCACTCTGACAGGCCAGGACGATGGCCAGGCGAAACGGCCCGCTACCGAACCAGCGCCCTGAGAGACCGTTACGAGTACGGCCCCATCGATCCTCTGCAATACTCTGGATAGGAACAACGCGCTTTATTGGAGAAACCACCCGCCACGAAATAGGAGCCTCCGGATGTACCGCCAAATCATGATTCCCGTCGACCTGGCCCATGTCGAGCGCCTGGAAAAAGCCCTGAAGACCGGCGCCGACCTGGCCAAGGTCTATGGCGCTCCGATCTGCTATGTCGGTGTGTCGAGCAACACGCCCAGCGCGGTGGCCCACAACCCGACCGAGTTCACCGCCAAGATGGAGGCCTTCGCCAAGGCCCAGGCCGAGAAATACGGCCTGAGCACAGTCAGTAGCGCGGCCTATATCAGCCATGACCCGGCCGTGGACCTGGACAAGACCCTGTTGAAGGCGGCCAAGGAGCAGGGTGCCGACCTGGTGGTCATGGCTTCCCACGTGCCCGGCCTGGTCGAGCACCTGTTCGCCTCGAACGCCGGGTATTTCGCCTCCTACTCCGACGCTTCCGTGCTGGTAGTGCGCTGAGACGATTGCTGCGAGCACCCAGGCCGCTCAGCAACGCTCGCGGCCCAGGGCGCCGACAGCGGCCGACGCGGCTCGCGAATCTCGCAAGGAGCCCCCCCCAAGGACGCCCCCGTTCGGTACACGCGCACCGATCAACCGGGGGGCGCAGGCGCACTGCCCAACATGAGCATCATTCATGCAAACGGGGCGACTGATCCAAAAGTGCACAGCTTTGCTATGATCGCCGACCCATAGTTTCCGCTTTGCTCAGGTAGTACCGTCCATGTCTTCGTCCGATCGCAGCGCCCGCCTCCAAGCACTCCAGCAAGCCCTCAAGGAGCGCATCCTGATCCTCGATGGCGGCATGGGCACCATGATCCAGAGCTACAAGCTGGAGGAGGAGGACTACCGCGGCGCGCGCTTCGCCGACTGGCCGCAGGACGTCAAGGGCAACAACGACCTGCTGATTTTGAGCCGTCCGGACGTCATCGGCGCCATCGAGAAGGCCTACCTGGACGCCGGCGCCGACATCCTCGAGACCAACACCTTCAACGCCACCCAGATATCCCAGGCCGACTACGGCATGGAGGAGCTGGTCTACGAGCTGAACGTCGAGGGCGCGCGCCTGGCCCGTCAGGTCGCCGACGCCAAGAGCGCCGAGACCCCGGATCGCCCGCGCTTCGTCGCCGGCGTGCTCGGTCCCACCAGCCGCACCTGCTCCATCTCCCCGGACGTCAACGACCCCGGCTACCGCAACGTCACCTTCGACGAGCTGGTGGACAACTACACCGAGGCCACCCGCGGCCTGATCGAGGGCGGCGCCGACCTGATCCTGATCGAGACCATCTTCGACACTCTCAACGCCAAGGCGGCGATCTTCGCCGTGCAGCAGGTGTTCGAGGAAGACGGCGTCGAGCTGCCGATCATGATCTCCGGCACCATCACCGATGCCTCCGGCCGCACCCTGTCCGGGCAGACCACCGAGGCGTTCTGGAACTCGGTGCGCCATGCCAAGCCGATCTCCGTGGGCCTGAACTGCGCCCTGGGGGCCAAGGAGCTGCGCCCCTACCTGGAGGAGCTGTCGACCAAGGCCGAGACCCATGTCTCCGCCCACCCCAACGCCGGCCTGCCCAACGCCTTCGGCGAGTACGACGAGACTCCGGCGGAAATGGCCGCGGTGGTCGAGGAATTCGCCGCCTCGGGCTTCCTCAACATCATCGGTGGCTGCTGCGGCACCACCCCGGCGCATATCCAGGCGATTGCCGAGGCGGTGGCCAAGTACCCGCCGCGCGCCCTGCCGGACATCCCCAAGGCCTGCCGCCTGTCGGGCCTGGAGCCCTTCACCATCGATCGCAACTCGCTGTTCGTCAACGTCGGCGAGCGCACCAACATCACCGGCAGCGCCAAGTTCGCCCGGCTGATCCGCGAGGAGAACTACAGCGAAGCCTTGGAGGTCGCCCTGCAGCAGGTGGAAGCCGGCGCCCAGGTAATCGACATCAACATGGACGAGGGCATGCTCGACTCCAAGGCGGCGATGGTGAAGTTCCTCAACCTGATCGCCGGCGAGCCGGACATCTCCCGCGTGCCGATCATGATCGACTCCTCCAAGTGGGAGGTGATCGAGGCGGGCCTCAAATGCATCCAGGGCAAGGGCATCGTCAACTCGATCTCCATGAAGGAAGGCGTCGAGCAGTTCAAACACCACGCCAAGCTGTGCAAGCGCTACGGCGCCGCCGTGGTGGTGATGGCCTTCGACGAAGCCGGCCAGGCCGACACCCAGGCGCGCAAGGAAGAGATCTGCCAGCGCAGCTACGACATCCTGGTCAACGAAGTCGGCTTCCCGCCGGAAGACATCATCTTCGACCCGAACATCTTCGCCGTGGCCACCGGCATCGAGGAACACAACAACTACGCGGTCGACTTCATCGAGGCCTGCGCCTATATCCGCGACAACCTGCCCTATGCCCTGAGTTCGGGCGGGGTGTCCAACGTGTCCTTCTCGTTCCGCGGCAACAACCCGGTGCGCGAGGCGATCCACTCGGTCTTCCTCTACTACGCAATCCAGAACGGCCTGACCATGGGCATCGTCAATGCCGGCCAGCTGGAGATCTACGACGAGATTCCCAAGCAGCTGCGCGACGCGGTGGAAGACGTGGTGCTCAACCGCCACCCCGGCGCCACCGAGGCGCTGCTGGCCATTGCCGACCAGTACAAGGGCGACGGCAGCGTCAAGGAAGTGGAGAACGAGGAATGGCGTAGCCTGCCGGTCAACCAGCGCCTGGAGCACGCCCTGGTCAAGGGCATCACCGCCTTCATCGTCGAGGACACCGAGGAGTGCCGTCAGCAGTGTGCGCGCCCCATCGAGGTGATCGAGGGCCCGCTGATGAGCGGCATGAACATCGTCGGCGACCTGTTCGGCTCGGGCAAGATGTTCCTGCCCCAGGTGGTCAAGTCGGCGCGGGTGATGAAGCAGGCGGTGGCCCACCTGATCCCCTTCATCGAGGCGGAAAAGGGCGACAAACCCGAGGCCAAGGGCAAGATCCTCATGGCCACGGTCAAGGGCGACGTGCACGACATCGGCAAGAACATCGTCGGCGTGGTGCTGGGCTGCAACGGCTACGACATCGTCGACCTCGGCGTGATGGTGCCGGCGGAGAAGATCCTTCAGGTGGCCAAGGAGGAGAAGTGCGACATCATCGGCCTGTCCGGGCTGATCACCCCCTCGCTCGACGAGATGGTCCACGTCGCCCGCGAGATGCAGCGCCAGGGCTTTTCCCTGCCGCTGATGATCGGCGGCGCCACCACCTCCAAGGCCCACACCGCGGTGAAGATCGAGCCCAAGTACCAGAACGATGCGGTGGTCTACGTCACCGACGCCTCCCGCGCCGTCGGCGTGGCCACCCAGTTGCTGTCCAAGGAGCTGAAGGCCGGCTTCGTCGAGAAGACCCGCGCCGACTACGTCGAGGTGCGCGAGCGCACCGCCGGCCGCAGCGCCCGCACCGAGCGCCTGCCCTATGCCAAGGCCGTGGAGAACAAGCCGAAGTTCGACTGGGCCGGCTATCAGCCGCCGGTGCCCTCCTTCACCGGGGTCAAGCTGCTGGACGACATCGACCTGGCGACCCTGGCCGAGTACATCGACTGGACGCCCTTCTTCATCGCCTGGGACCTGGCCGGCAAGTACCCGCGCATCCTCACCGACGAGGTGGTCGGCGAGGCGGCCACCGCCCTGTTCGAAGACGCCCAGGCCATGCTCAGGAAGCTGATCGACGAGAAGCTGATCAAGGCCCGCGCGCTGTTCGGCTTCTGGCCGGCCAACCAGGTCAACGACGACGACCTGGAGCTCTACGGCGACGATGGCCAGCCCCTGGCCACCCTGCACCACCTGCGCCAGCAGACCATCAAGCCGGACGGCAAGCCCAACCTGTCGCTGGCCGACTTCGTCGCGCCGAAGGACAGCGGCGTTCGCGACTATGTGGGCGGCTTCATCACCACCGCCGGCATCGGCGCCGAGGAAGTGGCCAAGGCCTACCAGGAGGCGGGCGACGACTACAACTCGATCATGGTCAAGGCCCTCGCCGACCGCCTGGCCGAGGCCTGCGCCGAGTGGCTGCACGCCGAGGTGCGCAAGCACTGGTGGGGCTACCAGCCGGACGAGCAGCTGGACAACGAGGCGCTGATCAAGGAGCAGTACGTCGGCATCCGCCCGGCCCCCGGCTACCCCGCCTGTCCGGATCACACCGAGAAGGGCACCCTGTTCGAGCTGCTCGACCCGACTGCCGAGGAAGGCAAACCGGGCCGCAGCGGCGTGTTCCTCACCGACCACTACGCCATGTTCCCCGCCGCGGCCGTCAGCGGCTGGTACTTCGCCCACCCCCAGGCGCAGTACTTCGCGGTCGGCAAGGTGGACAAGGATCAGGTGCAGAGCTACACGGCGCGCAAGGGCCAGGAGCTGGCCGTCAGCGAACGCTGGCTGGCGCCGAATCTGGGCTACGACTACTGAAGCCGATCCTCGAACAGCCACAAGGCCCGCCCATGCGGGCCTTGTGGTTTCAGGTCCGGAAGCCTTTCAATACCCTCGCCGCCTGCCCAGTGACATTTCGTTATATTCGGGCCCGCACCATTAGAATCTGGCTCAGGGCCGATACGGGCCCATGAGAAAATTAACGACCCACTCATCTGATTTCGAGGACAACGTCCATGCAGATCCATCGCATCAACCCCACCAAACGCTGGTCCGACATCACCGTTTTCAACGGTATCGCGCACTTTGTCGAGATTGCCGACACCGACCCTAAAGCCGACATCAAAGGCCAGGTCGCGCAGATTTTCGCCCAGGCCGAACAGTCGCTGGCGAAGATCGACAGCGACAAGACGCGCATCCTCTCCACGACTATCTATCTCACCGACTTCGCCAACCTGGCGGCGCTCAACGAACTCTGGGACGCCTGGTTCGAGGAAGGCACGGCGCCAAGCCGCGCCTGCGTCAAGGCGGAGCTGGCCAACCCGGATTACCTGGTCGAAATGACCTTCGTCGCCGCCGCCGGCGCTGGCTTCGTCGAGTAACCGGCCCCGGCCGCACTTGCCGCCCTATGCCGCTTGGACCAGGGCCTCGGGCCAAATCACTAGCCAGCGGCCAGTATTGCCAGGGCATAATGCGGCCAACCCCACAGACGACACCCGTTAGGCCATGCCTCTGACTCTTCTCACCAGCGCCGGCGTCCTCTTGCTCCTGGCGCTCCTGGTCGTACTGCGTCGTCGTGAGCGCCACACCCGCGAACAACTGGCCCAGTACCGGGCGCTGGCCGAACGGCTGCCCGAGGGTGTGTTGCAGGTGGCACGCGACGGCCGGATCAGCCGCCACAACCCGGCGGCCGCACGATTGCTGGGGCGTGGCAAAGCGGCACTGGTCGGTAAACACCTGGCGGACTGCCTGCCGCAGCTGAGCGGAATGGCCGCGTACACGCCGCAGCGCTGCAGCCTGAACGACGGCGGCGCCAGTAACCACCCGGCACTGGAAGCCCTGCGTATCGGCCCGAGCGATACCGACACCGGCATCCTGCTTATCCAGCCGGCCACCAAGACCGGCAGGTCAACGGAGGACGCCGAGCGCTTCAAGCGCAGCCAGTACTTCGCCCGCATCGGCACCTGGGACTGGCGCATCGACAGCGACGAGCTCTACTGGTCGGACGCCATCTACGGCATGTTCGGCTACCAAGTGGGCCAGGTGACGCCCTCTTACCAACTGTTCTGCGCCAGCGTACACCCGGATGACCAGGCACAGGTCCGCACCGGCGAGCTGCGCTGCATCGCAACCGGCGAGAACCACGACGAGGAATACCGGGTCGTCTGGCCCGACGGCACCCAGCGCTGGTTGCGCGAAACCGGCAATGTGGTCAAGGACGCCGAGGGCCGCGCCGTGCGCATGATGGGCGTGGTACGCGATATCACCGAAGAAAAAGCCTGGACCCGTGAGCTGCACCAGCTGGCCCACCATGATCCGCTCACCGGATTGCCCAACCGCCTGGTGTTCGAGGCGCACCTGGCCAAGTCGCTGGAGCGGGCGCGGCGCAATACCACGCGCGTGGCGCTGGTGTTCATCGACCTCAACGGTTTCAAGGCGATCAATGACCAGTACGGCCATGCCGTCGGGGATCGGGTGCTGGTCGTCACCGGCACGCGCCTGAACCGCACGCTACGCGAGTCCGACACCCTGGCGAGAATCGGCGGCGACGAGTTCGTCGCCATCCTGGAGGACTTCTCGGCGAGCCGGCCCCTGGAGGACGAGGCCCGGGTTGTCGCCGAGAAAATCCTCACGGCCCTGAGTAAACCCATCCAGATCGGCAACACAGCGCACCACACCGGCGCCAGCCTGGGCATCGCGGTGTTTCCAGAGCATGCGCCAAACATGGACAGGCTGATCCATACCGCCGATATGGCGATGTACGAAGCCAAGCGCAGTGGCAACAATCAGTACCGCCTCGGCGGCGACCCGAGCCCTCAGCCGCAGACAAGCTGAGCCGGCAGGTCTTCGGCCGCCCGCTTATCTCAAGCGCGAATCCGAGCGGCGGATGATCTTGATCGAATGTTTCAGCGTCGGTTTACGGGTGACGCTGATCGCCTTGCGGGTCACGGTGTCGATGGTGATATTCCAGAATCCGCTACTGGGCACGGTGATCTTGGCCGGGAACTTGTCGAATGCACCGCCGTGATAGGTGTGGCGACCGCCGTTCTTGAAGCTGCGAAAGTTCGCGTCATTCATCAGACGGATATTGCAGGTCTGCGAGCACTCGATGACGACGATATCGTCCTCGTTCAGGTGTTCGCGCTGGTGTATGAACTTCATCTACGGCTCCACTAGGCTTTGGCAGTCAAATCAAGCCGCTAGTATGAGCCAGGGGCTGGTCGCCTGGCCATTTGCGCAAGGGTCGGCCGTATTCCGAAGCGCTTGCCGATACACCGCGCTACGCGTCGGCGCGCCTCGGTGATAGGATTCGCGCCCCATGCATATCCAAGACTTTCAGCAACGCCTCGCCGAGCTCGGCGCCAAGCCTCAGCACAGCGGGCGGATCACCCGTGCCTGGTTGCAGGGCAAGCCACTGGACAGCGGCACCCGCAACCAACCCAGCGAGAACTTCCTGCCGCTCAGCGTGCGCGAGGCCTTGCCCCAGTTGAGCGAGGCACTGGACGGCCTCGTGCGCCTGCGCTCCGAGCATCCGGGCGCCGACGGTTCGGCGCGCTTGCTGGTGGAGCTGGGCGACGGGCAGATGGTCGAGAGCGTACTGCTGCCGCGCGACGGCCTGTGCGTCTCCAGCCAGGTCGGCTGCGCGGTCGGCTGCGTGTTCTGCATGACCGGCAAGAGCGGCCTGTTGCGCCAGCTCAGCAGCGCCGAGATCGTCGCCCAGGTAGCGCTGGCCCGACGCTTTCGCGCGGTGAAGAAAGTCGTGTTCATGGGCATGGGCGAGCCGGCCCACAACCTCGACAACGTGCTCGAGGCCATCGACCTGCTGGGCACCGAGGGCGGCATCGGCCACAAGAACCTGGTGTTCTCCACCGTAGGCGACCCGCGGGTATTCGAGCGCTTGCCGCAACAACGAATCAAGCCGGCGCTGGCGCTGTCGCTGCACACCACCGATGCCGAACTGCGCCAGCAGCTGCTGCCCCGCGCACCGCGCATCGACCCCGAGGAGCTGATGGAATTGGGTGAGGCCTACGCCCGCGCCGTCGACTACCCGATTCAGTACCAGTGGACCCTGCTCAAGGGCATCAACGACAGTCAGGAGGAGATGGACGGCATCCTGCGCCTGTTCAAGGGCAAGTTCGCGGTGCTCAACCTGATCCCCTACAACAGCCTGGAAGGCGACGCCTACGCGCGGCCGGACGGCGACCGTATCGTGCAGATGGTGCGCTACCTGCACAGTCGCGGCGTGTTGACCAAGGTGCGCAACTCGGCGGGCCAGGACATCGACGGCGGCTGCGGCCAATTGCGAGCCCGGGCCGCGGCCCTGATCAAGCCCCGCCCAGTGCGCGCTCGTTGAACAGAACGGGCTGCGCGCCCAGCGCCTGAGATGCCCCGCCCGATCGTTCAACAGGGATCGAGCAGTGCCTCCTCAGCCTGCAACCAGTCGCCCAGCGGCCTGGGTTTCTGCACGCCGAAGCCCTGTACATAGTCCACCCCCATCTCCGCCAGTCGGGCGCGTATCGACGGGGTCTCCACATACTCGGCGACGGTACGGCGCCCCAGCGCATGGGCGATCTCGTTGATCGAGCGGACCATCGCCAGGTCGCTCGGCGAATGTTCGATTTCCTTGACGAAACTGCCGTCGATCTTCACGTAGTCCACCGGCAGGCGCTTGAGGTAGTCGAAGGAGGAGAAGCCGACGCCGAAATCGTCGATCGAGAAGCTGCAGCCGGCGCATTGCAGGTGACGCACCAGATCGGCGGTCTTGGCCAGATTGGCCACGGCAGCGGTTTCGGTCAGCTCGAAACAGATACGCCGCGGGTCGACGGCATAACGTTCGAAGAGACTCTCGATAAAGCCGAGCAGGCGGTCGTCGTTGAGGCTGCTGCCGGACAGGTTGATCGACAGGCCCGAACAACGCTGCCAGAGCTGCGGATGTCGCTCCAGCTCACTGAAGATCCGCCTGAGCACCCAGCGGTCGACCTTGGTCATGCGGTGATAGCGCTCCGCCGCGGCGATGAAGTCCTGCAGCGGCAGTTCGTTCTGCATCACCAGCAGCAGTTCGTAATGCGGCTGCTCGGGCGAGTCGGATGCCGTGGGGGCGATCTGCTGCACGCGCAGGGAAAGATCCTCGCGCTCGACTATGTCGTCGACCCGAGCGGCGATGGCCAGCAGTCCGATACGGCCGTCATCGGCCACCTCGCTGAAGCGCTGCACACGGTTGCGCCCCGCCTCCTTGGCGTCATTGCAGGCGCTCTGCAAGTCGAAGAACAGGTTGGCGACATCATGCCGCTGGGCCGCCTCGACCACGCCAATGCTCAGGGTCAGGCCGTGCCGATGGCCATTCCACTCGAACCCCTCGGCCTCGATCGCCGCCCTCAGATCCTCGGCCAATTCGGCGGCGCGGGCCTCTGCACAGGCCGGCAGGACCACGGCGAACTCCACACCGCCGACCCGGGCCATGCAGCTGGCCGTCGGCAACCACATCTGCAGGCGATTGGCGACTTGCCGCAGGCAGGCGTCTCCCGCCACCGGCCCGGCATGACCGTTGATCAAGCTGAACTGGTCGATATGGGCCATCAAGAAGGACGGCGTGTCGCCGGCCGAGAGGCTCTGCGCCAGCGCGCCCTCGAAGCTGCGCCGATTAGGCAGGCCGGTGAGTTCGTCATGACTACGGGCGTGGGCTATCTCGCGGTAGAGCCTGCCGACCATGTCCTGCAGCGTGCGCTGGACCAGGCCCTCGCCCTCGCCGCCTGCGCCATCGACCACCAAGGCGCCTTCGGCCAGCTTGCCAGCCAGCTCGGCCACTCCGAAACTGCCCGCCTCCTGCCCCTGATCATCGACCAGGACATAGTGGTCCATCTGTGGGTTGCGCCAGATCAACTGCAAGGGCTGGCCATCTTCAGTCAACAGCCAGTCGCCCTGCTGCAGCGCTTCCAGACGCTCGCGCCAGCGGTGCAACTGCGCGGGCACTGGCGGGGCCGCTGGCGGCAGGGGCGGCCCCTCGACCAGTTCTACCGGACTCATGCCGAGCAGCTGCTCGCGCAGCTCCGCCAGCACCGATGCCTGCTGAAAATGCCCCGCCCCAAACTCGTCCATGCGCCGACGCAGGATCTGCAACAGGTGATCGACCTCATCCACCCGGGCAGCCCGATCAGTCTCGGCCAGGCCCTCCGATGCCTCCTGCAGGCGCTTTACCAGCAGGCTGGTGAGGGCCACGTCGGCCCGCCAGGAAAGCTTCTCATCATCCGAGCGAATCAACTCGTTGACCAACAGATCACGCCATCCGCTATCCAGCCACTGCGCCAGCAGCTTCGGCACCCGCTCACCGCAGATTGCGGCCATGGCCAGCGCCACCTCGCGCTGGGCGCTCTCCAGAATGTCGTGACCGCGGTGCAACTGCATGACCCGCTGAGCACTACGCTGGTAACCACGCCGCTGGATGCTCAGCAACTCATCGAGTTCCGCATCGAAGCGTGTGAATACCTCGGCGTCGCCCTGGTACTCGTCGAGAATGCGCTCGACCAGATCCTCCACCCCGGCTTCCAGCGTCTTGTTCGGCGGCTCGGTGTAGTCGCACAGCCGCAACAGGCGATCGAGAGTGGCGCGTACCGGATGGGCGCTGTCGGCAATGGCTGCAGGTTCGCGCAGCGTGGCTTCGAGCACCGGGAGCAACAGGCGCTGGAGCAAAGGCCGCAGAGTCGGCGCCAACCCAGCCTCTTGGCCAAACGCCTCGAACACCTCGCTGACCAGGTGGGCGTCCTCGTATTGACGCGGCGTCAATTGGCAGCCTTGCTGCTGCAGTTGCTCAAGCAGCTGCTGGGCGCCCCAACCACTGGCCGGTGCCTGCTGCCGCTGCAATGCGGCCAGGGCCTCACTGAGCGGCACGTCTCCGGCGTCCTGGGCCGGCCCAGGGGACGGGGATAAGGGCGCTTCCGTCCGGCGCATACGGCGAATCGCCTGGCACACCGCGTCGGCACTATCCGGCTGGCGGACCTGCGGTTCACAGTGGCTGCGCATCAACACCTCGGGTTGCGGCAGGGGCTCCACCCGTTGCATCTCGAACTGCGCCGCCAAGGCCTGCAAATAGGGCCGCAGGGCTTCAGGCAGCGCCCGTTCGACTTCGCCCTGAAACAGGCTACGGATCAATACGGGACGCTCGCGCATGGCCAGTCCGTCCTGTAGCCGGCGCAGGAGGAATTCGAGCGAGAGCGGATTATCGGCGTCCGGCAAATAGCGTCCGGCCAGGCGACTCAGGCAGGCACAGACGCGCCACTCGAACACCCCCAAAGCCTCGCGCAGGCCCCGCACCAGATTGCGTGCCAGGAGCATGTCTTCTACTTCACGATCATCCACCAAGCTCCATTCGCTGACGCTCTGCTGCTCGGCCGGCGCCTCCGCGCCAGCGGTACCCAGGTGCTGGCAAATCGCGATACAGCAGGAGTCGATGACCCGCTCGCCATGCTTCTTGCAGAACTGCTGGAATTCGTAGAGGGCCTGGGCATCTTGATTGGAGCCTGCCCTCAGGAACTGCTCGGACAAGGCCGAGTCGAGCCCCCTGAATAGCTCATGCAATGCCGCGGGCAGCGCACTGCGCACAACCGAACCGAGCGCTTCGTCGAGCCTGTGGAGAGCCGAGTTGGGCATCGAGCACACGCCTCCTGCATGTCATGGCATTCCCGTTGAGACTATAGCTGCATCCAGAGGCCCGACAGAACCCACCACAGCGCTGACGACGTCAGCAGGCAAGCGACACGCCGCAATCCGTCGACTATGTGGCTGGCAAATTCTGCTGTGCCGGTAATAATGCTCCGAGCAACTTTCTATGGGTACAGGGAATGGCCGAACACACTGCGAACATCGTCTGGGAGCGCGGCGAGCAAGACTTTCTCGCCAACCGCTACAGCCGGGCCCACCGCTGGCGCTTCGACGGCGGCGTGGAAGTACCGGCCTCCTCCTCGCCCCATGTCGTGCCACTGCCCTGGTCAGATGCCCAGGGGGTCGACCCGGAGGAAGCCTTCGTCGCCTCCCTGTCCAGCTGCCATATGTTGTGGTTCCTGTCACTCGCAGCCAAGCAGGGGTTTCGGGTCGATAGCTACGCTGACCACGCCCTGGGCGTGATGGCCAGAAATGCCGAGGGCCGACTGGCCATGACCGAGGTCCTGTTGCGCCCGCGCGTGATCTTCGGCGGGGAGCCGCAGCCGAACCCCGAACAACTGACGGCCCTTCACGAAGAGGCCCACGAGGAATGCTTTATCGCCAACTCGGTGAAAAGCCGAGTGCGTTGCGAGCCGGTGTTAGGGTAACGCCCGGGGTCTGACGACGCCGCGAAACACAGGCTCTCCGGGAACTCGACCGACATGCAGCCGCGGCTATGGAGACCGTATGACCGACAAACAGAAACAGGATGAGCAGCCGTTGACCTTGCGCGAGATGCTGCAGAGCGTTGTGGCGGCAGCCTTCGGCGTGCAGAGCAACAAACACCGCGCGCGTGACTTCAGCCGCGGCAAGCCGAGTCACTTCATCATTCTCGGTGTGCTGTTCACCCTGGTCTTCGTCTTGGTGCTCTTCGCCGTGGTCAAGCTGGTCCTGCACCTGGCCGGCCTCTGATCACTGCAGCAACGGCTCGACCGAAAAGCGGTAGTTGCTCAGCTGCGGCCGGTACAACGCACTGAACTTGCGGAAGTCGAGCCCATAGCCCGGCACTCGCAGGCGCTTCGACAGGGCGGCGGCCTGCTTTTCGTCGAGCAGGCTGAACACCCCATCGACGCGGTCCTTGCCGCCGCGCTGCGCGAAATCCTGCCCGGCGTGATAGTCATGCAGCAGCACCATGGCCCAGCCGCCCAGGGTGAAATGCCCGCCCGCCAGCACACACAACGGGCCCGAGATACGCGCCTGGAGCACCTCTTCCGAATTGTTCAGCGCGGAAAAATGCAGATCTCTGCCCGGGTGTCGATCCAGCTCCCGCGCCGCCCGCATCGCGCCGAACGCCATTTCGTCATTCGCGGCCCAGACCAGGCGCACATTGGGGTAGCGCGGCAGCAGCAACTGCGCCTGCTGATAAGCACGCTGTCGCGCCCACTGGCCATATACCAGTTGCTGCAACTTCACTTCCGGATGCTCCGCCAGCGCCTGGCGCAAGCCATCTTCTCGCAGCGTGGCCGAAGGCGTGTGACGCACCCCTGAAAATGCCAGCATCTCCCCCGCGCGGCCACCGAGTTTGGCGATCAACGCCTTGCCCGTCAGGTAGCCCGCTTCCTTGTCATTGGGAACCAGACTGCCGATCCAGTTCCTATAGTGTTCCCGCGTACCGCCGACAAGCGCCTGCTGCTCCGGCGTCAGGGTGCTGTGCAGGGAGAACAGCTTGATCCGACTGTCGGCGAACAACCTCAACAACTCGGGGCCGGTATACATTTCATTGACGAACAGCAGATAGTCAGGCTGTTCGGCATCAGCCAGCACTTGGCGCGCATTGTTCAATAGAAGCTTGGGATCGCGTTCGCCGTAGATCACCCGCAGGCGCATGCCGAGACTGGTGGCGGCGGCCTGCATGAAGTCGCTGTAACCGACCCAGAAGGGTTCGTTGGAATAACCCGGATTGAGAAATACCACGGATGCACCCGGCACCCCGGACTCCGTCTTGGCAGACGCGGCCAGTGCTGCCTCGCAAGAAGCGAGTAACACCAGGCTAAAGATAATTCTGACAACCGCCTCGACCACGCCATGCATCCCCACCCAGAAAAGCGCGCGCAGTATACGGCCGATCAGGTGGCCGCCTGCCACCACCCGTCAGCCGACTGCAATTGAGTGGACCTGGCTCTACTACCCACTAGTGGCTGTTGGCGGGCCTACTGCTGGCTGACCCAGAAAACCGCCGTGGCAACGGCAATCAGGATCAGGGTAAAGATGGCCCTGGCATCGACGACGCTATCGCGGTTATCCGGTGCGGAGTGCTCGGTCATTTGGCTAGCCCTTTTTTGTGTTTATGGGTACGTCGCTGTGCAGTTAAGACCAGGCCAGGCGCGTGCTCAAGCAGTGGGGTTATGCCCCGCCCCATTCTTAGCGCTAAAGGTTCTTTCCATATATTTAAACATCACTTTTGCGTATATCCCCGAACTGGTATCTTCCTTCGCCTCCGCTGGGAGAGCGCGGCCGTGCGCGCTGATTTGCTGCAAGCAGCCTGATAACAGGACACTTCATGTACGTATACGACCAGTACGACCAACAAATCATCGAGGACCGCGTCCAGCAGTTCCGTGATCAAACGCGCCGCTACCTGGCGGGCGAGCTGAGTGGCGAAGAGTTCCGCCCGCTGCGCCTGCAGAATGGCCTGTATATCCAGCGCTTCGCGCCGATGCTGCGCATCGCCGTGCCCTACGGCCTGCTTTCGTCCCAGCAAGTGCGCATGCTGGCCAGGATCGCCCGTGACTATGACAAGGGTTACGCGCACATCAGTACCCGGCAGAACGTCCAGTTCAACTGGCCGGAGCTGGAAGACGTGCCGCAGATTCTCGCCGAGCTGGCCACCGTGCAGATGCACGCGATCCAGACCAGCGGCAACTGCATCCGCAACACCACCACCGATCAGTTCGCCGGCGTGGCCAAGGACGAGATCGTCGATCCGCGCCCCTGGTGCGAGATCATTCGCCAGTGGTCGACCTTCCACCCCGAGTTCACCCACCTGCCGCGCAAGTTCAAGATCGCGGTCAACGGCGCCGTCAGTGACCGTGCCGCCATCGAGGTGCACGACATCGGTCTGGAAGCGGTGAAGAACGATGCCGGCGAGCTGGGCTTCCGCGTATCGGTCGGCGGCGGCCTGGGCCGCACCCCGGTGGTCGGCAGCTTCATCAACGAGTTCCTGCCGTGGCAGCACCTGATCAGCTACCTCGACGCCATCCTGCGCGTGTACAACCGCTACGGCCGTCGTGACAACAAGTACAAGGCGCGCATCAAGATCCTGGTCAAGGCCCTGACCCCCGAGGTCTTCGCCGAGCGGGTCAACGCCGAATGGGCCCACCTCAAGGACGGCCCCACCACCCTGACCGAAGCCGAGGTGGCCCGTGTGGCCGCCCACTTCGTCGACCCCAACTACCTGGACCTGCAGGATCAGGACGCCGCCCTGGCCGAGCTGGATGCCCAGCATCCCGGCTTCGCCCGCTGGCGCCAGCGCAACTGCTTTGCCCACAAGAAGTCCGGCTATGTCGCCGTGACCCTGTCGCTCAAGCCCACCGGCGTCGCGCCGGGTGACGTGACCGACAAGCAACTGGATGCCATCGCCGACCTGGCCGATCGCTACAGCTTCGGCGAGGTGCGCAACAGCCATAACCAGAACATCATCCTCGCCGACGTCGAGCAGGCGCAGCTGTTCACCCTATGGGGCGAACTGCGCGAGCAGGGCTTCGCCACGCCCAACGTCGGCCTGCTGACCGACATCATCTGCTGCCCGGGCGGCGACTTCTGCTCCCTGGCCAACGCCAAGTCGATCCCGGTGGCCGAGGCCATCCAGCGCCGTTTCGACGACCTCGACTACCTGTTCGACATCGGCGACATCGACCTGAACATCTCCGGCTGCATGAACGCCTGCGGTCACCACCACGTCGGCCATATCGGCATCCTCGGGGTGGACAAGAAAGGTCAGGAGTTCTACCAGGTCTCCCTCGGCGGCAGTTCCGGCCGCGAGGCCAGCCTGGCGCAGATCCTCGGCCCGTCCTTCGCCCAGGACGACATGCCGGACGTGATCGACAAGATCATCAAGGTCTACGTCGAGCAGCGCAACGAAGAAGAAAGTTTCCTCGACACCTTCCGCCGCATCGGTGTCGACCCGTTCAAGGAGCGCGTATATGCAGCGAATCATTAAGAACGGCCAGGTAGTCGACGAAAGCTGGCATCTGCTGCCCAAGGACGTGAGCTTCGACGAGCTGCCCAACTGCGACGACGTGATAGTGCCGCTGGGCCTGTGGGTCGACCACGCCCCGGCCCTGAAGGCCCGCGACGGCGGCCTCGGGGTCTGGCTGGAGGCCGGCGAAGAGATCGAAGAGATCGCCGACCAGCTGGACAACTTCCAGGTGATCGCCCTGAACTTCCCGTCCTTCACCGATGGCCGGCACTGCTCCACCGCCTACCTGCTGCGCACCCGCTACGGCTACAAGGGCGAAGTGCGCGCCATCGGCGACGTGCTGCGCGACCAGCTGTTCGCCCTCAAGCGCTGCGGTTTCGATGCCTTCGCCCTGCGGGAAGACAAGGACCCGCAGGATGCGCTGAAGGCCTTCGACGAGTTCTCCGAGGTCTACCAGGCCTCCAGCGACCAGCCGCTGCCGCTGTTCCGCCGCCGCGCCTGAGCAACACCGCCAAGCACGAGCCCCGCTATGCGGGGCTCGTGCGTTTCAGGCCCTGACGCTGTCCCAGGCCACCTGCGCCAACAGCGCGCGGCAATCGCCCAGCGCCGTCTGAGTCCGCCCCGCTACCCAGTTGCGGGCGAAGTCCTGGCTCGAGCCGATGATCACCGAGGCGAAGCAATCGACCGGCATCGTCTTGAACAGGCCCTGCTCGCTGGCGATATTCGCGCGGTGGCCGATGGCAGCGCCGTGGACTTTAGCGCACTGGGCGACGTAAAGGTCCCGGTTATGGCCTTGCGGCGACAAGCCGGTGCTGCGCGCCGAGATCACCATGTACGTCAGCCGGGCCTGAAGGCGAGCGGCCCGGTGTCACCGGGCCGTTGTCTCACTTGCGCCTCAGTCGAGCCGCACCAGCACGCGGCCGACCTGCTGGCCGGCGAGGATTGCGCGAATGGCCTCGGGCAGTTGCCGCAGACCGACCTCGGTGACCAGGCGATCCAGCCCCTCGAGCTTCCATTGCAACGACAGCTTGTCCCACATGGACGCCTTGACCACCAGCGGCAGCTCGACCGAGTCGACGCCCAGCAGATTCACCCCGCGCAGGATGAAAGGCAGCACGTTGGCCTTGAAGCCGACGCCGGCGGTCAGGCCGCAGCAGGCCACGCTCCCGCCGTAGCGCAGGGACTTGACCACATTGAACAGGATGTCGCCGCCCACGGTGTCCACCGCGCCGGCCCACTGCTCCTTGAGCAGCGGCCGCTCGCCGCCCTCCTGCAACTCGTTGCGCAGCACGATGCGCTCGGCGCCCAGGGCCTCTAGAAACGCGCCCTGCTCCGCCTTGCCGGTGGACGCCACCACCTGGTAGCCGAGCTTGGCCAGCAAAGCCACGGCAACGCTGCCCACGCCGCCGGTGGCCCCGGTCACCAGCACGGGGCCGGAATCGGCAGCGACCCCGGCCTGTTCCAGCTTGTCGACACACAGGCCGGCGGTCAGGCCGGCGGTGCCGAGCACCATCGCCTCGCGCAGCGACAGACCAGCGGGCCGCTTGAGCGCCCAGGCCGCCGGGACGCGGATGTACTGACCGAAGCCGCCGGCGGTGTTCATGCCCAGGTCGTAACCGGTGACTATCACCTCATCACCCACGCCGAACTCGGCGACGCTCGATGCTTCCACCACCCCGGCGGCGTCTATGCCGGGGGTGTGCGGGAACTGCTTGGTCACCCCGCGATTGCCACTGGCGGACAAGGCATCCTTGTAGTTCAGCGAGGAGTAGCGGACCCGAATCAGCAACTCGCCGGCGGGCAAATCGTTGGTGTCGCGCTCGACTATTGCCTGCTCGAACTCACCCTCCGCGCCTTCGCGGGCCTGCAGTGCCATGAACTTACCCATGTCGATCCCCCTGTGACAGATAGTGGCTTACCAGAAGCGTTGCTGGTTGAGGCGGCTCAGCCAGTTGAGCGCGAAACGATCCAGGGCCACGCTGGCCGCCAGGCCGACGCGTTCCTGCAGACTCTTCTTGGTGGCGAAATGCAGGTGGAACAGCTCGGCCTCTTTGGCCCGGTTGGCCAGGTATTCATCGCTGGTCTTCAGCTCGTCGACCAGCTGTTTCTCCAGAGCCGCCAGGCCCAGCCAGACTTCACCGGTGGCCACCTCCTCGATCTGCAATTGCGGGCGGTAACGGGAGACGAAGCCCTTGAACAGCCCATGGATGGTTTCCAGGTCTTCCTGGAACTTCTCCCGGCCCTTTTCGGTGTTTTCGCCGAAGACGGTGAGGGTGCGCTTGTACTCGCCGGCAGTCAGCACCTCGAAATCGATGTTGTGCTTCTTCAGCAAGCGATGCACGTTGGGCAGCTGCGCCACCACACCAATGGAGCCGAGGATGGCGAAGGGCGCGGAGAGGATCTTCTCGCCGATGCAGGCCATCATGTAGCCACCGCTGGCGGCCACCTTGTCGATGCACACGGTCAGCGGAATGTGCGCCTCGCGAATGCGCGCCAGCTGCGAGGCGGCCAGACCGTAGCCGTGGACCATGCCACCGCCGCTTTCCAGGCGCACCACCACCTCGTCCTGGGGCTTGGCCATGCTCAGCAGGGCCGTGACTTCGTGGCGCAGCTGGTCGACGGCCGATGCCTTGATGTCACCATTGAAATCCAGCACGAACACCCGCGGCTTGTGCCCACCGGACTTCTTCGCCAGCTTTTCGGCCTTGGCCTCCGCCTTGTGCAGCGCCTTGAGCTGGTCCTTGTCCAGCACCGCCTGCTCCAGGCGCCGGCGCAATGCCTTGTAGAAGTCGTTGAGCTTATCCACCTGCAACTGCCCAGGCGTCTTGCGCCCCTTACCGCGTGCCGCGACACCCGCCGCCAGCAAGACCAGAACGGCGACCACCAGGGTCACCACCTTGGCCAGAAAGCTTGCATATTCAGCCAGAAACTCCACACCCATTCCCCTCGTTATCCATGCCAGCGCCCACCCCTGAGCAGCGCCCGCGCCGTTCAAGCATACCGACGCCCCCGCACCGCGGCCAGCCACCGGCCGCACACGATGGCCTTCGCAGGGATTCAAACAAGCGTATGTTTTTTCGTTGACAGCCCCCCGCTATCCTCATACCCTCGCGAAACTCTAACCGTACCGGGATTGCAGCGGACGTGGGCAGCATTTACCTGATCCGACATGGTCAAGCCTCGTTTGGCGCCGACGATTACGACGTGCTGTCCCCCATCGGCATCCGCCAGGCCGAGGTACTGGGCGCGCACCTCGCGCAACTCGGTATTCGCCTCGACCGCTGCCTGAGCGGGAGCCTGCGCCGCCAGCAGCACACCGCCAGTGCCGCGCTGGCTCAACTGAGCGGCGCCGGCCAATCGATTCCGCCACTGGAGATCGACGCGGCGTTCAATGAGTTCGACGCCGATGCCGTCATCCGTGCCCTGCTCCCCGGCCTGCTTCCCGAAGAGCCCGAGGCCCTGCATATCTTGCGCAACGGTGCGCAGAACCGTGGCGAATTTCAACGCCTGTTCGCCCGGCTGATCGGTCGCTGGATTTCCGGAGAATACGAGCAGCCTGAGCTGCAGAGCTGGCCGCAGTACGTGGCCCAGGTCCAGGGAGGCCTCGCCCGCCTGCTGGAACGGGCCGGACGCGGTCAGAACATTGCCCTGTTCACCTCTGGCGGGACCATAACCGCGCTGCTACACCTGATCACCGGGGTACCGGCGGCCAAGGCCTTCGAACTGAACTGGCAAATCGTCAATACCTCCCTGAGCTGCCTGAAGTTTCGCGGCACTCAGGTGAGCCTGGCTTCCTTCAACAGCCAAACCCACTTGCAGCTGCTGAAGGCGCCGGAACTCATCACCTTTCGCTGAGTGCCGGCCCACTGTGCCCATCAGGGCACGAGAAAAACCTGAAATCAAAGGAAGAAACCATGAGCGTTGCAGACATCGTCCAAACCATGCAGTCCAAGTTCAACGCCGGTGCCGCCGCAGGCCTGGACCTGGTATTCCAGTTCAATATCGAAGACGGCGAGAACCACTACCTGGTAGTCAAGGACGGCACCTGCGACGTCCAACAGGGTGATGCGGACAACGCCAACGTGACCCTGATCATGGACACCGAGACCCTCAAGGGCATCACCAGCGGCGAGACCGACGGCATGCAGGCCTTCATGGCCGGCAAGCTGCGCGCCGAAGGCGACATGATGCTGGCCATGAAGTTGGGCGAGCTGTTCCCGGTCTAAGCCTCAAGGTCGGATCGACTCGAAGAAAAACCGGAGTTCTAGGCTCCGGTTTTTTTTCGCCTGAGCACCGGGGGCCGCGATGAATCAGGCACTTTGATTGTGGGGCAACACGCCTGCCTATTAAGGCGCATGTTGCTTGTGACAGCCTGGGTGCAGCATTAGATTAGCCAATAATATCGGGCACCTATCATAACTAGAAGGGATATGCATGGCGCTTACAGACCAATCCACCCGCATCCGCGCAGGCGAAGAACTCGACGCCGCGATCATCGACCCCTATCTCAAGTCCCAGATCCCCGGACTGACCGGCGAACCGCGCATCAGCCAGTTTCCCGGCGGCGCCTCGAACCTGACCTACCTGCTCGAGTATCCGGAGCAGGAATTCGTCCTGCGCCGCCCCCCCTTCGGCCACAAGGCCAAGTCCGCCCATGACATGGGTCGCGAATTTCGCATCCTCAACCGGCTCAACGCCGGCTTCCCTTATTGTCCCAAGGCCTACGTGCACTGCACCGACGAGTCGGTGCTAGGCGCCGAGTTCTATGTAATGGAGCGGGTCAAGGGCATCATCCTGCGCTCGGAAATGCCGGCCGAGCTGAACTTCGATGCCGGGCAGACCCGCACCCTGTGCGAGAGCTTCATCGACAAGCTGGTCGAGTTGCACAAGGTCGACTACCAGGCCTGCGGCCTGGGCGACCTGGGCAAGCCGGAAGGCTACGTGCAACGGCAGATCGGCGGCTGGAGCGACCGCTACGAGAAGGCCCTGACCCCCGATGCGCCGCTGTGGGAACCGGTCAGGGCCTGGCTCAAGGACAAGATGCCGGCCGACCATCACAAGCCGGGCATCGTCCACAACGACTACCGCTTCGACAACGTGATCCTCGCCCCGCACAACCCGATGCAGATCATCGGCGTGCTGGACTGGGAGCTGACCACCATCGGCGACCCGCTGATGGACCTGGGCAACACCCTCGCCTACTGGATCGAGGCCGGCGATCCGCCGCCGGTGCAGCTGATGCGTCGCCAACCGAGCAACGCGCCGGGCATGCTGACCCGCCAGGAGTTCGCCGACTACTACGCCGAGCGCGCCGGGATCGAGATCAAGAGCATCGACTTCTACTACTGCTACGGCCTGTTCCGCCTGGCCGGCATCGTCCAGCAGATCTACTACCGCTACTACCACGGCCAGACCCAGGACAAACGCTTCGCCCAGTTCGTCCACATGAACAAGCTGCTGGAACAGATGAGCCTGCAAGTCATCGCCCAGTCGCAGCTGTAATCCGGCCGAGCAGGCCCCAGATAAAAGGAAAAGCCCATGTCCAAGACGCAACTGTTCGACCTCGACGGCAAGATCGCCTTCGTCTCCGGCGCCAGCCGCGGCATCGGCGAGGCCATCGCCAAGCTGCTGGCCCAGCAAGGCGCCCATGTGATCGTCTCCAGCCGCAAGCTCGAGGGCTGCCAGGCGGTGGCCGACGCCATCACCGCCGCCGGCGGCAAGGCCACCGCGATCGCCTGCCATATCGGCGAGATGGAGCAGATCAGCGCCGTCTTCGCGCAGATCCGCGAGCAGTTCGGCCGCCTGGACATCCTGGTCAACAACGCCGCCACCAACCCGCAGTTCTGCAACGTGCTGGACACCGATCTGGGCGCCTTCCAGAAGACCGTCGACGTCAACATCCGCGGCTATTACTTCATGTCCATCGAGGGCGGCAAGTTGATGAAACAGAACGGCGGCGGCAGCATCATCAACGTCGCCTCGATCAACGGCGTCTCCCCGGGCGAGTTCCAGGGCATCTACTCGGTGACCAAGGCCGCGGTGATCAGCATGACCAAGGTCTTCGCCAAGGAGTGCGCGCAGTTCGGCATCCGCTGCAACGCCCTGCTGCCGGGGCTGACCGATACCAAGTTCGCCTCGGCTCTGACCAAGAACGACGCCATCCTCAACCTGGCCCTGCAGCGCATCCCACTCAAGCGCGTGGCCGACCCCAGCGAAATGGCAGGCACCGTCCTGTACCTGGCCAGCGACGCCTCCAGCTACACCACCGGGGTGGCGCTCAACGTCGATGGCGGTTTCCTCGCCTGATACGACTGCCGGCCACAAAAAAGGGACCCTCTGCGGTCCCTTCTTCATGCCTCGCCGACAGGCGCCTACTGCCAGTCCTGCAGGGCCTTGTCGGCCGCCGGATTCATCGGCTGGGCCAGCAGTCCGGTAGGCGTCAGGCTGACGGCGTACACGGCCTTGTCGGCCAGCGGCAGGAAGGTCACCCGGCGAGCCTGGGCGTCGAACATGAACAGGTCATGCCGGCCGAGGCGCAACCAGCGCCACAGATCCACGCCATAAGGGCTCTGCGCCAATTCGACCCGGGCATGCTGAGCCAATGCCTGCTGCTCGATGGTGAAGAAGCGTCCTGACAACTTTTCCAGGCGATAGCCGGGCTGCAAGCCGATCAACGCGGCCAGGCCCTTCCACTGCAACAGACGCGCATCCAGCTGCCACAGATCGCCCTCGAAGGTGAACGTGCGTTCGCGCCCCCCCTCCTGCACGCTGACGCGATAAGCCGAGCCATCCGCCTGGAAGGTCAGGGTCGCCAGGGGTTTGCCTTCGACTATCGGCCGGTAGCTGGACAGGTCATAGGCCACCAGGCCGATCAATCCGGCCACCGCCAGAAACGCCAGGCCACAGGTGCCGCGCAACCAGCCGAGAAACCAGCGCGGGTTGAACAGGATGCGCGCGGCGACCACCACCGCCAGCAACGCCAGTAATGCGGTCGCCCAAGCCAGAGCGTCGTACTGCATCGACTCCATTCCTTCTACCGGAAAATAGCGGCATTATGCGCTGCCGTCGCGCGCCTCGAACAGCGAGCACGCGGCACAATCGGACATAGGTCGTCTTTTCATGCCTTTTCCCTTCGAGCTGGCCGTCGACCCGGCGATGCTGGCGGTTCTGGCCCTGGTCGCCTTCCTCGCCGGCTTCGTCGATGCCATCGCCGGCGGCGGCGGCCTGCTCACCATACCCGCCTTGCTGACCGCAGGCCTGCCGCCCCATCTGGTGCTCGGCACCAACAAGCTGTGCGCCACCTTCGGCTCCGCTACGGCCAGCTACACCTTCTACCGGCGCAAGCTGTTCGCCCCGGCACAGTGGCGCAACGCCCTGCTCGGCACAGCCATCGGCGCCCTGCTCGGCGCGGCGGTGGCCCACTGGATGCCGGCGGCCTGGCTCAACCAGATGCTGCCGGCCGTGGTCTTCGCCTGCGGGCTCTACCTGCTGCTGGGCAGGCCTCCCGAAGCCCCCACTGGCTCCCTGGCACCGCCCGCAAAACTCCGGCAATGGCCACAAGGCCTCGGGCTGGGCTTCTACGATGGCATCGCCGGCCCGGGAACCGGGGCCTTCTGGACCGTCAGCAGCCTGCTGCTCTATCCCCTCGATCTGGTGCGCGCCAGTGGCGTGGCGCGGAGCATGAACTTCGTCAGCAACGCCTGTGCACTGGCGGTATTCATCGGTACCGGGCAGGTGGCCTGGGTGCTCGGCCTGAGTATGGGCATGGCGCTGATGGTCGGTGCCTACCTCGGCGCGCGCACGGCGATCCGCGGCGGCGCGAAGTTCATCCGCCCGGTGTTCATCCTGGTGGTACTGGCGCTGACCGCGCGTCTAGCCTGGCAGCACTGGTTCGGCTAGCCCCAGGCGCCGCGCGACGTACAGGTCGATCAGGTAACGGGCGATGGAGCGCGGCGCCGGCAACGGTGGCAGCCGGTGCACGCTGAACCATTGGGCATCTTCGATCTCGTCGACCTGCATGACGATCTCGCCGCCGGCGTACTCGGCATGGAAACCGAGCATCAGCGAATGGGGAAAGGGCCAGCCCTGGCTGCCCAGGTACTGCAGGTTGCCGACCTCGATGCCCACTTCCTCACGGATCTCGCGGACCACGCACTGCTCCACCGATTCGCCCGGTTCGACGAAGCCGGCCAGGGTGCTGTAGACGCCAGGAACGAAGCGCGGCGAACGCGCCAGCAGGATTTCATCGCCGCGGGTGACCAGGGCGATCATGCTCGGCGACAACCGAGGGTAATGCCGCAGCGCGCAGCGCGGGCACTGCATGGCGCGCTCCCCCGCCACCGCCACCATCGCGTCGCCGCAGCTGCCACAGAAACGGTGCTGGCGCGCCCAGGTGCCGATCTGCGTGGCATAGCCGAGCAGCCGGAAGATGTCGGCCTCGCCCTGCAACATGACCTGACGCAGACTCTGCCAGGCACAACCCGGCAGGTCCTGCGGCTGCTCCAACTCCAGCAGGTAGACCGCATCGCCAGCGAAGTGGCCGAGCCCCTGCTCGACGAGGATGGCAAGCGCCTGCTGCTTCAGCCAGTCCCGGGGAAACAGCACGCCATTGGCGTCGCCGAGAAACTGCTGTTGGCAATGCACCAATGCCCAGCCGCCGGGTTGCCGCACATCGAGCAGGGCCGGTTGCCAGTGCCGAGTCATCTAAACGGCCACCTTCATGCCCAGGGCGTGGACGCTGTCGGCGGCCAGATCGAGCACGCTCGGCTGGGTTTCCGGCCGCAAGACCGCGCCGGCCTCCAGGTAGTACTCCAGGCTGCTCAAGGCGTCGGCCAGGGTCTCCAAGCGCTGTTCGGAGGGCATCTGCGGCGCATCGAGCATCTGCGTCTGGATATATTCGGCGCAGGCCGCCACCAGCAGGGCCGCGCGCTCCTGACCGAGAAACCACAACCCGCCGCGCACGGCCTGCAGACTGAAGGGCACGTTGGCCAGGTGCATGCGGTCGCCGCCGTTTTCCAGATAGGCGGTGATGGAGCGCTTGGCCAATGCCAGCCCCGCCTGGGCCTCGTCGACCACGACGATGCGCGCCTCCTTGAGCTGGTGCTGGGCGAAGGTTTCGGCCTCCCGTCCCGGCTGCGCCTGGCCGGGGCGACTGTCACGGCGCTCGCAGCTCTCCAGACTGGCGACCATGCCCTCGACATAGAGCACCGCCTCGGCCAGCTTGTTCAGCTCGGCCGGCGGCGGCACCACCTGCTCGCGCCAGCCGGCGACCGTCTGCAACTGAGCCGCCAGCGAGTTGCCCGCCGAACTGAGGCCGACCATGCCCAGGGTCTTGCTCAACTTGCCGAGCAAGGCATGCAGGCTGCCGAGGTTCTCCGCCTGCACCGTACCGCGCTCGATCAGATCGAGCATGTCCTTGAGACTGGTCAGTTCCTCGCGGATCGCCGAGCTCAGCGAGCGCATCACCGACTGTCCGGGACCGGCCAGGCGCCGATACTCCTCTTCCAGCAGGTGGTCGGTGAACGGCAAGGGGGTCAGACCGAAGACATCCCGCACCGGGGTGACGGCCGGCCCGCGGCTGTCGCCCAGCGCGACCAGGTAGAGCAGCTCCTTGAGCAGGCTGCGGGGCGTTTCATACTGGGCGTGGGCGAGCATCTGCTTGAGCTCGCGGTCGACCCTGGAGAACAGCTGCTTACGCGACTTGCGCGCCAACAGCTGGCCGTCGAGCTGGGCTTCCAGAGCCGCCGCGGCGATCCAGCACAGACGCCCCTGGGGCTCGTTGCCATACAGCCCGTCCAGACGGTTCATCGCTCGGGCCATCAGCTTCAGGCTCGCCAGGGCGTTCTGCTCGCGAATGAAACCGAGCAGCCCGACCTGGTACATGTGTCGCAGGCGCCGCCCCTCGGTTTGCTTGGCCGCGGCATCCAGGGCCGGCGTCGCACGGCGCGGGCGCTGCTGATCGAGGCGCACACTGAAGAAGAAGCTCTCGGGCAGAGCCGCCTGCCCTCCGGCCAGACGCAGGTGGTTGATCGCCGGCAGCAGCAGCTCGGGCATTTCCTGGCGGTGGGCGTCGACACTCTCCAGATAGCGGCGCAGCACATGCAAGGCATTGCTCAAGGCCGCCAGCTGTTCGTCGCGCTCGCTGCCGGCATCGGCGGGAATGTCGGTGGCCTGATCGAGCACTTCCTGGGCCAGCAACTCCGCACCGGTCAACTCGATCAGACTGAGCGCGCCGCGCACCTGCTGCAGCCCTTCCACCGCCTGCTGCAGCAGGCTGCCGTTGTGCCGTTCGGCAATGAACTGCTCCAGGCTGGACTCGGCCTCTTCCATGGTGGTGAACAGTTCATCGCGCACCAGACTCAGCGACCTGGTTCCTGAAACCATGGCTAACGCGCCTCCCGCGCCGATAGAAAAGACAGTTGCGGGCAGCGCATCAGTCGGCGAACTCCGGTTTCTGCTTGCTCATGTGCGCCGCCATGGCCACGCGCAGATCTGCCGACTGCAGCATCGCGGCGTTCCAGGTGGCGACGTACTCCAGGCCATCGTCGACCCGGTGGTCGCGCATGTAGCGAATCATTTCCTTGGTGCCACGCACCGCGATCGGCGACTTGGCGGCGATCTCCCAGGCGATCTCCATCACCCCGTCGAGCAGCGCCGAGGCATCGCCGAAGGTGCGGTTGACCAGGCCGATGCGGCGCGCTTCCTCGCCGTCGATGGTCCGACCGGTATAGGCCAGCTCGCGCATCATGCCGTCGCCGATGATCCGCGGCAGGCGCTGCAGGGTGCCGACATCCGCGGCCATGCCGATGTCGATCTCCTTGATCGAGAACTGCGCATCGACGGTGGAATAACGCATGTCGCAGGCGGCGATCAGGTCGATGGCACCGCCCAGGCAGTAGCCCTGGATCGCCGCCAGCACCGGCTTGCGACACTGGTCCACGGCATTGAACGAACCCTGCAGCTCGAGGATCTTGCGCCGCAGGGTCTCGGCGTTGCGGCCGACGTCCTTGCCCAGCTGGCTGCCGACCTGGGCCAGCAGCATCAGGTCGATACCGGAGGAGAAATGCTTGCCGGCCCCCGACAAAACCACCACCCGGACCTCGTCCGTGGCGTCGACCCAGCGGAAGATCTCGATGATCTCCGACCAGAAGTCGGCATTCATGGCATTGACCTTTTCCGGCCGATTGATCGTCACATGGGCGACCTTATCTGCCAACTCGACACGAAAGGCTTTGTAGTCGGACACGGCAGTCATCCTCGATATAGATGGCGCGAACACGCTGAGAATTCTTGGGATTAGAACCGGGCAACTATAACAAGGACGTCATGAATGTCGATGCCGACCACTGTGATGCAGGCCACGTCACTGAACTTCAGCCGGGGTCGGGGTTCCCGCGTTAAGCAATTGATCTGCCTGGAATGCAGCGGCTGGGCGCGGCAGCGACGCAACGTCGCTGCACACCCCGGGCCTAGGCCTTGATGCAGTCGACCGTGTAGAGCGTGCCCTGCGGGCCCTCCTGGCGCTGCAGGCCATGCACGTCCGCATCGAAGCCGGGGAAGCTGTTATCGAAGGTGCGGGCGAACGCCAGGTAATCGATGATCGCCCGGGTGGCCGGGGTGAAGCGCTCGCCCGGCATGATCAGCGGAATGCCCGGCGGGTAAGGCACCAGCATCACCGCGGCGATGCGCCCTTCGAGCCGGTCGATCGGCACGGCCTCAACCTCGCCGCGCACCAGCTGGTCGTAGGCGTCGGCCGGCTTCAGCGCCACCTCCGGCAGCACCGTGTACATGCGCTTGAGCGCCTTGGCCGTGGCGTTCTCCCGGTAGCAGCCGTGCAGTGCATCGCACAGGTCGCGCAGGCCCATGCCCTGGTAGTGGGCGCCACCGGCCTGGGCGATGGAGGGCAAGGCCTCGCTCAACGCCTGGTTCGCGTCGTAGCAGCGCTTGAACTCCAGCAACTCGGTCAGCAGGGTGCTCCACTTGCCCTTGGTGATGCCCATGGAGAACAGCACCAGGAAGGAGTACAGACCGGTCTTCTCCACCACCAGGCCGCGCTCCCAGAGGAACTTGCCGACCACCGCCGCGGGTATCCCGCACTGGTCCAGGGTGCCGCCGGCGGTCAGCCCCGGGGTCACCAGGGTGACCTTGATCGGGTCGAGCAGCACATAGTCATCGGCCACCTCGCCGAAACCGTGCCAGTCCGCCTGGGGCTGCAGCAGCCAGTCGCCGGTGGCCACCTCTTCCGCGCCTTCGGCCCGGGGCGGTTGCCAGATGCTGAACCACCAGTCGTCGGCCTCGAGGTTCTGCCGCAGATTGGCCAGGGCACGGCGAAAGCTCAGGGCCTCGTCGAAGGTCTCCTGGATCAGCGAGCGACCGGCCGGCCCCTCCATCATCGCCGAGGCCACGTCCAGGGAGGCGATGATGCCGTACTGCGGCGAGGTGGAAATATGCATCATGAAGGCTTCGTTGAAGCGGTCGCGATCCAGCTGGCGGCTGCCGCTGTCCCGCACGTGGATCATCGAGGCCTGGCTGAAGGCCGCCAGCAGCTTGTGGGTGGAATGAGTGGTGAACACCAGCGGCCCCTCGGCCTCGCACGAAGTGCCCATGCCGTAACGCCCGGCATAGAACTCGTGGAAGGCGGCATAGGCGTACCAGGCCTCGTCGAAGTGCAGCACCTCGACGCTGTCGCCCAGGGTCTGCTTGATCAGCTCGGCGTTGTAACACAGGCCGTCGTAGGTGGAGTTGGTCACCACCGCGAGCTTGACCTTCGGCGCCCCGCCGCCGGCCGCGCGGGCCTGGGCCAGCGGGCTGGCGGCGATCTTGGCGCGGATCGAGTCGGCGGAGAACTCGCTCAACGGAATCGGCCCGATGATGCCCAGCTCGTTGCGTTCCGGGCTCAGGTACAGGGGGATGGCGCCGGTCATGATGATCGAATGGAGGATCGACTTGTGGCAGTTGCGGTCCACCAGCACCAGGTCGTCGCGACCGACCATGCTGTGCCAGACGATCTTGTTGGCCGTCGAGGTGCCGTTGATCACGAAGTAGGTGTGGTCGGCGCCGAAGTTGCGCGCCGCCCGCGCCTCGGCCTCGGCCAGGGGACCGGTGTGATCCAGCAGCGAACCCAGCTCCGGCACCGACACCGACAGGTCCGAGCGCAGCGTGTTCTCGCCGAAGAACTGGTGGAAGGCCTGGCCCACCGGGCTCTTGCGGTAGGCCACGCCGCCGCCATGGCCGGGGGTGTGCCAGGAGTAGTTGGACTGGGCGGTGTGCTGCACCAGGGCCTTGAAGAACGGCGGCAGTAGGCCGTCGAGGTAATTGCGTGCGGCGCGAGCCACCTGGCGAGCGAGGAACGCCACCGTGTCCTCGAACAGGTAGAGGATGCCGCGCAGCTGGTTGAGGTCGGCCATGGCCTCGGCCGGCGCGTTCTCGATGGTCACCTGCTCGCCGAGGGCGAAGATCGGCAAGTGCGGCGCCCGCACCCGGGCGATACGGATCAGCTCGACCATGTCCGCCAGAAGGTGCTTGTTCTCCCCCGCGCCCTCGGCCGTCACCAGGATGCAGGCCAGGCCGTGGTGGGTCGAGGCGACGATGCGGCCCTCCGCGGCGCTGGCGGTGGCGACGATGCTGAAGCCGTCCTGTTCCAGTTCGCGGGCGATGGCCCGCACCCGCTCGCCGGCCACGGTGTCGGCCTTGATGTCGCGGTGGACGATCAGCACGGGGAACTTGAGGTCTTTGTACATGGCGGCTCCTGCTCGGCGATAAGGGTTGGCCTGCCCTCAGGGTAGAGGCTCCGGGAGGCCATGTGACAAGAAAGTTATAAGAACCCGGCTGCATGTCGCCTCTCGCCCACCCAACCAGAACTGCAAAATGACTCGTCAGCACGTCTTAATGACCAGTTTTTTCATCTAATTGATGCCTTGTGAGTCTTATTGTCGAACCAACTGCTCTCTAGACTGGCCCCATCTGACACGCAACCTTGGAGATAACAACAATGAACGTCCTCCTGCTCGGCGCGGGCCACATCGGCTACACCATCGCCCAACTGCTGCACAAATCCGGCGACTACCAGGTGCTGGTGGCCGACCGCGACGCCACCTCGCTGCAGGCCATCGCCGACCTGGGCATCGCCACCCGCGAGCTCGACTCGGCCGACAGCAAAGCCCTGGAAGCCGCCATGCAGGGTCAGGATGCGGTGCTCAACGCCCTGCCCTATCACATGGCCATCGCCGTGGCCCAAGCCGCCAAGGCCACCGCCACCCACTACTTCGACCTGACCGAAGACGTGCACGCGACCAAGACCATCATGGAACTGGCCAAGGACGCCAAGACCGCCTTCATGCCGCAGTGCGGCCTGGCCCCGGGCTTTATCGGCATCGCCGCCCACTCCCTGGCGCGCCACTTCGACAGCGTGCGCGAGGTGAAGATGCGCGTCGGCGCCCTGCCCGAGTTCCCCACCAATGCGCTGAAGTACAACCTGACCTGGAGTGTCGACGGCCTGGTCAACGAGTACTGCCACCCCTGCGAGGCGATCCGCAACGGCAAGCTGCAGATGGTCCAGCCACTGGAAGGTCTGGAGCACTTCTCCCTAGACGGCGTCGAGTACGAGGCCTTCAACACCTCCGGCGGCCTCGGCACCCTGTGCGAGACCCTGCAAGGCAAGGTCGAGGTGCTCGACTACAAGACCGTGCGCTACCCGGGCCACCGCGACCTGATGAAGTTCCTCCTGGAGGACCTGCGCCTGGCCGACAACCAGGACAAGCTCAAGGACATCCTGCACGGCGCGGTGCCCAGCACCATGCAGGACGTGGTGCTGGTGTTCGTCACCGTCAATGGCCTGCGCGGCGGCAAGCTGGTGCAGGAAGTGTTCAGCCGCAAGATCTTCGCCGCCGAACAGAACGGCCGCCTGACCAGTGCCATCCAGATCACCACCGCCGCCGGCATCTGCGCCGCCCTGGACCTGTTCCGCGAGCAGCGCCTGCCGCAGTCGGGCTTCATCAGCCAGGAGCAGGTGTCGCTGGAAGACTTCCTGGGCAACCGTTTCGGTCAGGCCTACGAGGAGCAAGAGGTGCAGACTCAAGAGGCCGCCTAAGCCTCAGTGAGTCCCCGATCCCCGGTCGCCGGCAGTAACCCTGTCGGCGACCGGGGATTTTTATTGCCCGCGCTATAGACGCCTATGGCGCCGCGCCCACGCCTGCGCGGCGGTCGACGCCGCGTCGCAGCCTGCCCGGCTAGAGCTTCTGTCCGCGATCCAGCTTGCACGAGAGGATGATCGAGGTGGTGGTCTTCTCCACCCCGTCCACCTCGCCGATCTCGTCCAGCAGCTGGTCGAGGCGCTCCGGCGAATCGGCGCGCAACCAGGCAACGAAATCGAACTCGCCACTGACGGTACACAGCTGCTGCACCTCGGCCATGCTGGTCAGGCGGCGCAGCACCTCCTTGCCCGAGCGCGGCTGCAGGGTGATGCCGACATAGGCCTGCAGGCCGCCGTCCAGCACCCGCTGGCCCAGGCGCAGGCCGTAGCCGGTGATGACCTTGTTCTTCTCCAACCGGGCGATGCGCGAGATCACCGTGGTGCGGGCGATGCCCAGTTTGCGCGCCAGCATGGCCACGCTCTCGCGGGCGTTGAGTTGCAGCGCGGCGATCAGCTGGCGGTCGATATCGTCCAGGCGCAACGGGTTCAGATCAGACATTCAGGAAGGGTCCCAAGATTTCAGGTCACAACGAGGCGCCGCCCGGCCAGGCCGAGCGGCGATTGCAATGGAGTGTTCGGGCACGCCCCGGTCGAGCGCGCCCGGCGACCTGCTCCACAGACGAACGCGCCTGGGCAGTCTGCGCAAGCGGCGAAGATTCGTAAAGGAACAGGCGCAGCGCCGCACCGGGGCCCCGCGCCGGTACGGCGCGGGGCCGACGGCCTCACCGTCCCTGGCAGGCGTCCACCCGCAGACGTCGCTCCAGCAGGCGGAAGGCCTGTACCAGCAGGTAGGCGGCGAGCAGGTAGAACAGCCCGGCGGCGAAGAAGATCTCCACCGGCTGGTAGGTGCGGGCGATGATGGTGCGCGACATGCCGGTCAGCTCCAGCAGGGTGATGGTGCTGGCCAGGGCGCTGGCCTTGAGCATCAGGATCACCTCGTTGCTGTAGGCCGGCAGGCCGATGCGCGCGGCCCGCGGCAGGACGATGTACAGCAGCGCCTGCCAGTGCGCCATGCCCAGGGCCCGTGCCGCCTCTATCTCCCCCGGCGGCACCGCCTGGATGGCGCCCCGCAGGATCTCGGCGATATAGGCGGCGGTGTGCAGCGTCAGGGTGATGATGGCGCACCAGTAGGCGTCGCGCAGGTAGGGCCACAGCGGCCCCTCGCGCACCGCATCGAACTGCGCCAGGCCGTAGTAGACCAGGAACAGCTGCACCAGCAGCGGCGTGCCGCGGAAGAAGAAGATGTAGCCGTAGGGCACCACCCGCAGCCACCAGTGCCGCGAGGCCCGGGCGATGCCCAGGGGCAACGCCAGGATCAGCCCGGCGATCACCGCGATGCCGACCAGCTCCAGGGTCAGCCAGGCGCCCTCGGCCAGGCGCGGCAGCCACTTGACGATCAGTTCCCAGTTCATGCGGCAGCCCTCAGGAATCCACGGCTGGCACGCTTCTCGAGCAGGTGCAGGCCGATCATGGCGAGAATGGTCAGGCTCAGGTAGATGAACGCGGCCACCAGGAAGAAGGTGAAGGGTTCCTTGCTGGCGGTCACGGCGATCTGCGAGCGGCGCATGATCTCCTCCAGGCCGATCACCGAGACCAGGGCGGTGTCCTTCATCAGGATCATGAACAGGTTGCCCAGGCCCGGCAGGGCGATGCGCCACATCTGCGGCAGGATCAGCCGCCAGAGTATCCGGGGCTTGGACAGGCCGAGGGCCTGGCCGGCCTCGCGGTGGCCCTTGGGGATGGCCAGGATGGCGCCGCGGAACACCTCGGTGGCGTAGGCGCCGAAGCACAGGCCGAGGGCGATGGTGCCGGCGGCGAAGGGCGACAGTTCCAGGCTGACCACGCCGAGCAGGTCGGCCAGGCTGCGCATCAAACTGACCGTGCCGAAGTAGATCAGCAGCACCCAGAGCAACTCGGGCACGCCGCGCACCAGGGTCGAATAGCTGCCGCCCAGCCATTGCAGCGGCTTGTACGGCGAAGTCTTGGCCAGGGCGCCGAGCAGCCCGAGGACCAGGCCCAGGCTCAGCGCCGACAGCGCCAACTTGATGGTCATCGCGGCGCCGGCGAGCAGCGCCGGGCCGAATCCAAAGAGATCGAGAGTCATGCTTCAAACCACCGCTGGGGCCGGTCAATAGATGCTGAAGGGGAAGTACTTGTCGTTGATCTGCTGGTAGGTGCCGTCGGCGACCATCTCCTTCAACGCGGCGTTGAGCTTCTCGCGCAGCGGATCGCCCTTGCGCACGGCCACCCCAATCTTGTCGTTGTCCAGCACCGGCTCGCCCTTGAACTCGAAGTTCTGCCCGACCTCGCTCTTGAGCCATTCCCAGTTGACGAAGGTATCCGCCAGCACGCCGTCGAGACGGCCCGAGGACAGGTCGAGGTATGCGTTTTCCTGGGTGTCGTACAGCTTGATGTCGACCACGCCGTCGAGGTTGTCTTCCAGCCAGGTGCCGGCGATGGTGGCGCGCTGGGCGCCGATCACCTTGCCCTGCAGGCCGGCCTTGTCGGCCTTCAGGTCGCGGCCTTTCGGCGCGATGAACTGCAGCTTGTTGGTGTAGTAGGGCTCGGTGAAGTCGACCGCCTGCTGGCGTTCCTCGGTGATCGACATCGACGACACGAGGAAGTCGAACTTCCTGGCATTCAGCGCCGGGATGATGCCGTCCCAATCGGAGGTGACCACTTCGCACTCGGCCTGCAGCTTGGCGCACAGGGCCTGGGCGATCTCCACGTCGAAGCCGACCACCTGGCCATCGGCGTCGATCAGGTTGAAGGGGGGGTAGGCGCCTTCGGTGCCGATCTTCAGCTTGTCGGCGGCCACCGCAGGAGTGGCGAAGGCCAGGGTGGCGGCCGCGGCCAGCAGGATCTTCTTGTAGTTATGCATGATGAGGCTCCCTCAGTGGTTACTGGACATGAACTGCTTGCAGCGCGCCGACTGCGGGTTGTCGAACACCTGCTCCGGCGGGCCCTGCTCCTCCACCAGGCCCTGATGGAGGAACACCACCTCGCTGGACACCTGGCGGGCGAAATTCATCTCGTGAGTGACCAGCAGCATGGTGCGGCCCTCCTCGGCCAGGGCGCGGATAACGCTGAGCACTTCCTGGACCATTTCCGGGTCGAGGGCCGAGGTCGGCTCGTCGAACAGGATCACCTTGGGTTCCATGCACAGGGTGCGGGCGATGGCCGCGCGCTGCTGCTGGCCGCCGGACAGCTGGTTGGGGTAGACGTGACGCTTGTCGGCGATGCCGACCTTGGCCAGCAGCGCCTCGGCCCGTTCGGTGGCCTCGGCCTTGCTCAGGCCCAGCACCCGGCGCGGCGCCTCGGTGATGTTGTCGAGCACGCTCATGTGCGGCCACAGGTTGAAGTTCTGGAAGACGAAGCCCAGCTCGCTGCGCAGCCGGTTGATCTGCTTGGCGCTGGCCGCGTGCAGTTCGCCGGCCGCCCCGCGTTTGAGCTGCAGTTCCTCGCCATTGACGATGATCTGCCCCTGATGGGGGTTTTCCAGCAGATTGATGCAACGCAGGAAGGTCGACTTGCCGGAGCCGGAGGAGCCGAGGATGGAGATCACGTCGCCGTCGCGGGCGCCCAACGAGATGCCCTTGAGCACCTCGTGATCGCCGTAGCGCTTGTGCAGGTCGCGAATCTCCAGGGCGAAGGGGGAGCTGGTCATGCAGTACCTCTTATTATTCTTTTTAAGCCTGGCAAATACTGCCGGTCGCCAGGGCCTTGCAGCTAACAGTCAGGCGTCATCGACGGCCTGAATGGCGTCATCCGCGCGCCGGGGACGGCGCTGCTACGGGCTATGCGGACGCCGACCCAGGCCGCCGTTGGGTACCGATGAAAACAAGGATGGGCACAGGCCTCAAACGAAAAGAAGGACTCGGTTCATTCCAAAATCTACGGAAGCCGGAGGAGCGCACGGCTGCGCAATTCGCCCGGCCTGCGCCTGACCGATCGACGGTCGCCGACTCGTCGGCACGGCCAGGGCCGCGCGCTACGCTCAAAGAGTTGGCAACTTGCGGAGGTGGAAGATGACCAGCACATTCTCGATTCACCCGGCGGTCGACAACGGCATCCAACCCGGTGTCGAGGGCTTCGCCGGCGGCACCCTGGTCTGTCATTGCCCCCAGGACCCGGTCAAGGTGCAGATCGACGCGCAGTCGGCGCACAATCACGCCTGCGGCTGCACCAAATGCTGGAAGCCCAAGGGCGCCTTGTTCTCCCTGGTGGCGGTGGTGCCACGGGACAAGCTCAAGGTCACCGAGCACGCCGAGAAGCTCGCCGTGGTCGACGCCGGCGCCACCATCCAGCGCCACGCCTGTCGCCAGTGCGGGGTACACATGTTCGGCCGCATCGAGAACAGCGCACACCCCTTCTACGGGCTCGATTTCGTCCACACCGAACTGTCGCCGGACCGGGGCTGGTCCGCCCCGCAGTTCGCCGCCTTCGTGTCCTCGATCATCGAGTCGGGCACCAGCCCGGCGCTCATGGGCGAGGTGCGCGCCCGCCTGAAGTCGCTCGGCCTGGAGCCCTACGACTGCCTGTCGCCGGCCCTGATGGATGCCATCGCCACACACGTGGCCAAGGCCGCGGGCACGCTGAAGGGCTGAGTAAATCCCGGGCCGGCGCCTGACGTCGCCCCCGGCAGCGCTCGACGGGCGACGGTAGCGGTGCCCTGCACCGACCGACCAGGCCTACTTGTCGCCCGGAGCCCGGGCGCGGGCCGCGTGGCTATAGGGCCAGGAATGGATGGCCTGGTCCAGGTCCGGGCTCGGCGGCGCCGCCAGCTCTTCGAGGTGGTTGATGACGTCGTCGGGTTTGAGGACCAGCACGTCGCAGTCCAGGCTGTCGAGCACGCTCTCCGCGGTATTGCCGATCAGCGCACCGGACAGGCCGCTGCGGGCCACACTGCCGATCACGGTCAGGGCCGCCCCCAGCCGCTTGGCGACGGCGGGGATCAGCGAATCGGCCGGCCCCTCTTCGATATGCAGGCAGTCGTCGGCAATCTCGTACTCCGCCTGCAACGCCTTGCACTGCTCACGGTACAGGGCCTCGATCTGGTCCTTGGCCTGGTACAGCGGGTCGGACGCCAGGAGTTCCGCACAAGGGTGCGCCGACATCAGGTGCAGGGTGCCGCCGGTCATCCTGGCGATGTCGTGCCCGTGACCGACGATGCCGGCATGCAGCACGCGGTGATTCAGGTCGCTGTTGCCCGCGTCTATCGGCGCGAGAATATTGCCACCCTGCCAGGGCACAGCGGTTTTCACGATGAGCACGGGCGCCGGACAGAGGCGCAATAGCTTCCAGTCCTCGGAAAGGATCAGGTTCTTGCTCAGGCGGGTATCGCGCAGGTGCTGCTTGATCACCAAGCCGCTGCCTTGCGCCTGCTGCACGGCAATGATGGTCTGATGCTCGCTGCCTCTCCAGGCCTGCTCTGCGCTGGCGCTGAGGCCCTCGGCGCAAAGAGCCTGCTGGGTCTGTGCCAGCAAAGATGAATGGTCGTTGCTCTTGTCGCAGACCAGCAGGTGCAGGTGCGACTGGGTAGCGCTGGCGATCAGTCTGGCCCTGTTGAGGATCAGGGATTCGGGCTGCGTCACATCCATCACCACCAGGGTGTTGCGAATAGTTTGCATGACGAACGTCCTGTGCGTGAGTTTGAACTGTTTCGGCTCGACGACAGGCGTTGACCTGGGTCCCTACTCGGGCGGGCGGCTCGCAGTCACGGGCACCCTTCCCGATCCTTCGAGCTGTCAACAGATGTCTAGGCCGGCGAGCGCCGCACGCAACGGATGCAAGGAACTGACTGAAACCGGCTGGCGACAGGCCCGCCGTGAACACAGGCCGAACGGACATGGCCTGCCTAGGTGAATACCGTTACGCGGGTCTGAACTCGGCGGACGCGTACTGTCTGTTGTTCCGGTATATCTGGTCGAGGATTAAAGAGCACCCTGCAGCCTTCGGCTCGCGCCGATGGAGAAGCTCCTGGGCCTGGGGCGACGGCTGGCAATCGAGAATGCGGGGCGACCACCGCCCGCACCCCTGCAGCCAGCCCATACGGACACCCTCCAGGCACGAAGTGTCCGCCTGGGCGCTCAGGGGCGACCTGCAGCGCGCGACGATGGTAAGCACGAGCCAAGTTGCCTCGCTTGGCCCACCCCTCAGTGTGGTCGCTGCATCGCGGCCCGCCAGCACCGTTAGTCGATTGAGTCGGTCAAGGCCCTGCGCCCGCTTGCCAACAACGCCGGCAAGCGGGCCCAGGCCGGGTTCAGGGCAGACTGGCCAGGACCCGATCCAGGGCGGCGAGGAACTGCTCGCAGTTCTGCGCACTGAAGCTGGCCGGCGGCTTGATCTTCATCACGTTGTGCAGCGGGCCCTCGCTGCTCAGCAGGATGCCGTGCTCGCGCTTCATCTCGCCGATGATGAACTCAAGCTCCGCGGCCGCCGGCTCCAGGGTCTGGCGGTCGCGCACCAGCTCGATGCCGATGAACAGGCCGATGCCGCGCACATCGCCGATGATGGGGTACTTCTGCGCCAGCCCGCGCACGCCCGCCATCAGCTGCTCGCCCAGCACCGCGCAGCGGTGCATCAGGCGCTCGTCGCGGATCACGTCGAGCACCGCCAGGCCGATCTCCGCCGATACCGGGTTGCCGCCGAAGGTATTGAAGTACTCCATGCCGTTGGCGAAGGCGTTGGCGATTTCCGCGGTGGTGATCACCGCCGCCATCGGATGGCCGTTGCCGATGGGCTTGCCCAGGGTGACGATGTCCGGCACCACGCCCTGGGTCTCGAAGGCCCACATATGGCTGCCGACCCGGCCGAAGCCCACCTGCACCTCGTCGGCCAGGCACAGGCCGCCGGCGGCCCGCACGTGACTGTAGGCCGCCTGCAGGTAGCCCGGCGGCGCCACCAGCTGACCGCCGGTGCCGAGAATGCCCTCGCTGAAGAACAGCGCCGGCTTGCGTCCGCGCTCGGCCATGGCGGCGACCTGGCGGGCGACGTCCTCGGCGTACTTAGCCCCGGCCTCGGGATCGCTGTAGCGAAAGCGTCCTCGGTAGGGGTCGGGCAGCTCGCTGACCCAGACGTGCTCCGGCTTGCCGGCGCCGCCCTGGCCGTTGAACTTGTACGGGCTGACGTCGATCAGGCTGCTCAGGTGACCGTGGTAGGCATGGTCGACCGTGATCAGGTCGCGCTGACCGGTGTAGGCCCGCGCCAGGCGGATCGCCAGGTCGTTGGCCTCGCTGCCGGAGTTGACGAAGAAGCACACGTTCAGCGGCTCGGGCAGCAAGGCCGTCAGCCGCTCGGCATATTCCACCAGGGAGTCGTGCAGGTAGCGCGCATTGGTGTTCAGTCGCGCCTGCTGGGCCTGGGCCGCCTGCACCACGCGCGGGTGGCAGTGACCGACATGGCAAACGTTGTTGACCATATCCAGCCAGCGCTTGCCTTGCTCGTCGATCAGGTAGGCGCCCTCGCCGCCCACTATCTTCAGCGGCTCGCGGCCATAGGCGATGCTCAGCGAGCGGCCGATGCGCCGGTGCCGCTGGCGCACCAGCCAGTCCTTGCTGCGCTCCACCTTGACCGCGCACGGGACGTGCAGGCCGAGCACCACGCTGGGGTCGGGGCTCACCGCCCGCCACACCTGCCAGTGCTGCGCCACGCCGACGCCGTACATGCGCGCCTGTAGGCCCAGGTGGTCGGTGACCAGCTGGAAATGCAGGTGGGTCGGCCAGCCGCCGTTTTCCGTGCGCTCGCCGAGCCGGGCGAAGGCCTCGCCCCGGGCCAGCGCCTGGCCGACCCGCAGCGTGGCGCAGGACGCGCGCGACAGGTGGCCATAGAGGGTCCAGAAGCGCGCGCCGCAGTCGCTGCGGTGCTCCAGCAACAGGGTGGGGCCGAAGCCCTGGTCCTCGGCATCGTCGTGGAAGAACGCCACCACCCCGGCAAAGGGCGCATGCACCGCTTCGCCGGCCGGGGCGAACAGGTCGACGCCCAGGTGGGTGTCGCGCCGCTGCTGCGCCGTAGCGCCGGCATAGGCGGCGCTGCTGTACAGCCCCCGTCGCTCGCCGTAGCGACCGACGCCGAAGTCGGCGCCCGCGGCGGCGATCTGCGCCTCGATGTAGGTCTGCATGCCGGCGCAGTCCAGCCCCTCGATCGCCCGGCTATCGCTGCTGGCGGCGCTGAAATCGAAGACCCGCACCCGCGGCGCAGTCACCGCCGGGCGCAACAGCGGGGCGAAATCGTGGGCATTGCGCTCCAGCCAGCGCATCACCGCGGCGGCCTCGGGCACCGGGGCGAAGCCGCAGGCATCGCGGATGCGCAGGGTCACCAGGCGCGAATTCTCCCGTTCCAGGCGCTGCAGCTCGCGCCACACATCGGCCTGGCTGACCAGCAGGTAGGGGTTGTCCGGCGTCTCGCGGATCTGCCGGGCGGCCATGCAGATGCTCACCGCGTAGCGGGTCTTGATCAGGTCGAACAGCAGCTCGGCCTCATCGGGCTGCAGCGGGTTGACCTCGTGGTAGGCCTCCACCAGCGCCAGGATGGTGGCGACGGGGTCGTCCGCACCGATCAGCGCGTAGGCGCAGGCCACCGCCAGCTCGTTAATCCGCCAGCTCTCCACCATATCGCCGAAATCGAGCAGGCCGCTCACCGCGCCCTGCTCGTCCAGCAGCACGTTGTAATCGTTAGCGTCGTTATGAATCACCTGGCGCGGGCACCCCGCCAGCGCAGGCTTCACCACCTGGACGAAACGCTCGAGTATGGCCTGCACCACGCCGCGCTTGTCCGCGTCGTCAATCGCCGCCAGATGGTCCAGGTGCACCTCGGCGCGACCGATATCCCAGTCGTAGGCACGCCGGCAGCCGGCATGGCCGAAGGATTGCAGCGCCAGGTCCAGTTCACCCAGGAGGCGACCGAGGCTGGCACTGCTGGCCGCCGTACGCGCCTGCGCCTTGGCCCACAGCGTGCCGTCCAGCCAGCTCAGCAGGCGCGCCTGGCGCGGGCCGCGCAGTTCGGCGGCATTCAGGATGCCGCCCTGCTGGCTGGGCAATTGCCGCGACACCGGCAGGTGCGGCGCTACGCGAGCCAGGTGTTCGAGCACCGCCACCTGCATCGCCAGCACCTGGGGCTCGCCGTCCGCGGCATGCAGTTTCAGCAGGTACTGCTGGCCATCGCCAGCCCGCACCCGGTAGTTGAGGTCATGCTCGCCGGGCAGCGGCTCGCAGTCGCCCTGCAGCCCGTAGTGGGCGGCCAGGAGGGCGGCGAGCCGGGCCGACTCGGTCAAGGCGTGTTGATCGTTCATGGCGCAATCCTTCCTCTTGTTGGGGCGGTACCGACCTCAGGCGAACGCCGCCAGGCCCAGCTCTTGCGCGCACTGCGCCAGCGAGCGCTGCTGGGTTTCGGCATACAGCGCCAGCTCGTCGAGCACCGGCGCGCCCAGGTCGCGCTCGAAGGCCTCGCGATTGGCACTCGCACCATAGCTGTCGCGGGCGTCGTCGCCGAGGTTGGACTGGAAGATGCCGGCGGCGCTGACCGGCAGGAAGTCCTCGTACACCAAAGGTTCGCACTGCACCTGGCCGGCGGCCAGCAGCGCCTCGAGGTCCGTCGCCAGCTCGCCCCGGGCCTTGGCGGCTCGCCCCTGCTCGGTGACGAAGTAGCGGAAGTAGGCCAGCTGCTGCCGGCGCAGGCTGGCGTAGTCGTCCGGGAAGGCCTGGAACTGCTCGCTCAGCGTGGCCATGTAGGCCGCCGCGCCCGCCTCGTCCGGTGCGCCGCCGGCGACCTTCCGGGTGGCCTCGAGCAGGCGGTCGTACAGCGCGCGGCCCTTGGCCGTCAGGGCCACGCCGCGCTGCTCGATCTCGCCGAAACGCGCGGTGTGACTACCCAGGGCGCCGCTGCCGTCCGCCTCGACGAAGGTCACCGGCTCCTGCAGGGCCTTGAAGCTGGTCTGGCGCAGCAGGATCGGGCAGCGCCGCGGCGGCGGTCCCTCGATCACCGCCTTGGGGTTGATGCCGCGGCCCGGCATGCCGGCCTGCACCGCGTCGATATCCAGGGTGCGCGGGGTCAGGTGGTTGATGTGCGGCCCCTTGAAGGCCACCACATCGGCGATCAGCTTGTGCTGCGCGCTGAGCTGCTGGTACAGGGCGGCGCTCACCGTCGCCTCGCGGTGCCAGCGGAAGGTCTCCAGGGCCTGCTGGACGAACTCGTCCGCCTCGGCCGCCGTGAGCCCGCCGGCCACCTCGGCCCGCTCGATCAGCTGCAGGGTGCGCGGGGTGAAGATGTTGCGCTGTTCGAGAATGCCCCGGGCCAGCTCGCGCAGCTCGGCGTTCTCGATCAGCTCCAGGCGCAGCAGCGAGGTGAACACGCGGAACGGGCTGTGCTGCAACGCCGCCTCGTGGGTCGCGCGAAACGCCGTGGAGTGCACCGGCACGCCGGCGCTGGCCAGGTCGTAGTAACCCACCGGCTGCATGCCCATCACCGCGAACAGGCGGCGCATGGTGGCCAGCTCGGCGGCAGTGCCCAGGCGGATGGCGCCGTGGCGCTCCATGTCCAGGCGCTCGATCTCCCCGGTGGCGCGCAGCTGCTCGGCCAACTGCGGCTGCCGCGCCAGAGCCTGGCGGTTGGCCTCGCTCACCAGCTCCAGCAGCGTGCCGTACAGCGGCACCTCGGCCTGGTACATGGCCGACATGGCGCGGGAGAACTGCGCGCGGATCTCATCGGGGCTAACCAGGGCATCCGGGTTAGCGGCAGCTTGAACGCTCATGGGAACTCGACTCCTTGCATCGCCTGGACAGGGTGGCTGACATTCCAGCCATTCATGGGAGTCATTCTGGCGAGCGCAATAGTCGCTTTCAAACGACTAATCCTCTGCTGTTCATTCCCCTGGAGAATCCAAAACCAGCGGAATACACAAGCGAAACCGGCCCGCCGTCGCGGCCCGGGCCAGCCGCTCAGGCGCCCCGCCTGCCCCTGGCCGGCCCCTGCTTGTCGAGGATGCGCACCTCCCGCTGCGGGAAGGGTATTTCGTAGCCGTGCTCCTGCAGGGCCTCCAGGATCATCAGCAGCAGGTCGCCGCCGACGCGATTCTTGCCGTCGTCGACGCCCTCCATCCAGAACTCGACGAACATGTTGATGCCGGACTCGCCGAAGCTGTCGATCTCGCAGTCGGGGCGCTCCTCGAAGGGCACATCCTCGCCGCTGAACACCTGCGGGTGGCTGGCCACCACCTGCTTGATGATCTCCACCAGCTTGCGCACGTCGGAGTCGTAGGCGACCGAGAAGTCCACCCGATAGCGCTGGCTTTTGTCCTTGTGCGTCCAATTGGTGAAGATCTCCGCGATGAACTTCTCGTTCGGCACCACGATGTCCTTGCCGTCGTAGGTTTCCAGGGTGGTCGAACGCATGTTCAGCTCGCGCACTATGCCGGTGCGCCCGTCCTCCAGCTCGACGTAGTCGCCGATCGACACCGAGCGATCCATCAGGATGATGATCCCGGAGATGAAGTTCGAGGCAATCGCCTGCAGGCCGAACCCCAGGCCGACGCCCAACGCCCCGCCGAACACCGCGAGGGTGGTGAGGTTGATGCCCATGATCTGCAGCAGCAGCAGGAAGATCAGAAAGAAGATCCCCACCTCGAGCAGCTTCGCCGCCACCTCCCGGGTGCGTACGTCGAGGTTCTCCTGATGGGAGATGAAGTCGCGGCCGGTCCTGCTGCTGACGCGGCCGAGCCAGAACAGGATCGAGCCGAAGATGGCGACCCGGGCGATGCCGTAGGCCGAAATCTCGATATTGCCGAGGTTGACCGAGATGGATTCGAGTATGGCGATCAGGCCGTCCAGCAGGCCGACCAGGTGCAGGAACAGCAGCGGGATGCCCAGCCAGCGGAAGGCCACGGCGAGAAACCTGTTGCGGATGAAGTTGCGGATGATCGAGTAGAAGATCAGCAGGATGGAGATGGTCAGCGCCGCCTGCACCAGCCAGCCCTGATCCAACAGGTTCTCGCTGACCTCGACGGATACCCGCAGCATGAGGATGGCCAGCAGCGGAAAGATCAGCGCGCCCAGCCTGCTGACGAACTTACGCACCGGATGCACCGCCGCCGCCTCGTAACCGGCGTCGAGGAGCGGCGCGTACGTGCGGATGCGATTGGCGATCAGCCAGGCGACGGCATAGATCGCCAGCACGATGCCGGCCTGGGTGTAGGTCTCCGGCTGGAACAGCACCTCGGCCGCCTTATCGGCAGCCTGTTCGATTCGCGCGTCGAGATTGTCGAATAGCATCATTGCCGATCCTTATGCCGTCCAACTGACTGTCCAGACTATTTAATTGGCTTTTTGTTGACCTCCAATTGAACAGCAGTATAGACGCTGCTTACCAGTACAATGCGACGACAATAAAACCACCCCACTACATTTACAGCACAGCGTACCGACATCAATTAATATCCACACATTAAAACCTGCACCAATAAAGACGCCCGCAATTCGCCATAACTTTAATCGGCGATGCACATCGGTAGCGGCAGGGGCAACTGGCCAAATACGGCGCACGCTAAGCAGCAGGACGATAGAGCCGGCATATGCAGACAGCATACGCAGAACAGGGGTGCATGGCGTTACGCCCTGCTGGCGGGGATAGCCCATATATGCCTTGTGAGTGACCACTGGAAAATCAGAACGCACTTTTCCACTGCTCGGTGTCGATAAACCAGCGCTCCTCGTAGATTTTTCCACCGTGGAACTTGAACAGGACCGACAACTGGGAGGCCGCGATACTCGCCGAGCGCCACTCGACAATAGAGACAACTTCATTCTCCCCCTCAATCTGGCGCAAGCCTGTGATCTCGAACCCCGGAGGAAGGATTTCCCCGAGACTATCCAGCGCAGAGCGGAACGCCTGCCACCCCTCCAGAACATCAGCCTGCCCTGGCATTATGAACTTCATATCCTCCGCATAGTCGGCCACCAAGGTATCGAAATCGCCAGCGCCGAGCGTCGTCCAACCTTGCCGTACCCTATCAGCCAGGCTCATTGTTCTTGCCCTCCTATTTTTAGCCGGGCAACTTGAAGCCCACCATGGGATGGCATGCAAACAAGCTGCGTACAATCCAAGCATAGAAGGTATACGCCCGCCATGGGCAGCCTGGTATCTAACTACAGGTGGGCATCACATGTGCACCATCGTGCGAGTCACAGAGTAGCCAGGGCGGTAACGCCCACAACAGGCCGGATAGACGCGTGCAACCGCACTGACGGCAGGGCAGGGAAAGCTATTGCTCACCGCTTGCGGGGAGAGTCCATATACATTGTTAGGTTGCTCGCGCACGGGCTGAATAGTAAAAACCAAGCACGGTGCCAATTAAAGTGCCGGCGAAAGCAAGAATTTCACTGAAGTATTTGCTGCTTGTTAGTGCTGCAATAAATACGAAAGTAATTAACAGGAAAACTACGGCAAACCCGAGAAGGGCTGGCATACGCTTGTTGATGCGCTCGGTCTTTGGCTCTGCTTGACCTATGCCGCCACAAATGGAGCAAGGGAGCCCTACAAAAACCTTACCCTCTAACTCACTGCCTTTTACGCAAACTGCACAAGATTGCTCTTCTTGCCCATTCTTGCATGTGCCAATTCCTGAACAGTGAGCGCATGGGTGAAGGTTTGCTTTGATGTCGTGCATAGTCCCTCTGCGACCTAACATTTGGTTAAGGGGCGGGCTTTAGCCCATCCCAGTGAACGCCGAGAACAGTTTGAGCGACTTGTTATACATTCACATATATTTTTCAGATGAAAAAATAAAACTGCCTTTCTCATTTGCGCGAAAATATAAAATCTGACCAGACTGCTCGCCCATTCCGTCAAGATAATCTATGTGCAATTCAAAACTGTCACTTGCTTTTAAGAGGCTATCCTTGCCTCTGGTAAAAACCAGATTCTTTTCTGCATCGAAGTCCCAGTTGTCGAAAAAGTCTTTATCCAAAGAAAGCTCAATTGTTGAATTCCTCACAGAAAGTACGACCCTGCTAATTAGGTGGCCGATATTTTTTGCTGAAACCATGTGCTGTATTATTTCTTTGCTACTTGAGTAAGCTCCGCCCAACTGCCGAATAAGTGGCTGAGATCTGAGCTTTTCTTTTCGATATTCTCGATCAATGCTAGCGCGATTGATTTCTAGCTCTTCTTGTGTGACCTTGACCATTTCTTTTTGCTGTTGAACTGATTGCTTTAGTTCCTCAACCTGCAACTGCAGTGCTCGCTCTTGTTGCTTCAATGCTAGCGTATTTTGACCAAGCTCTTCGCCTTGTTGGAAATAGCCCACAACAAGCCAAAGGAACGCTAGTGGGGCTGATACACCTGCAAAAAAATCACCCCACTCATTGAATTTCATCAAGCCAGCTTCGTGCCTGTCTAGGTAGAGTAAAATGCTCCAGATTGCGAGCCAGAAAAGTGTCGCTATCCATGCAAATGCTACTCGAAGGCTCATATTATTCCTTTTTGTATAACTACAAGTAGACGACACATATGGGGTAATTTTTTACGCCACTTGTGTCGGATAACGTTCCTTGTTCATCCGTAACGCCTTGTCTCGCCAGGCCATCGCATCGGCAAACGCGACAGGCTGCGGGAAGGAACAACGACATGGACGACAAGCCCCGAAGCCGGGCAGTCGCCCGGCATGCGTCGCCGACGCTACTGTTTTGCCATGAGGCTGTCCAGCGCCGCGCCCCTGGCCTTGTGACCCGTACGGAGGCGGGCAGCGCCAGTCGCGCCGGGCGAGAGCGCCACCCTGCCCGCCTAGTGCCGCGCCGCCTGCTTGAGCCTGCGCGCCATCAGCACCAGGGTCAGCAGGAACAGCGGCGCCAGCAGGGCGAACAGCACCTTGGCGGATAGCGGCGAGCCCAGGGCGCCGAGGCCTTCGAGGGTCATCTTCAGCAGACCGATCAGGTAGTAGCTGATGGCGATCAGCGAGAAGCCTTCCACCGCCTTCTGGATCTTCAGCTGGGTGTGGCTGCGGGCGTTGAGGCTTTCGAGGATCTTCGAGTTCTGCTCCTCCACCTCCACCTGGGCCTTGGCCTGCAGCAGCTCGCCGAGGTTGGCGATGCCGGCGGCCAGGCGGTCCAGGCGCTGCTCGGTGGCGGCGATGTAGCGCACGCTGGGCTTGAAGCGCCGTTCGAGAAACACCCCCAGGCGCTGGCTGCCGCCGACATGGCTTTCGCGCAACTCGGCGATGCGCTCGAAGACGATCTGCGCGTAGGCGGCGGTGGCGCCGAAGCGCGGCCGGCTGCCGGCGGAGCTGCGCATCAGCCGCGCCGAGAGGGCGGTCAGGCCGTCGAGCAGGGCCTTGGCCTGGGCGTTGTCGGCGCAGGCATTGCGCTCGGCGAGCTCGATCAGCTCGCGGTCCAGCTCCTGCAGGCTGGCGCTCAGCTGCTGGGCGGCGGGCAGGCCGAGGGAGGCGAGCATGCGGTAGGTCTCGATCTCCACCAGGCGGCGGATCATCCGCCCCAGGCGGTAGGCGTTGAGGCCGCGGTTGACCAGCAGCAGGCGGCTGAAGCCCTGGGCCGAGAGGCGGAAGTCGCTCCACACGGTGGCGTCGCCGCCGCCGATATGGGAGCCGGCCGGGTCCTTGAAGCCGTAACCGGCCGGGGCCTGCTCGGCGTCCTCCTGGTTCTCCACCAGGATCACCTGGGCGTTGAGGATCAGCTCGCGGTGGGCGTCGAGCAGGCCGCGCAGCGGCTGCGGCAGCTCGGCCCAGCGGCTGTCGCCGGCCTGCAGCGGCACCACCCAGGTCAGGGAGAGGAACTCGCTGTGGCTCTCCCACTTGAAGGGGTGGCCGGCGATGCGCAGCAGGCCGTGGCGCTGCACGCCGCGGCCGGGGTTGTCGGCCAGCTCGTCGAGGCGGCGGACGATGCCGTCCAGGGACTGGCCGTCGTCGAGCAGGGCGAAGTGGTAGACGTGGGCCGGGCCGTCGAAGTAGATCGACGGCCGCGCGTGCAGTTCATCGTGCAGGCTTTCTCTCAGCGGGTGCATCGGGGGCTCCGGGACAGAGGGCGCCGCTCGGCCGGCGGCGCCTGTAGTGACTGGACTGCCGCCGGCGCGTCCGGGACACAGGCGCGCGCCGGCTAATTCGCCGCCTGGAAGCGGCGCAGCTGGGCCAGCAGCGCCTGCAGCGGGTGGGCCAGGGCCTGGCCGTCGAGGCGCTCGACCTGGCTGCGGCAGGAGTAGCCGCTGGCCAGCAGGCGCCCCGCCCCGCCCTGCTGCCGCACCCGGGCCGCCCAGGACAGCTGGTAGATGGCCCTGGAGGTCTCCAGGTTGCGGGACTCGTGGCCGTAGGTGCCGGCCATGCCGCAGCAGCCGCTGGCGGGCTGTTCCAGGCCCAGGCCGCAGCGCCTAAACAGCTCGCCCCACAGGGCGCTGGCGGCCGGCGCGTTGGTCTTCTCGGTGCAGTGGCCGAGCAGCTGGTAGCGCTGGCTGCCGTCGCCGGCCCAGGCCGGCCGCTCGGGCAAGACCCGGGCCAGCCATTCCTGGGGCAGCGCCACCTCCGGGCAGGCCTCGGCGCCGAGGGCCTTGGGGTATTCCTGGCGGTAGACCAGGGTCATGGCCGGGTCCAGGCCCACCAGGGTCACGCCCTGCTCGGCCAGGGCGCGCAGGCGGGCGGCGTTGCGCCGCGCCACCCGGGCGAAGGCGCCGAGAAAGCCCTGCACCTGCAAAGGCTTGCCGTTGGCGCCGTAGGGCGCCAGGTAGATGGCGTAGCCGAGGCGGCCGATCAGCTCGATCCAGTCGGCCAGCAGCGGCGTCTCGAAGTAGCGGGTGAAGGCGTCCTGCACCAGCACCACGCTGCGCCCGCGCTGCGCCGGGCTGAGCGCCGCCAGCGCCGCCGGGGTGGCCCTGCGCACCTGCCAGCGGGCGAGCACCGGGGCCAGGTCCAGGCGGCTGAACGGAGGGCTGTCGACCAGCCCGGCGTAGCGCCGCAGCAGCTGGCGCACCGGCCGCGCCGCCAGCAGCGCGTTGTACGGGCCGCGCACCTGGGCCAGATAGGGCAGGCTGAACTCCAGGGAGCCGATCAGGTAGTCCTTGAGCGGGCGCAGGTAGCGGCCGTGGTACAGCTCGAGGAAGCGCGCGCGGAACTCCGGCACGTCGACCTTGACCGGGCACTGACCGGCGCAGGACTTGCACGCCAGGCAGCCGGCCATGGCCTCGTACACCTCGTGAGAGAAGTCCGCCGCGCCGCGCCGCTGCGCCAAGCTGTTGCGCAGCCGGCGCCACAGGCCGGGGCCGCGCCCGGCGCGGATGGCCGCGGCGCTGGCGAGCACGTCGACGCCCTGCTCGCCCTGCAGGCGCAGCCATTCGCGGATCAGCGCCGCGCGGCCCTTGGGCGACTGCTCGCGGCGGCGGGTGGCCTTCCAGGACGGGCACATGGCGTCGTCCGGGTCCTGGTTGTAGCAGGCGCCGTTGCCGTTGCAGTGCAGGCCGCTCTGGTAGCTGCGCCAGACGCCGGGGTCGATGCGCCGGTCGAACTCGCCGCGCAGCGGCACCTCATCGACCGCCAGCAGCCGCGCGGCGCTGCCCAGGGGCGTGGCGATCTTGCCCGGGTTGAGCTGGTTGTGCGGGTCGAACGCCGCCTTCAGCGCCTGCAGCGCCGGGTATAGCTCGCCGAAGAACTGCGGCGCATAGGCCGAGCGCAGGCCCTTGCCGTGCTCGCCCCAGAGCAGCCCGCCGTACTTGCCGGCGAGCGCCGCCACGGCATCGCTGAGCGGGCGCAGCAGCGCGGCCTGGGCCGGGTCCTTGAGGTCCAGGGCCGGGCGCACGTGCAGCACCCCGGCGTCGACGTGGCCGAACATGCCGTACTCCAGGCCATGGCCGTCGAGCAGCGCGCGGAACTCGGCGATGAAGGCCGGCAGCCGCTCGGGGGGCACCGCGCAGTCCTCGACGAAGGGCTGCGGCCGCGCCTCCCCCGCCACGTTGCCGAGCAGGCCCACGGCGCGCTTGCGCATGGCGTAGACCCGCGCCACCGCCGCCGCGCCGCGAGCCAGGGTATGGCCGAGGCGCTCGACCGAGCGGTCGCGGCGCAGGTGCTCGATAAAGGCGGCGACCCGCCGCTCCAGTTCGTCCTCGTCGTCGCCGCAGAACTCGATCAGGTTGATGCCCAGGGTCGGGCGCTGCGGGTCGTCGGGAAAGTACTCGGCCACGCCGTGCCAGACGATGTCCTGCATGGCCAGCTGCAGCACCCGCGAGTCCACCGTCTCGATCGACAGCGGCGCCTGGGCCATCAGCGCCCGGGCATCGCCCAGGGCGTCCATGAAGCTGGCGTAGCGCAGGTTGAGCAGCAGGCTGTGGCGCGGAATCGGCAGCAGGTTGAGCTTGGCCTCCACCACCAGGCCGAGGGAGCCCTCCGCGCCACACAGCAGGCTGTTGAGGTTGAAGCGGCCGTCCGCCTCGCGCAGGTGCGCCAGGTCGTAGCCGGTCAGGCAGCGGTTCAGCGGCGGGAAGCGCGCGGCGATCAGTTCGCCCTGCTCCTCGGCGATGCGCCGGGCGCAGCGGTACGCCGCGCCGATGCGGTCGGCGCGGGCGCACTCGGCCTCCAGCTCGGCGGCGTCCAGCGCCCGGCTGTGCAGGGCCTCGCCGCCGAGCAGCAGGCTGTGCAGCTCCAGCACGTGATCGCGGGTCTTGCCGTAGGTGCAGCTGCCCTGGCCGCTGGCGTCGGTGTTGATCATGCCGCCGAGGGTGGCGCGGCTGGAGGTGGACAGCTCCGGGGCGAAGAACAGCCCGTGGGGCGCGAGCGCGGCGTTGAGCTGATCCTTGACCACCCCGGCCTGCACCCGCGCCCAGCGCCCCTCGACATCGATCTCCAGGATGCGGTTGAGGTGGCGCGACAGGTCGACCACCAGGCCGTCGGTCAGCGACTGGCCGTTGGTGCCGGTGCCGCCGCCGCGGGGGGTCAGCACCACCCGCTGGAAACGCGCCTCGCCGGCCAGGCGCAGCAGGCGCTGCACGTCCGCCACGTCCCTGGGGAACACGGCGGCCTGGGGCTGGCGCTGGTAGATCGAGTTGTCGGTGGCCAGCACGGTGCGGGTGCCGTGGTCGCGGGCGATCTCGCCGGCGAAGCCGGCGGCGGCCAGGGCGTCGAGGAACGCGCGGTAGAGCGCGGCCGGCGGCTCCGGCGGGGTCAGGCGGGCGATCATCGGCTCAGTCCAGCTGCGCCAGGCAGCGCTCGAAGATGTCGAAGCCCTCGTCGAGGATCGCCTGCTCGGCGGTCAGCGGCGCCAGCAGGCGGACGATGTGGCGCTGCTTGCCGCTGGGCATCAGCAGCAGGCCCTGCTCCCGGGCCAGGCCCAACAGGCCGGCCAGACGCTCGCTGCCGGGGCCGCCGGCGGCGCTGCGCAGCTCGATGCCGCGCATCGCGCCGACCCCGCTGAGGCGGCCGATGGCCCCGGCCCAGGGCGCCTGCTGCCAGCTCTGATAGCGGGCCAGGATGGTGCTTTCCTGGCGCTCGCCCCAGGTCGCCAGGTTGGCGTCGCTCATCTCCTCCAGGGTGGCCAGGGCCGCGGCGCAGGCGATGGGATTGCCCGAGTAGGTGCCGCCCAGGCCGCCCTTGGGCAGCGCGTCCATCAGCTCGCGGCGGCCGACCACCGCCGCCAGCGGCAGGCCGCCGGCCATGCTCTTGCCCAGCAGCAGCAGGTCCGGCTCGATGCCCAGGCGGCTGAAGGCGAAGCGCTGGCCGCTGCGGCCGAAGCCGGACTGGATCTCGTCGATGATCAGGAGGATGCCGTGGGCGTCGCAGAAGCGCCGCAGGTCCTGGGCGAAGGCCGCGTCCAGGGCCTGGAAACCGCCCTCGCCCTGCACCGGCTCGACGATGAAACAGGCCACCTCGGCGCGGTCGATCTCCACGCTGAACAAGCGCTCCATGGCCGCCAGTGCCTGCTCGCGGCTGACGCCGTTGTCGGCACTGGGGTACGGCAGGTGATAGACCGGCCCCGGCAGCACGCCGACCTTCTGCTTGTAGGGCGCCACCTTGCCGTTGAGGTTGAGGGTGGCCAGGGTGCGGCCATGAAAGCCGCCGTCGAAGGCGATCACCGCCGTGCGCCCGGTCGCCGCGCGCACCAGCTTCAAGGCGTTCTCCGCCGCCTCGGCGCCGCTGTTGGTGAGCATGCCCGACAGCGGGTAGCTGACCGGAACGAAGCGCGCCAGAGCCTCCATCAGCCGGCCGTAGCCCTCGTGGGGCACGGCATTGAAGGCCGAATGGGTCAGCCGACCGGCCTGCTCGCGCACCGCCTCGACGATGCGCGGATGGCAGTGGCCGAGGTTGAGCACGCCGATGCCGCCGACGAAGTCGATATAGCGCTTGCCCGTCGTGTCCCAGACCTCGGCGTTGCGACCGTGGCTGAGGCTGATGGGGTGGACGATGCCCAGGGCATTGCTGATCGGTGCCTGGCTCATGGGCGGGCTCCCGCTGCACGCTGGCGGCGACGGATCGATGGGCGTGGGCAGGCATTCTCGCGGGCGGGCATGGGGCGTCCTCGTGGCCGGTTTGACTGGGCCACTATGAAAGCGAGAGAGGAAGCCGCCCTACAAACGAAAAAAAACGCGCCAGTTATTCCTTTTTTTCCGAGTCGGGCCCCGTTCGAAGCTGCGCAGGGGCGTGATCAGCGAGCGGCCTCGCCCCGTTCGCGACGCACCTGCTCCTCGATCCAGCGGACGAAGGCGCGAATCTTCGGCACCTCGGCGGCGTGCTCGGCGTAGGCGAGGAAGTGCCGGCCGCTGCTGGCCAGGGGGTGGTCCCAGGGAATCACCAGCTTGCCCTCGGCCAGCTCGTCCTCCACCAAAAAGCGCGGCACCAGGGCCACGCCGCAGCCGGACTGGGCGGCGCGGATGCACATGTAGAAGGTCTCGAAGCGCGGGCCGTGGTAGCTGTGCTCGGTCTGCAGGTCCTGGGCCTGGAACCACTCGTGCCAGGCCTCGGGCCGCGAGGCGCATTGCAGCAGCACCCGCTCGCTGAGCTGCAGGGCACTGACCAGCGGCTCGGCGGGAAGGATATCCGGGGCGCACACCGGCACCATCTGCTCGCCGAACAGCTCGATGCACTCGGCCCCCGGCCAGGTGCCCTGGCCGAAGAAGAACACCACGTCGGCCCGCGCCTGGACCAGGTCGAAGGGCTCCAGCTCGTTGCGGATGTCCAGGTGGATGTTCGGGTTCGCCGCGCCGAAGCCCTTGAGGTTCGGGATCAGCCAGCGCGCGCCGAAGGTCGGCTGGGTCGCCACCTTGAGCACCTCGGTCTCGCCGCCGTAGGACAGGATGTAGTGGGTGGACATCTCCACCTGCTTGAGGATCTTGTTCACCTCGGTGAGGTACAGCGAGCCGGCCGGGGTCAGCTGCAGACGCCGGCGGATGCGCCGGAACAGCAGGTGCTGGAGCATCTCCTCGAGCTGGGCCACCTGCTTGCTCACCGCGCTCTGGGTGAGGAACAGCTCCTCGGCGGCGCGGGTGAAGCTCAGGTGGCGCGCCACCGCCTCGAAGCACTGCAGGGCGGCCATGGACGGCATCAGGCGTTTGGACATGGGAAAATCTCGCGAAGGCGTGGGGCGGCGAACAGGGGCGAACGATGAATCCTAGGAATGACATGGCGAATAATGCTCGCTTGCTGCCCTCCAGGCGGAGGATTAATACTGACCCCGAGCATAATTTTCAACCACGACCCAATACAGGAGAGAGCCATGGTTGACGGACTTCTGAGCCGCCTCGGGGTTAGCGCCCAGGCAGTAGCGAATGGCAACCACCCGGTATACACCCCGATCGACGGCAGCCAGATCGCTTCGGTCAGCCTCGAGGACCGCGCCGCGGTCACGGCCAAGATCGCCCGCGCCGAGCAGGCCTTCCAGGCCTGGCGCAGCGTGCCGGCGCCGCGTCGCGGCGAGCTGATCCGTCTGTTCGGCGAGGTGCTGCGCAAGCACAAGGCCGACCTCGGCGAGCTGGTGTCCTGGGAAGCCGGGAAGATCACCCAGGAAGGCCTGGGCGAGGTGCAGGAGATGATCGACATCTGCGACTTCGCCGTCGGCCTGTCGCGCCAGCTGTACGGCCTGACCATCGCCTCCGAGCGCCCGGGCCACCACATGCGCGAGACCTGGCAGCCGCTGGGCGTGGTCGGCGTGATCAGCGCCTTCAACTTCCCGGTGGCGGTCTGGGCCTGGAACACCACCCTGGCCCTGGTCTGTGGCGACGCCGTGCTGTGGAAGCCGTCGGAGAAGACCCCGCTGACCGCCCTGGCCTGCCAGGCGCTGTTCGAGCAGGCGCTGGCCGCCTTCGGCGATGCCCCCGAGGGCCTCAGCCAACTGATCATCGGCGACCGCGAAGCCGGCGACGCCCTGGTCGAGGACCCGCGCGTGGCCCTGATCAGCGCCACCGGCAGCACCCGCATGGGCCGCGAAGTGGCGCCCAAGGTGGCCGCCCGCTTCGGTCGCAGCATCCTCGAACTGGGCGGCAACAACGCCATGATCCTGGCCCCCAGCGCCGACCTCGACATGGCCGTGCGCGCCATCCTGTTCGGCGCCGTGGGCACCGCCGGCCAGCGCTGCACCACCCTGCGCCGGCTGATCGCCCACGAGTCGGTCAAGGACGAGATCGTCGCCCGCCTCAAGGTCGCCTACGCCAAGGTGCGCATCGGCAACCCGCTGCAGGGCAACCTGGTCGGCCCGCTGATCGACAAGCACAGCTTCGAGGCCATGCAGGCGGCGCTGGACAAGGCCCGTGCCGAGGGCGGCAAGGTCTTCGGCGGCGAGCGCCAGCTGGCCGAGCAGTATCCGAACGCCTACTACGTCAGCCCGGCCATCGTCGAGATGCCGGCGCAGAGCGAGGTGGTGCGCCACGAGACCTTCGCGCCGATCCTCTACGTGCTGAGCTACAGCGACTTCGATCAGGCCCTGCGCCTGAACAACGAAGTGCCGCAAGGCCTGTCGTCGTGCATCTTCACCACCGACATGCGCGAGGCCGAGCAGTTCCAGAGCGCCGCCGGCAGCGACTGCGGCATCGCCAACGTCAACATCGGCACCAGCGGTGCGGAGATCGGCGGCGCCTTCGGCGGCGAGAAGGAGACCGGCGGCGGCCGCGAGTCCGGCTCCGATGCCTGGAAGGCCTACATGCGCCGGCAGACCAACACGGTCAACTACTCCCGCGAGCTGCCGCTGGCCCAGGGCATCGTGTTCGACTGATAGCACCGCGCGGGTACGAAAACGCCCCGGAGCCGCAAGGCCCCGGGGCGTTTTTCGTTGGCGCCTGGGTTGGCGCGTCGCGGACCTGCCTCAGACAGACCCGCGGCCGGCTCAGGCCTCGCTCGCGCCCTCGGCCTGCTCCAGCTGCAGCCACAGCGGCGGCGCGCCGGCGGACTTCTCGATCACCGCCAGGCGCGCGGCATGGGCGGCCAGCTCTGCTTCGCTGGCGCGAATCACCGGGGTGCGTGCGCGCTCGGCCGGCAGGCGACGGATCGGCGTCGGTTGCCGGCGACCGCTGCCGTCGCCCTCGCCGCCCTCGCCGGCCAGGGACAGGTGGGTCTGCCCGCCGGTCATCGCCAGATAGACGTCGGCGAGAATCTCGGCGTCGAGCAAGGCGCCGTGCAGGTCGCGGCCGGAGTTGTCGACGTCGTAGCGCTTGCACAGCGCATCGAGGTTGTTGCGCTGGCCCGGATGACGTTCGCGGGCCATCAACAGGGTGTCGAGGATCGCGCAGTGGTCGGCGATCTCCGCGCGATCCTGCTGCCCCAGCAGGGCGAACTCGTTGTTGATGAAGCCCACGTCGAACGCCGCGTTGTGGATGATCAGCTGGGCGCCCTTGATGAACTCGAAGAACTCCTCGGCCACGTCCTTGAAGCGCGGCTTGTCCTGCAGGAATTCGTTGGTGATGCCGTGCACCGCGATGGCGCCTTCGTCGATCTCCCGGTCCGGCTGCAGGTAGACGTGGAAATGCCGGCCGGTCAGGCGCCGGCCTTCCAGTTCGACGCAACCGATCTCGATGATGCGATGACCATCGGTGACCGGCATGCCGGTGGTTTCGGTGTCCAGAACGATGCTACGCACGCTTGCTTCCCCTCACTTCTTCGACGCCGCGGTTGGCCAGCTGGTCGGCTCGCTCGTTGCCCGGGTGGCCGGTGTGGCCGCGCACCCATTGCCAGGTCACGTTATGGCGGTTGACCTGCTCGTCCAGCTGCTGCCACAGGTCGGCATTCTTCACCGGCTGCTTGGCGGCGGTCTTCCAGCCGCGCTTCTTCCAGTTCGGCATCCAGTCCTGGATGCCCTGCATGACGTACTGGGAATCGGTGACCAGGCGCACCTCGCAGGCCCGCTTGAGCTCGGCCAGGCCACGGATGGCGGCGGTCAGTTCCATGCGGTTGTTGGTGGTCTCGGCCTCGCCACCCCAGAGCTCCTTCTCCACGCCCTTGAAAACCAGCAACGCCCCCCAGCCACCGATGCCCGGGTTGCCCTTGCAGGCGCCATCGGTGTAGATCTCGACTTGTTCAGACATGCACAGCCTTTCTCTCAGTAAATTTCGCCCGGCAGGCCTAGTGCTGTTCGGAGTCGCGGCGGCTGACCTTGGCCACCGGCATAGGCACCAGCTGGCCCATGGGGGCGCGCTGGGACTTGCGCAGCGGCCGCAGGCCAACCACCAGTTTGCGCGCCACCAATAGGTAGAAGCCGCCGCCCGGCGATTGCCAGGCATCGCCCCAGGCTTCCAGAGGCGCGAGACGAGCCTGCCAGGCGCTCGAAGCAAGCGGCGGACGATAGCACCCGAAGCGGCGTTTCTCCAGCGCGAAGCCCAGCAGGCGCAGCCAGTCGCTGACCCGCCCCGGGGCGATGCAGCGGGCCTGACGCAGGGCGTCGCGACTGAACAGATGGCGCACGCCCCAGATGCTGATGGGGTTGATGCCGATCACCACCAGGTGGCCGCCGGGCCTGACGCTACGCGCCGCTTCGCGCAGCAGGCCGTGGGGCGACAGGCTGAAGTCCAGGCCATGCTGCAGCAGCACCAGGTCCGCTGCGTGCTCGCCCAGCGGCCAGGCCTGCTCCTCGCAGACGATCTCCACCCCCGCGAATGGCGCGCCGAGGCGCACGCTGCGCTGGATCTGGGTCGCCCCCGGGGCCGCCGCCGAAGGCCCGTAATGCACCAGGTAGCCGCCGAAGAAGCGCGCCAGCTCGTCCTCCAGCAGCCGGTATTCCTCGGCCAGCAACAGCTGGCCGTAGGGGCCCTTGAACCAGTTGCGTGCCATGCCGATCAGCGAGAGCCAGTCGGCATCGGCCTGAGCGAAAGGATGATCGGACATAAGCTTTGCCTGCGTAGCCGCCATTGCCATTGAGGCCTAAGATGCACCTTTGTGAACCGCTTAGCGACCCACACCATGATCAAGATCGACGCCCTACCCGCCTTTACCGACAACTATATCTGGTTGCTGCAAGACGCCACGACGCGCCGCTGCGCGGTCGTCGACCCCGGCGACGCGGCCCCCGTACTGGCCTGGCTGGCCGAACATCCGGGGTGGGAACTGAGCGACATTCTGATCACTCACCATCACCATGACCATATCGGCGGGGTGGAGCGACTGAAAGCGACGAGCGGTGCCCGCGTGCTCGGCCCGGCCAAGGAGCAGATCCCCGCCCGCGACCTGGCCCTGGGCGAAGGGGACAGGGTCGAGGTGCTCGGCCACAGCTTCGCCATCATCGAGGTACCGGGGCATACCCTGGGCCATATCGCCTATTACCAGGCCGAGCAGCACTGGCTGTTCTGCGGCGACACCCTGTTCGCCGCCGGCTGCGGCCGCCTGTTCGAAGGCACCCCGCAGCAGATGCATGACTCGCTCGACCGCCTGGCGGCGCTGCCCGGTCAAACCCTGGTGTACTGCACCCATGAATACACCCTGAGCAACCTGCGCTTCGCCCAGGCGGTCGAGCCGGACAACCCGCAGATCGCCCGACGCCTGCAGCAGGTCGCCGAGTGGCGCCAGGCCGGGCGTGTCAGCCTGCCCTCCACCCTGGCCCTGGAGCAGGCAACCAACCCCTTCCTGCGCAGCACCGAGGCCTCGGTGCAGGCGCGGATCGACGCGCACGACGGCCCTCGAGCAAGGTCCTCGAGCGAGGTGTTCGCCTGCCTGCGGGCCTGGAAGGATCGCTTCTAAAAGCTCGACGATTGCGCAAAAGGGTCGCCGCAAACTTGACCCTCCGGGTGACGATTCCTAGAATCGCCCGTTCTTTTGCCTGGGAAGTGCGCGCCGAACAATGCCTTTATCACCACGCAAGACCTTGATTTCAAAGGCATTGGCACAAAGCGCCGGGGCGCTCGTGGTGGTGTTCTCGATGCTTCTGGGCGGCTGCCAGAGCATGGGCAATGGCAATGGCGACCTGGGCCGGGAGAGCGACCTGGCGGCCGATCTGAAACGGGAACCCGAGTGGTTGACGCCCGAGGTCGATGCCGAGGAACCGAACGATATCTGGGAGCGGGTCCGCGGCGGCTATCAGCTGCAGGACGAGATCGGCATCAACCCGCGCATCGAGCAGCAGCGTCTGTGGTTCGTCAGCAACCCCTCCTTCGTCGAGAAGGTCGGCGAGCGCAGCAGCCCCTATATCTATTACATCGTCGAGCGCCTGGAAGAACGCGGCATGCCAATGGAGCTGGCACTGCTGCCGATGATCGAGAGCGCCTACAACCCCTTCGCCTATTCGCCCGCCGATGCCGTCGGCCTGTGGCAGTTCATCCCCTCCACCGGCCGCCACTTCAATCTGCGCCAGACCAGCTGGTACGACGGGCGCCGCGACGTGCTGGCCTCGACCAACGCGGCGATGAACTACCTGTCGCGCCTGCACGAGATGTTCAACGGCGACTGGCTGCTGGCCCTGGCCGCCTATAACGCCGGCGAAGGCCGGGTCAGCCGTGCCATCGAGCGCAACCAGCAGCTCGGCCTGCCCACCGACTACTGGAACCTGGCGCTGCCGAACGAGACGCGCAACTACGTGCCCAAGCTGCTCGCCCTGTCCCAGGTGATCATGAGCCCCCAGGCCTATGGCGTCAGCCTCGGCCCGATCGCCAACGAACCCTATTTCGAGAAGGTCGAGCTCAAACAGCGCATGGACCTGTCGCGCGTGGCGGCCATGGCCGATCTGGACGAGGACGAGCTGTATCAGCTCAACCCGGCCTTCAAACGGCGCATCACCCTCGATGGCCCCCAGCACCTGCTGGTGCCGACCGACAAGGCCGAGTTACTCACGGCCAACCTGGCCCAGGTCAAGCCCCAGGAGCTGGTCGACTGGCAGCAGTATCGGGTGCGCCGCGGCGACAGCCTGAGCGCCATCGCCAATCGCTACCAGCTCGAGGTGAGCACCCTCAAGGACCTCAACCGCCTCACCAGCAACCGCCTGCGCATCGGCCAGGTACTGAGCATTCCCGCCCAGCCGGGCACGCGGGTGCAGGAAGCGCCACGCGCGGCCCTGGCCAGCACTGCCGGCACGCCACGCAGCTATCGGGTCAAGAGCGGCGACAACCTCTGGCAGATCGCCAAGACCCACCAGGTTTCGGTGAAGGACGTACAACGCTGGAACCGGCTCCAGGGCAACAACCTGCGCGTCGGCCAGACCCTGATTCTGCAAGCGTCGGATGCCTCCGCAGGCACCAGCAAAGGCGGCACCAATGCGACCTATTACAGGGTCCGCAAAGGCGATTCGCTGTACCTGATCGCCAAACGCTTCAAGGTGCAGATGAAGCACCTGCAACGCTGGAACCCACGCACCGGCAGCGCACTCAAGCCCGGACAGACCCTGACGCTGCACCTGCCACGCTGATCAGTCGCGCCGGGTCAACGCCTCCAGGCAACGACCAGCGAGCTGGGCGAAGCGCTGAAAGGCGACGAACTGCTCATGACTCAGCGCCCGCCCGGAGACCCGGCTGTCGGCATAGAGCACACCGATCTCACGCTTGCCCGCCAGTAGCGGCGCGATAAAGAACATGCCCTGGCCGAGCTTTTCGCGAATGGCCTGGGTCACCAGCTCGTTGAGGCCATAGCTGGCCGGCACGCCCATCCACACCGCCTCCTTGTCGCGCAGCACGTAGCCGAAGATATGGCTCTGGCTGGACGGCTCGAACGGCAGCTCGAAGTCGCTCAGCCAACCGGCCGTGCCCTCTCCCGCAACTCGCTTGGCGCGAAAGCAGCTCTGGCCGTCGGCCAATACCGCGAGCATGACCCGCTCCAACCCCACGCCCCGGTGCAAGCCCTCGAGCAGGGTATCGAGAATCGCGCCGACCTCGCCGCGTCGCACCGCCATCTGCCCGAGCGCCTGCAGCGCCGACTGCAGGACCTGCAGATCGGGCTGCAGCAGACGCGCGCGGCGCTGCTCCTGCTGCAGGCGGATCTGCTCGGGGTCGGTATTGGGAATCAGGCTGCAGAGCTTGCCGGCACCGAAGGTGCTGGCCACCCTGACCGCCTCGTCGGCGCTGTCCAGCACCTGCTGCATGGCCTCCTCCGGGCTCACTCCGACGAAGCCGGCCAACTCCCGGACCAGCTGCTCCATGGCCGGAGAATCCCAGCCCTCCAGCGCCGCCTCGCTGATCCGCGTGCCCAGGTTGACGGCATACACCGCCGGATCGCTCCGGCTGGAGGCGCCATGGGCCAGGCTGGCGATCTCGCCGAGATTCCAGGCCTTGACCAACCCCAGGGTCAGCTGACGAAAACTGGTGCCGAGTACGGCGCGCACCGCCGCCTCTTCATCGACGCCCGCCTGGTCCAGGGCACGGGCCAACTCGTCCGCCTGTTCGCCACCGCAGCCCCAGAAGGCGAGCTCGCCCAGATGGAACAGCAAGGCGGCGATAAAAACCTCTTCCTGATGCCTGGAAAGCACATAACCGGCGATATTGCGTGCCTGCACCGCGGCATGGAAGGAGCGCGCCAGCAGTGCCTGCAGCTGTTCGCGCGGCGCCCGGGTCAGCAGGCCATCGATCAGGCTCACCGCCATGCCGATCAGACGCACGTTGTCGAAGCCGATCAGCACGATGGCGCGAGAGATAGTCCGGATGCTCTCCTGCGAAGGGTTGTAATATGCGCTGTTACCGACGCGCAGAACCTTGGAGGTCAAGGAGGCGTCGCGCAACAGGACGTCGGCCAGCTGCTTGACCGAAGAGGTTTCCTCCTGGGCCAAGCGATGCAGGTCCTGCACCACCGCCGCCAACGCGGGCAACTCGGCTTCGTTCAAGCGCTCTATCCATGACTGCAAACCATGGCAACGTGTATCCAAGTTCGAGGCCTCGCAATGAGTTGTCCAAGTGTAGTCAGAAGGCGTCCGCAGCCTGCCCCCGGGCCCGCTCTTTTTCCAGCTGATACAAGCTGTTACTGTACCGGACAAGAAGCCCAAAAGCCGCCACGGATCGGATATTTCACCTGATGCGTCCCCTCCTCCCGCTACTCCTCGGTCTGGTCCTCAGCCTGCCGACCTGGGCCGCTATCCGCGAAAGCCACGGCTATGCGCAATTCGGCGTACTCAAGTACCCCGCCAGCTTCAGCCACTTCGACTGGGTCAACCCCGATGCCCCCAAGGGCGGCACCGTACGCATGATGGCCCTGGGGTCATTCGATACGCTCAACGCTTACGCCCTCAAGGGCACCAGCCCGATCTCCACGGCCAACTTCCTGCAATACGGCATCACCGGCCTGAACGAACCGCTGATGGTCGGCACCGATTCCTACGATCCCTCCGGCGATGAACCGGCCTCGAGCTACGGCCTGATCGCCAAGTCGGTCGAGTACAGCGAGGATCGCAGCTGGGCGGTGTTCAACCTGCGGCCGCAGGCGCGCTTCCACGACGGCAAGCCGATCACGGCTTACGACGTGGCATTTTCCTACCGCCTGCTCCTCAAGGACGGCCATCCGCAATACCGTACCCACCTGCAGGAGGTGAAGCGGGTCGACATTCTCAACCGTCATCGCATCCGCTTCGTCTTCAAACGCTCGGGCAACCCGCTGCTGATCCTGCGCCTGGGCGAACTGCCGGTGCTGCCCCAGCACTACTGGAAGGACCGCGACTTCAAGGCCACCACCTTCGAGCCGCCATTGGGCAGCGGTCCCTATCGCATCACCGAGGTGAAGCCGGGGCGCAGCCTGGTCTTCGAGCGGGTCAAGAACTGGTGGGGCGAGCAGCTGCCGGTCAACCGCGGCAAGTACAACTTCGACCGGGTCAACGTGGAGTTCTATCGCGACAGTCACGTCGCCTTCGAAGCCTTCAAAGCCGGGGAGTTCGACTTCTATATCGAGCAGCAGGCGAAGAACTGGGCCAGCGGCTACCGTTTTCCGGCCGTGGAGCGTGGCGAGGTGATCCGTGCGGAAATCCCCCACCAGATCCCCACCCAGACCCAGGCGCTGTTCATGAACACCCGGCGCGCGACCTTCGCCGAACGCAAGGTGCGCGAGGCCATCGGCCTGATGTTCGACTTCGAGTGGACCAACCGCGCGCTGTTCAACAGCGCCTATACCCGGGCCCAGAGTTACTACCCGAACAGCGAGTTCTCCGCCACCGGCAAGCCCAAGGGCGCCGAGTGGCTGCTGTTGTCCCCGTACCGCAAACAGTTGCCGGCGCGCCTGTTCACCGAGCCCTTCAAGATGCCGCAAACCAACGGTCGCGGCATTCCGCGTGACACCCTGCGCCGCGCCTTGAAGCTGCTGGCCGAGGCGGGCTGGAAACCACGCGGCCAGCGCCTGCTCAACGAGGATGGCCAGCCGCTGCAGTTCGAGATTCTACTGGTCAACCCCAGGCTGGAGCGGATCCTCCAGCCCTATGCCGAGAACCTGGCGCGCATCGGCATCGAGGCCAACCTGCGCACCGTCGACCGGGCCCAGTACAAGCAGCGCCTGGACCAGTTCGACTTCGACATGATCCTGCTGACCCTGCCGCAGACCCTCAGCCCCGGCCTGGAACAGTGGCTGTACTTCCACTCCAGCCAGGCCAAGGTCAAGGGGGGCAAGAACTATGCAGGCATCGACAACCCGGTGGTCGATGCCCTGCTCGACAAGCTGCTGGCGGCCAAGACCCGTCACCAGCAGGTAGCCGCGACCCGCGCCCTGGACAGGGTGCTGCTATGGCAGCACTACACCATCCCCAACTGGTACATCAGCCACCACCGCCTGGCGTACTGGAACCGCTTCGCCTTCGTCACCACCCCGCCCTACACCCTGGGGCTGCGCACCTGGTGGCTGAAATCCTCGGAGACCACTCGATGACGCACTCCCTGCGCGCCCTCCTTGCACACGGCAGCGGCCTGCTGCTGTTGGCCCTGGCCGGCCTGAGCCAGGCGGCGCCGCAACACGCGCTGACCCTGTACGACGAGGCCCCCAAGTACCCGGCCGACTACCAGCACTTCGACTACGTGAACCCGGATGCGCCCAAGGGCGGCACCCTGCGTCAGTCCGGCTTCGGCAGTTTCGACAGCCTCAACCCCTTCATCAACAAAGGGGTGGCGGCCGACGACATCGGCCTGATCTATGACACCCTGACCCGCCACAGCCTGGACGAGCCCTTCACCGAGTACGGCCTGTTGGCCGAGAAAATGGAGAAGGCCCCGGACAACGCCTGGGTGCGCTTCTACCTGCGCCCCGAGGCGCGCTTCCACGACGGCCAGCCGGTCACGGCCGAGGACGTCAAGTTCACCTTCGAGACCCTGATCGAGCATGGCGCGCCGCTGTACCGGGCCTATTACGCCGACGTCGAGCGAGTCGAGGTCGAAAGCCCGAATACGGTGCGCTTCGTCTTCAAGCACGCCGGTAACCGCGAGCTGCCGCTGATCCTCGGCCAGTTGCCGGTGCTGCCCAAACACTGGTGGGCCGAGCGCGACTTCGCCAAGGGCAACCTGGACATCCCCCTGGGCAGCGGCCCCTATCGGGTCGTCGAGGTCAAGGCTGGCCGCTCCATCGTCTATGAGCGGGTCGAGGACTGGTGGGGCAAGGACCTGCCGGTGAACCGCGGCTTCTACAACTTCGAACGCATGCGCATCGACTACTACCGCGACAACACCGTGGCCCTGGAGGCGCTCAAGGCCGGGCAGTTCGACTACTGGCTGGAAACCAGCGCGAAGAACTGGGCCAGCGCCTACGACACCACGGCCGTGGCCAACGGCCAGCTGATCAAGGAAGAAATCGACAACCACAACCCCACCGGCATGCAGGGTTTCGTCTTCAATATCCGTCGGCCGCTGTTCCAGGACCGCCGGGTACGCGAGGCCCTCGGCCTGCTGTTCGATTTCGAGTGGGCCAACAAGCAGCTGTTCAACGGTGCCTACAGCCGTACCCGCAGCTATTTCGACAATTCCGAACTGGCCTCCCGCGGCCTGCCCAGCGAGGCCGAACTGCAGATACTCGAGCCGCTGCGCGAGCAGATTCCGCCCGAAGTGTTCACCGACGAGTTCCGCCCACCGACCACCGATGCCAGCGGCATCATCCGCGAGCAGCAGCGCCGCGCCTACCAGCTGCTGCAGGAAGCCGGCTGGCGGGTCGAGGGCGACCATATGCTCGATGCCACGGGCACGCCGGTGCGTTTCGAGTTTCTCCTGGCGCAGACGGAGTTCGAACGGGTGCTGCTGCCCTTCAAGCGCAACCTGGCCGATCTCGGCATGGAGCTGGTGATTCGCCGGGTGGATGTCTCCCAATACATCACCCGCCTGCGCTCGCGGGATTTCGACCTGATCGTCAGCGGCTTCGGCCAGTCCAACTCACCGGGCAACGAGCAGCGCGAGTACTGGCACTCCAGCAGCGCCGACAACCCCGGCAGCCGCAACCTCATCGGCCTCAAGGACCCGGCCATCGACCAGCTGGTCGACGGCCTGATCAACGCCGACTCGCGCCAGAGCCTGATCGACCACACCCGCGCCCTGGACCGGGTACTGCTGTGGGGCCACTACGTCATTCCCAACTGGCACATCAAGACCTGGCGCGTGGCCTACTGGAACCACCTGGCCCACCCCAGGGTCACCCCGCTGTACGACATCGGCCTGAACACCTGGTGGTTCCGCAAACTGCCGCAGACCTCGGCGACGCCAACCGAGGCCGATCTGGCGAGCACGGAGCACTAGCATGCTGGCGTATATCTTGCGTCGCCTGTTGCTGATCATTCCCACCCTGTTCGGCATCCTGCTGCTCAACTTCATCATCATCCAGGCCGCCCCCGGCGGCCCGGTGGAGCAGATGATCGCCCAGCTGGAAGGCTTCGAGGGCGCCACCAGCCGCATTGCCGGCGGCGGCGCCGAGGTGGCGGTGGCCGGCTCCAACTATCGCGGCGCCCAGGGCCTGGACCCCGAGCTGATCGCCGAGATCGAACGCCTGTACGGCTTCGACAAACCGGCCCCGGAACGCTTCTGGATCATGCTGAAGAACTACGCCCAGCTGGATTTCGGCGAGAGTTTCTTCCGTGACGCCAAGGTGATCGACCTGATCGTCGAGAAGATGCCGGTATCGGCATCTCTCGGGCTGTGGAGCACCCTGATCATGTACCTGGTGTCCATCCCCCTGGGCATCGCCAAGGCCGTGCGCCACGGCAGCGCCTTCGACGTCTGGACCAGCTCGGCGATCATCGTCGGCTATGCCATACCGGCGTTCCTCTTCGCCATCCTGCTGATCGTGCTGTTCGCCGGTGGCAGCTACTTCGACTGGTTCCCCCTGCGTGGCCTGACCTCGAACAACTTCGATCAGCTCAGCCTCGGCGGCAAGATCCTCGACTACTTCTGGCATCTGGCCCTGCCGGTCACCGCACTGGTCATCGGCAACTTCGCTACCCTGACCCTGCTGACCAAGAACAGCTTCCTCGACGAGATCAACAAACAGTACGTGACCACCGCCCGGGCCAAGGGGCTGTCGAAGAACGGCGTGCTCTACGGCCATGTGTTCCGCAATGCCATGCTGATCATCATCGCCGGCTTCCCCTCGGCGCTGATCGGCATCTTCTTCACCGGTTCCCTGCTGATAGAGGTGATCTTCTCCCTCGACGGCCTGGGCCTGATGAGCTTCGAGGCCGCCATCAACCGCGACTATCCGGTGGTCTTCGGCACCCTGTTCATCTTCACCCTGCTGGGGCTGATCCTGAAGCTGATCGGCGATCTCACCTACACCCTGGTCGATCCGCGCATCGACTTCGAAAGCCGGGAGAACTGAGATGGCCCTGTCTCCTATCAATCAACGGCGCTTCCAGCGCTTCAAGGCCCACAAGCGCGGCTGGTGGTCGCTGTGGATCTTCCTGGTGCTGTTCGTCCTGACCCTGGGCGCCGAGCTGATCGCCAACGACAAGCCCCTGGTCGTGCAGTACGACGGTCAGTGGTACTTCCCGGTGCTCAAGCGTTACCCGGAAACCACCTTCGGCGGCGAATTCCCGCTGCAGGCCAACTACAAGAGCCCCTACATCCAGGGGCTGATAGCCGAGAAAGACGGCTGGATGCTGTGGCCGCCGATCCCCTTCAGCTATTCGAGCATCAACTACGATCTGGAGGTGCCGGCCCCGGCGCCGCCCTCGGCGGCCAACTGGCTGGGCACCGACGACCAGGGTCGCGACGTACTGGCCCGGGTCATCTACGGCTTCCGCATCTCGGTGCTGTTCGCCCTGACCCTGACCGTGCTCAGCTCCATCATCGGCGTGTTCGCCGGCGCCCTGCAGGGCTTCTACGGCGGCTGGGTCGACCTGCTGGGGCAGCGTTTCCTCGAGGTCTGGTCCGGCCTGCCGGTGCTCTACCTGCTGATCATCCTGGCCAGTTTCGTGCAGCCGAATTTCTGGTGGTTGCTGGGCATCATGCTGCTGTTCTCCTGGATGAGCCTGGTGGATGTGGTGCGCGCCGAGTTCCTCCGTGGCCGCAACCTGGAGTACGTGCGCGCCGCCCGCGCCCTGGGCATGGAGAACGGCGCCATCATGTTCCACCACATCCTGCCCAACGCCATGGTCTCGACCATGACCTTCATGCCCTTCATCCTCACCGGCGCCATCGGCACCCTCACCGCCCTGGACTTCCTCGGCTTCGGCCTGCCGCCGGGAGCACCGTCGCTCGGCGAGCTGGTCGCCCAGGGCAAGGCCAACCTGCAGGCCCCCTGGTTGGGGATGACCGCCTTCGCCGTACTCGCCCTGATGCTCAGCCTGCTGGTGTTTATCGGCGAAGCGGCACGCGATGCCTTCGACCCGAGGAAATGAGATGAGCGACTCCGCCCCCCTGATCGAAGTACGCGACCTGGCCGTCGAATTCGTCACCGGCGAGCACAGGCAACGCGTGGTCGAAGCTGTCAGTTTCTCCATCCAGCGTGGCGAAACCCTGGCCCTGGTCGGCGAAAGCGGGTCCGGCAAATCGGTCACCGCCCACTCGATCCTGCGCCTGCTGCCCTACCCCCTGGCCCAGCACCCGGCCGGCAGCATCCACTACGCCGGCGAAGACCTGCTCAAGCTCGACGAGAAGCGCCTGCGCGAGCTGCGCGGCAACCGCATCGCCATGGTCTTTCAGGAGCCCATGACCTCCCTCAACCCGCTGCACAGCATCGAGAAGCAGATCAACGAGGTGCTCGCCCTGCACAAGGGCCTGAGCGGCAAGGCCGCCACCGAGCGCACCCTGGAGCTGCTCGACCTGGTCGGCATCCCCGAACCGCACAAGCGCCTCAAGGCCTACCCCCATGAGCTCTCCGGCGGCCAACGCCAGCGGGTGATGATCGCCATGGCCCTGGCCAACGAACCGGAACTGCTGATCGCCGACGAGCCGACCACCGCCCTGGACGTGACCGTGCAGCTGAAAATCCTCGAGCTGCTCAAGGATCTGCAGGCCCGCCTGGGCATGGCGCTGCTGCTGATCAGCCATGACCTCAACCTGGTACGACGAATTGCCCATCGGGTATGTGTCATGCAGAGCGGAAAGGTCGTCGAACAAGCGTCGTGTGAAAATTTGTTCCGAACGCCGCAGCATCCCTATACCCAGGAACTGCTCGGCGCCGAGCCCAGCGGCGATCCGGTGGCCGTCGAGGCCGGCGAGCCGCTGCTGGAAGTCGACGATCTGCGCGTATGGTTCCCGATCAAGAAGGGCCTGCTGCGTCGCACCGTCGGCCATGTCAAGGCAGTGGACGGGATCAGCTTCAGCCTGCCCCAGGGGCAGACCCTGGGCATAGTCGGCGAAAGCGGTTCCGGCAAGTCGACCCTGGGGCTGGCGATCCTGCGACTGCTCGGCAGTCAGGGCGCCATCCGCTTCCAGGGCCAGGCACTGCAGGGGTTGTCGCAGCATGCCGTGCGTCCGCTGCGCCGGCAGATGCAGGTGGTGTTCCAGGACCCCTTCGGCAGCCTGAGTCCGCGGATGTCGGTGGGCCAGATCGTCGGCGAAGGCCTGCATATCCATCGCATGGGCACGCAGGCCGAACAGGAACAAGCGATCATCGACGCGCTCGTGGAGGTAGACCTGGACCCGGAGACCCGGCACCGCTACCCCCACGAGTTTTCCGGCGGGCAACGGCAACGGATCGCCATCGCCCGGGCACTGGTGTTGAAACCGGCGCTGATACTGCTGGACGAGCCCACCTCGGCGCTCGACCGCACAGTCCAGCGCCAGGTCGTCGAGTTGCTGCGTTCGCTGCAGATCAAGCACAACCTGACGTACCTGTTTATCAGCCATGACCTGGCGGTGGTTCGGGCACTGAGCCACCAGCTGATCGTGGTCAAGGAAGGACAAGTAGTGGAACAGGGGGCGGCGGAGCAGATCTTCGCCGCACCGCAGCATATTTACACTCGGCAGCTGCTGGAAGCCGCCTTTCTGGCTCCAGGCGCTGCCGACTAATCCTTGAAAGCAGGAAGAGGAAGCGTACACATGGGTTTTCTAAGCGGTAAGCGCGTACTGATCGTTGGCGTTGCCAGCAAACTGTCCATCGCCTCGGGCATCGCCGCGGCCATGCACCGCGAGGGCGCCGAACTGGCTTTCACCTATCAGAACGAGAAGCTCAAGGGCCGGGTCGAAGAGTTCGCCGCCAGCTGGGGTTCGGGCCCCGAGCTGTGCTTCCCCTGCGACGTGGCCAACGATGACGAGATCGTCAGCGTGTTCGAGGCCCTGAGCAAGAAGTGGGACGGCCTGGACTGCATCGTTCACTCGGTCGGTTTCGCCCCGGGTGATCAGCTCAACGGCGACTTCACCGAAGTCACCACCCGCGAAGGCTTCAAGATCGCCCACGACATCAGTGCCTACAGCTTCGTCGCCCTGGCCAAGGCCGGTCGCGAAATGATGAAGGGGCGCAACGGCAGCCTGCTGACCCTCTCCTACCTGGGCGCCGAGCGCACCATGCCGAACTACAACGTGATGGGCATGGCCAAGGCCAGCCTGGAAGCCGGCGTGCGCTACCTGGCCGCCAGCCTCGGTCCGGAAGGCACCCGCGTCAACGCCATCTCCGCAGGCCCGATCCGCACCCTCGCCGCCAGCGGCATTGCCAGCTTCCGCAAGATGCTGGCCGCCAACGAGAAGCAGACCCCGCTGCGCCGCAACGTGACCATCGAGGAAGTCGGCAATGCCGGCGCCTTCCTCTGCTCCGACCTGGCCTCAGGCGTCAGCGGTGAGATCATGTACGTCGACGGCGGCTTCAACACCACCGCCATGGGCGCGATGGAAGACTGATCGACCCAACGGCGACAATAAAAAAGCCCGCGAAAGCGGGCTTTTTTACGACTCGACGGTTATCAGAACCGCTCGATATCCGCTTGCGCCTCCAGCTGCTTGCGGAAGGCGGCGAAGTCCTGCTGACCACTGCGCGAGGCCAGGAAGCGGCGGTACATGGCCTTCTCCTCCTCGGCCAACGCTTCCTGCGGCTCGCTCACGCCGTTCAGGCGGATCACCACGAAGTCGCCGCTGTCCAGGCCCACGCCGGCGAAGCTCGGCTGGCCGGAATCGCTCGGCTTGGGCATACGGAACAGCGCCTGCAGCACCACCGGCTCGACACCCTCATGGCTGCGCGTGGCCGCCTCGACCGGCTGCCATTCTTGCGTCTGCTCGGCCGGCGTCTTGCCATCGCGCAATGCCGTCAACAGCTCCTCGCCCTTGGCTTTCGCCGCCTCGCTGGCCCGCACCCTGGTCAGGTGCCCACGGATGCTGTCGGCCACCTGCTCCAGCGCCAACTGCTCGGGCTTCCGGTGCTCCTTGACGCGCACCACCACGACCGTGTTCGGATCCAGCTCGATGGTCGCGCTGTTGTTGCCGTCCTCCAGCACCTCTGCACTGAAGGCCGCCTGGATAACCTGGCGGTTAGCGGCCAGCCCTTCGCCACCTTCACGGCCGAAGGCGTCGGTGGTTTTCACCTCCAAACCGAGCTCCTGCGCAGGCTGGGCCAGATCGGAGGACTCGAACGCCAGGTCTTCCAGCTGCTTGGCAACTTCGACGAAACGCTGCTCGACCCGCTGTGCCTTCAGATCGCGTACCAGCTTGTCCTTCAGGCTGTCGAAGCTCGGCACCTCGGGCGCCTGCACACCCAGCAGCTTGATCAGGTGCCAGCCGAACTCGCTACGGACCGGCGCGGAAACCTCGCCCTCGCCCAGGGCATACAGGGCCTCTTCGAAGGCCGGGTCGTACACACCCTGCCCGGCATAGCCCAGATCGCCGCCCTCGGTGGCCGAACCCGGGTCCTCGGAGAGCTCCTTGGCCAGCGCCGCGAACTCCTCGCCCTGCTGCAGGCGCTTCTGGACCTCATCGATCTTGGCCTTGGCCTGCCCCTCATCAACCGCGTCGCTGACCTCGATCAGGATATGCGCAGCTCGGCGTTGCTCGGCCAGATTGGCGATCTCGCTCTGGTAGGCACTCTGCAGGTCTTCGTCGGCCACTTCCACCTGATCGAAGAAGGCATCCTTCTTCAGCTCGAGGTACTCCAGGACCACCTGCTCAGGGCTCATGAACTGGCTGGCCTGGGCCTCGTAGTAAGCCTTGACGTCGTCATCGCTCAACTGCACGGCCGCGGTATCAGCCGGCACCCGCAGCGTGGCGAAGTCACGGGTCTGCTGCTCCAGGCGGGCGAAGGCTTCGACTTGGGCATCGGTGACGAAGCCGCTGCCGGCCAGACCCGCCCGCAGCTGGCCGATGAGCATTTCCTGGGCCAGCATCTGACGGAACTGCAGGCGGCTATAGCCCAGCTGGCGAATGACCTGATCGAAGCGATCGGCATTGAACTTGCCGTCCACCTGAAACTCCGGGGTCTGCAGGATCAGCTGATCGAGCGCCTGCTCGGAGAACGCGAAGTCTGCATCCGCCGCGGCCTGCAACAGCAGAGTCCGCTCGATCAAGCCATTGAGCGCCGACTCGCGCAGCAGCTTCTCATCCAGCAGGGATGCGTCGAAGTCCTTGCCGAGCTGCTGCAACAGCTGACGCCGCTGCATCTCGACCGCCTGCCCCAGCTGACTCAAGCTGACCTTTTCGCCATTCACCTCGGCGGCGTTCTGGCTGTTGCTGGTACTGGTGAATACGGCCTCGACACCGGTCAGCGCCAGTAGCACGACGATAAGGCCGATAATGGTTTTGGCAATCCACCCCTGTGAATTGTCCCTGATGTTCTGCAGCATGCGTCCCCCAGAACGACTGTACGAATAATAAACAGCCGCGCAGCGTGGGTAATATCCAGATAGAAGAAAGGCGCATCCGGGGATGCGCCTTCGCGTGACTTGCGGAGCGGACGAGACTCGAGCCCGTGACTTCCGGCGTTACGGCCGGTGTCTGACCGGCTGAATCACCGCTCCGCTACCAGCCCGACCTCGCAGCCGAACTGGAAGGGCAAGGCCCGAAAGACGCTTAGTTGACTGCGTCCTTCAGAGCTTTGCCAGCCTTGAAACCTGGGATCTTAGCGGCGGCGATGCTGATCGGCTTACCGGTCTGCGGGTTACGGCCAGTGCGAGCGGCGCGCTCCTTGACAGCGAAGGTACCGAAACCAACCAGTACGACGGAGTCACCAGCCTTGAGAGCGCCAGTGACGGATTCAATCACTGCGTCCAGCGCGCGGCCAGCAACAGCTTTCGGGATATCAGCAGATGCAGCGATAGCATCAATCAGTTCCGACTTGTTCACTCTAAGTCCCCTTAATTTCTGTTGAGTTTGTTTCTTGATTTTTAGTGTAAGCAAAGCGGGTGCTGGGCGGCCTGCAGACACAATAAGAGCCGCTTTATATCAAGGGCTCTAAAATTGTGTCAAGAAAGCCCCCCGGCTAATGCGTGCTAATTCGCTCCTTGGAATCAGACTCGCGCTTCTCATCCTTTGCAACCAGCTCGGGAGCCGCATCGGGCAAGGGCTCCGGGGCGTATTGCAGCGCAATTTGCAGGACCTCGTCAATCCATTTAACGGGTTTAATCTGCAGGTCTTGCTTTATATTTTCAGGAATTTCTTTCAAGTCGCGGACATTTTCTTCAGGAATGATCACGGTTTTGATTCCGCCCCGATGAGCCGCCAGCAATTTTTCTTTTAGTCCACCGATCGCCAGCACCTGACCGCGCAGGGTGATCTCACCGGTCATGGCCACATCGGCCCGCACCGGGATCTGGGTCAGGGCCGAGACCAGAGCCGTGCACATGCCCACACCGGCACTGGGGCCGTCCTTGGGCGTCGCACCCTCGGGCATGTGGATATGGATATCGCGCTTCTCATAGAAATCCAGGGCCACGCCCAGGCTCTTGGCGCGGCTGCGCACCACGGTTTGCGCGGCGGTGATCGACTCCACCATCACGTCCCCCAGCGAACCGGTCTTGATCAACTGGCCCTTGCCGGGCACGACCGCGGCCTCGATGGTCAGCAGTTCGCCGCCCACCTGGGTCCAGGCCAGCCCGGTCACCTGACCGATCTGGTCTTCCTGCTCGGCCAGGCCATAGCGGTGCTTGCGCACACCGAGGAAATGCTCGAGCGATTCGGCAGTGACCAGCACCTCGAAACGCTTCTGCCGGGCATGCTCCTTCACCGCCCGACGACAGACCTTGGCGATCTGCCGCTCCAGGCTGCGCACCCCCGCCTCGCGGGTGTAGTAGCGGATGATGTCGCGAATCGCCGCCTCCTCGAACGCCAACTCGCCTTTCTTCAGGCCGTTGACCTGGATCTGCTTCGGCGCCAGGTACTTGATGGCGATGTTGACCTTCTCATCCTCGGTGTAACCGGGCAGGCGAATCACCTCCATGCGATCGAGCAAGGGGGCCGGAATGTTCATGGAGTTGGCGGTACAGAGGAACATCACGTCGGAGAGGTCGTAATCGACTTCCAGATAGTGATCGTTGAAGTTGTGGTTCTGCTCGGGATCGAGCACCTCGAGCAGGGCCGAGGCCGGATCGCCGCGCATGTCCTGCCCCATCTTGTCGATCTCGTCGAGCAGGAACAGCGGGTTGCGCACGCCCACCTTGGTCATCTTCTGGATCAGCCGGCCCGGCATCGAACCGATATAGGTCCGCCGATGACCGCGGATCTCCGCCTCATCGCGCACGCCGCCCAGGGCCATGCGCACGAACTTGCGATTGGTCGAGTGGGCGATCGACTCGGCCAGGGAGGTCTTGCCCACCCCCGGCGGCCCGACCAGACAGAGCACCGGTCCCTTGATCTTCTTCACCCGCTTCTGCACCGCGAGGTACTCGAGGATGCGCTCCTTGACCTCTTCCAGGCCATAGTGATCGGCATTGAGGATGGCCTCGGCCCGCGCCAGATCCAGGCGCACCTTGCTGTGCGCCTTCCACGGCACGTTCACCAGCCAGTCGATATAGGAGCGCACCACGGTGGCCTCGGCCGACATCGGCGACATCTGCTTGAGCTTGTTCAGCTCGGTCTGCGCCTTGTCGTAGGCTTCCTTGGTCAGGCCGGCATTCTCGATGCGCCTCTTCAGCTCATCCAGCTCGCTGTGGCCTTCGTCGATATCGCCGAGCTCCTTCTGGATGGCCTTCATCTGCTCATTCAGGTAGTACTCGCGCTGACTGCGCTCCATCTGCTTCTTCACCCGACCACGGATGCGCTTCTCGACCTGCAGCAGGTCGATCTCGGCGTCCAGCAGCGCCAGTACGTGCTCGACCCGCGCCGACAAGTCGGTGATCTCGAGGATTTCCTGCTTCTGCTCGATCTTCAGTGCCATGTGCGCGGCCATGGTGTCGACCAGACGACTCGGCTCGTCGATGCTGTTGAGCGACGACAGCACCTCGGCCGGCACTTTCTTGCCAAGCTGCACGTACTGCTCGAACTGGCTGAGCAGGCTGCGCACGAAGACCTCGGACTCGCGCTCGGCGGCCTCGACCTCGTCGAGCAGCTGCACCTCGGCGCGGCAGTGGTCCTCGGCCTCGATGAACCGCTCGATCTCGCCCCGCTGCTCGCCCTCGACCAGCACCTTGACCGTGCCGTCCGGCAGCTTCAGCAGTTGCAGGACCGTCGCCACGGTTCCGACCCGGTAGAGTTCCGCCTCGCCCGGATCATCGTCCGCGGGGTTCTTCTGGGCGAGCAGCAGGATCTGCTTCTCCCCTGTCATCGCCGCCTCCAGGGCTTCGATGGATTTCTCGCGCCCGACGAACAGCGGGATCACCATGTGCGGATAGACCACGACATCGCGCAGCGGCAAGAGAGGCAATTCGATGGTTGTCTTCATGATTTCGGCTCTACGGCGGCCATACGGCCGTAAACAGATGGGAATACCCTTGGCCCTAAGATGGGGGTAGCCCCCGCAAAAAACAAGCGCTAGCACTGGAAATGCAAAGGGGCCCGCAGGCCCCTTCGCATTCAGGATGTAACGGTCACGCGTCCGGCGCTGCCTTGGCAGGCGCCTCGCTGTTCTCATAGATCAACAGCGGCTTGGACGAACCGTCGATCACGCTTTCGTCGATGACCACCTTGCTGACTTCCGACTGCGAAGGGATCTCGTACATGGTGTCGAGCAGGATGCCTTCGAGAATCGAGCGCAGGCCACGGGCCCCGGTCTTGCGCTCCAAGGCCTTGTTCGAGACCGCTTTCAGCGCATCCGGGCGGAACTCCAGTTCCACCCCTTCCATCTCGAACAGCTTGGCATACTGCTTGGTCAGGGCGTTCTTCGGCTCGGTGAGGATCTGCATCAAGGCAGCCTCGTCCAGCTCCTCGAGGGTCGCGATGACCGGCAGGCGGCCGACGAACTCGGGAATCAGGCCGAACTTCACCAGGTCATCCGGCTCGACCTCGCGCAGCGATTCGCCGACCTTCTTGCCCAGATCCTTGCTGCGCACCTCGGCATTGAAGCCGATCCCGCCCTTGGTCGAGCGCCCTTGGATGACCTTCTCCAGGCCGGAGAAGGCACCGCCACAGATGAACAGGATGTTGCGCGTATCGACCTGCAGGAACTCCTGCTGCGGGTGCTTGCGGCCGCCCTGCGGCGGGACCGAGGCGACGGTACCTTCGATCAGCTTGAGCAAGGCCTGCTGCACACCTTCGCCCGACACGTCGCGAGTGATCGAGGGGTTGTCGGACTTGCGCGAAATCTTATCGATCTCGTCGATGTAGACGATGCCCATCTGGGCCTTCTCGACATCGTAGTCGCACTTCTGCAACAGCTTCTGGATGATGTTCTCGACATCCTCCCCGACGTAACCCGCCTCTGTCAGGGTGGTGGCATCGGCGATGGTGAACGGTACATTGAGCAGGCGCGCCAGGGTCTCGGCCAGCAGGGTCTTGCCCGAACCGGTCGGACCGATCAGCAGGATATTGCTCTTGCCCAGTTCGACGTCGTCCTTCTTGTCGCGCTGGTTTAGGCGCTTGTAGTGGTTGTACACCGCTACCGAGAGGACCTTCTTCGCACGCTCCTGACCGATCACATACTGATCCAGGATGGTGCTGATCTCCTTGGGCGCAGGCAACTTGTGCGCACTGCTCTCGGCCTGAGCTTCCTGCACCTCCTCGCGGATGATGTCGTTGCACAGGTCGACGCACTCGTCGCAGATAAAGACAGAGGGCCCGGCAATCAATTTGCGTACTTCGTGCTGGCTTTTGCCGCAGAAGGAGCAATAAAGCAGCTTGCCGTTGTCCTCGCCGTTGCGGGTATCAGTCATTCGATCAATCCAATACGGTAGGCTTGAAACACAAGATGAAGGCAAATGCGGGCGTTTTCAAGCCCGCGCAGCGACCGGGATACTCCGGCCGCTCCATACGCAAGCCGCTTAGCCCGCCAGTTGACGCTTGCTCAGCACCTGATCGATCAGGCGGTACTTGACCGCATCCTCGCCGCTCATGAAATTGTCGCGATCGGTGTCGCGAGCGATCACTTCGATCGGCTGGCCGGTGTGGTCGGCGAGGATCTTGTTCAGGCGCTCGCGAATGGTCAGGATCTCGCGGGCATGAATCTCGATGTCCGAGGCCTGGCCCTGGAAGCCGCCCAGAGGCTGGTGGATCATCATCCGCGAGTGCGGCAGGCAGTAACGCTTGCCCGCGGCGCCGCCGGCCAGCAGCAAGGCGCCCATGCTGCAGGCCTGACCGATGCAGATGGTCGATACATCGGGCTTGATGAACTGCATGGTGTCGTAGATCGACATGCCCGCAGTCACCGACCCACCCGGCGAGTTGATGTACAGATGAATGTCCTTGTCCGGGTTCTCGGCCTCGAGGAACAGCAACTGGGCCGCGACCAGGTTGGCCATGTAGTCCTCGACCGGGCCGATCAGGAAGATCACCCGCTCCTTGAGCAGACGCGAGTAGATGTCGTAGGCGCGCTCGCCGCGAGCCGACTGCTCGATCACCATCGGCACCAGGCCGCCGGCAGCTTGGATGTCAGGCATGTGTTGCATAAAAGGATTGCGGGACATGTCTTGCACTCGCTCCCTAAATAGTCATGTCACAAATACGCATAAGCCAGCGCGGAGGCTGGCTTATGGCGTGTTCGAACGAGGTAAAGAATCAGTCGGCTTTGGGCGCTTCCGCCGGCTTGACAGCTTCTTCGTAAGAGACCGCTTTGTCGGTCACGTTGGCCTTCTGCAAAACAGTATCTACAACTTGCTCTTCCAGCACAACCGAACGCACTTCGTTCATTTGCTGGTCGTTTTTGTAGTACCAGGCCACGACCTGCTCGGGCTCCTGATAGGCCGAAGCCATTTCCTGAATCAGTTCGCGCACGCGCTCTTCGTCCGGCTTCAGCTCGAACTGCTTGACCACCTCGGCGACGATCAGACCGAGCACCACACGACGCTTGGCCTGCTCTTCGAACAACTCGGCCGGCAGCTGCTCAGGCTTGATGTTGCCACCGAACTGCTGGACCGCCTGCACACGCAGACGATTGACTTCGTTGCTCAGCAGTGCCTTCGGCACCTCGATCGGGTTGGCTGCCAGCAGGCCGTCCATCACCTGATTCTTGACCTTGGACTTGATGGCCTGACGCAGCTCGCGCTCCATGTTCTTGCGCACTTCGGCGCGGAAACCTTCCAGGCCACCGTCCTTGACGCCGAACTGGGCGAAGAACTCTTCGTTCAGCTCAGGCAGCTGCGGCGCGGAAACGCTGTTTACCGTGACGGTGAACTCGGCGACCTTGCCGGCCAGGTCCAGGTTCTGGTAATCCTCGGGGAAGGTCGGGTTGATGACGCGCTCTTCGCCCGCCTTGGCACCCACCAGGGCGTCTTCGAAGCCCGGAATCATACGACCGGAGCCCAGCACCAACTGGGTACCCTTGGCCGAACCGCCGGCGAAGGCTTCGCCTTCGATCTTGCCGACGAAGTCGATGTTCAGTTGGTCACCATTCTCGGCGGCGCGCTCGGCGACCTCGAAACGGGTGTTCTGCTTGCGCAGAATGTCCAGCATGTTGTCCACGTCGGCATCGCCGACCTCGGCCTGCAGGCGCTCGATCGCGATGGACTCGAAACCCTGCACCTGGAACTCCGGGAACACCTCGAAGGTGGCCACATATTCCAGATCCTTGCCCTTCTCGAACGGCTTCGGCTCGACAGCCGGAGCACCGGCCGGGTTCAGCTTCTGCTCGACAACGGCCTCATAGAAGGTCTCTTGGATCAGGTCACCCAGGGCTTCCTGGCGCGCGGACGCTTCATAGCGCTGGCGAATCACGCTCATCGGCACTTTGCCAGGACGGAAGCCAGGAACCTTGGCACGACGGGCAGTCTGCTGCAGACGCTTGTTGACTTCAGTCTCGATGCGCTCGACGGGAACGCCGACGGTCATGCGGCGCTCAAGAGCAGAAGTGCTTTCAACAGAAACTTGCATGGATATTCCTCGTTGCACAGACATAAGCCGGCCGTTTCCGGCCCCAGATCAAGGGCATGCATTCTAGAGGGTCAATTTACAGAAGTCACCCTAGATGCAGGCGGCAATCAGGAGGGAAAGAAGATGGTGCGGACGGAGAGACTCGAACTCTCACACCTTGCGGCGCCAGAACCTAAATCTGGTGTGTCTACCAATTTCACCACGTCCGCGTGGTCAGACTATAAAACAAAAACGCCAGGCTTTCGGCCTGGCGTTTTGGAATATGGGGTGGACGATGGGGATCGAACCCACGACACCAGGAGCCACAATCCTGTGCTCTACCAACTGAGCTACGCCCACCATATTACGTTTTGCTTGTGCCAAAGCTGCCAAATGGCACGCCCGGCAGGACTCGAACCTGCGACCATCCGCTTAGAAGGCGGATGCTCTATCCAGCTGAGCTACGGGCGCCTATCCATCTGCAAGCGCAGACTTAAAGCTTTCGGCTCCGGCTGAGGCTTTGCAACCCCTGCCTTTGCCGTCTTACCCAGCGACTGGCTGTGCTCGACAAGCGGGGCGCATGTTATAGAGGCACCCATGGGTCGTCAACACTAATTTTAAAAAAAGTTCAGCGAGATAAAGGGGTTACGCGAAAATCCTGGGGTGGCGCCTTTGCCGCACCGCCTCGCCATGCGAGAATGCGCGTCCTTTTTCAATCCTTTCCAATGGTTTATCTAGCGCAATGACCGCACAATTGATCGACGGCAAAGCGATCGCCGCCAGCCTCCGCCAGCAGATCGCCCAACGGGTCGCCGAGCGACGCGAGCAGGGGCTGCGGGCACCCGGCCTGGCGGTGATCCTGGTCGGCAGCGACCCAGCCTCTCAGGTCTATGTCGCGCACAAGCGCAAAGACTGTGAAGAAGTGGGCTTCCTCTCCCAAGCCTACGACCTACCGGCCAGCACCAGCCAAGAGGAACTCCTAGCGCTGATCGACCGCCTCAATGGGGATCCGAGCGTCGATGGCATTCTGGTGCAACTGCCACTGCCCGCTCACATGGACGCCTCCTTGCTGTTGGAGCGCATTCGTCCGGACAAGGACGTGGATGGTTTCCACCCCTACAACATCGGCCGCCTGGCCCAACGCATGCCATTGCTGCGCCCCTGCACGCCGAAGGGCATCATGACCCTGCTGCAGAGCACCGGCGTGAACCTCTACGGCCTGCATGCCGTGGTCGTGGGCGCCTCGAACATCGTCGGCCGGCCGATGGCCATGGAACTGCTGCTCGGCGGCTGCACCGTCACCATCACCCACCGCTTCACCAAGGACCTGCCACAGCATGTCGGCCAGGCCGACATCGTGGTGGTCGCAACCGGCAAGCCGGGCCTGGTCAAGGGCGAGTGGATCAAGGAGGGGGCGATCGTCATCGATGTGGGGATCAACCGCCAGGCCGATGGCAAGCTGATCGGCGACGTGGTGTACGAAACCGCCCTGCCCCGCGCCGGGTGGATCACGCCGGTGCCCGGCGGTGTCGGCCCCATGACCCGTGCCGGCCTGCTGGAGAACACCCTGCACGCGGCTGAACACCTGCACGACTGAAGCCAGGGTTCAGAGACGAGAAACGGCACCCGAGGGTGCCGTTTTCTTTTGCGCGGAGCAGCCGCTCGTGCGGCTACTTCTGCGCCTGCTGCCAGGACTTCAGCAACTGGTCATAGCCGATGGTTTCCCCTTTGGGCTTTTCGTTGGCCAGCTTGGCCTTCGGCGCCCCCGGCTGATCAAGCCAGTACTGCGGGTCACGCGGCTCGTTCAGCTTGGGGCCACACTCACCCAGCACACCGGAGCGCTCGAGACGGCCGAGCATGGTGTCCTGCGCCGCCGCCAGGCCATCGAGCGCCTCCTGCGGCGACTTGTCGCCGCTGGCCGCTTCGGCGATGAACTGCCACCATAGCTGCGCCAGGCGCGGGTAGTCCGGCACGTTGGTGCCGGTCGGCGTCCACTGCACCCGGGCCGGGCTACGGTAGAACTCCACCAGCCCCCCCAGTTTGGGCGCCGCATCGGTCATCGCCTGGGAGTTGATGTCCGACTCGCGGATCGGCGTCAGGCCGACCAGAGTCTTCTTCAGCGACACGGTCTTGGAGGTGACGAACTGGGCGTACAGCCAGGCTGCCAGGCGCTGCTTCTCCGGGGTCGACTTGAGGAAGGTCCAGGAGCCGGCGTCCTGATAGCCGAGCTTCATCCCCTCCTCCCAGTACGGGCCCTTGGGCGAGGGCGCCATGCGCCACTTCGGCGTGCCGTCGCCGTTGACCACTGCCAGCCCCGGCTTGGTCATGTCCGCGGTGAAGGCGGTGTACCAGAAGATCTGCTGGGCGATGTTGCCCTGGGCCGGCACCGGACCGGCCTCGGAGAAGGTCATGCCCTGGGCTTCCGGCGGCGCATACTGACGCATCCAGTCGACATACTTGGTGGTGGCGTAGACGGCCGCCGGGCCGTTGGTGTCGCCGCCTCGAGCGACGCTGGAGCCGACCGGCCGGCAACCCTCGACACGGATACCCCACTCGTCCACCGGCAAGCCGTTGGGCAGCCCCTTGTCGCCGCCACCGGCCATGGAGAACCAGGCATCGGTGAAACGCCAGCCCAGGGACGGGTCCTTCTTGCCGTAATCCATATGGCCGTAGACGCGCTGGCCGTCGATCTCCTTGACCTTCTCGGAGAAGAACTCGGCGATGTCCTCGTAGGCCGACCAGTTGACCGGCACCCCCAGCTCATAGCCGTAGATTTCCTTGAACTTGGCCTTCAGCTCCGGCCGCTCGAACCAGTCGGCGCGGAACCAGTAGAGGTTGGCGAACTGCTGGTCGGGCAGCTGATACAGCTTGCCGTCCGGGCCGCTGGTGAAGGACAGGCCGATGAAGTCCTGCAGGTCCAGGGTCGGCGAGGTCACCGCCTTGCCCTCGCCGGCCATCATGTCGCTGATCGCCACCGCCTTGCCGTAGCGGAAGTGGGTGCCGATCAGGTCCGAATCGTTGATGTAGCCGTCGTAGATGTTCTTGTCCGACTGCATCTGGGTCTGCAGCTTCTCCACCACGTCGCCTTCCTGCATCAGGTCGTGCTTGAGCTGGATGCCGGTGATCTCGCTGAACGCCTTGGCCAGCACCTTGGACTCGTATTCATGGGTGGCGATGGTTTCCGAGGCGACGCTGATGCTCATGCCGCGGAACGGCTCGGCCGCCTTGATGAACCACTGCAGCTCGGCCAGCTGCTGTTCCGGCGTCAGGGTCGAGGGATTGAATTCCTCGGCGATCCATTTCTTCGCCGCCTCCTCGTAGGCATCGGCCCAGGCCGCGCCGCTCAGGCCGGACAGCGCCAGCAAGGCGGCCAGGGCCATGCTATGTCGGGTGTTGTTGTTATTGTCGAACATGGAGACCTCCATCTCAGGTTTTATAAGAGGCCGCGCATCGCCCGCTCCTCGCCACCGCAACCTTGCCGGCGGCGCAGCACGGGCGCCGCGGATCAGCCCCAGCGCATCACTGCAAACAGCCACAACAGGGACAGCAACGAGGCTATCCAGACGCTCCAGTCGGTCGCGCCGACCACCAGCAAGTGCAGGTAGGCGCTGCCGAGCAGACCGATAAACAGGCGATCGCCCCGAGTGGTGGCAATCGGCAGAAAGCCCTTGCGCTCCATGCAGGGCGAACGAATTTCCCAGGCCGTCATGCCCACCAGGGTCAGGGCGATGACCCCGAAGAACAGGCCCGTAGGCAGGGTCCACGCCATCCATTCCATCGTCTTCTCCTTAAACCCGGCCCAGGGCGAAGCCCTTGGCCACGTGGTTGCGCACGAACCAGATCACCAGCATGCCCGGCAGGATGGTCAACACCCCGGCCGCCGCCAGCACGCCCCAGTCGATCCCCGAGGCCGACACGGTGCGGGTCATCACCGCGACGATCGGTTTGGCCTCCACCGAGGTCAGGGTGCGCGCCAGCAGCAGCTCGACCCAGGAGAACATGAAGCAGAAGAAGGCGGTGACACCGATGCCCGAGCCGATCAGCGGGATGAACAGCTTCACGAAGAATTTCGGGAAGCTGTAGCCGTCGATATAGGCGGTTTCGTCGATCTCCTTGGGCACCCCGGACATGAAGCCCTCGAGAATCCACACCGCCAGCGGCACGTTGAACAGGCAGTGGGCCAGCGCCACGGCGATATGGGTGTCGAACAGGCCGATGGAGGAATACAGCTGGAAGAACGGCAGCAGGAACACCGCCGGCGGCGCCATGCGATTGGTCAGCAGCCAGAAGAACAGGTGCTTGTCGCCGAGAAAGCGGTAGCGCGAGAAGGCATAGGCCGCCGGCAGCGCCACGCTCAGCGAGATCAGGGTGTTGAGGCTGACGTAGTAGAGCGAGTTGAGATAGCCCCGGTACCAGCTGGGGTCGGTGAAGATCACCCGGTAGTTGTCCAGGGTGAAGCCTTGCGGCCACAGGCTCAGCCCGCCGAGTATCTCGGTGTTGCTCTTGAACGACATGTTCAACAGCCAGTAGATCGGCACCAGCAGGAACAGCAGGTAGCCCAGCAGCACCAGACGTTTGCGTATGCTCATGGTCGGCCTCAGCGATGCGTGTCGTCGTGGGTCATGGCCGTATAGAACAGCCAGGACACCAGCAGGATGATCAGGAAATACACCAGGGAGAACGCCGCCGCCGGCCCCAGGTCGAACTGGCCGACCGCCATCTGGGTCAGGGTCTGGCTGAGGAAGGTGGTGGCATTGCCCGGCCCGCCGCCGGTGAGCACGAAGGGCTCGGTGTAGATCATGAAACTGTCCATGAAGCGCAGCATCACGGCGATCAGCAGCACGCTCTTGAGCTTGGGCAGCTGGATGTGGCGGAACACCGCCCAGGCCGAAGCGCGGTCGATGCGCGCCGCCTGGTAATAGACGTCGGGTATCGCCCGCAGGCCCGAGTAGCACAGCAGCGCCACCAGCGAGGTCCAGTGCCAGACGTCCATGACCAGCACCGTGACCCAGGCGTCGCCGGTGTCGGAGGCATAGTTGTAGGCCACCCCCAGCTCGTTCAGGCTCCAGCCCAGCAGGCCGATGTCGGCGCGGCCGAAGATCTGCCAGATGGTGCCGACCACGTTCCACGGGATCAGCAGCGGGATGGCCATGAGGATCAGGCACAAGGAGGCCCAGCGCCCCCTGGTCGGCATGCACAGGGCGATGCCTATCCCCAGGGGAATCTCGATCAACAGCACGCAGGCCGAGTAGATGAACTGGCGCAGCAGCGAGTCGTGCAGGCGGGTGTCCTGCAGCACCTGGCGGAACCAGTCGACGCCGACGAAGTAGCGGCTGGACTGGTCGAAGATGTCCTGCACCGAGTAGTTGACCACCGTCATCATCGGCACGATGGCGCTGAAGGCCACCAGCAGGAAGACCGGCAGCACCAGCCACCAAGCCCGGTTGTTGTGCACCTTGCTCATGCCTGCTCCTCCGCCTGTGCGCTTTCGACCAGCACGTCGTCGGCATAGAGCATCAGCCACTGCGCCGGAAAGCTGATGTAGGCCTGCTTGTGCGGCACCTGCTGGTCCTCCTGCAGGCGTGCCTTGAGCAGCTGCTCGCCCAGGCGCAGGGTGACAATCTTGTAGGTGCCCAGGTCCTCGACATGCACCACCTCGCTACGCAAGGCGCCCTCGTAGGGACCCTCCCAGACGTGCACGAACTCGGGGCGAATGCCGGCCTGCAGGCGCTGGCCGCCGCACTCGGCCAGGCGCCGGTTGAGGGCATCGGCCAGCGGCAGCTCGATGGCGCCGAAGCGCACCCCGCCCGGGCAGCGCTCCACCTCGATCAGGTTCATCCCCGGGCTGCCGATGAAATAGCCGACGAAGGTGTGGCTGGGGCGCTCGAACAGCTCCCGCGGCGTGCCGAACTGGACGATCTGGCCGCCGTACATCACCGCGATCTTGTCGGCGAAGGTCGAGGCCTCCAGCTGATCGTGGGTGACGTAGACCATGGTGATGTTGAACTGCTCGTGGATCTGCTTGAGCTTGCGCCGCAGTTTCCATTTCAGGTGCGGGTCGATGACGGTCAGCGGCTCGTCGAAGAGGATCGCCGACACGTCGTCGCGCACCAGGCCGCGGCCCATGGAGACCTTCTGCTTCTCGTCGGCGGTCAGGTTGCGCGCCTTCCTGTGCAGCAGCGGATGCAGGTCGAGCACCTCGGCGATCTCGTGCACCTTGCTCAGAACCTTGGCCTCGGCCAGACCCTGGTTACGCAGGGGAAAGGCCAGGTTGTCGAACACCGTCATGGTGTCGTAGACCACCGGAAACTGGAAAACCTGGGCGATGTTGCGCTGCTCCGGGGGCAACGCGTTGACCGCCTTGGCGTCGAACTGCACCTCGCCGTGGGACGGCTTGAGCAACCCGGAGATGATGTTGAGCAGGGTCGACTTACCGCAGCCGGAGGGGCCGAGCAAGGCATAGGCCCCGCCCTGCTCCCAGACGTGGTTCATCTCGCGAATGGCGTAGTCCTGGGGCCCGGTCGGCGTGCGGCTGTAGCTGTGGGCCAGGTTGTGCAAGCGTATCTCGGCCATCAGGCACTCCTCCCCATGCGGCGGCTGGGCGCCTGGGCGAGGCGCCCGTTGGCATCGAAGACGAACAGCTTGTGGGTCGGGATGTAGATGAGAATCGGCGTGTCGACGTCGTACTCGTGCACGCCCGGTAGATGCAGGACCAGGGAGAAGTGTTCGTTGCCCACATGCAGGAAGGTCTCCGAGCCGCTGATCTCCGCCAGTTCGACGGTCACCGCCAGCTCCAGGTCATCGTCGTTGGACGGCACCAGGCCGATGTGACTGGGGCGCACGCCGAAACGGTAGGTGCCCTCACCCAACTCGCCCAGATCGGGGTTGCGCGGGAAATGCACGGCGTTCTCGAAACTCACCTCGGCGGCACTGACCTGCCCGTCCAGCAGGTTGATCGGCGGCTCGGAGAACAGTTCGGCCGCCAATACCCGCTGCGGCCGGTGATAAACCTCGGCGGTCTTGCCGCTTTGCACCACCCGGCCCTCGTGCAGGACGGTGGTGGTGCCGCCCAGGGCCAGCGCCTCGTTCGGCTCGGTGGTGGCGTAGATGGCGATGGTGTGGCGCGCCCGGAACAGCTCGCGCATCTCCTGGCGCAACTCTTCGCGCAGCTTGTAATCCAGATTGACCAGGGGCTCGTCGAACAGCACCAGGTCGGCCTCCTTGACCAGCGCCCGGGCCATGGCCGTGCGCTGCTGCTGACCGCCGGACAGCTCCAACGGGTGGCGCTGCAGCAGCTTCTCGATATGCAGCATGCGCGCCGTTTCCTCGACTTTCTGCACGATCTCGGCCTGGCCGACCCCGGCCTGGCGCAACGGCGAGGCGATGTTCTCGAACACCGTCAGGGTCGGGTAGTTGATGAACTGCTGGTAGACCATCGACACATTGCGCTTGCGCACCGGCACACCGGTCACGTCCGCGCCGTTCATCAGGATGCGGCCGCTGGTCGGCCTGTCCAGCCCCGCCATCAGACGCATCAGGCTGGTCTTGCCCGCCAGGGTGCGACCGAGCAAGACATTGAAGGAACCGGGTTCGAAGGTCAGGCAGGCGTCGTCGATATGGACCTGGTTGTCGACGATGCGACTGACATGTTCGAGGGTAAGCGACATGGCGTGCCCTTAATTGTTGTTATGCCCTGCGGTATGAACCGCCTTGCCAGGACATAGCGACAACCATGCCAGCTCATCCACGCCCACCTTAATAATCCGTAATCCATTGAAAAACTTACGGATTAATCAGACTCCCGTGACCACCGAAACATCCTCCTGAACAGCTGAACACTGTTCAGCCTGAACAACTGAACAGCGCAGGCGTTGACAATGAACAGGGGCGAACAACATCCTGCGCGCTGGAAAACGACGGCGAACATCGATTTGCCGCCCGATAAAAACAAGAACATGCAGGTGATCGGACCACCTTATGAAGGACGCCAGCCAAGCGCTTCCCCACGCGACCATCATCCAGGACTCCTGGGCCCGCTGCCGTGAATACGGCCTGCTCCACCACAGCCCCCCGAGTTTCAGCCCCCCGGCCGATGGCGAGGTATCGGCCCTGCTGGAGCGGCAGCAGTTTCTGGTGCAGACCACCCAGCGGGAGGTGCTGCCCTACTACGAGAACATCCTCGCCAACTCCAATTGCCTGATCATGCTGGCCGACAGCCAGGGCCAGCTGCTGCAGTCCTGGGGCGACCGACGCTTTATCGAACCGGCCCTGGCGCCCGGTTTCGTCGCCGGCGCCAGCTGGCTGGAGCGCCATGCCGGGACCAATGCCATAGGCACCGCCCTGAGCAGCACCCAGGCCGTGCATATCCAGCACGACGAGCATTTCCTCAAGGCCAACCGCTTCATGACCGGCTCGGCCTCGCCGATCTTCGACGCCCAGCGGCAGATGATCGGCGTGCTGGACGTCTCCAGCGACAGCTACCTGCCGCCCTCCCACACCCTGGGCATGGTCAAGATGATGAGCCAGTCGGTGGAGAACCGCCTGATCCTCAACCTGTTCCAGGGCCGCTACTTCCAGCTGATCTTCAACACCGGACTGAACAACCTCGACAGCCAGTGGGCCGGCCTGCTGATCTTCGACGAGACCGGCCTGGTGGTGTCCGCCAACCGCCGCGCCGACAGCCTGCTGGGCATCAGCCTGTCACGGGTGACGGTGGAGAGCCTGTTCGACCTGCCCTTACGGCAACTGCTCAATCAGCCCGAAGGCCTGCCGTTCGCCTTGCGCGGCGCCGGCCGCTACCGCTTTCACGGCCTGCTCAAGCGTCCGCAGCAGGCCGCGGCGATCCAGGCCCGGGACTTTCGCCCCGCGCCGCCGCCCGGCACGGCGAATAGCGCCCAGGCCCTCACCCTGGACGCGATCGACCTCGGCGACCCGCGGGTGGCCAAGGCCGTGCGCCAGGCCGAACGCCTGCTGGAGAAGGACATCCCGATCCTCGTCCACGGCGAGACGGGGGTCGGCAAGGAAGTCTTCGTCAAGGCCCTGCACCAGGCCAGCTCCCGCGCCAGCCAGGCGCTGATTGCGGTCAACTGTGCGGCCATCCCCGCCGAACTGGTGGAGTCCGAACTGTTCGGCTACGAGAAGGGGGCATTCACCGGCGCCAATCAGAAAGGCAGCATCGGCCTGATCCGCAAGGCCCACAAAGGCACGCTGTTCCTCGACGAGGTCGGCGACATGCCGCTACGGGTACAGGCCCGCCTGCTGCGGGTGCTGCAGGAGCGCTGCGTGCAACCCCTGGGCAGCAGCGAGCTGTATCCGGTGGATATCCGCCTGATCTCAGCCACCAACCGCCCGCTGCGCCAGGACGTCGACGGCGGCCTGTTCCGCCAGGACCTCTACTACCGCATCAGCGGCCTCAACCTGGAACTGCCGCCGCTGCGCGAGCGCAGCGACAAGCAGGCCCTGTTCCAGCGCCTGTGGAACCACCATCGCGAGCCCCAGCAAGGGGCGGGGCTGAGCCGCGAGGTGCTGGAACTGTTCGAGCGACACCCCTGGCCGGGTAACCTGCGCCAGCTCGGCAGCGTGCTGCAGATTGCCCTGGTCATGGCCGAGGAGCAACCGATCCGGGCCGAGCACCTGCCCGACGACTTCTTTGCCGACCTGGCCGAACGCAGCGGCCCAGACAACCCCCTCGAACACCACAAGCCCCGGCCTCATGTCGAGACCGGCGGCCCTGACCTGGCCAGCCAGTACCAGGCCTGCGGCGGCAATATCTCGCACCTGGCCCGGCACCTCGGGGTCAGCCGCAATACCCTGTACAAGCGCCTGCGCGAACAGGGCCTGAAGCCTTAGTCGGCCAGGCGCGGCCTCAGGAGGCCAAGGCGGCGTACCGGCCGACCCTGGCCGCCAACAGCTGCGTCGCCCCCTCGGGCCGGCGCGTGAACCAGATGACCCGGCTCACCCCGCGGGTGATGGCCACATAGGCCAGGCGCAGGCTCTCGTCCCGCATGGCCTGGTCGTAGCTGTTGCGGAACAGCCCCGAGTAGGCATAGAGCGCATTGCGCAGAGGGTGCGGCTGCGGCGCCACGCAGTCGTCGACTATGATCGCCACCTCGGCCTGCAGGCCCTTGGCCCGGTGGATGCTGTAGGCCTTGACCGGCAAGCGGCTGTCCAACCCGGCCTGGATGTCGCGCAGCGGCTCGTTGCGCCGACTCAAGACCAGCACCGCCGTACGCTCGGTGGTGCCGCGGCTGGCCACCCGGGCGCACTGCTGCTCGATCTCCTCGAGCAGCTTGGGCAGGTGCTGCTTGATCTCGAAGCCCGTGCTCAATCTGACGCCGTGATCGCCGGGGCGCACCGCCCGGAAGGCCTGGCTGGACTTGGCCTGCTTGACCTCGACGGCGTCGAGCACCGCCTCCGCATCGCGGATCACCGGCTCGACCGACCTGTAGTTGGTGGTCAACAACAGCACCTGGCTACGCTGCACGCGCCCCCGGCTCGGGAAGTGACGGTCGAAGTCCATGAACAGCTCGGGGGAGCTGCCCCGCCAGCCGTAGATAGACTGCCAGTCGTCGCCGATCGCCATCAGGCTGACCGCCTCGCCCTGACGCGCCAGAGTGCCATGTACGGCGCGCAACCACTGGACGATCTGCGGCGAGATATCCTGGAACTCGTCGATCAGCAGGTGGCTGAGGGGGGTCAGCGGCGTGGTCGAGGCAGCGCCCTCGCCGGGCCCGAACAGCCGGGTGAGGCGCAGGAAGGCGCCGTTGAAGGTCATCAGGCCCCGCTCGTCCAGGCAGGCCTCGAAGGCGTGCCAGAACAGCAGCAGGGCCTCGACGAACAGGCGCTCGCCAGCCGCGCAGGCCAGCGTCTCGGGGCGCATCCGGTCCAGTTCGATGCCGATGCTCTGCATGAACCCGGCCTGCCCATAGAAGGCTTCGAACAGCGGCACGGGCGTGAATTCGCCGTCCAGCCTGTAGCCGTCCAGCGGCGCCTTCGCCCCCCGGACCGCAGGGACCGGCTCCGGCTGGCCGAGCAAGGCGTGCACCCGCCATCTGAACTCCGCCTCCTCGTCATAGCAACGCTGATAGGCCTGCTGCAGCAGGCGGCGCTGGGCGGGGCGCAGGCGCGAAGCCGCCAGCGGGTTGTCCGGCTCCTCGGCCGCCGCCCGCTTGTCGTCCAGCTGCTCGAACCACACCGGCGTGCCCAGCACCTCCCGGGCCAGCGTGGCCATGGCCGAATGGAAGGTGCGCACGCAGCGCCGCGCCGCCTCGGCATCGAAGGGGTAGTGCCAGAACCGCAGCAGCCGAAGCAATTGCTCGCGCAGCTGGGCACAGGACGCGTTGGTGAAGGAGATCACCGTCAGGCGCGCGGGGTCGATCCCCAGGTGCGCCAGCATGAACACCACCCGCAGCACCAGGGTCGTGGATTTGCCCGAACCCGCCCCGGCGAAGATCCGGATCAGGGGCCGATCGCCGAGGATCATCGCCCATTGCTCATCCGACGGCGGGCCGATCAACCCCGCAGCCACCGCCTGGGCCACCTTCTCGCGCATGGCCTGGACCTGTCGCTCATCGACCCTCACCCGGCCGGGGCCATAGATACCGGCGGCGGGCGCCTTCTTCGACCTGGGCTTGCCGCGGGGCTTGGCGGCCTTGCGCGCCCCCGTGGCTTTCGCCTTGCCGGCGCCGCCCTGCTTCGCCTTGGCCCGTGTCTTTACCGGCGTCTTGGCCGAGGGGCCGCCCAGGGCACCGGCCCTCTCCGCCCGCAGATAGGCCGTGGTACGCGGGAAGCAACGCACCAGAACGTCGGAGACCAGCGCCTTGTAGCGCCTGACAGCTGACAACATTCGCCGCTTCCCATTAGATGGCCTGTATATACCATTGAATAATAAGGGATTTTATAGAGACCTGAGTCACACGCCCCCTATCGGCTTCGAACAAAGCCCGGCCAACAAAAAGGCCGCATTCAAGCGGCCTTCTCGTGGCTCGGACTCGGACTTACTCGGCCAGGCGCCAGGTGGTGCCGCCCTTGCCGTCCTCCAGCACCACGCCCATGGCGGTGAGCTGATCGCGGATGCGGTCCGACTCGCCCCAGTTCTTCTCGGCGCGGGCCTGCAGGCGCGCGGCAATCAGCGCCTCGACCTCGGCGGCGTCGACCTTGCCGGCGGCGCCGGCCTGGAGGAAGGCGTCCGGCTCCAGCTGCAGCACGCCGAGCAGCCCGGCCAGCTCCTTGAGCCGCGCCGCCAGGCCGGCCGCGGCCAGCGGGTCGGCCTCGCGCAGACGGTTGACCTCGCGCACCATCTCGAACAGCACGGCGCAGGCTTCCGGGGAGTTGAAGTCGTCGTCCATCGCCGCGGCGAAGCGCGCGGCGAAGGCCTCGCCGCCGGCCGGCGCCGCCTCGGGCAGGCCGCGCAGCGCATGGTAGAAACGCTCCAGGGCGCCCTTGGCTTCCTTGAGGCTGTCCTCGGAGTAGTTGATCGGGCTGCGGTAGTGGCTGGACACCAACAGGTAGCGCACCACCTCGGGATGGTACTTGTCCAGCACCTCGCGGATGGTGAAGAAGTTACCCAGGCTCTTGGACATCTTCTCGCCGTCCACCCGCACCGCGCCGGCATGCATCCAGGCCTTGGCGTAGAGCTTGCCGGTGGCCGCCTCGCTCTGGGCGATTTCGTTCTCGTGGTGGGGGAACACCAGGTCCGGGCCGCCGCCGTGGATGTCGAACGTCTCGCCCAGGCAGCAGGTGGACATCACCGAGCACTCGATGTGCCAGCCCGGCCGCCCCTTGCCCCAGGGCGAATCCCAGCTCGGCTCGCCCGGCTTGGCGCCCTTCCACAAGACGAAGTCCAGAGGGTCTTCCTTGACCTCGTCGACCTCGATGCGCGCGCCGACCTTCAGCTCGTCGATCTTGCGCCGCGACAACTTGCCGTAGGCCTCGAACTTGCCGACCCGGTAGTAGACGTCGCCGTTGCCCGGGGCATAGGCGAAGCCCTTGTCGATCAGGGTCTGGATCATCCCGTGCATGCCGGCGATGTGGCCGGTGGCGCGGGGCTCCTGATCCGGGCGCAGCACCGACAGGCGCGCCTCGTCCTCGTGCATGGCGGCGATCATGCGCTCGACCAGGGCCTCGAACGGCTCGCCGTTCTCATTGGCGCGCTTGATGATCTTGTCGTCGATGTCGGTGATATTGCGCACATAGGTCACCTCATAGCCGCGCTGACGCAGCCAGCGGGTGACTACGTCGAAGGCCACCATCACCCGGGCGTGGCCGATGTGGCAGAAGTCGTAGACCGTCATGCCACAGACGTACAGGCGCACCTGGTTGTCCACCAGCGGCGTGAAGGCTTCCTTGGTCTTGCTCAGGGTGTTGTAGATCGACAGCGCCATTTACTGGCCTCCCCAGGAGTCGCGCAGGGTTACGGTGCGGTTGAACACCGGCGCACCCGGCTTGCTGTCCTTGATGTCGGCGCAGAAGTAGCCCTCGCGCTCGAACTGGAAGCGTTCCTCCGGCTGGGCCTGGGCCAGCGACGGCTCGGCGCGGCAACCGGTGAGCACCACCAGCGACTCGGGATTGATGTTGTCGAGGAAGCTGCGACCCTCCTCGGCCTTCTCCGGATTGGCCGAGCGGAACAGGCGATCGTACAGGCGCACTTCGCACTCGACGCTCTCGGCCGCCGGCACCCAGTGGATCACGCCCTTGACCTTGCGCCCTTCCGGGTTCTTGCCCAGGGTGTTCTCGTCGTAGCTGCAGCGCAGCTCGACGATGTTGCCCTCGGCATCCTTGATGGCCTCGTCGGCGCGGATCACGTAGCTGCCGCGCAGGCGCGCCTCGCCCCCCGGCACCAGGCGCTTGAAACCGGCCGGCGGGACTTCCTCGAAGTCGCCGGCATCGATATAGATCTCGCGGCTGAACGGCAGCACGCGAACGCCCATGTCCTGCTTGGGGTGGCGCGGCAGCTCGAGGTTTTCCACCTGGCCCTCGGGGTAGTTGGTGATCACCACCTTGAGCGGCTTGAGCACGCACATGGCGCGCGCGGCATTGGCGTCGAGGTCCTCGCGGATGGCGAACTCGAGCATGCCGATGTCCACCACGCCGCCGGCGCGGTTGACTCCGATCATGTCGCAGAAGGTGCGGATCGACGCAGGCGTATAGCCGCGGCGGCGATAGCCACTCAGGGTCGACATGCGTGGGTCGTCCCAACCGCTTACGTGCTTCTCATCGACCAGCTGCTTGAGCTTGCGCTTGCTGGTGATGGTGTAGTTCAGGTTGAGCCGGGCGAATTCGTACTGGCGCGGCTGCGCCGGCACCGGCAGGTTGGCCAGGAACCACTCGTACAGCGGACGATGGTCCTCGAATTCCAGGGTGCAGATCGAATGGGTGATGCCCTCGATGGCGTCCGACTGGCCATGGGTGAAGTCGTAGCTGGGGTAGATGCACCACTTGTCGCCGGTCTGGTGATGATGGGCGTGGCGGATGCGGTAGAGGATCGGGTCGCGCAGGTTCATGTTCGGCGAGGCCATGTCGATCTTCGCGCGCAGGGCGCGCGCACCGTCGGGGAACTCGCCGGCCTTCATGCGGGCGAACAGGTCGAGGTTCTCCGCCACCGAGCGCTCGCGAAACGGGCTGTTCTTACCCGGCTCGGTGAGGTTGCCGCGGTACTCGCGGGCCTGGTCCGGCGACAGGTCGCAGACATAGGCCTTGCCCGCCTCGATCAACGCCACGGCCCAGTCGTGCAGCTGGTCGAAGTAGTCGGAGGCGTAGTGCTCCTCGCCGGCCCACTGGAAGCCCAGCCACTGCACGTCGCTCTTGATCGCGTCGATGTACTCCTGGTCTTCCTTGGCCGGGTTGGTGTCGTCGAAGCGCAGGTTGCACTCGCCACCGAACTCCTTGGCCAGGCCGAAGTTTAGGCAGATCGACTTGGCATGGCCGATGTGCAGGTAACCATTGGGCTCCGGCGGGAAACGGGTGATGATCTTCGTGTGCTTGCCCGAGTCCAGGTCGGCCTGGACGATGGGGCGCAGAAAGTTCGTGGCGGCGGGAGTCTCTGGCTTGCTCATGGGGTCCTTGATCATGCAGGTGCGGCGCAGGGTAGGCCGGCTAAAACAAAGCGCTTATCATAGCCGAAGCTGTCAACCCCCTGACAGGCCTTCGAATTTCTCGACAGAGCGAATCCCCCATGATCAAGCTGCACACCAACCACGGCGTCATCACCCTCAAGCTGTTCGAAGACAAGGCCCCGGAAACCGTGGCCAACTTCAAGGAATACGTGAAGGCCGGCCATTACGACAACACCGTGTTCCACCGCGTGATCAGCAACTTCATGATCCAGGGCGGCGGTTTCGAGCCGGGCATGAAGCAGAAGCCGACCCGCGCACCGATCAAGAACGAAGCCAACAACGGCGTCTCCAACAAGGTCGGCACCGTCGCCATGGCCCGCACCATGGAGCCGCACTCGGCCTCCGCGCAGTTCTTCATCAACGTCGCCGACAACACCTTCCTCGACCACAGCGCGCCGACCGTGCAGGGCTGGGGCTATGCGGTGTTCGGCGAAGTGAGCGAAGGCATGGACGTGGTCGAGAAGATCAAGGGCGTGGCCACCACCATGAAGTCCGGCCACCAGGACGTACCGGTCGACGACGTGATCATCGAGCGTGCCGAGATCGTTGAGTGATCCTACTGATCTCCGACCTGCATCTTGAAGAGGAGCGCCCGGACATCAGCCGGGCGTTTCTGCATTTCCTGCAGGCCCGCGCCAGCCAGGCCGAGGCGCTGTACATCCTCGGCGACTTCTTCGAGGTGTGGATCGGCGACGACGCCATCAGCCCCTTTCAACGCTCCATCGCCCAGGCCTTGCGCCAACTGAGCGACGGCGGCACGCGCATCTACCTGATGCACGGCAACCGCGATTTCCTGCTGGGCCAGGCGTTCTGCCGCGAGGCCGGCTGCACCCTGCTGACGGACCCGAGCCGGGTCGAACTGGGTGGGGAGAAGGTCCTGCTGATGCACGGCGACAGCCTGTGCACCCGGGACGAGGCCTACATGCGCCTGCGCCGCTGGCTGCGCAACCCGCTGAGCCTGTTCATCCTGCGCCACCTGCCTCTGGCCACCCGCCACAAGCTGGCGCGCAAGCTGCGCAAGGAAAGCCGCAGCCAGACCGCGATGAAGGCCAACGACATCGTCGACGTCACCCCCGCCGAGGTGCCGCGGGTCATGGCGGCCCAGGGCGTGCGCACGCTGATCCACGGCCATACCCACCGCCCGGCCGAACATCAGCTGCAGGTCTCAGGTCAGCCGGCGCGACGTATCGTGCTGGGCGACTGGGACAAGCAGGGCTGGGCCCTACAGATCGACGGAGAAAACTGGCAACTGGCGCCCTTCCCCCTCGGCTGACCCGGGCTGCGACACCTCGCCTAGCGCTGCAGCGCGGCCTGGCGCTCGTAGCGCCGGTACTGCGGGCTGGCCTCTATGGTCTGCGCCAGGCGCTGGGTCGCTTCGTTGACCTGCTCGGCGACGAACAGGGTGATGTCCGTGCTCGGCAGCGGCGGCAGCCCGTCCTCTATGACCCGCAGCCCCGGTTCCAGGGTCGAAAGCGGAATGATCCCCACACCTATCCCCGCGCGCACCGCCGCCAGCACCCCGGCCCTGCTCTGGCTGGTGAAGGCGATGCGATAGGCTAGCTGCGCCCCGGCCAGCACCTTGCCGGCCGAATCGCGGTGATAGCAACCCTCGACGAACACCGCCAGCGGCAGCGGTTGGCGGGTATGGGTCGAGTGCGCCTCGGCGCCCACCCAGACCAGCTGGTCGCGAAACAGGCGGCGACCGCCCGTGGACGAAGCCGGCATCTCCACCAGGGCCAGGTCCAGCTTGCCCTCGGCCACCAGCGCCGCCAGATGCTCGGGGCGATGGTCGCAGACCACCTCCAGGCAGGCTTCCGGATAGCTCAACACGAAGGCCTCCAGCAGCGGCGTGAGGCTGCGGGTGGCGTATTGATCATGGGTGCCGAAGCGCACCTGCCCCCCCACCTCGGCATGCTGGAAGCTGCCGAGGATGCGGTCATGCAGGTTCAACAGTTGCGGGGCGCAGGATTTCAGCTGTTCGCCGGCCTGGGTCAACCTGACGCCGTACTGGCCGCGCTGTAGCAATTCGGCCGAGACCAGCTCTTCCAGGCGGCTGAGCTGCATGCTGATGGTCGAGGGCGCGCGGTGCAGGCGCGCGGCAGCGGTGGTCAGGTTGAGCGTCTCGGCGACCACCACGAAGGTACGCAGCAAGGCTATGGGCAAGTCGCGCATCACAGAATTCAACCTTATTGAAAGCAGTGCTCAATATTTATCGTTTTCCTGAACGATGACAAGCCTCTATGTTATCCGGCATCCAGCTCACCCCTGCGAGCTGCCACGGAGCCTGAATCAATGCGGATGCCCACCACCTTCGGCATGAACCAGATCGTCAGCCACGGCTTTGGCATGTTCCTGTTCGCCGCCCTGATGCCCTTCATGCGCGAAGCCATCGAGATCAGCGCCTGGCAGCTGGCGACCATCGGCGCTCTGACCCAGGTGGCCTATCTCGCCGGGGCCATGCTCCTCGGCACGCTCGGCCACCGCCTGGGCACCGGGCGCCTGGTCCTGCTGACCGGCATCTTCAGCAGCACCCTGCTGCTGTGCATGGCGCAATTGCGCGATCCGCTGCTGATCACCCTGACCCTGACCTGCCTGGCGGCCAGCGCGGCGATCAGCTGGGGCTGCATCGTCGAGATCGTCAGCCGCTGCGCCCGCGCCGAGCTGCGCTCGACCTACCTGTCCTGCGCCTCCAGCGGCACCGCCTGGGGCTATGCCCTCAACGGCCTGCTGATCCTCGTGGTGGTGCCGCTGCTCGGCTGGCAGGCCAGCTGGCAGGTCGCCGGGCTGTTCGGCCTGTTGGTGGTGGCCCTGACCTGGCACATGCTGCGCGACCTCAAGACGGCATCCGCCGAAGCGGTCGAGGGCCTGGCCCCGGTCGACGCGGCGATCCCGACTTCGCAGCTGTTCGCCACCATCATCGGCGAGCGCACCGCGCTGTTCGCCTGCCTGATCTGCCTGCTAGTCGGCTTCACCACCATGCCGTTCTCCTACTGGCTCAACAGCTACCTGGATGAACTCAGCCTGCCGGCGGCGCTGGGCGGCTACACCTGGGCGACGGTGGGGGGCACGGGCATGGTGGCCGGCTTCATTACCGGCAAGCTGGCCGACCGCCGGGGTCATGGCACCGCACTGATGGTGATCTTCAGCGGCTTCGCCCTGGGGCTGCTGGCGTTTGTCGCCGACCCGGGCAAGTTCGCCCTGGTCGCCGGCTTCGGCTACGGCCTGATGTACTTCCCGATGTGGGGCATAGTCGCCGGCTGGGTCAACCAGCACCACTCCTCGACCGCGACCATGCAGATCAGCGGCATCTGCATGGTGACCTTCGGCCTGGGCGGGACTCTGGGCAACCTGCTGGCCGGCTATATCCGCGAAAGCACCGGCTCGCTGCACGACGTGTTCCTGGTGCTGAGCGCCGCGTCCCTGCTGCTGGTGGCCCTGGCCGTGATCATCCTGCGCGGCAATCGCAAGGTGCTGCCGATCGTCCCGCCGGCGACTGGCGCCTGTTGAGAGAGCCGCAGCGGCTGTCACCACGCGCCTGATGACAGCCCGCCTCGCTACGACTTAGGCGGCCGCGCCACTGTGGAAGCGGAACTCCTTGTCCGGCGTGAGGATCGCCTCGCGCTCCACCTCGGCGAAGTAGGCCACCCGCTCGTCGATCGATTCGCCGGCATAGTCCCGGGCCATCTTCAGATAGCCCTGGTAGTGGCGCGCCTCGGACTTGAGCAGCGAGCGGTAGAACTGCCCCAGTTCCTCGTCCAGGTGCGGCGCCAGGCGGAAGAAGCGCTCGCAGGAGCGCGCCTCGATGAAGGCGCCGACGATCAGGGTGTCCACCAGCTTGTGCGGCTCCGAGCTGCGGATGTGCTTGTGCAGGCGCTGGGCGTACAGGGCCGCACTGACCGGCCGGTAGGCGATGCCGCGCTTGGCCATCAGCGCCGCGACCTGTTCGAAATGCCGCAGCTCCTCACGGGCCAGACGCGACAAGTTGTACTGCAGATCGGCCTTCTCGATATAGCGGAACAGCAGGGTCATGGCCGTCGAGGCGGCCTTCTTCTCGCAGTTGGCGTGGTCGATCAGCAGGATGTCCTGGTGCTCCAGGGCCTGGGCAATCCAGGCGTCAGGCGTGGGACAGCGGAGAAAGGCTTCGATCTCGGGTAGCAGTTGCATAGGCTCACGAATGGGGTGGCAGCGCCGGCTGGCGGACAAGGCCGGCCATTATACGAATGACGAGGGGAACAGCCAGCCGCGGCGTTGACTGCGGTCAAGACAAGGGGCTGCGGCGCCATCTATAGTGGTCTCACCGCACCATCCATTTCGCAGGGAGACGATCATGCAAGCGATACGCAGCATTCTGGTGGTCATGACGCCGGAACAACCGGAAGGTCTGGCCTTGAAAAGGGCCAAACTGATCGCCGGGGTGACCCAATCACAGCTGCACCTGCTGGTCTGCGACAAGAAACACGACCATTCGGCCTACCTCCACGACCTGAGCAGCAGCCTGCAGCAGGAAGGCTTCAGCGTCTCCAGCCAGCAGGCCTGGCACGAGAACCTGCACCAGACCGTGATCGCCGTGCAGCAGGCCGAAGGCTGTGGCCTGGTGATCAAGCAGCATTTTCCCGACAACCCGCTGAAGAAGGCCCTGCTCACTCCCGACGACTGGAAGCTGCTGCGTTACTGCCCCAGCCCGGTGCTGATGGTCAAGACTGACAGGTCCTGGATCGGCAGCAGCATACTGGCGGCCGTGGATGTGGGTAATTCCGACGCCGAGCACCGCACCCTGCATGCCAGCATCATCAGCCACGGCTACGACATCGCCGCGCTGGCCAAGGCCGAGCTGCACGTGATCAGCGCCCACCCGGCGCCGATGCTGTCCGCCGCCGACCCCACCTTCCAGCTCAAGGAAACCATAGAGGCGCGCTACCGCGAGGAGTGCAAGGCTTTCCAGGCCGAATACGAGATCGCCGGCGAGCGCCTGCATATCGCCGAAGGTCCGGCCGACGCCCTGATTCCGCAGGTTGCGCGGCAACTGAATGCCGCTGTCACGGTGATCGGCACCGTCGCCCGCACAGGCCTATCCGGCGCGCTGATCGGCAATACCGCCGAGGTGATTCTCGATTCGCTGGAGAGCGACATCCTGGTGCTCAAGCCGGCGGACATCATCGCCCACCTCGAAGAGCTGGTCGCCCAGCGCTGAGGCAGAGCCCGCCGCGGAGGCCTGGGGCAAGCCCGCACGGCATGAGGCGGCCTACAGCCGCGTCATGCCGTCTCGGAGAAAACGCGGGGCGATATACCGCTCATAATGCGCCTCGGACAACAGGAAGAACTCGCGATCGATGGCATCGCGCAGCTCCGGCAAGGCCCAGTCGCGGAACTCCGGCAGCAGCGCCAGGCCGTAGGCCTCGAGCTGACTGATCACCCGCGCCCCGCGGGCGATCAGCTGGTAAGCCCAGCAATAGGGCGACTGCTGCGGCACGAAACGGATCTGGCGCTGCTCCAGCTGGCTGCGCAGACGCACCGCGTCGAAGACTTCCAGCTTGGCCGCCATCACCTGCACCAGCAGCTGTTCCAGGCGCAGCCAGACGGCGCGCTTCTCCTCTTCGCTGTAACCATTCCAATGGATCACCTCATGGTGGAAGCGCTTGCAACCGCGGCATACCAGGTCGCCGTATACGGTTGAGCACAGGCCTACGCAAGGCGTCTTGATGCGTTGATTGGACATGGTGAAGAAAACGTCGAGGGCGAAACGGCCTGGCATCTTAGCCCTTTGTCTAGGTCAGTTCATCCCCAAACCGGCCAGGCGGCGGCTTAACTTCGCCCGCGCTTTCCGGTACTATCGCCCCGCCTTTTATAGGCGCCAATGTCCGTTGGAAGCTGTTTTCAAAGCGTCACGAGCACAGTCGATCCTGCAGGTACGATGTTGGCGCCGGCTCTTGAATGTTCCTTCAAGGGCCAGCGTCAGCCCTCATCTCGCCCGTCCTGCCGGCGTAAAACTTTGAAAGCAGCTTCTGGAAGAAATCCCTGAAACCTCGGCTGAGTAGCCCATAAAGCCACGAAGCGCCTGGTTCAGTGTTTTCTGGATCGCGTCCCGGACAACCCTTTGGGACCACTGATGAGGGTAATAACTGTGCTTGAAGCCTATCGCAAACACGTAGCAGAGCGTGCCGCTCAGGGTATCGTGCCCCAGCCGCTGAACGCCGAACAAACCGCAGGCCTGGTCGAGCTGCTGAAGAACCCGCCGGCTGGCGAAGAAGAATTCCTCGTAGACCTGATCACCAACCGCGTGCCGCCAGGCGTGGACGAAGCCGCCTACGTCAAGGCCGGGTTCCTCTCTGCCGTGGCCAAGGGCGAAGCCGCTTCCCCGCTGCTCAACAAGCAGCGCGCCGTCGAACTGCTCGGCACCATGCAGGGCGGCTACAACATCGCCACCCTGGTCGAGCTGCTGGATGACGCCGAGCTGGCCAGCGTGGCCGCCGAGCAGCTCAAGCACACCCTGCTGATGTTCGACGCCTTCCACGACGTCGCCGAGAAAGCCAAGGCCGGCAATGCCCACGCCAAGGCCGTGCTGCAGTCCTGGGCCGACGGCGAGTGGTTCACCAAGCGCCCGGCGATCGCCGAGAAGTACAGCCTGACCGTGTTCAAGGTCCCCGGCGAAACCAACACCGACGACCTGTCCCCGGCGCCCGACGCCTGGTCGCGTCCGGACATCCCGCTGCACGCCCTGGCCATGCTGAAGATGGCCCGCGACGGCATCGTGCCCGAGCAGCAAGGCGCCATCGGTCCGCTCAAGCAGATCGAAGAAGTCAAGGCCAAGGGCTTCCCGGTCGCCTACGTCGGCGACGTGGTCGGCACCGGTTCCTCGCGCAAGTCCGCCACCAACTCGGTGCTGTGGTTCTTCGGCGACGACATCCCCTTTGTTCCGAACAAGCGCGCCGGCGGCTTCTGCTTCGGCTCCAAGATCGCCCCGATCTTCTACAACACCATGGAAGACGCCGGCGCCCTGCCGATCGAGTTCGACGTGTCGAACCTCAACATGGGCGACGTGATCGACGTCTACCCCTACGCCGGCAAGGTGTGCAAGCACGGCACTGAAGAAGTCATCACCAACTTCGAACTCAAGACCCCGGTGCTGCTCGACGAAGTCCGCGCCGGCGGCCGTATCCCGCTGATCGTCGGCCGCGGCCTGACCGACAAGGCCCGTGCCGAGCTGGGCCTGGGCGCCTCCGACCTGTTCAAGAAGCCGGAGCAGCCGGCCGACAGCGGCAAGGGCTTCACCCTGGCGCAGAAGATGGTCGGCAAGGCCTGCGGCGTGACCGGCGTGCGTCCGGGCACCTACTGCGAACCGAAGATGACCACCGTCGGCTCTCAGGACACCACGGGCCCGATGACCCGCGACGAGCTGAAGGACCTGGCCTGCCTGGGCTTCTCCGCCGACCTGGTGATGCAGTCCTTCTGCCACACCGCGGCCTACCCGAAGCCGATCGACGTCACCACCCACCACACCCTGCCGGACTTCATCCGCACCCGTGGCGGCGTGTCCCTGCGCCCGGGCGACGGCATCATCCACAGCTGGCTGAACCGCATGCTGCTGCCGGACACCGTCGGCACCGGCGGCGACTCGCACACCCGCTTCCCGATGGGCATCAGCTTCCCGGCCGGTTCCGGCCTGGTGGCCTTCGCCGCCGCCACCGGCGTCATGCCGCTGGACATGCCGGAATCCATCCTGGTGCGTTTCAAGGGCAAGATGCAGCCCGGGATCACCCTGCGTGACCTGGTCCATGCGATCCCCTACTACGCCATCCAGAAGGGCCTGCTGACCGTCGAGAAGAAGGGCAAGAAGAACGCCTTCTCCGGCCGCATCCTGGAGATCGAAGGCCTCGACGAGCTGACCGTCGAGCAGGCGTTCGAGCTGTCCGACGCCTCCGCCGAGCGTTCGGCCGCCGGTTGCACCATCAAGTTGCCGGAAAAGGCCATCGCCGAGTACCTGAAGTCGAACATCACCCTGCTGCGCTGGATGATCGGCGAAGGCTACGGCGACGCCCGCACCCTGGAGCGCCGCGCCCAGGCGATGGAAGCCTGGCTGGCCAACCCGCAGCTGATGAGCGCCGATGCCGACGCCGAATACGCCGAAGTCATCGAGATCGACCTCAACGAACTGAAGGAGCCGGTGCTCTGCGCACCGAACGACCCGGACGACGCCCGTCTGCTGTCCACCGTGGCCGGCGACAAGATCGACGAGGTGTTCATCGGTTCGTGCATGACCAACATCGGTCACTTCCGCGCCGCCGGCAAGCTGCTGGACAAGGTCAAGGGCGGCATTCCGACCCGTCTGTGGCTGTCGCCGCCGACCAAGATGGATGCCCACCAGCTGACCGAGGAAGGCTACTACGGCATCTACGGCAAGGCCGGTGCGCGCATGGAAATGCCGGGCTGCTCGCTGTGCATGGGTAACCAGGCCCGTGTCGCCGCCAACTCCACCGTGGTCTCGACCTCGACCCGTAACTTCCCCAACCGTCTGGGCGATGGCGCCAACGTGTACCTGGCCTCTGCCGAACTGGCAGCGGTCGCCGCGATCATCGGCAAGCTGCCGACGGTCGAGGAGTACATGCAGTACGCCAAGGACATCGACAGCATGGCGGCCGACGTCTACCGCTACCTGTCCTTCGACCAGATCGCCGAGTTCCGCGAAGCCGCTGCCAACGCCCAGATTCCGGTCGTTCAAGCCTAAGCGTTACCCGCGTCGAAAGAGCCCCGCCCCGTGCGGGGCTTTTTTATGTCTGGCGTTCGCAGCCGTGGCATATCGCTTGCTTGAACAAACTCAACAGGGCCGCTGCAACGCCGAGCGGCCCGACGACGAGGGCGTCGCTTCGCACGATATGCGAAGCACAGGTCACGCCCCTGGATGCTGAGAAAGGAAGGTATGCGATGAGCGAGCACCAGCTTCCCCGTGGCGATGCCCTGGCCTGGGTCAACGGCAGCGATGCACCGGAGAAGAGCGCACTGAACCTGGGCTTCATGGCCCTGACCGACTCGGCCTCGCTGATCGTCGCCGCGACCCAGGGCTTCGCCCAGCCCTACGGCCTGACCCTGAACCTCAAGCGCCAGGCGTCCTGGGCCGGTCTTCGCGACAAGCTGCTCAGCGGCGAGCTGGACGCCGCCCAGGGCCTCTACGGCCTGCTCTATGCCGTGCACCTGGGCATCGGCGGCACCCCGCCGGTGGACATGGCGGTGCTCATGGGCCTGTCGCAGAACGGCCAGAGCATCAACCTCTCCCAGGCACTGCAACAAGCCGGCGTGAGCAATGTCGAGGCGCTGCGCGCACACGTGCGCCAAAAGGGTGCAAAGCTCACCCTGGCGCAGACCTTCCCCACCGGCACTCACGTCCTGTGGCTCTACTACTGGCTGGCCAGCCATGGCATCCATCCGCTGGAGGATGTGCAGACGCTGGTCGTGCCGCCCGCGCAGATGGTCGCCCACCTGAAGGCCGGGCGCATCGACGGTTTCTGTGCCGGCGAACCCTGGGGCGCCCAGGCGATCGCAGAGTCCATGGGCTTCACCCTGACCACCAGCCAGTTGATCTGGCCCGGACACCCGGAGAAAGTCCTGGGCTGCACCCAGGCCTTCGTCAGCGCCTACCCCAACACGGCCCGCGCCCTGGTGATGGCCGTGCTGGAGGCCAGCCGCTTCATCGACCAGAGCGAGGAGAACAAGCGTGGCACCGCGCAACTGCTCAGCGCCAGCGAGTACGTCGACGCACCACTGAACGCCATCCAACCGCGTTTTCTCGGCCAGTACGAGGACGGCAACGGTCACGCCTGGCTGGATCCCCAGCCACTGCGCTTCTTCGACGAGGGCAAGGTGAACATGCCCTATCTGTCCGACGGCCTCTGGTTCATGACCCAGTTCCGCCGCTGGGGCCTGCTGCGCGACGACCCGGACTACCTGACCGTGGCTGCCCAGGTTCAGCAGCTCGGGCTCTATCATGAGGCGGCTGCGGCGCTGAGTATCGCCGTGCCGGCGACGCCCATGCGCAGCTCCGTGCTGCTCGATGGCAAGGTCTGGGACGGCAGCGACCCGGCCGCCTACGCCCGGAGCTTCGCCCTGCACGCCCTGGCCGGCGACGCCCTGGCCTCGACCGCGGCTCTCTAAATTACGGAACCCCTGCCATCATGTTGCGCATTCTCCTGATCAACGATACCCCGAAGAAGGTGGGCCGTCTCAAGACCGCCCTGATCGAGGCCGGCTTCGAGGTGATCGATGAGTCCGGGCTGACCATCGACCTGCCCGAGCGGGTCGAGGCGGTTCGTCCCGACGTCATCCTGATCGACAGCGAATCCCCCGGCCGTGACGTCATGGAGCAGGTGGTGCTGGTCAGCCGCGACCAGCCGCGGCCCATCGTCATGTTCACCGACGAGCACGACCCCAAGGTCATGCGCCAGGCCATCCAGTCCGGGGTCAGCGCCTACATAGTCGAAGGCATCCAGGCCGAGCGCCTGCAGCCGATCCTCGACGTGGCCATGGCCCGCTTCGAGAGCGACCAGGCCCTGCGCGCCCAGCTGCAGGCCCGCGACGCGCAGCTGGCCGAGCGCAAGCGCATCGAACTGGCCAAGGGCCTGCTGATGAAGATGAAGAGCTGCAACGAGGAAGAGGCCTACACCCTGATGCGCCGCCAGGCCATGAGCCGCCAGCAGAAGCTGATCCAGGTGGCCGAGCAGATCATCGCCATGCACGACATGCTCGGCGGCTGATCCACCTCGGGCAGTCGCCAGCTGTACCGCTAGACAGCCCACTGTGCTCCCCGGCGCAGGCTCCCGACGGCCCACTGTACCGACTTCTCCACAAACGGGTGTCACTGCTGTCGCGACAGCGGCCTGGCTAAGCTGGAAACACCTTCCAGCCCAGCGACAGCGAGCCTCCTATGAACCACGACAATCACGAACGCCAACTCCTGGCCGAGGCCGACCGCCGCGCCCTCGCCTATTTCGACGACATAGCCGGCCGCCCGGTATTTCCGACGCCGACCGCCATCGCCGGGCTGCAGGCCTTCGATCAGGCCATCCCCGAGCAAGGCATGGCTGGCGCAGAGGTGCTGCGGCGCCTGGACGAGATCGGCTCGCCGGCCACCGTCGCGTCCAACGGTCCGCGCTATTTCGGCTTCGTCATCGGCGCCACCCTGCCCGCCGCCGCAGCCGCCGAGCGCCTGGTGCTGGCCTGGGATCAGTGCGCCTCGTCGTTCGACAACTCGCCGGCGGCCGATACCCTGGAGCGCATCGCCGGACGCTGGGTCTGCGAGGCCCTGGGCCTGCCCGCTGAGAGCGCCGTGGGCTTCGGCACCAGCGCCACCGCCTGCACTCTGGCCTGCCTGTCCGCCGCCCGGCGCACCCTGCTGGCCCGCCGCGGCTGGGACTTCGACGGCGACGGCCTGGTCGGCGCCCCGGAAGTCCGGGTGGTGGTCTCCGCCAGCTGCCACATCACCGTGAAGAAGGCGCTGCGCATCCTCGGTTTCGGCATGAACCGGCTGATCGTCGCGCCGACCGACGCCCATGGGCGCATCGACCCCGAACAATTGCCGCCTCTGGATGACCTGACCATCCTCTGCCTGCAGGCCGGCGAGGTGAACACCGGCGAGTTCGACCCCTTCGCCGAGCTGACCCCGTCGGCCAAGGCGGCCGGCGCCTGGGTGCACGTCGACGGCGCCTTCGGCCTGTGGGCCCGTGCCTCGTCCTCGGCCCATCTGGCTGCCGGGGTCGAGCAGGCCGACAGCTGGACCAGCGACGGCCACAAATGGTTGAACACGCCCTACGACGGCGCCATGGCCATCTGCCGCGACGCCGACGCCCTGGCCACCGCGATGAACAGCGACGCGGCCTATGCCACGGCGTCCAAGGATGCGCAGAAAAACCTCACCCTGGAGTTCTCCCGCCGCGCCCGCGGGGTGGCGATCTGGGCCGCCCTCGCCAGCCTCGGCCGCGACGGCCTGCGCGAGATGATCGACCGGCATATCCGCCAGGCCGGCCACCTGGCCGCGAGCCTGCGCGCCCAGGGCTATCAGGTGCTCAACCGGGCGGTGCTGAACCAGGTGCTGGTGCGCGCCGACAGCGATGAGCAGACCGTGGCCATTCGCCAGGCGGCCCAGGCCTCGGGCCGGGTCTGGTTCGGCCCCACCCTCTGGCAGGGGCGCCCGGCCTTTCGCCTGAGCGTGTCCTCCTGGCGCACCGAGGACGCCGACATCGAGGCGCTGATCGAACTGCTGAGCGAGCTCAAGCGCAGCACACCGGCCTGACAGCACTCGACAAAGGCCAGGCGCTGGGCTTATCTTCGCCGCCTGGCCAGCGCACTGGCCAACGTCGCTCGGACGGTTCCGGGCGCTTACGTTTTCGAGGACAGCATGGCTGATCAAGCTTCGCGCCGCTTTGCGCGCATCGATCGACTCCCCCCCTACGTATTCAACATCACCGCCGAGCTGAAGATGGCCGCCCGCCGCCGTGGCGAGGACATCATCGACTTCAGCATGGGCAACCCCGACGGCGCCACCCCGCCGCACATAGTCGAGAAGCTCTGCACCGTCGCCCAGCGCGAAGACACCCACGGCTACTCCACCTCCCGCGGCATCCCGCGCCTGCGCCGGGCCATCTCGCGCTGGTATCAGGAGCGCTACCAGGTGGACATCGACCCGGAAAACGAGGCCATCGTCACCATCGGCTCCAAGGAAGGCCTGGCCCACCTGATGCTCGCCACGCTGGACCACGGCGACACCGTGCTGGTGCCCAACCCCAGCTACCCCATCCACATCTACGGCGCGGTGATCGCCGGCGCCCAGGTGCGCTCGGTGCCGCTGGTGCCGGGCGTGGACTTCTTCGCCGAACTGGAACGGGCCATCCGCGAGTCGATCCCCAAGCCGAAGATGATGATCCTCGGCTTCCCCTCCAACCCCACCGCCCAGTGCGTGGAGCTGGACTTCTTCGAGCGCGTGGTGGCCCTGGCCAAGCAGTACGACGTGCTGGTGGTCCACGACCTGGCCTACGCCGACATCGTCTACGACGGCTGGCAGGCGCCCTCGATCATGCAGGTGCCCGGCGCCAAGGACATCGCCGTGGAGTTCTTCACCCTGTCCAAGAGCTACAACATGGCCGGCTGGCGCATCGGTTTCATGGTCGGCAACAAGGAGCTGGTGAATGCCCTGGCGCGGATCAAGAGCTACCACGACTACGGCACCTTCACCCCGCTGCAGGTCGCGGCCATCGCCGCCCTGGAAGGCGACCAGCAGTGCGTGCGCGACATCGCCGAGCAGTACCGCCAGCGCCGCAACCTGCTGGTCAAGGGCCTGCATGAGCTCGGCTGGATGGTGCAGAACCCCAAGGCCTCGATGTATGTCTGGGCGAAAATCCCCGAGCAGTATGCCGCGCTCGGCTCCCTGGAGTTCGCCAAGAAGCTGCTGCTCGAGGCCAAGGTCTGCGTGTCGCCGGGCCTGGGCTTCGGCGACTACGGCGACGACCATGTGCGTTTCGCCCTGATCGAGAACCAGGACCGCATCCGCCAGGCCCTGCGCGGCATCAAGGCCATGTTCCGCTCAGACGGTCTGTTGCCGACCACAGCAGGCAAGCCGCGCAAGGCCCCCGAGGCCTGAACCAGGCACGCCCTGCGGCCCTACGCTGCCGGGCGTGCACTCATCCCGAGTAATCCAGCACCGTCCATACCCGGCTCAGCCCGGCCCCTATCACGCAGCCGGACTCGTCCAGGCGCCGGTTGTAGTGCAACGACATCAGGCTGGTCACCCCCTCCGCGGCATCCCGCCGCTCGGTCAACCATTGCACCCGTCCGCAGTTGGGCGTCTCGATCACATAGCTGGCAGCCACCGCCGCATGCTCGCTGGGTAACCTGATCGCATCGACCACCGTCCCCCGTTCCTCTATCCGCTTGCCATCGGCCACCAACACCGCCCAGGCCTGGCCGTTCTCTATCACCAGATAGCTGCCATTGGCCTTGGGTTGCTCGACCTGGGGCTGGGCACAGCCGCTCAACAGGACCAACAGCACAATCGTCATCAAGCTCTGTTGCATTGTTCATTGCTCCTCTGCTGTGCGCCAGGGTCTCAGTGTCTGGGAACCGGGCGAACGAGTGAGTTCGAAAGGCGACGGTCTTACTATTGTCGAATACTGTTTATTTGTACAGTATTTTTCCACTAGACTGTCCCTCGCCACCGGTCGCCCTTCGCCTAGACCCGGGCCGGCCATTTCGGAGCATCAATCGGGAGCAAAACGATGCTGGACGTACTGCAACTGAAACACCGGGTAAACCGGATGCCGCTGGACAGGGTTCGCGCGACGGTCGAGGAGCTGCAGCTCGAAGGCATAGTCACCGAGGGCAAGACCCCCTTCAACCGCGTGCACTTCAACACCTGCTTCGCCGAGATCGAAGCCCTGCTGCAGCGCGCCGGCTACCACAGGCAGCTGGATGTGGTGGGGTATCAGGGCCTGGCCTATGCCCTGTTCGATCCGGCACGCTGGGATGCCGTGCAGGTGCTGAGATGGCTCAGGGAGTTCGTCGAGGAAGCTCACGCCCAGCCAGTATCGCGCTGAGCTGCGCCGTGGAGTGGTCGCTGGCGCACCAAGCCGAAGCAGAAGCGCCCAGCCCCTGTCCATTTCGCCCGCCGATGGCTCAACGAGCGGCCTTGGCGCGGCGCGGCCGAGCGCCGTGCGCCTGCCGGCAGTGCGTCTGAGCGACCTCATGAAGCACCTGAATATTTTTCATAACCTACTGATTTAAAAGCCTATAGACCGCAGAGTCGCGAGTGCTCGGCGGCCGCCGGCCCGCTTTTGCGCAGCCGGAATCGGCCGCTGGCAAGGAAGCTGGCAAGTCCCTTGCAATTACCTCCTCGGCAAACGTCATCGGATCGCCAACGGCGGTGATCGGGACGAATAGACAAAGACGTCGAAGGCAGCCTGCCCCCAGGGGCGGTTTGTCCGCGACGTCTTTTTTCGTTTTCGAGACCTGAGGAATCACCATGCGTACATTCACCGTTCGCCGTTCCCTGCTGAAGAAGACCCTGGCCGGCCTCGGCTGCGCCGCCGCCCTGCTGTTCTCGCCGCTGAGCCTGCAAGTCGCCCAGGCCGCCGAGCCCGAGAAGGACGAACTCAAGCTCGGCTTCATCAAGCTGACCGACATGGCGCCGCTGGCCATCGCCTACGAGAAGGGCTACTTCGAGGACGAGGGCCTGTACGTCACCCTCGAGGCCCAGGCCAACTGGAAGGTGCTGCTGGACCGGGTGATCACCGGCGAGCTGGACGGCGCACACATGCTGGCCGGCCAGCCGCTGGGCGCCACCATCGGCTTCGGCACCCAGGCCGAGGTGGTCACCGCCTTCTCCATGGACCTCAACGGCAACGGCATCACCCTGTCCAACGCCGTCTGGGAGGAAATGAAGAAGCACGTGCCGATGGAGAACGGCAAGCCGCTGCACCCGATCAAGGCCGATGCCCTGAAGCCGGTGATCGAGCAGTACAAGGCCCAGGGCAAGCCCTTCAACCTGGGCATGGTGTTCCCGGTCTCCACCCACAACTACGAGCTGCGCTACTGGCTGGCCGCCGGCGGCATCAACCCCGGCTACTACGCGCCGGCCAAGGGCGACATCGCCGGCACCATCAACGCCGACGCACTGCTCTCGGTCACCCCGCCGCCGCAGATGCCGGCGACCATGGAGGCCGGCACCATCAACGGCTACAGCGTGGGCGAGCCGTGGAACCAGCAAGCCGTGTTCAAGGGCATCGGCGTGCCGGTGATCACCGACTACGAGATCTGGAAGAACAACCCGGAGAAGGTCTTCGGCGTATCCAAGGCCTGGGCCGAGGCCAACCCGGAGACCCACAAGCGCCTGGTCAAGGCGTTGATCCGCGCCGCCATGTGGCTGGACGCGGACGGCAACGCCAACCGCGCCGAGGCGGTGAAGATCCTCTCGCGTCCCGAGTACGTCGGCGCCGACGCCAAGGTGATCGCCAACTCCATGACCGGAACCTTCGAGTACGAGAAGGGTGACACCCGGGAAGTGCCGGATTTCAACGTGTTCTTCCGCTACCACGCCACCTACCCCTACTACTCCGACGCCATCTGGTACCTGACCCAGATGCGTCGCTGGGGCCAGATCGGCGAGGCCAAGCCCGACAGCTGGTACCTGGACGTGGCCAAGCAGGTCTACCTGCCGGAGATCTACCGCAGCGCCGCGGCCGAACTGGTGGAAGAAGGCCTGGCCAAGTCCGAGGACTTCCCGGACGCCGGCGAGGAGGGTTTCCGCGCGCCGACCAACGAGTTCATCGATGGCCTGACCTACGACGGGCGCAAGCCGAACGAGTACATCAACCAATTCAAGATTGGCCTGAAAGCCGACTCCGTTCTGTAACCCGCCACTGCCCAGGGAGCCGGACCCGCCGGCTCCCCTCTGCTTCGAGGACAAGACGATGAGCAACCCCGCCGTCGCCCAACCCATACGGGAAACCCTGAAGTCGGCACGCAGCCTGGCCTTCAAGCGCTGGCTGCCAAATCTGCTGATGCCGGCCATCGGCGTGCTGGCCTTCCTGCTGTTCTGGCAGATAGTCGCCGGCAGCATCGACACCAGCCTGGGCAAGTTCCCCGGCCCGACCCAGGCCGCCAGCCAGTTCGGCGCCCTGGTGGGCGAACACCTGCGCGAGCAGAAGAAGGCCGAGGCCTTCTACCTGCGCCAGAAGGCGCGCAACGCCGCCACCCTGGCGAAGAACCCGGACGCCGAGGTGAAGATCCGTCCCTATACCGGCAAGCCGACCTTCTTCAAGCAGATCTTCACCAGCCTCTACACGGTGCTGACCGGCTTCGTCCTCGCCTCCCTGCTGGCCATCCCGCTGGGGATCGTCTGCGGCCTGAGCAAGCCGATCTACAACGCGGTCAACCCGCTGATCCAGGTGTTCAAGCCGGTCTCGCCGCTGGCCTGGCTGCCGCTGGTGACCATGGTGGTCAGCGCCCTGTACACCAGCAGCGATCCGCTGATGGCCAAGTCCTTCGTCACCTCGGCGATCACCGTGGCGCTGTGCTGCCTGTGGCCGACGGTGATCAACACCACGGTGGGCGTGGCCAACCTCGACCAGGACCTGCGCAACGTCAGTCGGGTGCTCAGCCTGTCGCCGCTGTCCCATGTGCGGCGCATCGTCCTGCCCGCCGCCGTGCCGATGATCTTCACCGGCCTGCGCCTGTCGCTGGCCACCGGCTGGATGGTGCTGATCGCCGCCGAGATGCTGGCGCAGAACCCGGGCCTGGGCAAATTCATCTGGGACGAGTTCCAGAACGGCAGCTCCAACTCCCTCGGCCGGATCATGGTCGCGGTGATCGTCATCGGCCTGATCGGCTTCGTTCTCGACCGTCTCATGCTCCTGCTGCAGCGCCGCGCCAGCTGGGACAAGAACGCCGACCTGCGCTAACCCCTTCAACCCAGGAGTCCGCCATGCACACCGCACACCTCGAGCTGACCGGCGTAGGCATCAGCTTCCCCACCGACAAGGGCCTGTTCTGCGCCCTCTCGAACGTCAACCTGAAGATCGCCAAGGGCGAGTTCGTCTCGCTGATCGGCCACTCCGGCTGCGGCAAGTCGACCGTGCTCAACATAGTCGCCGGCCTCTACCAGGCCAGCACCGGCGGGGTCATCCTCGACGGCCGCGAGGTCGACGCGCCCGGCCCGGAGCGCGCCGTGGTGTTCCAGAACCACAGCCTGCTGCCCTGGCTGAGCTGCTACCAGAACATCGAGCTGGCGGTGCGCCAGGTGTTCCAGGGACGCAAGAGCCGGGGCGAGATGCGCGAGTGGATCGAGCACAACCTCGAGCTGGTGCACATGAGCCACGCCCGCGACAAGCGCCCCAGCGAGATCTCCGGCGGCATGAAGCAGCGCATCGGCATCGGCCGCGCCCTGGCCATGCAGCCCAAGGTGCTGCTGATGGACGAGCCGTTCGGCGCCCTCGACGCCCTGACCCGCGCCCACCTGCAGGACTCGTTGATGGAGATCCACGCCGAACTGGGCAACACGGTGATCATGATCACCCACGACGTCGACGAGGCGGTGCTGCTGTCCGACCGCATCGTGATGATGAGCAACGGCCCGGCGGCGACCATCGGCGACATCCTCCGGGTCGAGCTGGCGCGCCCGCGCGAGCGCATGGCCCTGGCCCAGGATGCGCGCTACCACGCCTACCGCGCGGCGGTGCTGGAGTTCCTCTACCAGAAGCAGCAGCGCCCGGCGGCCTGAGCCTGGCGGCTCGCTGCTGGCGCTCGGCCCGGGGCGTCCGGAGCATGCACCGTGATCACGCATGCCTTCACGCCCCGTCCCAGCGCACCAAGAAGTCGGCGCGCCCCATTTTGACTCGAGCATTGAGGCGCTGGACCAGGCGTCCCCCTGACTTCGGGCCCTTCGGCCAGTTGGCTCGCCTCTTGCTTTATCACCACCACAAGCAGCCAACGGCGGCTGCCCTCTCGAACGACAAAGACGTCGCCTCACCCCCGCTCGACAGCGGTCGGTGACGCGGCGTTTTTCGTTTACGCCCCAACGCCCGGGGCTTGGTGGCGCCGCTGTGATCCAGCGGTGCTGCCGGTAACTCTCTCAACCCAGCTGTGGCTTCGGCCGCAGGGCGTGGCACCACAAGTGCCGCGCCTCCCCGGCGGGTGGCGGTCGTCGTGTCCACGACCATGACGCCTCGACCCGACCGGGCTCCTTCTTGCTGATGAGGTGTTCGATGAATAAAAGTTTCTGGAAGGCCGGCCACACCCCGACGCTGTTTGCCGCTTTTCTCTATTTCGACCTGAGCTTCATGGTCTGGTACCTGCTCGGCCCGCTGGCCGTGCAGATCGCCACCGACCTGGACCTGAGCGCCCAGCAACGTGGCCTGATGGTCGCCACGCCGATCCTCGCCGGGGCCGTGCTGCGCATCGTCATGGGGTTCCTCGCCGATCGGCTGTCGCCCAAGAGCGCCGGGCTGCTCGGCCAGGTGGTGGTGATCGCGTCGTTGTTCGCCGCCTGGCGGATCGGCATCCAGACCTATGAGCAGGCCCTGCTGCTCGGCCTGTTCCTCGGCTTCGCCGGCGCAGCCTTCGCCGTCGCCCTGCCCCTGGCCTCGCAGTGGTACCCGGCCGAACACCAGGGCAAGGCCATGGGCATCGCCGGTGCGGGTAATTCCGGTACCGTGCTGGCGGCGATCTTCGCGCCGGGCCTGGCCGCCCTGTTCGGCTGGCAGAACGTGTTCGGCTGGGCGCTGATCCCGCTGCTGATCACCCTGCTGGTCTTCGCCGCCGTGGCGAAGAACGCGCCCGAGCGGCCCAAGCCCAAGGCCCTGGCCGACTACCTCAAGGCCCTCGGCGACCGCGACAGCTGGTGGTTCATGTTCTTCTACAGCGTCACCTTCGGCGGTTTCATCGGCCTGGCCAGCGCTCTGCCCGGCTACTTCAACGACCAGTACGGCCTGGACCCGGTTACCGCCGGCTACTACACCGCCGCCTGCGTCTGCGCCGGCAGCCTGCTACGCCCCCTGGGCGGCGCCCTGGCCGACCGCATCGGCGGCATCCGCTCGCTGCTGATGATGTACACCCTCGCCTCGCTGTGCATCGCCGCGGTGGGCTTCAACCTGCCCAGCTCGACCGCCGCACTGGCCCTGTTCGTCGCCGCCATGCTCGGCCTGGGCGCTGGTAACGGCGCGGTGTTCCAGCTGGTGCCGCAGCGCTTTCGCAAGGAGATCGGCGTGATGACCGGGCTGATCGGCATGGCCGGCGGCGTCGGCGGCTTCCTCCTGGCCGCAGGCCTGGGCGCCATCAAGCAGCACACCGGCGACTACCAGCTGGGCCTGTGGCTGTTCGCCAGCCTGGGCCTGCTGGCCTGGTTCGGCCTGCACGGCGTCAAGCAGCGCTGGCGCACCACCTGGGGCTCGGCTGCCGTCACCGCCGCCCGGGTGTAACAAACTAACGTAGGGTGGATGACGCCTTGTTCATCCACCCTACGCCTTCAGAATGCTGATGGCTGCGGTAAAGGCGGGCTGACCGACAGGGTAGCAATGCACTGGTCAGGCGTAACGAGGGAGCCGACGATGGTCATTCCCTCAGCCCGGGCGCCAGCCCGCCTTTACCACAGCCCTTTATGCAACAGGACAGCCATGATGGCCCTGCAATTGACCTTCGGCGAAGCGACCGCCACCGGCCCCCGGGAAGAGAACCAGGACGCCCTGCGGGTGGTCACCCCGGCACCGGCCCTGGCCGCGAGCAAGGGCTACCTGTTCGCCCTGGCCGACGGCGTCAGCCAGTGTGCCGACGGCGGCCTGGCCGCCCGCGCGACGCTGCAGGCCCTGGCCCTGGACTACTACGCCACCCCGGAAACCTGGGCCGTGGCGCAGTCGCTGGATCGCCTGCTGGTGGCCCACAACCGCTGGCTGCAGGCGAATGGCGGCGGTCAGCCACTGCTCACCACCCTCAGCGCCCTGGTCCTGCGTGGCCGCCGCTTCACCCTGGCGCATGTCGGCGACTGCCGCGCCTACCGCTGGCACAACGGCGAGCTCGAGCGGCTCAGCGAGGACCACGTGTGGGAGCAGCCGGGCATGCAGCATGTGCTCAAGCGCGCCCTGGGCCTGGACCAGCACCTGGTGGTGGACTACCTGGACGGCGAGCTGCGCCAGGGCGAGAGCTTCCTGCTGGTCAGCGACGGCGTCTGGGCGGTGCTCGGCGATGGGGGCATCCAGCGCATCCTGCACGACGAGCCGGACCCGGCCGCGGCCTGCCGCGCCCTGGTCTGCGCCGCCCACCTGGCCGGCAGTCAGGACAACGCCAGCGCCCTGCTGGTCAGGGTCGAGGACCTGCCGGAAAGCGCCCTGGCCGACACCCTGGCCCAGCTCGCGCACTGGCCACTGCCACCTAGGCTGCGCGAGGGCCAGGCCTTCGAAGGCTGGCAGGTGGAACGCCTGCTGGCCGAGTCGCGCCAGTCCCTGGTCTACCGGGTGCGCGACGGCCAGGCGCGGCGCTGGCTGCTCAAGACCCTGCCGCCCGACCGCGCCGACGAGCCTCAGGCCGGCCCGGCCCTGCTGCTCGAGGAATGGTTCCTGCGCCGCGTGGCCGGCCGCCACTTCGCCGAGGTCCATCCCCTGCCGCAGCGCCAGCACCTGTATTACCTGCAGCGCGAGTACGCCGGCCAGACCCTGGCCGAACACCTGCGCCTGTCCGGACCGCTGCCGCTGCCGGAGTGGCTGGATATCGCCCCGCGCCTGCTCAAGGCCTTGGGCCTGCTGCACCGGCGCAACATCCTGCATCGCGACATCAAGCCGGAGAACCTGCTGTGGGGCGATGACGGCGAGCTGCGCCTGCTGGACTTCGGCCTGGCCTACTGCCCGGGCCTGTCCCAGGACGAGAGCGGCAGCCTGCCCGGCACCCCCAGCTACATCGCCCCCGAGGCCTTCGCCGGCAGCCCGCCCAGCGCCCGCCAGGACCTCTACGCAGCGGGCGTGACCCTCTATCACCTGCTCACCGGCCACTACCCCCATGGCGAGATCGAGGCCTTCCAGCACCCGCGCTTCGGCAGCCCGACCCCGGCCAGCCGCTACCGCCCCGACCTGCCGAGCTGGCTGGACGAGAGCCTCAACCGCGCGGTCAGCGTCGATCCGCAGCAGCGCTTCGAGACCGCCGAGGAATGGCTGCTGGCCCTGGAACAGGGCGAGCGCCAGGCCTTGAGCATCCGGCCCAGGCCGCTGCTGGAGCGTGAGCCGCTGCTGGTCTGGCGCAGCGTGGCGTTGTGCTCCCTGCTGCTCAACCTGGCCCTGCTGGTACTGCTGCTCAACTAGGCGCAGCCGCCCAGCCATGCACCATAAGGGCGCAACTCGCCTTAAACAGGTGCGCAGCCGGCCCCGTGCCGCGCCCGGCGCCTTCCCTGAAACCGCCAGAACCCCCGTGAACCGGCCATACGCCAGAGTTGGCACAGAGACTGCTATAGCACTCATACAAATTAAATAAGGTGCGCGCTTCAACGTAGGAGAGCGCACTTCCCGAGAGAACGGGACTTGGACAAAGGCGTCCTCGCTAGGTGACTAGCGGGACGCCTTTTTGTTTTCCGGTGATGCAGGACGGTGAGGAACCATGAAGAAACTCAAACTGGTAATGATCGGTAACGGCATGGCCGGAGTGCGGACGCTCGAGGAGCTGCTCAAGCTCGCTCCCGACCTCTACGACATCACCGTGTTCGGTGCCGAACCCCACCCGAACTACAACCGCATCCTGCTCTCGCCGGTGCTGGCCGGCGAGCAGAGCTTCGAGGAGATCGTCCTCAACGATCTGGCCTGGTATGCCGACAACGGCATCGATCTGCGCCTGGGGCGCAAGGTCGTGGAGATCGACCGCAAGCGCCGCCTGGTCATCGCCGAGGACGGCAGCGAAGCCGAGTACGACCGCCTGCTCATCGCCACCGGCTCCAACCCCTTCATCCTGCCGATCCCCGGCAAGGACCTGGACGGGGTGATCGGCTACCGCGACATCGCCGACACCCAGACCATGATGGACACCGCCAAGACCCACAAGCACGCGGTGGTGATCGGCGGCGGCCTGCTCGGCCTGGAAGCGGCCAACGGCCTCAAGCTGCGTGGCATGGACGTCACCGTGGTGCATATCGGCGACTGGCTGCTGGAGCGCCAGCTCGACCGCACCGCCGGCGACCTGCTGCAGAAGTCCCTGGAGGACCGCGGCCTGAAGTTCCTCCTGCCCAAGCACACCGCCGAGCTGCTGGACAACGGCGAAGGCCGGGTCTGCGCGGTGAAGTTCAAGGATGGCGAGGTGATCCCCGCCGACCTGGTGGTGATGGCCGCCGGCATCCGCCCCAACACCGAGCTGGCGGAGAAGGCCGGGATCGCCTGCAACCGCGGCATCCTGGTCGACGACACCCTGCAGACCTTCGACCCGCGGGTCTACGCCATCGGCGAATGTGCCAGCCACCGTGGCATCGCCTACGGCCTGGTGGCACCGCTGTTCGAGCAGGCCAAGGTCTGCGCCAACCACCTGGCCCAGCTGGGTTTCTCCCGCTACCAGGGCTCGGTGACCTCGACCAAGCTCAAGGTCACCGGCATCGACCTGTTCTCCGCCGGCGAATTTATGGGTGCCGAGGGCACCGAGACCATCACCCTGTCCGACCCCATCGGCGGCGTGTACAAGAAGCTGGTGATCAAGGACGACGTGCTGGTCGGCGCCTGCCTGTACGGCGACACCGCCGACGGCGGCTGGTACTTCCGGCAGATCCGCGAGAACCACAACGTCAGCGAGATCCGCGACCACCTGATGTTCGGCGAGAACGCCATCGGCGACGTCGGCCACCAGGGCGCCGACAAGACCGCCAACATGCCCGACAGCATGGAGGTGTGCGGCTGCAACGGCGTGTGCAAGGGCACTATCGTCAAGGCCATCCAGGAGAACGGCCTGTTCTCGGTCGACGAGGTCAAGAAACACACCAAGGCCGCCAGCTCCTGCGGCTCCTGCGCCGGACTGGTCGAGCAGATCCTGATCAGCACGGTCGGCGGCGCCGCCGACGTCAAACCCAAGAGCGAGAAGGCCATCTGCGGCTGCAGCGACTTCAACCACGGACAGATCCGCAAGACCATCCGCGAGCAGCACCTGACCAGCCTCAGCCAGGCCATGGCCTTCATGAACTGGAGCACGCCCAACGGCTGCGCCACCTGCCGCCCGGCGCTGAACTATTACCTGATCTCCACCTGGCCGGGCGAGGCCAAGGACGACCCGCAGTCGCGCCTGATCAACGAGCGCGCCCACGCCAACATCCAGAAGGACGGCACCTACTCGGTGGTGCCGCGCATGTGGGGCGGGGTCACCAACCCCTCCGAGCTGCGCCGCATCGCCGACGTGGCCGACAAGTACCAGGTGCCCATGGTCAAGGTCACCGGCGGCCAGCGCATCGACCTGCTGGGCATCAAGAAGGAAGACCTGCCGGCGGTGTGGAAGGAACTGGACATGCCCTCCGGCCACGCCTACGGCAAGTCCATCCGCACCGTGAAGACCTGCGTGGGCAGCGAGTTCTGCCGCTTCGGCACACAGAACTCGACCCAGCTGGGCATCGAGCTGGAGCACGACCTGTTCAACATGTGGTCGCCGCACAAGGTCAAGCTGGCGGTCTCCGGCTGCCCGCGCAACTGCGCCGAGGCCGGCATCAAGGACGTCGGCATCATCGGCGTGGATTCGGGCTGGGAGATGTACATCGGCGGCAACGGCGGCATCAAGACCGAGGTCGCGGAGTTCTTCGTCAAGCTCAAGACCGCCGAGGAGGTGCGCGAGTACAACGGCGCCTTCCTCCAGCTCTATCGCGAGGAAGCCTTCTACCTGGAGCGCACCGTGCACTACCTGCAGCGCGTGGGCATGGAGCACATCAAGAAGGCCGTGCTGGAGGACGAAGGCAACCGCAAGGCGCTCAATGCCCGCCTGCAATACGCACTGTCCTTCGAGCAGGACCCGTGGAAGGAGCGCATCGAAACCCCGAACCTGAAGAAAGAGTTCGACCGCATCAACGTCGTGCAGCTCGAGGAGGCCTCCGTATGAACTGGCTGGATATCTGCGCCCTGGACGAGATCAACGTACTGGGCTCGCGCATCATCGAAGGGCCCAAGGGTGACATCGCCATCTTCCGTACCGCAGGCGACGAGGTCTTCGCCCTCGACGACCGCTGCCCGCACAAGGGCGGGCCGCTGTCCCAGGGCCTGATCTACGGCAAGCGGGTGGCCTGCCCGCTGCACAACTGGCAGATCGAGCTGGCCAGCGGCGAGGCGGTGGCCCCGGACGTCGGCTGCGCCCACCGGCACGAGGCCAAGGTCGAGAACGGCCGGGTGCTGCTGGCCCTGAATACCGCGAAAGAGTGCGCGTGAGCCGTAGGGTGGAAAACGCCGCAGGCTTTTCCACCGCCCTGTACCGGTGGACAAGCCCGGCCTTGTCCACCCCAGGCCTGTAGGAGCCCCGAACCATGGCCAGCACCAACCAGATCACCGCCTCGACCTGCTGCTACTGTGGCGTCGGCTGTGGCGTGCTGATCGAACACGACGGCGAGAAGATCCTCGGCGTCGCCGGCGATCCCAGCCACCCGGCCAACTACGGCAAGCTGTGCAGCAAGGGCGCGACCCTGCACCTGACCGGCGACCTGGACGCCCGCGGCCTGTATCCCGAACTGCGCCTGGGCAAGGGCCTGGCCCGTAGCCGCACGGACTGGGACAGCGCCCTGGACCACGCCGCCAGCGTGTTCGCCGAGACCATCCGCGAGCACGGCCCGGACAGCGTGGCCTTCTACATCTCCGGCCAGTTGCTGACCGAGGACTACTACGCCTTCAACAAGCTGGCCCGGGCCCTGGTCGGCACCAACAACCTCGACTCCAACTCGCGCCTGTGCATGAGCTCGGCGGTCGTGGGCTACAAGCGCAGCCTCGGCGCCGACGCGCCGCCCTGCAGCTACGAGGACATCGAGCAGAGCGACTGCCTGCTGATCGCCGGCAGCAACATGGCCTACGCCCACCCGGTGCTGTTTCGCCGCCTGGAGGAAGCCAAGGCCAGGCGCCCGGAGATGAAGGTCATCGTCATCGACCCGCGGCGCACCGACACCTGCGAGCTTGCCGACCTGCACCTGGCGATCCTGCCGGGTACCGACGTGGCGCTGCTGCACGGCATCCTGCACATCCTGCTGTGGGAGGGCTGGATCGACCGCGCCTTCATCGACGCCCACACCGAGGGCTTCGCCGCCCTGAAGAAGCTGGTGCGCGACTACACCCCGGGCACGGTGGCGGAGATCTGCGGCATCTCCCTGGAAAACCTGCAGGCCTGCGCCGAACTGATCGGCCAGGCACCGTCCTTCCTCTCGCTCTGGTGCATGGGCCTGAACCAGTCCAGCGCCGGCAGCGCGAAGAACAGCGCGCTGATCAACCTGCACCTGGCCACCGGGCAGATAGGCCGGCCCGGCGCCGGCCCCTTCTCCCTCACCGGCCAGCCCAACGCCATGGGCGGGCGCGAGACCGGCAGCCTGTCCAACCTGTTGCCCGGCCACCGCGACGCCGCCAACCCCGAACACCGCGCCGAGGTCGCCGGCTACTGGGGCGTCGACGCGCTGCCGCAGAACCCCGGCCTGACCGCCATCGAGCTGTTCGAGGCGGTGCGGGCCGGCACCATCAAGGCCTTGTGGATCGCCTGCACCAACCCGGCGCAGTCGCTGCCGGACCAGAACAGGGTCCACGAGGCCCTGGCCGCCTGCCCCTTCGTCGTGGTCCAGGAGGCCTTCTTCACCACCGAGACCTGCCAGTACGCCGACCTGCTGCTGCCCGCCGCCAGCTGGGGCGAGAAGGAAGGCAGCGTGACCAACTCCGAGCGCCGCGTCAGCCATGTGCGCCGCGCCGTGCCGGCGCCGGGACAGGCGCGGCCGGACTGGGCGATCACCACCGACTTCGCCCGCCGCCTGGAAGCCCGGCTGCGCCCCGCCCAGCCGAGCCTGTTCGCCTTCGCCGACTCCGCAGCGCTATTCGAGGAGTACAAGCAGCTGACCGCCGGCCGCGACCTCGACCTGTCGGGCCTGTCCCACGCCCTGCTGGACGATCTCGGTCCGCAGCAGTGGCCCTTCCCGGCCGGCGCCCGCCAGGGCACCCCGCGCCTGTACGGCGACGGCCGCTTCCCCACCGACAGCGGCCGCGCGCGCTTCCATGCCGACCCCTACCGGGCGCCCAAGGAGAAGCGCGAGGCGCGCTTCCCCCTGACCCTCAACACCGGCCGCCTGCGCGACCAGTGGCACGGCATGAGCCGCACCGGCACCGCCGCGCGGCTGTTCGGCCATGCCCCGGAGGCCGTGCTCAGCCTGCACCCGGACGAACTGCGTCGGCGGCGCCTGCAGGCCGGCGACCTGGTCAAGGTGCGCAGCCGCCGCGGCAGCCTGATCCTGCCGGTGCAGGCCGACGAGGCGGTGCGCTCCGGCCAGGCCTACCTGCCGATGCACTGGGGCAACCGCTTCCTCAGGGGCCTGGGCACCAACGTGCTGACCCTGCCGGCCTTCGACCCGCTGTCCAAGCAGCCGGAACTCAAGCACGCCGGCATCGAGGTGGAGAAGGTCGAGTTGCCCTGGCAGCTGTTCGCCCTAGTCGAAGGCGACGTGCAGCAGCGCTTCGCCGCCCTGCGCCCGCTGTTCGACGGCTTCGCCTACGCCAGCCTGACCCTCACCGGCCGCGAGCGCCCCGCCCTGCTGATCCGCGCCGCCAGCGCGGTGGCGCCGGAAGGCGAGTTGCTGGCGCGGATCGACGCGCTACTGGATGTCGTCGAGGGGCCGGTGCTGGCCTACGACGACCCGCGGCGCACCGTGGGCAAGCGCGTGCGCATCGAGGACGGACGCATCAAGGCCATCCGCCTGGCTGGCGAGACCGCCGCCCGCGACTGGCTCAAAAATCTGTGGAGCGAGGGCCAGGCCGACGCCGACCTGCGCCGCTGGCTGCTGGCGCCGCTGGCCACCCCCCCCGGCAATGCCGCCGCGGCCAAGGCCGGCAAGACCCTGTGCAACTGCCTGGATGTGAGCGAGGCCGCGGTCTGCGCCGGCATCGCCCGTGGCCTGGACCTGGACGGCCTCAAGCTGGAGCTCAAGTGCGGCACCAGCTGTGGCTCCTGCGTACCGGAAATCAAACGACTGCTGGCGGCGCCCTCCCTGTCCGCCGCCGCGAACGCCTGAGGTGATGAATATGAGCGCAAAAGTCTGGCTGGTAGGCGCGGGTCCCGGCGACCCGGAGCTGCTGACCCTCAAAGCGGTGAAGGCCTTGGCCCAGGCCGAGATCGTGATGATCGACGACCTGGTCAACCCGGCCGTGCTGGAGCACTGCCCCACCGCCCGGGTGGTGCCGGTGGGCAAGCGTGGCGGTTGCCGCTCCACGCCCCAGGCCTTCATCCACCGCCTGATGCTGCGCTATGCGCGCCAGGGCAAGTGCGTGGTGCGCCTCAAGGGCGGGGACCCCTGCATCTTCGGCCGTGGCAGCGAGGAAGCCGACTGGCTGAGCGAGCACGGCATTGAGGTGGAGCTGGTCAACGGCATCACCGCCGGCCTGGCCGGTGCCACCCAGTGCGGCATCCCCCTGACCCTGCGCGGCGTGGCCCGCGGCGTGACCCTGGTCACCGCCCACACCCAGGACGACAGCACGCTGAACTGGCCGGCCCTGGCGCAAAGCGGTACCACCCTGGTGGTGTACATGGGCGTGGCCAAGCTGGCGGATATCCGCGACGGCCTGCTGGCCGGCGGCATGCGCGCGGACATGCCGGTGGCGATGATCGAGAACGCCTCGCTGCCGCAGCAGCGCGACTGCCGCAGCAGCCTGGCCGCCATGCAGCACGATGCCCTGTCCTTTCGACTCAAGAGCCCGGCGATCCTGGTGATCGGCGAGGTCGCCGCCGAACCGCAAGCCCTGCAGCTGGCGATCAGTGCCTAACCGCTTCGCTCCTGCGAAGTTGTTCCTGCCCGGCTTCGGCCGGGCTTTTTTCTGGGCAAAGAAAAACCCGGCCGAAGCCGGGTTTTTCTTGAAGCTTAGCCTCGATCACTGCTTGATCTGGGCTTCCACTTCGGCTTCTACGCGACGGTTGATGGCGCGGCCGGCATCGCTGGCGTTGTCGGCCACCGGACGGCTCTCACCGTAACCGACGGCGTTGACGCGCTCGCCCGACACGCCGTACTGGTTGACCAGCACTTCACGAACGGCGTTGGCACGACGCTCGGACAGCTTCTGGTTGTAAGCGTCGCTGCCCTTGGCGTCGGTGTGACCTTCGACCGTGGTGGTGGTCTGCGGGTACTGGTTCATGAAGTCGGCCAGGTTCTTGATGTCGCCATAGCTCTCTTGCTTGACGTTGGCCTTGTCGAAGTCGAACTTAACGTCCAGCTCGACGCGTACCATTTCCATCGGTTCTTCGGCCTGAACCGGCTCGGCAACCGGCTGCACGGCGGCGACCGGCGCAGGCGCCGGAGCCGGCTTGCTGCTGCCGCCGAAGTTCATGCCGACACCTACGCCAGCAGCCCACTCGGTTTCGTTGGCGTCGATGTTGTACATGCCATCCAGGCCGGCACGGGCGAAGAGGTTTTCGGTGAAGAAATACTTCACGCCGGTACCGACGTTGGCGAAGGTGGAGTGATCACGGCCGGTGCGCGCCGGCACGTTGCTGATGTTCTGGTGGGCGAAGCCAGCAGACACGTAGGGACGCAGGCCGACGCCCTGCTCACCGAAGTGGTAGATGGCATCCAGGCCGGCCAGGTTGCCCTTGATGTTCTTGTTACCGGTTCCGTTTTCCGAACGAATATCGTGATATTCGCCATACGACAGGGCCAGTTCGACGTCATCGGTCAGGTAGTAGCCAACAGAGCCACCAAACAGATTGCCGTTGGACAGGTCGCGAGAGCTGTCGGTCATGTAACGCTTGCCGAAAGCTTCCACCTCGACTGCGCCTTGGCCCTGAGCCAGCGCGCTCATGCAAGAGGCGGCAACGAGAGAGCCAATGACTACGCCTAAGGTGTTTTTCAGTTTCATCCGTAAATCCCCACATGGTGATTGATTGAATTGCGTGCAGGTAGACACGCAAAACGGCGGCGAGTTTAGCAGAACGATTGCTGCGCCAGAGAGAGCTGCCCCGAACTAACTTTCGGTGTCGCCGGCAAACTTCTCACGCAATCGATCCAGCGCGCGTTTATAGCGCATTTTCGTGGCGCTCAGGCCCATATGCATGATGTCGGCGATCTCCTGGAACTCCAGCTCTGCGACAAAACGTAGCACCAGGATTTCCCGATCGATCGGGTTCACATGCACCAGCCAGCGGTCCAGCCCCCCGCGGTCCTCGACCTTCGGCGTCTTCTCTTCCGACGCTTCCTCCAGCGGATCGAGACTCAGGGCATCCATCAAACGGCGCTTGCGCCGCTCCTTGCGGTACTGGGTGATGCACTCGTTATAGGTAATGCTGTACAGCCAGGTCTTGAACTTGGACTTGCCCTCGAAGTTCTTCAGACCGTAGAGAACCTTGAGCATGACCTCCTGGCAGACATCGTCCGCATCGCGATCATTGCCCAGATAGCGTGCGCACACGTTGAACAGGGTGCGCTGATAACGCCGCATCAGCTCTTCATAGGCTCGGGTGACGTGAAACAACTCGCCATGCGCCCGCGCCACCAGCTCCTCGTCCGAGAGCTCGCGGGGGTCGTATCGCATGGACAACGGTTGGGCTTTATTCAAAACGGGTCGGGCCGACAGTCGGGACACAAGCCGCCAGCGCCTGATACTTCAGGCGGCAGGTACGGCGGCATACATTAGCAGGGATTGGCGCGTTAGCGGCTGCTTACCCGTTGCTCGAGCAGAGTTCGGTTGGCCACCGAGACCAATTCGCCGGAGTCGGTCAGCAGGATGGTCTTGACCGTGCCAATTTCCTCGATCTGCCCTTCGACCTCGCCGATCTGCACTTGTTGCCCGACCTGATACAACTCTCGCACGTAGATGCCGGCGAGTATCTGCCCGGCGATCTCCCGGCTGCCCAGCCCCAACGCCAGGGCCACGGCCAGCCCGACCGAAATCAGCACGATGGCGATGACGTTGTTGAGCAGGTCGGTCTTGACCTCCAGCTGGCCGATGGCCACGGAGATGCTGATGATGATCACCAGGCCCTGGGCGATACGCCCCAGGCCATGGGCGTAATCCAGGCCGACGCCTTCGGCCGCGCCGCGCACCAGACCGCTGACCAGATGGGCCAGGAGCACACCGGCGACCAGCACCAACGCCGCGCCGAAGACCTTGGGCAAGTACAGCGCCAGCACGTCGAGGGTCGCCGACACCCGTTCCAGACCGAGGGACTCGGCGGCCGACACCAGGAAGATCAGCAACACGAACCAGTAGACGATCTTGCCGATCAGGGTCGACACCGGCACCTGGATGCCGCCGCGGCCGAGCAGCTTGGTCAGGCCGGTGCCGGCCATCAGCCGATCCAGGCCCAGCTTGCCGAGCAGTTTGGACAGCAGGGTGTCGAGCAGCTTGGCCACCACGAAGCCGAGCAGCACCAGGATCAAGGCCACGAACAGGTTCGGAATGAAGCCGGCGACCTTGGTCCAGAGGGCGGTCATCGCGGCAATCAGGCTTTGGGTCCAGGGATCGAGTTCCATTTCAGTCAGCCTTATCAGTAGAACGAGAAGAAGAGTGGCGGCGCGAGACCGGCGCGACATGCGCCGAACCGCTATTCAGGGCGATCATCAGGGCTTCGAGCCAATGTCCCATCAGGCTGAACAAGTCTCCCGCGCCGACCTGGCGGTTGGCGGTCTTGAGCACGCGGTGCAGGCAGGCGTCGTCGTCGTGATCGGACACCGGGGACTTGAGCAAATCGCGCAGGGATTCTTCGAATGGATCGTGCATGACGCACCTCACAGGACGTCTCGGCTAGACGAGAGCAGCGGTCATTGGGTCACATCAGAGCCAGCGCCAGCGACGGAATAGCCACCACTGGCCGAGGCCGATGGCCGACATGGCCAGGCAGGCGATGACGAAGCCCAGCGGGCTGTCGGCCCCGGGCATGCCGCCGACGTTGATGCCCAGCAGGCCGGTGAGGAAACTCATCGGCAGGAACACCATGGTGATGATGCTGAAGCGGTACATGATGCGGTTCATCCGTTCGTCCATGCGTCGCTTCTCCGCATCCAGCACCAGATCGACCCGTTCGCGACTGAGCTCCAGCTCTTCCAGATAGCGGGTCAGGCGGTTGTTCAGCTCGTTCCAGTAGTCGCTGTCGTCGGCCAGAAACCAGGGGTGCTGGTTACGCGCCAGCTGGGCGTAGATCTCCCGCTGCGGCGCCAGGAAGCGGCGCAGGCCGGCGGCACGGCGGCGCATCTGCAGCAACAGGTCATGGTCCGGTAACAGACGCTCGTCGGCGTCGATCCGCTCTTCCTGCTCATCGACCCGCTCGGCCAGCTCGGCGACCAGACCATCGATCTTGTCGGTCAGATAATCGGCGAGGCTGAGGATCAGTTCCGAGGAGGTCTTCGGCCCCTTGCCGGCCTGCAGGTCGCGGATCAGGTCTTCGCTGGCGCGCAGGGGGCGCAGGCGCAGGGAAACAACCCGGCGCGCATCGGCGTGGATGCGCACCGAGACCATGTCCTCGGGCTCGGCCCCCGGGTTGAGATTGACCCCGCGCAAAAACAGCAACAACCCCTGGTCGGGCAGCGGCAGCAGGCGTGGGCGGGTGTTCTCCTCCAGCAGCAGGTCGCAGGCGAACTCGCTCAGGCCGCTGTCCTGCCGCAACCACTGCCGGGTCTGCGGGTGGCTACGATCCCAGTGCAACCACAGGCTCTCGCCCTCGCCCAGTTCGAGACCTGCCAACCCCTCGCGCGTGACGAATCGTGCCCCGCCGCGACCATCCAGCACCAGCGCATGGACCAGGCCCAGCTGCCCGTTGTCTTCCTCCTGCATCCCTTGCCTCCAGATCAGCGAGCCGAGCGCCTCACTCCGGCATCTTCAGCGCGCTAGGCGCGACGATGATGCCGTTGTTGTCGGCATAGAGGTACTCGCCGGGGCGGAAGGTCACGCCACCGAAGGTCACCGGCACATCGACGTCGCCGATGCCGCGCTTGTCGGTCTTCATCGGGTGGCTGGCCAGTGCCTGGATGCCCAGGTCGGTCTGCGCCAGCACGTCGACGTCACGCACGCAGCCGTACACCACGATGCCCGCCCAACCATTCTTCGCGGCCTTTTCCGCCAGCATGTCGCCGAGCAGGGCGCGACGCATCGAGGCGCCGCCATCGACCACCATCACCCGGCCCTGGCCGGGCTGCTCGACCAGCTCCTTGACCCGCGAGTTGTCCTCGAAGCACTTGACCGTGACGATCTGCCCACCGAAGGAGTCGCGACCACCGAAGTTGCTGAACATCGGTTCGACCACCTGCACCAGTTCGGGGTAGGCGTCACACAGATCGGGAGTGATGTAGTGCATGGCTGAGCTCCTTTTAAGAATGGGGCGTCGGGCGAACAGCGGTTGCCCAACGACAGGTTGCGCCCCTCGGCGACCTGCAGCAACGGCTCGCGCGCCTGAACCGGAAAGACCGGGCGAGAGCCCTGTTCGAGATTCGGCCAAGACTCCAGAACAACGAACATAGTGGCCGCACAGGTCGCACAAAGTGACCGCAAGCGCGTACAGCGTCACATGTTAACCGGATGAGGGTTCCGTTGGTATGCCCGCGCGCGGCTCAAGGACAACGCTTTGCGCACCGGAGCCCTGCAACGAGCCATTGCCCAGCCAGTGCTCGACCAGCGGCCACACCTCGGCCTGCGCCGCCTTGCTGACCAGCATTTCCACATGGCCGAAATCACCGGAGAAACCGTGCTGCTTGCCCAGACAGAGAAACTCCCGCACCCCGCTGCCGCACTGCTCCAGTAACTTGCGGCAGGCCCAGGCCGGGTCCTGCCGGTCGCCTACGGCCGCCACCGCCAGCAGCGGCACTCGCACCTCGCCAAGCCCCGCCCACCAGTCACGCTCGGCATCGCCGAAACGGCCGAACAGGCCATGCCAGCGCAGGCTTTCCAGAGCCAGGCCGATCGGCTCGTCCTCCGGGCCGCGGCCGAGGCGAGAACCGGACAGCACCGAGAAGCGCCCCAGCAACAGGCGCGTCCCCCACTCCACCGGCGGCAGCTTCAACGGCCAGTAGATGCGGCTGATCTGGCTGCCGAACAGCAGTGCCGAGGCCACCCGGGCCTCGTCCAGATAACGCCCGCCCAAGGCGCCGGCCAGGGTGATGCCGCCCAGGGAATGGCCCAGCCAGTGGGCTGGCTGCGGGTTCTGCTCATGGATGAAGTCGGCGATAGCCGGCAGGTCGTAGCGCACATAATCGCTGACCCGGTTGCGCGAATAGCCGCGGTTGCGCGGCGACAAGCCATGGCCGCGCATCTCGGCGATCCACACATCGTAACCGGCGCGTGCCAGGTAGGGGCCCAGGCCGATACCCTTGGGCGAATACCAGAAACGCCGGTTGGAGAAACTCCCCGGCAGCAGGATCACCGGCACACCGCGCCCGCCTTGCTGGTCGAACCGGCCCAGACGGGTCAATGCCAGCTCGACGCTGGGGTCGGGGCTGTTGCCCGGCTTGAGGCGATAGACATCCTCGCTCAGGTCGCCCCGGATATCGGCGCCGATCAAGGCGACGGGAAAAAGCTCACTGCTGCTTTGCATCTACTTCGCTCTGGTACAAAAAAATGCCGGGGGCAATTTTTCACGTCGCCTGGCGACGGCCCGATGGGTGGCGACCAGGAATGGCAAGCCACAAAAAAGGGCGGGATAACCCGCCCTCGATCAAGGTGGTGAACCGCAGATCAGGCTGGCTGACCTTCGGCCAGGAAGAACCAGGTATCCAGTACCGAGTCGGGGTTGAGCGAGACGCTCTCGATGCCCTGCTCCATCAGCCACATGGCCAGATCCGGATGATCCGAGGGGCCCTGGCCACAGATACCGATGTACTTGCCGGCCTTGTTGCAGGCGGCGATGGCGTTGGCCAGCAGCTTCTTCACCGCCGGGTTACGCTCGTCGAACAGGTGCGCGACGATGCCCGAGTCGCGGTCCAGGCCCAGGGTCAGCTGGGTCAGGTCGTTGGAGCCGATGGAGAAGCCGTCGAAGTACTCGAGGAATTCCTCGGCGAGAATGGCGTTGGATGGCAGCTCGCACATCATGATGACCTTCAGGCCATCCTGACCGCGGGCCAGGCCGTTCTCCGCCAGCAGCTCGACCACCTGGCTGGCTTCGCCGAGGGTGCGCACGAAGGGCACCATGATCTCGACGTTGGTCAGGCCCATCTCGTTGCGCACCTTCTTCAGCGCGCGGCACTCCAGCTCGAAGCAGTCGCGGAACGACTCGCTGATGTAGCGCGAGGCGCCACGGAAGCCGAGCATCGGGTTCTCTTCTTCCGGCTCGTAGAGCTTGCCACCGATCAGGTTGGCGTATTCGTTGGACTTGAAGTCCGACAGGCGCACGATGACCTTCTTCGGCCAGAAGGCCGCGGCCAGGGTGCTGATGCCTTCGACCAGCTTCTCGACGTAGAACTCGACCGGGTCGTTGTAACCGGCGATGCGCTTCTCGACACTGTCCTTGATCTCCGCCGGCAGGCCGGCGAAGTTCAGCAGCGCCTTGGGGTGCACGCCGATCATGCGGTTGATGATGAACTCCAGACGCGCCAGGCCCACGCCCTCGTTGGGCAGCTGGGCGAAATCGAAGGCGCGATCGGGGTTGCCGACGTTCATCATGATCTTGAACGGCAGCTCGGGCATGGCGTCGACCGAGTTCTTGCGGATGTCGAAGCCCAGCTCGCCCTCGAAGATGAAGCCGGTGTCGCCCTCGGCGCAGGACACTGTCACGCCCTGACCGTCCTTGAGCACGGAGGTGGCGTTGCCGCAGCCGACCACGGCCGGGATGCCCAGCTCACGGGCGATGATCGCCGCATGGCAGGTACGACCGCCGCGGTTGGTGACGATGGCGCTGGCACGCTTCATGATCGGTTCCCAGTCCGGGTCGGTCATATCGGAGACCAACACGTCGCCCGGCTGGACCTTGTCCATCTCGGCGATGTCGTTGATCACCCGCACCTTGCCGGCGCCGATCTTCTGGCCGATGGCGCGCCCCTCGACCAGCACGGTGCCGGTCTCCTTGAGCAGGTAGCGCTCCATCACGGTGGCGCTGGCGCGGCTCTTCACGGTTTCCGGGCGGGCCTGGACGATGTACAACTTGCCGTCGTCGCCGTCCTTGGCCCACTCGATGTCCATCGGCCGGCCATAGTGCTTCTCGATGATCATGGCCTGCTTGGCCAGCTCGCTGACCTCGGCGTCGGACAGGCAGAAGCGCGCGCGGTCGGCGCGCTCGACGTCGACCACCTTGACCGACTTGCCGGCCTTGGCCTCGTCGCCGTAGATCATCTTGATCGCCTTGCTGCCCAGGTTGCGACGCAGGATGGCCGGACGGCCGGCTTCCAGGGTCTGCTTGTGCACGTAGAATTCGTCTGGATTGACCGCCCCCTGCACCACGGTCTCGCCCAGGCCGTAGGCGCCGGTGATGAACACCACATCGCGGAAGCCCGACTCGGTGTCGAGGGTGAACATCACCCCGGCGGTGCCGGTCTCCGAGCGGACCATGCGCTGCACGCCGGCGGACAGGGCGACCAGCTTGTGGTCGAAGCCCTGGTGCACGCGGTAGGCGATGGCGCGGTCGTTGAACAGCGAGGCGAACACCTCCTTGGCCGCGCGGATCACGTTATCCACGCCACGGATATTGAGGAAGGTTTCCTGCTGACCGGCGAAGGAGGCGTCCGGCAGGTCTTCGGCGGTGGCCGAGGAACGCACGGCGACGGCCATGTTGTCGTTGCCATTGGCCATGGCGGCGAACGCCTGGCGAATCTGCTTATCCAGCTCGGCGGGGAACGGCGCGTCCATCACCCACTGGCGAATCTGCGCACCGGTCTTGGCCAGGGCGTTGACGTCGTCGACATCCAGGGCATCGAGTGCGGCGTGGATCTGCGCGTTCAGCCCGCTCTGCTCGAGAAAGTCCCGGTAGGCCTGGGCGGTAGTGGCGAAACCACCGGGCACCGAGACACCGGCACCGGCAAGGTTGCTGATCATCTCGCCCAGGGAGGCGTTCTTGCCCCCTACATGCTCAACATCGTGGACGCCGAGCTTATCGAGGGAAACTACGTACTCTACCAAGGTGATCTCTCCACTTATTGGTGTTGGAAAAGCTCAAGGGGCTGGGAAAGTTCGGCGGCGCGAATCCGCACGATTGTGGCCTGGCCCTGGAAAATAAGTAACAATGCCGCCCCATTCGGGCCAGCCAAAGCGGGCCTATGATAGCCAAGAATCGTCCTCAGCTTAAGGCCCATGGCGCAAATGAAACGAACCGCTTTTTTCATCTCCGATGGTACCGGCATCACCGCCGAAACCCTGGGTCAGAGCCTGTTGGCGCAGTTCGAAACCACCAGTTTCACCAAACTCACGCGGCCGTACATCGACAGCGTGGAAAAAGCGCGCGCCATGGTACTACAGATCAACAGCGCTGCCGAGAAAGACGGGGTGCGACCGATTATCTTCGACACCATCGTCAACCAGGAGATTCGCGACGTGCTGGCCCAGTCCGAGGGCTTCATGATCGACATCTTCTCCACCTTCCTCGCCCCCCTGGAGCAGGAGCTGAGCTCGCACTCCTCCTACTCGGTGGGCAAATCCCATTCCATCGGGCACAACTCCAACTACATGGAGCGCATCGAGGCGGTCAACTTCGCCCTGGACAACGACGATGGCGCGCGCACCCACTACTATGACAAGGCCGACCTGATCCTGGTGGGCGTCTCGCGCTGCGGCAAGACCCCCACCTGCCTGTACATGGCGATGCAGTACGGCATCCGTGCGGCCAACTACCCCTTGACCGAAGACGACATGGAGCGCCTGCAGCTGCCGGCGGCGCTGAAGAAGCACAAGGACAAGCTGTTCGGCCTGACCATCGACCCGGACCGCCTGACCGCCATCCGCCACGAACGCAAGCCCAACAGCCGCTACGCCAGCTTCGCCCAGTGCGAGTTCGAGGTGCGCGAGGTGGAGAACCTGTTCCGCCGCGAGAACATCGCCTTCATCAACTCCACGCATTTTTCGGTGGAGGAGATCTCGGCGAAGATCCTGGTGGAAAAAGGCGTCGAGCGGCGTCTCAAGTAAAACTCGCCCCTGCAGGAAAAAGCCGGAGCCAGCGCTTCGGCTTTTTTATCGGCGCGAGGCTCAGACCACCCACAGCTCCATGAAGCGCTGCACCGGCGTGGCCTCCAGCCGCGCCTGATCCCGGCACAGGTCCAGGATCTCGGCGCAGCGCTGCTCGGCCAACCTACTCGCCAGGTTGGCCTTGAACTTCTCCTCCAGCAGCGGAATGCCCTCGGCGCGACGCCGCCGATGCCCCAGGGGGTACTCCACCTCCACCTTCTCGGTGCAACTGCCGTCCTCGAAGAACACCTGCACAGCATTGGCGATCGAACGCTTGTCGGCCTGCAGGTATTCGCGGCTGTAGCGCGGCTCCTCGACCACCGCCATCTTGTCGCGCAACTCGTCGATAAGCGGATGGGCGGCATGGAACTCGTCCTCGTAGTGTTCGGCCTGCAGCGTGCCGAAGGCCAACGGCACCGCGACCATGTACTGCAGGCAGTGGTCGCGATCGGCCGGATTGGCCAGCGCACCGACCTTGGAGATGATGCGGATCGCCGACTCCTGGGTGCTGATGACGATTCTGTCGATCTCGTGCAACCGCTCCCGGACCTGCGGGTGCAGGCGGACCGCGGCCTCACAGGCGGTCTGGGCATGGAACTCGGCCGGAAAGCTGATCTTGAACAGCACGTTCTCCATCACGTAGCTGGCGAAGCCCTGGGAAAAGCCGAACCGACGCCGCTGCGCCGGCTTGGTCGCCAGGTCCTGGTTGGTATGACTGAACGACACGTCGTAGAAGCCCCACTGCGGCGCGGTCAGCACGCCGGGAATGCCCATCTCGCCGCGCAGGGCGATATCGGCCAGGCGCACGCCGCGGCTGGTGGCATCGCCGGCGGCCCAGGACTTGCGGCTGCCGGCGTTCGGCGCATGGCGATAGGTGCGCAAGGCCTGGCCATCGACGAAGGCATGGGACAGCGCCGACAGCAGCTGCTCGCGGCTGCCCCCCATCAGCCTGGCGCAGACGGCGGTGGTGGCCACCTTCACCAGGATGACGTGGTCGAGACCGACGCGATTGAAGGCGTTCTCCAGCGCGATCACTCCCTGGATCTCGTGGGCCATGATCATGGCCTCCAACACCGCGCGCATCGTCAGCGGCGCCTCGCCCCGACTGGCCCGCTTCTGCGACAGGTGATCGGCCACGGCGAGAATGCCCCCCAGGTTGTCGGAGGGGTGGCCCCATTCGGCCGCCAGCCAGGTGTCGTTGTAATCCAGCCAACGCACGGCGCAGCCGATGTCCCAGGCTGCCTTGACCGGGTCGAGAACGAAGTGGGTACCCGGTACACGGGCGCCGTGGGGCACCTGGGTCCCCTCAACCAGAGGCCCCAGAAGCTTGGTGCATGCGGGAAAGCGCAGCGCCAGCAGGGCGCACCCCAGGCTGTCCATCAGGCAGTGGCGGGCGGTGCTGCGCGCCTCTTGCGACTCGACCCGGTAATTCAGGACATAGTCGGCGATATCCTGCAGCACCTGGTCGTAGTCGGGACGCATGTTCAGGTCAAAGGTCGCGGACATCTGGCACCTCCTCCGGCGAGGCTGTTGACCGGTGCCCCCCCTGCCGGCACGCCTATAGATGAGAGTAGCCTGCCGGCGCGGGCGTCCCCGCCCTAGAACGCGTCGCCGGGCACCCGCACCCAGCCCTCCATCAACACCCGGGCGCTGCGGCTCATGATCGCCTTGGTCACGCGCCACTCGTCGCCGTCCCGGGCGGCCTCGGCGCCCACCCGCAGGGTGCCCGATGGGTGACCGAAGCGCACCGCACTGCGCGCCTCGCCGCCGGCGGCGAGGTTCACCAGGGTGCCCGGAATCGCCGCGGCGGTGCCGATGGCCACTGCGGCGGTGCCCATCATGGCGTGGTGCAGCTTGCCCATGGACAGCGCCCGCACCAGCAGGTCGACCTCGCTCGCCCGCACCACCTTGCCGCTGGACGCCCGGTAATCCTTGGCGCTCGTCACGAAGGCGATCTTCGGCGTGTGCTGCCGGGTCGCCGCTTCTTCCGGCGTCTTGATCAGCCCCATGCGCAGGGCCCCGGCGATGCGGATCGCCTCGAAGCGGGCCAGCGCCTCGGGGTTGCCGTTGATGTCCTCGCGCAGCTCGGTGCCCTGGTAACCGATGGCCTCGGCGTCGACGAACACGGCGGGGATGCCGGCGCTGATCAGGGTGGCCTTGAGGGTGCCGATGCCTGGGACCTCGAGATCGTCGATCAGGTTGCCGGTGGGGAACATCGAGCCGCCCTCCTCGCCGTCGTCGGAGGGTTCGAGGAACTCCAGCACGATTTCAGCGGCCGGGAAGGTGACGCCGTCCAGCTCGAAGTCGCCGGTTTCCTGCACCTGGCCGTTGCTCACCGGCACATGGGCGATGATGGTTTTCTGGATATTGGCCTGCCAGATGCGCACCTGGCAGGTGCCGTGCTCGGGGATACGCGCCGGGTCGACCAGGCCGGCGTGGATGGCGAAGGCGCCGGCGGCCGTGGACAGGTTGCCGCAGTTGCCGCTCCAGTCGACGAAGGCCTTGTCGATGGCGACCTGGCCATAGAGGTAGTCCACGTCGTGATCCGCCTGGCTGCTCTTGGACAGGATCACGCACTTGGAGGTCGAGGACGTGGCGCCACCCATGCCATCGATATGCGCGGCATAGGGGTCGGGACTGCCGATCACGCGCATGAACAGCCGATCGCGGGCCTCGCCCGGCACCTGGCAGCTCTGCGGCAAGTCCTGCAGGCGGAAAAACACACCCTTACTGGTACCGCCACGCATATAGGTGGCGGGGATTTTCACTTGAGGTACGTGGGACATGGGTTCGCTGCCCTGAAGTGCTGTTGGATTTCGCTGTCAAGCCTACGCGCCTCGCACCAACCTAGGGTTCGTCTGCGCCGCGTAGGATGGGTTGAGCGCAGCGATGCCATGCGGTATCGCTGCGCCCAACCCAGACGGCTGTTACGCCACGGATGACTCGAGGAAGTCCTTGGCGAAGCGCTGCAGCACGCCGCCGGCCTGGTACACGCTGACATCGGCGGCGGTGTCCAGGCGGCAGGTCACCGGCACCTCGATCACCTCGCCGTTGCGGCGATTGACCACCAGGGTCAGGTCGCAGCGCGGCGATACTTCGCCCTTGATGTCGTAGGTCTCGGTCCCGTCCAGGCCCAGGGTCAGACGGGTGGTCCCCGGCTTGAACTCGACCGGCAGCACGCCCATGCCCACCAGGTTGGTGCGGTGGATGCGCTCGAAGCCTTCGGCGGCGATCACCTCGACACCGGCCAGGCGCACGCCCTTGGCCGCCCAGTCACGGGAGCTGCCCTGGCCGTAGTCGGCCCCGGCGACGATGATCAGGTTCTGCTTGCGGTTCATGTAGGTTTCGATGGCCTCCCACATGCGCATCACCTGGCCTTCCGGCTCCACGCGGGCCAGCGAGCCCTTCTTCACCTGGCCATCGACCACGGCCATCTCGTTGACCAGCTGCGGGTTGGCGAAGGTGGCGCGCTGCGCGGTCAGGTGATCGCCGCGGTGAGTGGCGTAGGAGTTGAAGTCCTCCTCCGGCAGGCCCATCTTCGCCAGGTACTCGCCGGCCGCGCTGTCGGCCAGGATGGCGTTGGACGGCGACAGGTGGTCGGTGGTGATGTTGTCCGGCAGGATCGCCAGCGGCCGCATGCCCTTGAGCGTGCGCTCACCGGCCAGGGCGCCTTCCCAGTACGGCGGACGACGGATGTAGGTGGACATCGGGCGCCAGTCGTACAGCGGGCTGTCGGCTTCCTTGACGCTGCCCAGATCGAACATCGGGATATAGACCTGACGGAACTGCTCCGGCTTGACGCTGGCGGCGACGATGGCGTCGATTTCCTCGTCGCTCGGCCACAGATCCTTGAGGGTCACCGGCTTGCCGTTCTGGTCATGCCCCAGCACATCCTGCTCGATGTCGAAGCGCACGGTACCGGCGATGGCGTAGGCCACCACCAGCGGCGGCGAGGCGAGGAAGGCCTGCTTGGCGTAGGGGTGGATGCGCCCGTCGAAGTTGCGATTACCGGAGAGCACGGCGGTGGCGTACAGGTCGCGGTCGATGATCTCCTGCTGGATCAGCGGGTCCAGCGCGCCGGACATGCCGTTGCAGGTGGTGCAGGCGTAGCCGACGATGCCGAAGCCGAGCCGCTCGAGCTCCGGCAGCAGGCCCGCTTCTTCCAGATACAGCCTGGCGACCTTGGAGCCCGGGGCGAAGGAGGTCTTGACCCAGGGCTTGCGCAGCAGGCCCAGCTCGTTGGCCTTCTTCGCCAGCAGGCCGGCGGCGACCACATTGCGCGGGTTGGAGGTGTTGGTGCAGCTGGTGATGGCGGCGATGATCACCGCGCCATCGGGCATCAGCCCCTCGGCCTCCTCGGCCTTGCCGGACTTCAGCTTGGCTTCGTCGGCGATGCCGCGCTCGACCAGTGCGGAGGTCGGCAGGCGACGGTGCGGATTGGATGGGCCCGCCATGTTGCGCACCACGCCGGACAAATCGAACTGCAGCACACGCTCGTACTCGGCGCTCTTCAGCGCATCGCCCCACAGGCCGAGGGTCTTGGCGTAACTCTCGACCAGGGCCACCTGCTCCGGCTCGCGGCCGGTGAGCTTGAGGTAATCGAGGGTCTGCTGGTCGATATAGAACATCGCCGCCGTCGCCCCGTATTCCGGGCACATGTTGGAGATGGTGGCGCGGTCGCCGATCGACAGGCTGTCCGCCCCCTCGCCAAAGAACTCGACCCAGGCACCGACCACACGCTCCTGGCGCAGGAACTCGGTCAGGGCCAGGACGATGTCGGTGGCGGTAATGCCGCTCTGGCGCTGGCCGGTCAGCTCGACGCCGACGATGTCGGGCAGGCGCATCATCGACGGATGGCCGAGCATCACGGTCTCGGCCTCCAGGCCGCCGACGCCGATGGCGATCACGCCCAGGGCATCGACATGCGGGGTGTGCGAGTCGGTGCCGACGCAGGTGTCGGGGAAGGCCACGCCGCCACGGGCCTGGATCACCGGGCTCATCTTCTCCAGGTTGATCTGGTGCATGATGCCGTTGCCGGCCGGGATCACGTCAACGTTCTTGAACGCGGTCTTGGTCCACTCGATGAAGTGGAAGCGGTCCTCGTTACGACGGTCCTCGAAGGCGCGGTTCTTCTCGAAGGCCTGCGGATCGAAGCCCGGCGCCTCCACGGCCAGGGAGTGGTCGACGATCAGCTGGGTCGGCACCACCGGATTGACCTTGGACGGGTCGCCGCCCCGCTCGGCGATGGCGTCGCGCAGGCCGGCGAGGTCGACCAGCGCGGTCTGGCCGAGGATGTCGTGGCAGACCACCCGCGCCGGGTACCAGGGAAAATCCAGGTCGCGCCTGCGCTCGATCAGCTGCTTGAGCGAATCGGTCAGCGTGGCCGGATCGCAGCGGCGCACCAGCTGCTCGGCCAACACGCGGGAGGTATACGGCAGCCTGGCGTAGGCGCCGGGCGCGATGGCGTCGATCGCCTCGCGAGTATCGAAGTAGTCCAGCGCCGTGCCGGGCAGATTCTTGCGAAATTGAGTGTTCATTTACTTGCGATCCTCGAGCGGCACAAACTTCAGGTCCTCGGGACCGACGTAGTTGGCGCTCGGGCGGATGATCTTGCCGTCGATGCGCTGCTCGATCACATGGCTGGACCAGCCGGCGGTGCGGGCGATGACGAACAGCGGGGTGAACATGGCGGTGGGCACGCCCATCATGTGGTAGCTGACCGCGCTGAACCAATCCAGGTTGGGGAACATCTTCTTGATCTCCCACATCACGCCTTCCAGGCGCTCGGCGATGTCGAACATCTTGCTGCTGCCCTGCTCTTGCGACAGCTCGCGGGCCACTTCCTTGATCACCTTGTTGCGCGGGTCGGCGACCGTGTAGACCGGGTGACCGAAACCGATGACCACCTCCTTGCGGCCGACGCGCTCGCGGATGTCGGCCTCGGCCTCGTCCGGGTTGTCGTAACGCTTCTGGATCTCGAAGGCCACCTCGTTGGCGCCACCGTGTTTAGGCCCGCGCAGCGCGCCGATGCCGGCGGCGATGGCCGAGTACATGTCCGAGCCGGTGCCGGCCACCACCCGCGAAGCGAAGGTGGAGGCGTTGAACTCGTGCTCGGCGTAGAGGATCAGGCTGGTGTGCATGGCGCGCACCCAACTATCGCGCGGCTTCTCGCCGTGCAACAGGTGGAGAAAATGGCCGCCGATGGAGTCGTCGTCGGTTTCCACCTCGATGCGCTTGCCGTTGTGGCTGAAGTGGTACCAGTACAGCAGCGCCGAGCCCAGCGAGGCCATCAGCTTGTCGGCGATATCGCGGGCGCCCGGGTGATTGTGGTCGTCCTTCTCCGGCGAGAGGCAACCCAGCACGGAGACGCCGGTACGCATCACGTCCATCGGATGGGCCGACGGCGGCAGCTGCTCCAGGGCGGCCTTGAGGGCCGCGGGCAGGCCGCGCAACGCCTTGAGCTTGGTCTTGTAGGCGGCCAGCTCGGCGACGTTCGGCAGCTTGCCATGCACCAGCAGGTGGGCGATTTCCTCGAACTCGCAGCTGGTGGCCACGTCGAGAATGTCATAGCCACGGTAGTGCAGGTCGTTGCCGCTGCGCCCGACGGTGCACAGCGCGGTGTTGCCGGCGGCGGTGCCGGAGAGGGCCACCGACTTCTTCGGCTTGAAGCCCGGGGTGGGGGTTTCTGGGGTCGCGCTCATCATTCTGTCTCCTCATCAATCCGTTTCGGGGCCGTCTGCGGGCCGCTTATTTCTTGGCCGCGAACAGTGCGTCGAGGTGCTGCTCGAAGGCGTGGTAGTTGATGCGCTCGTACAACTCCATGCGGGTCTGCATGGTGTCGATCACGTTCTTCTGGGTGCCGTCGCGACGCAGCGCGGTGTAGACGTTCTCGGCGGCCTTGTTCATGGCGCGGAAGGCCGACAGTGGATAGAGCACCAGGGACACGTCGACGCCGGCCAGCTCCTCGGTGGTGTACAGCGGGGTGGCGCCGAACTCGGTGATGTTGGCCAGGATCGGCGCCTTGATGCGCTCGGCGAAGGTCTTGTACATCGCCAGTTCGGTGATCGCCTCGGGGAAGATCATGTCGGCGCCGGCCTCGATGCAGGCGGCCGCGCGATCCAGGGCGGACTCCAGGCCCTCGACCGCCAGCGCATCGGTGCGCGCCATGATCACGAAGCTATCGTCGGTGCGCGCATCCACCGCCGCCTTGATCCGGTCGACCATTTCCTGCTGGGAGACGATCTCCTTGTTCGGCCGATGACCGCAGCGCTTGGCGCCGACCTGGTCCTCGATATGGATGGCCGCGGCGCCGAACTTGATCATCGACTTGACGGTGCGGGCGACGTTGAACGCCGAGCTGCCGAAGCCGGTGTCGACATCCACCAGCAGCGGCAGGTCGCAGACATCGGTGATCCGCCGCACGTCGGTGAGCACGTCATCCAGGCCGGTGATGCCCAGGTCCGGCAGGCCCAGCGAACCTGCCGCGACACCGCCGCCGGACAGGTAGATGGCCTTGAAGCCGGCGCGCTGGGCCAGCAGCGCATGGTTGGCGTTGATCGCACCGACTACCTGCAACGGATGCTCTTCGGCAACCGCATCGCGAAAACGCTGGCCGGGAGTGTTCAGACTCATGACTCACCTCTGGGTTTGGCTGTCTTGGATTGGGCGTCCTGGTAGTGACGCTCGATATTGCGCTTGGAGGCGCCGATGTGACGGCGCATCAGCAGCTCGGCCAGCTCACCGTCACGGTCGGCGATGGCATCGAGAATGCGGTGGTGTTCGGCGAAGGCCTGACGCGGCCGATTGGGGGTGGCGGAGAACTGCAGGCGGTACATGCGCACCAGTTGGTACAGCTCGCCGCAGAGCATCTGCACCAGGGTCTTGTTGCCACTGCCCTGAATGATCCGGTAGTGAAAGTCGAAATCGCCTTCCTGCTGGTAGTAACCGACGCCAGCCTTGAAGGCCGCATCCTGCTCATGCAGGTCGAGTACCCGGCGCAATTCGTCGATCTCGGCCGCACTCATGCGCTCGGCGGCCAGGCGGCAGGCCATACCCTCCAGAGACTCACGGATCTCGTACAACTCGATCAGCTCGGCGTGACTCAGGGAAACCACCCGTGCGCCCACATGGGGAACACGCACCAACAACCGTTGTCCCTCGAGACGATGAATCGCCTCGCGCAACGGCCCACGGCTGATGCCGTAGGTACGCGCCAGCTCCGGTTCTGAGATCTTGCTGCCCGGGGCGATGTCGCCTCGAACGATGGCGGCCTGAATGCAGCGAAACACATGCTCGGACAGGGTTTCCGAGTCGTCTTGCGCGCTACGGGGAGCTTCGGTGGACTCCAGCATATTGTCGACACCATGCTTTAATGATGCCGAAAAACTAGTCTTCAAAGATATAAATGTCAACCAATACCAAGATATTGTTGACAATGCACCGACAGGAGGAAGCAACCCCTGGACAGTGGAAATCACCTGCACAATTGCTCATAAGCGCCTGTTACTGCAGAAAACCGCCATGCTAGAATGCCGCCCGTTTTGGCCTGGCCAGACGGCTCCGTCATGCCTGCTAGACTCCATGCCAGAGGCACGTGGCTGTTGCATCACGCCCGCCGGTCTTTCTGATCAAATGTTGCGCGATATTCAATAGGACTTATGAGACTCGAGCCCTCTGCCCTGCTGTGCTGCCTGTTCCTTTCACCAGGCGTGGGGCTGGCCGCGAACAAGACCGTTTACGGCCTCAACGAATACGTCAAGCTGAAGGATCTCGACCTGGAGGTTGCCGCGAAACTGGATACCGGAGCCAAGACAGCGTCCCTGAGCGCACGCGACATCAGACGCTTCAAGCGCGACGATGAAACCTGGGTGCAGTTCTACCTGGCCATCGACGAGGCCCACGAGTACCCGATCGAACGCCCGCTGGCCCGGATCAGCAAGATCAAGCGCCGCGCCGGCGACTATGATCCCGATGAAGAAAAAACCTACACCGCACGCCCCGTTATCGAGATGACGGTGTGCATGGGCCAAGCCCTGCGCACCATCGAAGTGAACCTGACCGACCGCAGCGCCTTTCAATACCCACTATTGATCGGCTCCGAAGCGCTCAAACGATTCAGTGCGCTGGTCGACCCTGGCCTCAAATACGCAGCGGGGAAACCTGGCTGCATCACCGACGCAAACCCTGGCGAGTAATTCCCATGCGCTCTCTTACCCTGCATCTGAAAGTCCTGATCACGCTCCTGGTGAGCCTGGGCGTTCTGATTACGGCTTACCAGATCTTCATTCTTGGCATCCCGGTGACCGAGGACGAGACGGACGATCTGTGGAACATCGACGCCAAGATCGAGTTCCAGGCCAATCCCCGCGAGCCGGTCAAGCTGCAGATGTTCGTGCCGCCGCTGGCCCAGGATTACGTCAGCCTCAACGAGAGCTTCATCTCCAACAACTATGGCGTCAGCATCAACCGCACCGAGGGCAACCGCCGGGTCACCTGGTCGGCACGCCGCGCCAGCGGCAAGCAGACGCTGTACTACCGCCTGGTGCTGACCAAGCGTTACAGCGGCGAACAGAGCAAGGCCAAGGGGCCGATCTTCCGTGACAGCCTGCCGGTCGAAGGCCCGGAAAAGATCGCCGCCGAAGCGCTGCTCGCACCCATCCGCCAGCACTCGGCGGACGTCGAGACCTTCATCAGCGAGACTATCAAGCGGGTCAACGACACCACCGACGACAACGTCAAGCTGCTGCTCGGCGGCGATGCCTCCACCGCCAACAAGGCCAATGCCATCGACCTGCTGCTGTCGATCGCCCATGTGCCGATGGAGCGCGTCCACACCATTCGCCTGAGCGCCGACAGCCAGCAGAGCCCGGAACTCTGGCTGCGCAGCTTCAACGGCGAAAAGTGGCTGTATTTCAACCCCGAGAGCGGTGAGCAGGGCCTGCCGGCCGATCGCCTGGTCTGGTGGGTCGGCGATGCCGAGCTGATCAACCTGGAAGGTGGCAAGAAGGCCCAGGTCAGCTTCAGCCTGAACAAGAGCGAGATGAACGCCATCCGCCTGGCCAAGCTGACCGACGAGAGCACCGATGCCGACTTCCTCGGCTACTCCCTCTACGGCCTGCCACTGTCGACCCAGCAGACCTTCCAGATCATGGTGGTCATCCCGGTCGGCGTGCTGTTGATCCTGATCCTGCGCAACCTGGGCGGCCTGCAGACCCTGGGCACCTTCACCCCGGTGCTGATCGCCCTGGCCTTCCGCGAGACCCAACTGGGCTTCGGCATCTTCCTGTTCACCGTCATCACCGCCCTGGGCCTGTCGCTGCGCTCCTATCTGGAGCACCTTAAGCTGCAGATGCTGCCGCGCCTGTCGGTGGTGCTGACCTTCGTGGTGGTGCTGATCGCTGCCATCAGCCTGTTCAGCCACAAGCTGGGCCTGGAGCGCGGCCTGTCGGTGGCGCTGTTCCCCATGGTGATCCTGACCATGACCATCGAGCGCCTGTCGATCACCTGGGAAGAGCGCGGCGGCGGCCATGCCTTCAAGGTCGCCATCGGCACCCTGGTGGCCGCGACCCTGTCGCACCTGCTGATGAGCGTTCCGGAACTGGTGTACTTCGTGTTCACCTTCCCGGCGGTGCTGATGATCATGGTGGGCTTCATGCTGGCGATGGGTCGCTACCGCGGCTACCGCCTGACCGAACTGTTCCGCTTCAAAGCCTTCCTGAAGGATTGAGCCATGCTAGGTCTCTGGAAAACCTGGAAGGCCCTGGAAGCCAAGGGCATCATGGGCATCAACCGGCGCAACGCGGACTACGTGCTGAAGTACAACAAGCGGCACCTGTACCCGATCGTCGACGACAAGATCATCACCAAGGAACGGGCCATCGAGGCCGGCATCCACGTGCCGGAACTCTACGGGGTGATCTCCACCGAGAAGGAGATCGACAAGCTCGGCGAGATCATCGGCGGGCGCAGCGACTTCGTGGTCAAACCGGCGCAAGGCGCCGGCGGCGACGGCATCCTGGTGGTCGCCGACCGCTTCGAGGAACGCTACAAGACGGTATCCGGGCGCATCATCAGCCATGAGGAAATCGAGCACCAGATTTCCAGCATCCTCACCGGCCTCTACTCCCTGGGCGGCCACCGCGACCGCGCGCTGATCGAGTACCGGGTGATCCCGGACCCGATCTTCAAGAGCATCAGCTACGAGGGTGTACCGGACATCCGCATCATCGTGCTGATGGGCTACCCGGTGATGGCCATGCTGCGCCTGCCGACGCGTCAGTCCAACGGCAAGGCCAACCTGCACCAGGGCGCCATCGGCGTCGGGGTCGACCTGGCCACCGGCGTGACCCTGCGCGGCACCTGGCTGAATAACAAGATCAAAAAGCACCCGGACACGACCAACGCGGTGGACGGCGTGCAACTGCCGAACTGGAACGGTTTCATGAAGCTGGCGGCCGGTTGCTACGAGCTCTGTGGCCTGGGCTATATCGGCGTGGACATGGTCCTGGACCAGGAGAAAGGCCCGCTGATCCTCGAACTCAACGCCCGTCCCGGCTTGAATATCCAGATCGCCAACGACTGCGGCCTCACCCACCGCGCGCATGCCGTCGAGGCACGCCTCGCCGAGCTCAAGGCCAAGGGCATCCAGGAAAGCGCGGAAGAGCGCATGCGCTTTTCCCAGGAGCTTTTCGGCCACGCCGCTACGGCCGAAGTCTGACCCCTGCGAAAGAGCCCGGCCGATGCCGGGCTTTTTCTGCCTCTGCCCCTCAATCCTCAGTCAACAAGCCCGAACGCCTGCCCGCTAACACAGCCTGGGTGCGGCTGCGCGTGCCCAGCTTGGCGAACAGGTTGTGCAGATGCCATTTGATGGTGGCCTCGCTCAGGTGCATCGCCTTGGCAATCTCGCGGTTGGACAGGCCGGCGGCAACCAAGCGCAGGATATCCTGCTCCCTGGGGTTCACATCCTGATGGCCGGCGAAAACCTCCTGATCGACGCCCAGACGCCGGCATTGCATGCGCATTTGCTCGGCCAGGCCTTGCCAACGCCCGGCAGCCTCTGGGTCGGCCACTCGCCAGGCCTCCCACAGCGGCAGCAACCACAGCCCATCGTCGAGAAAAGCGCGGCGGTAGCCGCTGCTCCAGGCATCCTCCAGGGTTGCCTGAAACAAGGCGAATGCCCTCTCACCACTCCCCGCGCCCCAGTAGGCCGCCGCCAGCAGCAAGGACAGGCGCACACGGCTGTCGCGCCGATGCTCGCCCCCCTGCTTCGCCAGGCCGGCTTCCAACTGCGCGACGACCCGCTCGCCCCGGCGCCCTGACAGCGCGAGTCGTGCCTGGCACTGCACCAGGGCAACACCGACGTCAGTATCGCGCTGCGCCGGCAGCGCCAGCGAATGACGCCGCAGCTGCAGACACAGTCGCTCGGCCTCACTCGGGCGCCGCAGCCACAGAAGGAACTGCACCTTGCAGCTCACGGCCAACGCATAGAGCCTCTCGTAACCGGCTCCCTGCACCTGCGTCAGCCAATCGTCCAGCTGCACCAGCGCCTGCTCGCTCTCACCGGCAAAGAAACTCGCACGCGCCATCAACAGACGGCCACGGCTGATCAGCTCGATCGGCGTGGCAACGTCGCGCCAGGTGGTGGCCTGGAGCAGCTCGGCGAGGATCCCGGCATGGCGATCCCGCTCGTACAGCAGGTCGGCATAGGCCAGGGCCAGGGGACCGCCTACCCGGTTGCGTGGGCCGAACACCCGCTCGACGCGGGCACGCGCGTCTTCGGCGAGGGCACAACCACGCTCCAGCTGCCCCTGCTCCTTGCACAGCAGCGCCTCGATCAGGCTCAGCATCACGTGCAGGTATTCGCTGGGGCAGTGACGCAGGCTGCCACGGGCCAGTTCGATCATCCCCAAGGCTGCGCCAAACTCACCGAGCAAGGCATGAGCCGCCGCCTGAAGGCACGACAGGCTGGCACGAATCAGCACCTGCCCATCCGGGACCAGGCTGAGCCAGTGACGGGTAACGGTCAGACACTGTCCCAACTTGTCCTGATAGAGCAGCACCAGGGCCTTGATCACCTGCACCAGCGCCAGTGTCTCGCTCAGACCGGCGCCCTGCTCTCGCCCACAGGGCTTCTGCAAGCGCGCAGCGATGTCCTCGAGCAACGCCTCGGCATCGACGTATTTTTCCTCGAAGGCCAACTGCCAGGCATAGAAGATCTGGAACACCGGATTTTCGCGAATGACCTCGGCCGGAATCGTCCCAATAGTCGCGAGGATGTCATACAGCCGATTGCCGGCCATCAGGTGCACGCCCTGGCGCTCCAACAGGTCGGCGGCAAAGGCGTAGTCGCGGGCTCGCAGGGCGTAAGTGACCGACTTGTCCACCTGGGCCCGTTGCTCGCTCCAGCGCGCTGCCGCGTGCAACAGCTGGGTCGGCTCGCCATGCCTGGCCAGGCGGCCCTGCAGATACTCGGCGAACAGGGGATGGTAACGGAACCACTCGCCCCGCTCGTCCAGGGCCACGATGAACAGCTGCTCGCGCTGCAGGCGCTGCAGGGTCGCCCCGGCGTCCTCCTGGCCGGTCAGCGCGCTGCACAGCTCGGCATTGAACTCGTCCAGTACCGAGGTCCGCTCGAGGAAACGCTGCACTACGTCCGGCAGCCGATCCACCACATCTTCGCCCAGGTAGTCGGCGATGTTGCGCTCGGTGCCGGTGACCCCGTCGAAATCGACGCCCGACTCGCCGCATCGGCCCAGGGACAGCGTCGCCAGATGCAACGCGGTGATCCAGCCCTCGGTGCGTTCATGCAGCAGCCTGACCTGCGCTCGACTCAAGCGCCGGCCCCGGATCTCGCACAGATAGACACGGGTTTCCTCAGGCGTCAGGCACAAGTCCTCGGCCCCGAAACAGAACGCTGCCGCTCCTCGCATCGAGCGTTCGCCGATAAGGCCGGACGTGCGACGCGTGCTGACGATGAGCCGGACATGATCCGGCATCCGCTCGATCAGCCCACGCGCCAGAGGCGCAAGGTCGGGGTGGCGGAGATGGTGGACGTCATCCAGGATCAGCTGCTGCCGCCCCTCGATGCCTGCCAGCTCGACCAGAAAAGCATCGATCAGCTCCTGATGAGGCAGGCTCTTTTCCCCCTGCAGCAACGCCAGGGTGCGCCCCCCGAAGCCGGGCCGCTGCTCGGCGATGGCCGCCACCAGATAGTGCAGGAGGCGTTGCGGCTCACCGTCGACCTCGTCGCATGACAGCCAGGCCACCCGGACACCCGCCGCCTGCAAACGCAGTCGCAGCTGGCCGAGCAGCGTGCTCTTACCATAACCCGCCGGCGTACAGAGGATCGTCAGGGGGCGATCGCGGGCAGCGAGCAACCGCTCGACCAAGGCCGTGCGCTCCAACTGCGGCTGGCTGCCGGCCGCAATCGGAAACAGCTTGGTGCGCAGCAGCGGCAGGGACGGCAATGCTGGCTGGCTCATGATGCGAGTAGCCCCAGTTCGCGGGCACGGCGGATCGCCTGGGTTCGATTGCGCACCTTGAGCTTCTCGTAGATGTTGTGCAGGTGCCATTTGACGGTGCCCAGGGCCAGCGCGAGCTGCCGGCCGATGGCGTCGTTGGAGAGTCCCTGGGCCGCCAACTGGATCACCTCGCCCTCGCGCTCGGTCAGCCCCTCATCCATGGCCTCCTGGAACCGAGCCGCTGCTGGTCCCGGCCAGATCGCCAGGATCGAACGCATGAAGCCCTGCAAAACCGGCTGCCGGCCGAGCGCCTCGAACTGCTGCAAGGCTACGCGGACCTGCGCCCCCTCCTCGATGAACAGGCTGCGCACGCCTTCCCGCTCGGCGCCGATCAGGCATTGCTCCAGCAGGCTGAAGGCGCGCTCCTGATAGCCCAGCCCCAAGTAGCTGAGCGCATCCAGCAGATCCAGACGCAGACGCTGTAGACCGTGCCAGTCATCCAGCAGCAGTTCGCGCAGCTGGCCGGCCTCCTGCAACGCCTCGCCGTGATGGCCACGCGCCTGCTGCAGGCGCAGGCGCGTCAGCCCCCGCTCCCAGAGCAACGGATTGCATGCCATGTGCCGATAGTGTTCCGCCAGCCTGAACCAGTCGAGGCTGTTGAGGCGTTGCTCGGCGCGCCTGAGACGATCGGCCGCCGGCTCCTGGAGAATCTGCGCCACCTCCTCGCCTATGGCCTGGGCATGGAAACGCCAGGCGCGGTTGGCCGCTGCCATCTTCTGGATCTGTAGCAGGGTCGCGGCGGCCTCCCTGGGCTTGCCTTGCATCCGCTGGAGCCGGGCCAGACACAGCATGCCCTGGGCATACAGGTCGATTGGATTGATCACATCCACCCTCGCCAGGGCCCCACGCAAACGTTCCTCGACCCCGTCCAGGCGCCCCCGGTGGTAATCGAGCAATGCCTCACTGATGGTCGGCAGCACCATGGCACGGGAGCGCTCGGCGAAACACGGCAGGCTACGGCCGCGTAGCTGCGCGAACAGCAGCCGCGCCTGCTTGATCTGCCCTTGCTCCAGGTACAGCAGGACCTCCACGTTGGCCAACTGCATGCCCAGGTAGCGTCCCTGCAGGAAGTGGTTGCGTTGCTGGGCCTGGGCCAACAGGCGGCGAGCGGATTCGGGGCGCCCCACGATCACGCTGGCCAGGGCACCAACGATCAACATGGCCACCTCGAGAAAGGCCGTGTGCTGCCCCAGCTGCCGCTCCACCCGACACACCAGGGCGAGGCAGCCAGGCAAATCGTCCTTCTGCAGGGCCACCACCGCCTTGATCGTCAAGGTCGCCAACAGCTTGTCGCTGAGCCTTTCCGAGTCGCCCACCGGCCCCCAGCGCAGCAGCTGTTCGTCGAGCATCCGGTTGGCTTCGGCCAGCCCCAGTTCGGTCGCTCGACTCCAGACGTCAGCCAGCACCAGCAGCGGGTAACCCTCGACGATCTCGTCCGGGACGCGCAGGCGCCACTTGTAGATCAGGTGGAGCTGGCCCCGGTTGATCAGCTCCAGCCCACAGCCGTCCACCAGCGCCGCGAGCATCTGCGGGTCCTCGGCCAGGCAGGCATGCTCGATGGCCAGGTTGGGCATATGGTGGTTGGTGAACCATAGACAGGCATTGAAGTTCAGCTGCCTGAAGCGCTCGGGATCGACCGCCAGCAGGCGTCCGCGCAAGAACTCGGCGAACAGGTAGTGGAAGCGGTACCATCGCCGTTCGCGATCGAGCGGCAACAGGAACAGCTGCATGCCCTCCAGCTCCTCCAGCAACCGCTGACCATCCGGGTGTCCCGTCAGGGCACCGGCCAGGTCACCGTTGAGCTGCTGAGCAATGGCCAGGGCCTGCAGCAACTGCTGCTTGTCCATCGGCAGCTGGTCGAACACGCTGCGCAGCAGGTACTCACCGGCGACGCTCGGGGCGGTGCCGATTTCGCTCAGTTGCTGGCTGGCCTCAGGCCGGTGGCGCAGCCAGAGGCAGGCCAGGTGTACCCCGACCGGCCACCCCTCGGTGTGTCTATGCAGCGCGGCGACGGCCTCGGCCTCCAGCTGCAGTTCGTGCCTGGCCAGATAGTCGTGGATTTCCTCCAGGCCCAGGCGCAAATCCCTTTCGCCGACCTCCACCAGCAGCCCCTTGGCGCGCAGGGTCGCCAGGCCCAACGCCGGTTGTGCGCGGCTGCCGACCGCCAGGGCGAAGCCTTCGGGCGCGAAGCGGAGCAGGCGCTTGAGAGCCGCCAACAGCTCTTCATTCTGAATCAGGTGAAGATCGTCGAGCACCAGCAACAAGGGCGCATGCAGCCGGGACAGGTCAGCCAACAGGCACTCCATCACCGCCGCCACCGGTACGCCCACGGTGTTCTCCAGGTAGGCCAGGGCCTCCGTGCCGAACTCGGGAGCCAGCCCGATTAGCGTCTCGATCAGCTGGCGAAAGAAGCGCGAGGGCTCGTCGTCCTCAGGCTCCAACGACAGCCAGGCCAGCGCATGGCCGGCGGCGGCCCGCGTGTGCGCCAGGGTGGCCAGGGCGCTGGTCTTGCCGAAGCCGGCCGGGGCCGAGAACAACAGCAGGCGGGCATGGGGCCGAGCGGACAAGGCCGCCTCGACCCGGGGCCGGGGTAAATACTCACTGGATACCTGGGGCGGACCGAATCTGGTGCGCAGAAGGCTATCGGCGGCCGGCCCCAGCGTTTCGTCCATAAACGTGATCCTTTGTCTGGTTATCTGGCACTGACGTACAGCCTATTGCGCTGACCGCCCATACTAGTCAGCCCCCTTCTGCCGAGTAAACCTACGCGCAAACCCTAGGACGAATGGTGACGGCGTTCTACAATCGGCGTCCGCGCTCCTCCGAATACCTCGCATGCCTACTTGCCTCGTTCACCCTCTGCCCTATCGGGCCGATCCCCTCGACTATTTCAGTGCCGTCAGCCAGGCCCCCGGCGCGGTCTTGCTGGATGCCGGGCGCCCGACGGCGCAGCGCGGGCGCTATGACCTGATCAGCGCCTGGCCCCTGGCAGAGCTGGCGCCAGCCCCCGACGAGCCGGCCGACGCCTTTCTCCAGCGCCTGCGCGACGGCCTGGCCAGGCTCGGCGTCGCCGAACCGCCCGCCGATTGCCCCCTGCCCTTTGCCGGCGGCCTGATCGGCTATCTGGCCTACGACTTCGGCCGGCGCCTGGAAAAGCTGCCCGCCCTGGCGAGCGATGACCTCGGCCTGAGCGATGCCCGCTTCGGCCTGTACGCCTGGGCCCTGATCAGCGACCACCTGCTGGGGACCAGCCAGCTGCTGTTCCATCCGAGCCTGGCACCCAGCGAGCGCGAGCGCCTGATCGTCCTGTTCGAACGGCTGGCAGTCGAGCCCGCGCGCCCCTTCAAGCTGCTCGGCGCCTTCCAGGCCGACCTCGACGAGGATGGCTATCGCCAGGCCATCGCGCGTATCCAGGCCTATATCCAGGCCGGCGACTGCTACCAGGTGAACTTCGCCCAGCGCTTCCGCGCCCGCTATCAGGGCGACCCCTGGAGCGCCTACCGGGCCCTGCGCGAGGCCTGCCCGACCCCCTTCGCCGGCTATCAGGCCTTGCCGGACGGCGGTGCGATCATCAGCCTGTCGCCAGAGCGCTTCATCCGAGTCAGCCGAGGCCAGGTGGAGACTCGGCCGATCAAGGGCACCCGACCGCGCAGCGACGACCCCCGTCAGGATGCCGCACAGGCCCATGCCCTGATGAGCAGCCTGAAGGACCGGGCCGAGAACCTGATGATCGTCGACCTGCTGCGCAACGACCTGGGCCGCAGCTGCCGCACCGGCTCGGTACGGGTACCCGAGCTGTTCGCCCTGGAGAGCTATCCCAACGTCCACCATCTGGTCAGCGCGGTCACCGGCGAGCTGGCCGCCGGCAAGGATGCCCTGGACCTGATCGCCGGTAGCTTCCCCGGCGGCTCGATCACCGGGGCGCCGAAGATTCGCGCGATGCAGATCATCGATGAACTGGAACCGACCCGCCGCGCACTCTACTGCGGCTCATTGCTGTACCTGGACGTGCGCGGCGAGATGGACAGCTCGATCGCCATCCGCAGCCTGCTGGCCAAGGACGGGCAGCTCTGCTGCTGGGGCGGCGGCGGGATAGTCGCCGACTCCCAGTGGCAGGCGGAGTACCAGGAGTCGATCACCAAGGTGAAGGTCCTGCTGGAGACCCTGGAGCGCTTCTGCGACTGACGAACAGGCCCGAGAATTACAGGCCCAGCGGGCGGTTGGACGCCTTGAGGAACTCGCGCTTGAGATCCTCAAAACTGTGCACCGCTGGAAACTGCGGGAACTCGCGAATCACGTTGTCCGGCGCATGGAACAGGATGCCGGCATGGGCCTCGCCGAGCATGCTGGTGTCGTTGTACGAGTCACCCGCGGCGATCACCCGGTAGTACAGGCTCTTGAACGCGATCACCGCCTGGCGCTTGGGATCCTTCTGGCGCAGCTGGTAGTTCACCACGCGGCCGCTGTCGTCGGTGATCAGCCTGTGGCAGAGCAGGGTCGGGAAGCCCAGCTGGCGCATCAGAGGCTGGGAGAATTCGTAGAAGGTGTCGGAGAGAATCACCACCTGGAAGCGTTCGCGCAGCCAGTCGACGAACTCCACCGCGCCCTCCAGCGGCTCGAGGGTAGCGATCACCTCCTGGATATCGGCCAGTTTCAGGCCGTGCTCGTCGAGAATGCGCAGGCGCTGCTGCATCAATACGTCGTAGTCCGGAATGTCCCGGGTAGTCGCCTTCAGCGCGTCGATGCCGGTTTTTTCCGCGAAGGCGATCCAGATTTCCGGAACCAGGACCCCTTCCAGGTCGAGACAAGCGATTTCCACGGCACACTCCTAGCTTGAGCTTGAATGAAGGCGGCACTCTAGCCCCTCGCCCAAGGCCGCGCAACGCGACCGCTTATAACCGAACGTCGCGGTTATCATGGGATTTGTTTATTTAGCCGAATAAAGCCTTTTTGCTACCATCCGCCACACAGAGCGCCAGCGGATGCGGCCAGGCAAGAGGCAGGTAGACCTCCGGCCGCCAGCCCCTGCAAGCGACCATAACCAGGAATCCAGCCCGATGAGCCACCCCTTCGATGTAACCGAACTGGCCGCGACCTACGCGAACAAGTCGCCCCAGGACATTCTCAAGCTCGCCTTCGAGCACTTCGGCGATGAGCTGTGGATCTCCTTCAGCGGCGCCGAGGACGTCGTGCTGGTGGACATGGCCTGGAAACTCAACAAGCAGGTCAAGGTCTTCAGCCTCGACACCGGCCGCCTGCACCCGGAAACCTATCGCTTCATCGACCAGGTCCGCGAGCACTACGGCATCGCCATCGAGGTGCTATCCCCGGACGCCACGGCGCTCGAGGCGATGGTCAAGGAAAAAGGCCTGTTCAGCTTCTACAAGGACGGTCACGGCGAATGTTGTGGCATCCGCAAGATCGCCCCGCTGCGTCGCAAGCTGGCCACGGTCAAGGCCTGGGCCACCGGCCAGCGCCGCGACCAGAGTCCCGGCACCCGCAGCCAGGTGGCGGCGCTGGAGATCGACACGGCCTTCTCCACGCCCGAGCGGCCGCTGTACAAGTTCAACCCGCTGGCGCAGATGAGCAGCGAGGAGGTCTGGGCCTATATCCGCATGCTCGAGCTACCCTACAACAGCCTGCACGAGCGCGGTTTCATCAGCATCGGCTGCGAGCCCTGCACCCGGCCCGTGCTGCCCAACCAGCACGAGCGCGAAGGGCGCTGGTGGTGGGAGGAAGCCACACAAAAGGAATGCGGGCTGCACGCCGGCAACCTGATTGCCAAGGACTAGCGCTGATCTCGGCAGGCTGAGGCGAAATGACCCAGGATGAAGTAGCGCACTTCTGCCTGCATCTGCCCGGCGCCCGCGAAGACTTCAAGTGGGGCCGCAACCGGGTCTTTTCCGTGGCCGGCAACAAGATGTTCGCCATCCTCGACTTCCTCGGACAAGACCTGGCCTTCAAGGTCGACCGCGACCTGTTCCTCGGCTACGTCGACCGTCCGGGCATCCGACCGGCGCCCTACCTGGCGCGGGCGCACTGGGTCAGTATGAGCGGCATCCAGCCACCTCTGGCTGACGCCGAGCTGCGCCAACTGCTGATCCGTTCCCATCAGCTGGTGGTGCGCCGGCTGCCCAAGCGCCAGCAGGTCGGGCTGCTGCTCGATCACTGACAGGCGCGCCCAACAGGCTCACCCCTGCGCCGTACTCCAGTCGATCAGCCCTATCTGCCAGGTGGCCAGGATCAGCAGACCGAATACGATGCGGTACCAGGCAAAGGCCGCATAACTGTGATTGCCGATAAAGCGCAGCAATGCGCGTACGGCAATCATGGCGAACACGAAGGACGTGACGAAGCCGATGGCGAAAACCGGCAGGTCCGCCGGCTGGAACAGGTCCCGGTACTTATAGCCGGAATACACCGCCGCCCCGACCATGGTCGGCATCGCCAGGAAGAAGGAGAACTCGGTCGCCGCCTTGCGCGAGAGGCCGAATAGCAGCCCACCGATGATGGTGGCGCCGGAGCGCGAAGTCCCGGGGATCATCGCCAGGCACTGCGCGCAGCCAATCTTCAACGCCTGTTGCCAGCTCATGTCATCCACGCTCTCGGCACTGATCCGATGACTACGCTGCTCGGCCCAGAGCATGACCACACCCCCGACCACCAGCGCGGCCGCCACTGTGATCGGGTTGAATAGAAACGCATGAATAAAATCCGCGAAGGTCACACCCAGCACCAGGGCAGGGAAGAACGCGATTAGCAGGTTGGCGGTAAACCGCTGGGCCTCGGGTTGTTTCTGCAGCCCGAGCACAACCTCGAGGATCTTCTGCCGGTACTCCCAGACCACCGCGAGGATGGCGCCCAACTGGATGATGATGTTGAAGGCCATCGCCCGCTCACCGGAGAAGTCGATGAGATCCGCAACTATGATCTGATGCCCTGTGCTGGAAATCGGCAGAAACTCGGTAATGCCTTCGATAACGCCCAATATCAAAGCCTGTACGGCCAACCACAGATCCATCCGGTCTCCTAAGGCGCACGGTACTCACCGTGCAAAAATACTTGTCTATGCGGGGCTAACACCAAGGGACGAGTCTCGGACTCATGTCTCGCAGCAAGGTTCCTTCATGCGGGCATTCAGCCCAGAGGTGTTCGTAGACCGCGCGAGGGCCGAAATGCTACCAGAGAAACCCGCACGATCGACCTCTCTGCGCTAAGTCTTGCGCAACAGCGACCTCCGGCCCAGACCAGTACGGCTTCTGCCAGATACCGACGGGAAAGGTGCAAAGAACGCCGCAACCGCTCCCGAGCCCAATACACCCCGAAAGCAAATGGGGGCGAGACGCAGGCAACAGCCCAGATCGTCGCCTTGAATGCTTCCTATACCAGGGCCACACTGCAACAATGTCGCGCGCTCAGAGCTGTTAATCGGAGTGTCACCCAAGCGATTGACTTGAAGCATGACAATGCGCTGGCGGCTGGGCCACTCGCCAGAGTGCTCAACCAGCTTCATGTATGAGGCAAGAAGATGAGCAGCATGGAACATCAGGAAGTCGATCTCAACAGAGCGCAAAATCAGGACCTTATCTGGGACCTGGACAGCATTGCCCGCCGCGAGCTGGCCGAGCGCTTCATCAAGCTGTTCGAGAACCGCCTGTGCGTCTACTCCGAGTCGGTGCGCCAACTCTATACCAACTACGACCTGCACTTCCCCAGTGACCAGGGGCGCAAGATGGTGGTGCTCCCCAATCCCTACGCCTTCCATGACACCCTGCACGGCATCGAGGCACTGGCGGTGCGCAAGACCGGCCTCTGCGTGCTACCCGGCGCACTGCTAGGCAAGCCTGGTTTGCTGCTGGCGACCCAGATAACGGAGGGCGGCCCCGCCCCCAAGACCATGCCCTTCAAACTGGCCTTGGCGCAGATCATCAGCAATCAGAAGAAAATCGGCGACCTGTTTCTTCCGATCATGATGAAGGGCGACTTGCGCGAATTCGATCAGCAGATGCCCTACATCCATCTGCACCGATTGCAGGTGCATCGCCTCAATCGCCTCTCGTCCTTCGAGCGCGAGGACATCCAGCAGACCATCACACGCAAGCTGCTGATGCTTTATCGCCAAGCAGACACCCTCACCTACTAGCGCTCACCCACACCATCCAGGGCGTTCGGGGTATCGACTCACAGGCGTAACAGGCTGATCCAGGCGATCAGCAGACTGATCGTCACCACTATGGTCAACGGCCGCCGCAAGGCCGGATACCACTTCGGCGCAAGGCCCAGCTTGACCGCGCGCAAGTCCGCGAAATAGAGCAGCACGAAGGCCACCAGAAACACCGGCAAGGCAAAACCGAATGGCATGCCGCTGGCCACCGCAACCCATCCGAGCAGTGGCGGAATCACCGACAGACCGAGCTGCAGCCTGGCACGCTCATCGTTCGCCTCGGCTCGCATCGCCAGCCCCCAATGAATCGCCCCCATAAACGCCAGGATCACCGCTGCATAATCCAGCAGAGCCGACATGACATAGGGTCGCCAAGCAAACGGAGTGATCCAGATGCCCAGGGCCCCGCTGACGAAAGGAACCAGACCGGCATAGCCCAGGTGCATGGCCAGTTGCTGGGGATGCTTGGCTTCGAAGGGGTGCATCGCGCTCTCCTGTCAGATGTACTCTCAGGGTAGCCAGACAACAGCCGCGCCTGCAAACCGGTCGCGCCGCGATCATTGGCTGCCCGCGCACAATCGGCGAGAGCGCCTATTTCCGTCTAACGCCCCTTCTCCGGCAATGTTTTTCCTGAAACATGCACAGAGCCCGCCCAGTTCGCGTCCGCCCCAGGGACAACGCAATGGCCGCTTGCCATTAGGCGGTGTGCTTGGCATAAAGTCGGATCTATATGCATGCTCGACAAGGAAGTGCCCGATGCGAATACTCCGTCGCGCCCTAGTTGCTCTTGTGCTGTTGCCAGGCCTCGGCCTCGGCATTGGCCTGTACTTCGTCGCCAATCCGAACCTGCCCGACTATCAGAAGCCGGTACGCCTGCACTACCTGGACCAATGGGACGAGGAACAACGACAGACCTACTACTACACGCCCCAGGGCACTCGGGTTAAGGGACTGCGTTATGCATGGTTTAGCGCCCTCGAACTGCCCCTGAGCGCACGCAAGTTCGCCACCCCGGACTACTTGGCGCGCTTCGGTTTTCTGGTCGACCCTCGGCAAGTCGCAAGCGAACGCAACCCGGCCAATCTCCCCGTTGGTTTTGCCCGCCACGAAGACAGCACGACCGGAACCCAGTACCTGGACATCAGTTGCGCGGCCTGCCACACGGGCGAGTTACGTTACCGAGGCGAGGCGGTGCGCATCGACGGCGGTCCGGCCCTGCACTCGCTAGCCTCAACCGTGCCCACATTGCGAGGCGGCGGCTTCGGCCAGGCCCTCGGCATGAGCATGGCGTTCACCTACTACAACCCTCTGAAATTCAGACGCTTTGCCCAGGAAGTGCTGGGCGAAGCGTATCCGGAAGGGCGCGACCAGCTGCGCCGTGACTTCAAGGAAGTGCTCGATCGCTTGCTCGACACCGCCTTCAACGACTGGCACCGCGGGCTCTACCCGACCGAGGAGGGCTTCGGCCGCACCGATGCCTTCGGCCGTATCGCCAACAGCGTATTCGGCGATGCCATAGACCCAGGCAACTATCGCGTCGCCAATGCCCCTGTCAGCTACCCGCACGTATGGGACATCTGGAAGTTCGACTGGGTGCAGTGGAACGGCTCGGCCATGCAACCGATGGCGCGCAATATCGGTGAAGCCCTGGGCGTAGGCGCCACGCTGAACCTGATGGACAGCAACGGACAACCGGTCGCAGAGACCCAGCGCTATGCCTCCAGCGTACGCCTGCGGGATCTGCACACCCTCGAGGAAACGCTCCAGCAGCTTAAACCTCCGCCCTGGCCCGAAGCGGTATTCGGCCGGATAGATCGAGCACTCGCCAGCCAGGGCCGCGCCCTGTACCAGGAAAACTGCGCCTATTGTCATGCACCGGCGCCCAAGCCACGAGACAAACGCTTTGCCCCTGCGCGCGATCCCGAATGGCATATGCGCGTCGTCCCCACAGATATCATCGGCACCGACCCTACCGCAGCCGACAACATCGCCGATCACCGGTTCGACATCCGCCGACTGGGCTGGACCAAGGCCGAACTGAGCAAGCTGGACGTCCGACTGTTCGGCGCCACCCTGGATGAGGTGGACTTGCGTAGCATCTCCAGCGCCAAGGGCCTGGCCTACATCACCGCCTATGTCGAGAACCGCGCCTATCAAGACGCCGGCATACAGCCCAGGGAGCGCTGGCGCATGGACGGCTTCGGCCTGCCGATCGGCGTCCAGGAAAAGCGTGGCTATAAGGCCCGCCCCCTCGAGGGAATCTGGGCGACCCCCCCCTTCTTGCACAACGGTTCGGTACCCACCCTGTTTCAACTGCTTTCGCCCGTATCGGAACGTCAGGAGCAGTTCTGGGTCGGCAACTTCGAATTCGACCCGAAAAAAGTCGGTTTCTCCAGCCAGGCGTTTCCCGGTGGTTTCCTCTTCGACACCCGCATCACCGGCAACGGCAACCACGGGCATGAGTTCCGCGACGGTTGCCGCCAGGGTGGAGTGATCGGTCGCGCCCTGCAGCCCGAGGAACGCCTGGCGCTGATCGAGTACCTCAAGGTCTTGGGCAATAGTGAGCTCGAGCAGCAGTTGCAACCGGTCAAGGCCAAGCCCTGGAGCCCTGGCCCCGAGTGCCGGACCTCAGAGACCTCGCTCGCAAGCGAAAGAGAGTCAGAAGAACTCTGAACTGGCGAGCAGACATAACGGCAACGGACAAGGGAAGGGATCCATGCTCAAAAGACTCTGGCTCTGGCTTGGTCGCCTGATAGGTAGATTGCTGTTCTTGCTGGCGGCCCTCGGGCTGGGTGGCTGGGCCGTCGGCACGGCTTACTACAGCTGGAAACACTCCGGCCCGGTACCCAGCGAGGAGCAAATACCTCCCGGCGAGGCCGCCCTCACCCAAGCCATCATCGAAGATGCCGTTCGCATCGTCGAGCAGCACCGTGATAACACCCGAGTCCTGCGAGACGCCCATGCCAAAGCCCATGGTTGCGTGAAGGCCGAAGTGACCGTCCGCGTCGACCTCGATACCGAGCTCCAGCATGGCGTGCTGAGCGAGCCGGGAAAGACTTGGCAGGCCTGGATGCGTCTCTCCAATGGCAACGCCTACCCCCAGTTCGACCGAATCCGCGATGCCCGCGGCATGGCCATCAAGCTTCTCGACGTACCCGGCGCCAAGTTAATGGGCAGTGCAGGCCATGAGAACGAACAAGACTTCGTGATGTTCAACCACCCGGTCTTTTTCGTTCGCGACGTGGCCGAGTACCGCAGCAACTTCGCCGCCCAGGCCGACGGCAAAAAAGCCCTGGCCTTCTTCCCTAGCTGGGACCCACGCAGCTGGGAAATACGCCACCTCATCATCGCGCTCAAGACCCTGGCACCAGCGCCTCAGAGCCCGGTCGCGACCACCTACAACTCCATCGCTCCGTTCAAGCTCGGCCCACACAACATCAAATATCGGGTCATCCCCACCCCCGAGAACTGCCCGAAATACAGCCTGCCACAGCCAAACACCGACCTGCCCAACTTCCTACGCAGTGCCTTGTACCAACAACTCTCACTGGACCGTGTCCCTGCCTGTTTCGCCCTGCAGGTCCAACGGCAGGACCCCACCCATTACATGCCGATCGAAGACCCCAGCGTCGAGTGGGACGAAGCGGTGTCGCCCTTCGAAACCGTCGCCGACATCCATCTGCCTGCCCAGGACTTCGATAGCACGGAGCAAAACCTGTTTTGCGACAACCTCTCGTTCAATCCCTGGCATTCGCTGCCGGAGCATCGTCCGATCGGCGGACTCAACCGTTTGAGGGGGGCCGTGTATGAGGCTGTGAGTGTCTATCGCCACGAACGAAACGGCGCACCGACTCGCAAGTAGGCTGCATACCTGAATCGGTCCTGGCCCGGCACCGAGCGATCTGGTCGCCCTCTGGCTGCGAGGCGCCCAGATTGGCAGCCAGGGCATTGGGTAAAGCACGGGCCTAACTGGTAAGATCAGCCTTTATCAGAGCGGAGCTTTTCGCCGCGCCTTCTAGAGAGACACGCTGTAGTGGAACTGTTCAAAGAGTTTGTTTTCGAGGCCGCCCATCGCCTCCCCCACGTCCCCGCCGGGCACAAATGCGGACGGCTGCACGGCCACTCCTTCCGCGTCGCCGTCTATATCGAAGGCGAAGTCGATCCCTACACCGGCTGGATCCGTGACTTCGCCGAGATCAAGGAGATCTTCAAGCCGCTCTATGAGCAGCTGGATCACAACTACCTCAATGACATTCCCGGCTTGGAAAATCCCACCAGCGAAGTCATCGCCAAGTGGCTCTGGGAACAACTCAAACCTGTCCTGCCGGAACTGTCCCGCATTCGCATCCACGAGACCTGCACCAGCGGCTGCGAATACCGAGGCGACTGAGCACCCATGAATAAAAAAGCCACCGCCTAGGTGGCTTTTTTATTGGCTATGTCTCAATAGCGTGTTGCATGGTTCGTCCTACCGCCTCGTGGATGCAGTGAACCGGCCGAATGCTTTGCTGATAGCGCTCAAGCATGCGGCGCCAGCCCAGGTAATTCGGGAGGTAGCGGGTGGCCACGCCATGAAAGCGGGTCATCCAGTTCTTCAGTTGACTGTGGTAGGCATTGACGTTCTGGATATGGAAAGCGCCTTGGCGTACGCGCTGGCCGGGGCAGGCATGCATGACCTGATGGGTGATGCCCTGGATCCGGGCGAAGCTGGCATAGACCGCCGCCCCGTCGGTGCAGAGTACGGACTCCTGATCGATCAGCGGCGCCAACGCTTTTCGTACATGCACAGCATCGAGCTTGGCCAGTGTGAAGTCAGCGGTATGCCCCTCCCGGTCGCGCACCACCATCACCGGGATTTGGTCTTTACCCGTGCCCCGGGTCACGCTGACCCCGCCTCGTTTACGCGCGGCCGCGGTAAGCGTCGCTGACCTTTGAATGACTCCAGAAAGAACGTCTCATCCACTTCGACAATCCCGGTCTCATGGGTGGCGTGATGCTCGGCGGCTGCCGCCAGGAAGCGGTGCCTCCAGAGAAACGCGGTGTTCTTACTGATCCCGCACACCTTGGCAGCCTTGCGCACGCTCAGCCCATTAATCAGTGCCTGGGCATAGTCTTTCCAGCGTTCGGGATAGTGCAGGCGGGCAAGGCCGGTTGCCGACAACGCGGTACACGTCCGCCGGCAGCTACGGCAGCGATAGCGACGCAGACCACGCGACCAGCCCCAGGGCGCGAGATGTCTCGCGGCGCCCTGGCAATGCGGGCAACTCTGCAACGCCGGCAGGTCATCAAGCACCGCTGTTGTGGGCGGGCTCTGCAGGGCTTGATGAAGCGTGGATTTCTGCTGGGGGCTGAGCTGGCCTAGCTGAGCCAGCCAGTGGTGAAAGGCTTGAGTATCCATGATCGGCAGACCTCCCGAGCGGATGCCTGCCTTTCAGATTAGTTCTTGCAACACATCATTGGGACATAGCCTTTTTATTCATCCAATAACACACCTGGGACTAGCCGAAGCTGGGGAACGTTGGCAACGATGCACCAAGCCATTGCCTACAAAGCCAACTGGCTATTTCCGCCGCACAAAAGCAAACCCCCGACCTGCATGTGCGGGTCGGGGGTTTGGGATAGGTGCTTGACGATGACCTACTCTCACATGGGGAAGCCCCACACTACCATCGGCGATGCATCGTTTCACTACTGAGTTCGGGATGGGATCAGGTGGTTCCAACGCTCTATGGTCGTCAAGCAATTCGGTTGGAGAGTCGATGTTGAGTCGCCTCCCCATATTGGGTATGTGATGTCTGGTTTTGCGTGTTCTGGCAAATTTTCGGTTTGTTGTCGACTTCAACCATCGAGCACACAAACAGCAAATTGTTTGGGTGTTATATGGTCAAGCCTCACGGGCAATTAGTATGGGTTAGCTCAACGCCTCACAGCGCTTACACACCCCACCTATCAACGTCGTAGTCTTCGACGGCCCTTCAGGGAGCTCAAGGCTCCAGTGAGATCTCATCTTGAGGCAAGTTTCCCGCTTAGATGCTTTCAGCGGTTATCTCTTCCGAACATAGCTACCCGGCAATGCCACTGGCGTGACAACCGGAACACCAGAGGTTCGTCCACTCCGGTCCTCTCGTACTAGGAGCAGCCCCTCTCAAATCTCAAACGTCCACGGCAGATAGGGACCGAACTGTCTCACGACGTTCTAAACCCAGCTCGCGTACCACTTTAAATGGCGAACAGCCATACCCTTGGGACCGGCTTCAGCCCCAGGATGTGATGAGCCGACATCGAGGTGCCAAACACCGCCGTCGATATGAACTCTTGGGCGGTATCAGCCTGTTATCCCCGGAGTACCTTTTATCCGTTGAGCGATGGCCCTTCCATACAGAACCACCGGATCACTAAGACCTACTTTCGTACCTGCTCGACGTGTCTGTCTCGCAGTCAAGCGCGCTTTTGCCTTTATACTCTACGACCGATTTCCGACCGGTCTGAGCGCACCTTCGTACTCCTCCGTTACTCTTTAGGAGGAGACCGCCCCAGTCAAACTACCCACCATACACTGTCCTCGATCCGGATAACGGACCAGAGTTAGAACCTCAAGGTTGCCAGGGTGGTATTTCAAGGATGGCTCCACGCGAACTGGCGTCCACGCTTCAAAGCCTCCCACCTATCCTACACAAGCAAGCTCAAAGTCCAGTGCAAAGCTATAGTAAAGGTTCACGGGGTCTTTCCGTCTAGCCGCGGATACACTGCATCTTCACAGCGATTTCAATTTCACTGAGTCTCGGGTGGAGACAGCGCCGCCATCGTTACGCCATTCGTGCAGGTCGGAACTTACCCGACAAGGAATTTCGCTACCTTAGGACCGTTATAGTTACGGCCGCCGTTTACCGGGGCTTCGATCAAGAGCTTCGCGTTAGCTAACCCCATCAATTAACCTTCCGGCACCGGGCAGGCGTCACACCCTATACGTCCACTTTCGTGTTTGCAGAGTGCTGTGTTTTTAATAAACAGTCGCAGCGGCCTGGTATCTTCGACCGGCATGGGCTTACGCAGTAAATGCTTCACCCTCACCGGCGCACCTTCTCCCGAAGTTACGGTGCCATTTTGCCTAGTTCCTTCACCCGAGTTCTCTCAAGCGCCTTGGTATTCTCTACCTAACCACCTGTGTCGGTTTGGGGTACGGTTCCTAGTTACCTGAAGCTTAGAAGCTTTTCCTGGAAGCATGGCATCAACCACTTCGTCGTCTAAAAGACAACTCGTCATCAGCTCTCGGCATTAAGCGCCCGGATTTACCTAAGCACTCTGCCTACCACCTTAAACACGGACAACCAACGCCGTGCTGGCCTAGCCTTCTCCGTCCCTCCATCGCAGTAACTAGAAGTACGGGAATATTAACCCGTTTCCCATCGACTACGCATTTCTGCCTCGCCTTAGGGGCCGACTCACCCTGCGTCGATTAACGTTGCGCAGGAAACCTTGGTCTTTCGGCGTGCGAGTTTTTCACTCGCATTGTCGTTACTCATGTCAGCATTCGCACTTCTGATACCTCCAGCAAGCTTCTCAACTCACCTTCACAGGCTTACAGAACGCTCCTCTACCGCTCAACTTACGTTGAACCCGTAGCTTCGGTGTATGGTTTGAGCCCCGTTACATCTTCCGCGCAGGCCGACTCGACTAGTGAGCTATTACGCTTTCTTTAAAGGGTGGCTGCTTCTAAGCCAACCTCCTAGCTGTCTAAGCCTTCCCACATCGTTTCCCACTTAACCATAACTTTGGGACCTTAGCTGACGGTCTGGGTTGTTTCCCTTTTCACGACGGACGTTAGCACCCGCCGTGTGTCTCCCGTGCTGACACTTGCTGGTATTCGGAGTTTGCATCGGTTTGGTAAGTCGGGATGACCCCCTAGCCGAAACAGTGCTCTACCCCCAGCAGTGATACACGAGGCGCTACCTAAATAGCTTTCGAGGAGAACCAGCTATCTCCGAGCTTGATTAGCCTTTCACTCCGATCCACAGGTCATCCGCTAACTTTTCAACGGTAGTCGGTTCGGTCCTCCAGTCAGTGTTACCTAACCTTCAACCTGCCCATGGATAGATCGCCCGGTTTCGGGTCTATACCCAGCGACTAAACGCCCTATTAAGACTCGCTTTCGCTACGCCTCCCCTATTCGGTTAAGCTCGCCACTGAATATAAGTCGCTGACCCATTATACAAAAGGTACGCAGTCACCTAACAAGTAGGCTCCCACTGCTTGTACGCATACGGTTTCAGGTTCTATTTCACTCCCCTCTCCGGGGTTCTTTTCGCCTTTCCCTCACGGTACTGGTTCACTATCGGTCAGTCAGTAGTATTTAGCCTTGGAGGATGGTCCCCCCATATTCAGACAAAGTTTCTCGTGCTCCGTCCTACTCGATTTCACTTCTAAGATCCTTTCGCGTACAGGGCTATCACCCACTATGGCCGCACTTTCCAGAGCGTTCCGCTAAAATCAAAGAAGCTTAAGGGCTAGTCCCCGTTCGCTCGCCACTACTAAGGGAATCTCGGTTGATTTCTATTCCTCAGGGTACTTAGATGTTTCAGTTCCCCTGGTTCGCCTCCTACACCTATGTATTCAGTGCAGGATACCCAGCTTATGCTGGGTGGGTTCCCCCATTCAGAGATCTCCGGATCAAAGTCTGTTTGCCGACTCCCCGAAGCTTATCGCAGGCTACCACGTCTTTCATCGCCTCTGACTGCCAAGGCATCCACCGTATGCGCTTCTTCACTTGACCATATAACCCCAAGCAATCTGGTTACGGCCTCGAACGTGAAGACGACATTCGCCGAAAATTTGCACTTGAGAACAACGCAAATTTTACCTTGATTGATCAACTGCCAGTGAAAGCAGCCAATCAGTCACTTCTATCACATACCCAAATTTTTAAAGAACGATTTGCAACTGGTCAAAGACCAGAAATCAACATTCAACAGGTCACACCTGGAACGTTCATTTCTGAACTCTAAACGGGCTGTCGGTGGTGGAGCCAAGCGGGATCGAACCGCTGACCTCCTGCGTGCAAGGCAGGCGCTCTCCCAGCTGAGCTATGGCCCCATATAAACCTAAGGCCAACCCCACAACAATTGGTGGGTCTGGGCAGATTCGAACTGCCGACCTCACCCTTATCAGGGGTGCGCTCTAACCAACTGAGCTACAGACCCAATCGTCTTTCGCAATGAATCAAGCAATTCGTGTGGGGGCTTATAAGGAAGCTGATGTCGTCGATTAAGGAGGTGATCCAGCCGCAGGTTCCCCTACGGCTACCTTGTTACGACTTCACCCCAGTCATGAATCACACCGTGGTAACCGTCCCCCTTGCGGTTAGACTAGCTACTTCTGGTGCAACCCACTCCCATGGTGTGACGGGCGGTGTGTACAAGGCCCGGGAACGTATTCACCGTGACATTCTGATTCACGATTACTAGCGATTCCGACTTCACGCAGTCGAGTTGCAGACTGCGATCCGGACTACGATCGGTTTTATGGGATTAGCTCCACCTCGCGGCTTGGCAACCCTTTGTACCGACCATTGTAGCACGTGTGTAGCCCTGGCCGTAAGGGCCATGATGACTTGACGTCATCCCCACCTTCCTCCGGTTTGTCACCGGCAGTCTCCTTAGAGTTCCCGGCATAACCCGCTGGTAACTAAGGACAAGGGTTGCGCTCGTTACGGGACTTAACCCAACATCTCACGACACGAGCTGACGACAGCCATGCAGCACCTGTCTTACAGTTCCCGAAGGCACCAATCCATCTCTGGAAAGTTCTGTAGATGTCAAGGCCAGGTAAGGTTCTTCGCGTTGCTTCGAATTAAACCACATGCTCCACCGCTTGTGCGGGCCCCCGTCAATTCATTTGAGTTTTAACCTTGCGGCCGTACTCCCCAGGCGGTCAACTTAATGCGTTAGCTGCGCCACTAAAATCTCAAGGATTCCAACGGCTAGTTGACATCGTTTACGGCGTGGACTACCAGGGTATCTAATCCTGTTTGCTCCCCACGCTTTCGCACCTCAGTGTCAGTATCAGTCCAGGTGGTCGCCTTCGCCACTGGTGTTCCTTCCTATATCTACGCATTTCACCGCTACACAGGAAATTCCACCACCCTCTACCGTACTCTAGCTTGCCAGTTTTGGATGCAGTTCCCAGGTTGAGCCCGGGGCTTTCACATCCAACTTAACAAACCACCTACGCGCGCTTTACGCCCAGTAATTCCGATTAACGCTTGCACCCTCTGTATTACCGCGGCTGCTGGCACAGAGTTAGCCGGTGCTTATTCTGTTGGTAACGTCAAAACAGCAAGGTATTAACTTACTGCCCTTCCTCCCAACTTAAAGTGCTTTACAATCCGAAGACCTTCTTCACACACGCGGCATGGCTGGATCAGGCTTTCGCCCATTGTCCAATATTCCCCACTGCTGCCTCCCGTAGGAGTCTGGACCGTGTCTCAGTTCCAGTGTGACTGATCATCCTCTCAGACCAGTTACGGATCGTCGCCTAGGTGAGCCATTACCTCACCTACTAGCTAATCCGACCTAGGCTCATCTGATAGCGCAAGGCCCGAAGGTCCCCTGCTTTCTCCCGTAGGACGTATGCGGTATTAGCGTTCCTTTCGAAACGTTGTCCCCCACTACCAGGCAGATTCCTAGGCATTACTCACCCGTCCGCCGCTGAATCATAGAGCAAGCTCCACTCATCCGCTCGACTTGCATGTGTTAGGCCTGCCGCCAGCGTTCAATCTGAGCCATGATCAAACTCTTCAGTTCAATACTGCTTGGGTTTTGAGAAAACCCTAAACTTGGCTCAGCAATCGCAAATCTCTTACTTAAAAGAGTTAACTCTCGAATTAACGAGTGTTGCTTTGTGATGCTGATAATCATTTGACTATCAGTCTTACCTCACAAGCACCCACACGAATTGCTTGATTCAGTTGTTAAAGAACAGTTGGTTAAGTCTTTCGTCTCAACCGAGGCGCGCATTCTACAGCAGCCTCATCTTCCGTCAAGCAGTTTCGAAAATTTCTTTTCAAACTCAACCGCTTGCGCCTTCGATCAGCTTTCAGCTCCTCGTCAGCGGGAGGCGAATTCTACAGCGTTCGAAACCGCTGTCAACCACCTCTTTCACCGCCTCCGATCACCTCGACCGAAGCCCCGACATGAATCGCCCCGGCTTTCCTAGGGATGGTCTGAAGAAGACTTCCTGATTTTGGCAAAATGCCCGGATTCAACCCGCTGAGTTTTCCGATGAAGCAAGTGACCTTCGCCGATGCCGAGTATGCCGGAAAGCGCAAGCAGACCCGCAAAGAATTGTTCCTGATCGAGATGGATCGGGTGGTGCCGTGGAAGGGCCTGATTGCTCTGATCAAGCCACACTACCCGAAGGGTGAAGGCAGTCGTCCGGCCTATTCGCTGATGGCGATGCTGCGGGTGCATCTGATGCAGAACTGGTTCGGCTACAGCGATCCAGCGATGAAGGAGGCGCTGTACGAGACCACCATCCTGCGCCAGTTTGCCGGGCTGAGCCTGGAGCGCATTCCCGACGAGACCACCATCCTCAACTTCCGTCGCCTGCTGGAGAGGCATGAGTTGGCGGCAGGGATTCTGGCCGTGATCAATGGCTACCTGGGTGACCGGGGCCTGTCGCTGCGCCAGGGCACTATTGTTGATGCCACGCTGATTCATGCGCCGAGTTCGACCAAGAACAAAGATGGTAAGCGCGACCCGGAAATGCACCAGACGAAGAAGGGCAACCAGTACTACTCGGCGCCAAAGCGCACATTGGCGCTGACGATGAATCAGGCTTGATGCACAGCGTGGTGGTCACAGCGGCCAATGTCGCGGACGTCACGCAGGTGGACAAACTGCTACACGGCCAAGAGAACGTGGTGTGTGCCGACGCGGGTTACACCGACGTCGAGAAACGTGCCGAGCATGAAGGTCGCCAGGTTATCTGGCAGATTGCCGCCCGCCGCAGTACTTACAAAAAGCACGGCAAACGCAGCCTGCTGTATCGGATGAAACGGTGTATCGAAAAGGCCAAGGCGCAGGTACGGGCCAAGGTCGAGCATCCGTTTGGAGCGAGTGTCTGGTGCATAACTCAAGAAATGGGTTCTACCCCGTTAACACGGACACTTTCGAGTAAGCTCACACCGAGCTGAAGGAGTGTTCATGAAGCGCAAGAAATACAGTCCTGAATTCAAGCGGGAAGCCATCGAGTTGGTTCGTCGTTCAGGGGCGAGCTGTCGACAAGTGGCCCTAGAGATTGGTGTGGCTCCGAACCTGCTCACGCGCTGGATTCGAGAGGCGCAGCCAGGCACAGAAAAGGCCTTTCCCGGCACAGGTAGCCCGCGAGATGAGGAGCTGGCCCACCTCAAGCGTGAGTTGGCCCGAGTGACCAAGGAACGTGATTTTTTAAGAGACGCGGCAGCGTACTTTGCCAAGGAGTCATCGAGCGGTACACGGTGATCCAGCGCTGCCGCAACGAGTACCCGGTACGACTGATGTGCCGTTGCTTGAAGGTTTCTGCCAGTGGCTATTACGCCTGGCAGGATCGCGATCCAAGCCCACGTGCTCAAGAGAATGCGCGTCTGGTGAGGCGCATTCGGGAGATTCACGAAGACAGCCGTGGTGTTATCGGCGCGCCGCGGATGCACGAGGATCTGCTCGACGAGGGCGAAACCGTCAGCCTGAACCGCGTTGCTCGCCTGATGGCAGCTGAGCGAATTCAAGGCTGGCCACGCCGGAAGAAGCGTGGCTTTGGAAGAGTCGCCAGCGGCCGTCCAGCAGGCGTGAAAAACCTGCTGGAGCGCGACTTCACCGCGCAGGAACCGGAGCGCAAGTGGGTCACGGACATCACGGAAATAGCCACACTGGAAGGCAAGCTCTTCCTATGCGTGGTGCTCGACTTGTACAGCAAGCTGGTGATCGGCTGGTCGATGCATCACCGCCAGGATCGGCAGATGGTGATTCGAGCGGTGGAGATGGCGATCTGGCAGCGCCAGGGTGACTGGTCGGTGATCCTGCATTCGGATCGCGGTAGTCAATTTACCAGTGCTGACTACCAGCGCTTCCTGAATCGCAACACGCTGGTCTGCAGCATGAGTGCCGTCGGGCATTGCGGCGACAACGCTGCCTGTGAAGGCTTCTTCGGTCAGCTCAAGCGTGAGCGCGTTGTCCATCAGTCGTATCGAACTCGTGATGAAGCACGGGCGGATCTATTCGACTACATCGAGCGGTTTCATAACCCACGAATGCGTCGTAGAGTCGCCCGGCAAGATCTGAAGTTTTCAGCCCTTTTCAAACCGTCCGTGGAAATGGGGTAGAACCCAACGAGTACCCGGTACGACTGATGTGCCGTTGCTTGAAGGTTTCTGCCAGTGGCTATTACGCCTGGCAGGATCGCGATCCAAGCCCACGTGCTCAAGAGAATGCGCGTCTGGTGAGGCGCATTCGGGAGATTCACGAAGACAGCCGTGGTGTTATCGGCGCGCCGCGGATGCACGAGGATCTGCTCGACGAGGGCGAAACCGTCAGCCTGAACCGCGTTGCTCGCCTGATGGCAGCTGAGCGAATTCAAGGCTGGCCACGCCGGAAGAAGCGTGGCTTTGGAAGAGTCGCCAGCGGCCGTCCAGCAGGCGTGAAAAACCTGCTGGAGCGCGACTTCACCGCGCAGGAACCGGAGCGCAAGTGGGTCACGGACATCACGGAAATAGCCACACTGGAAGGCAAGCTCTTCCTATGCGTGGTGCTCGACTTGTACAGCAAGCTGGTGATCGGCTGGTCGATGCATCACCGCCAGGATCGGCAGATGGTGATTCGAGCGGTGGAGATGGCGATCTGGCAGCGCCAGGGTGACTGGTCGGTGATCCTGCATTCGGATCGCGGTAGTCAATTTACCAGTGCTGACTACCAGCGCTTCCTGAATCGCAACACGCTGGTCTGCAGCATGAGTGCCGTCGGGCATTGCGGCGACAACGCTGCCTGTGAAGGCTTCTTCGGTCAGCTCAAGCGTGAGCGCGTTGTCCATCAGTCGTATCGAACTCGTGATGAAGCACGGGCGGATCTATTCGACTACATCGAGCGGTTTCATAACCCACGAATGCGTCGTAGAGTCGCCCGGCAAGATCTGAAGTTTTCAGCCCTTTTCAAACCGTCCGTGGAAATGGGGTAGAACCCCGGTGAAGCTGGCGATGGCCAGCTGGAGTTCACGCAACTCTTGCGGGTGCACATCCCGTAGATTGCCCTTTGCACGATTCAAACGCTCAAAAATGCTCAGCACCTGATCATCGAAGTTGTCCGCTCCCAGGATATCGACCAAGCGAAGCAGGTCAGCAGACGATCGATTGATCGGAGTTGCCGTGAACAGCAAGGTTTGATCTGCCAGGTTGTGCAGCAACTGACGCGTGCGATTCGAGTTCTGATTGAGGAAGTTGTGCGCCTCATCGACTGCCAGGGTTTGTGCCTGGGCCAGCAACTGACGAACCGTAGAGTCCTCGTCAGGCTTAAGTCGGCTCAGCGAGCCATGGGAGATCACTGCCATCGGCAACTGGCAGCTGATGCACTCCCGATCCCAGTTAGGCGTCACCAGTGGCGGACAGACCATGGTCATCAGCCCCTTGTGCCCACGTGACATCGACCAGATACGGTCATAAATGGCGCGGAGTAGATGAGCGCCCATACGGGTCTTTCCCGACCCCGTGGCATCCGCCACCAGGACACCACCGGCAGCCTCCAGCAGGTAGAGCGCCTGACCGATCCCCTTACGCTGGGACGGCCACAGCCGGACGTTCTCTTGACCGCTTAGAGACTGTAAATAACGATCAGCCCACTCGCCCTCAAGCAATTCGACACAGGCACGCGCCAGCGCCTCTTTCCAGCTTACAAAACGCAGCAGCTGCTCCAACAGGGCAATAAGCTCGTCATTCGCATCCCGGCCTTGAGACCAAAAATATTCGGCGGTCTGCCAAACCTCGCGAAAACGACGGTTCTCTTGCTGCTCAGTGAAACGAACATTGGCTTCATTCTGATAGAAGATCCCCGGCTCAGTGAAATTGCTGGAGCCCAGAGTTACTGCGGTATCGGTGCAATACAACTTGGCGTGCATGCGCGGACCCGGGCCGGGGTAACGCACCCGAATGACGCCCTGGCGGATCAGCTCAATGCAGCGAATCAGTTGGCCACTCAAGCGCAATGAAAAGCCACGCTTGAGCCAGTAACTGCGGATTTCCTGACTAAAGTCGTGACGGGCCAGAGAAAAATCCTGGCGCCGGCTCGCAGTAGGCTCAGACCCCAACATCAGCCGCAGACTGCAGCCCCTCTCACCTCGCTGACTCATCAGCTGCAGCAACTGATCCAGGCCGCTGTAACCGGTGATGACCAACGCCTCCGCATCGCGACTCAAGTCCGCGAGAAGCGTGTCATGAACCTTGCGCCCAGGCGCATTGAGGGGCATGCGCGCAGCTGAGGGAAGCTCTCCCGCACTGGACTGTTCTTGGTCAAACAGCGATCCCTGCGCGCCCTCCATCGCTACATCCACGCCTCACACAAGGTCTCAGCTTGTGCCAGCACCAACTGAGCGGCCTCTTCCTGTTGATCCGGCGGGTACTTGTACTTACGCAGGATGCGCTTCACCAACAGCCGCAGCTTGGCCCGCACACTGTCGCGATTGCTCCAGTCCACGGTCACGTTCTGGCGCAGACTGTCGGTCAGTTCATGGGCGATCTTCGCCAGGGTCTCATCGCCCAGCTCACGCACTGATGACTCGTTGTTGGCCAGCGCATCGTAGAAAGCCAGCTCATCGTCGTTCAGCCCCAACTGGTCACCGCGTTTACTGGCAGCGGCGAACTTCTTGGCCATCTCTATCAGCTCTTCAATGACCTGAGCGGTTTCGATAGAGCGGTTCTGGTAGCGCTTGATCACGCTATCGAGCAGCTCGGAGAACTTCTTCTCCTGGGCCAAGTTGCTGGCGAACTTGCTCTTGATCTCGCCTTCCAGCAGCCGCTCCAGCAGCTCCACGGCAAGGTTCTTCTCCGGCAGGTTGCGCACCTCAGCCAGGAACTCGTCATCCAGCAGGCCGATATTGGGCTTGTCCAAGCCAACCGCCGCGAACACATCAACGACATCCCCCGAGACCACGGCATTGCCGATGATCAGGCGGATGGCGAGCTCCCGCACTTCATCGGTTTTCTTCTTGGCACTGATCTCGCGTTTGGTCAGCAGCACCTTGATGGCCTGCAGGAAGGCGACTTCCTCACGTACCGCCTTCGCTTCATCCAGCGTGCAGCACAAGGTAAATGCCTTGCTCATGGCCAGCGCATTGTCGGCAAAGCGCTTTTTGCCATCCTCCAACCCCAACACGTGGTTCGCAGCACCGGCCAGGAGCTTGTGCCCGCCAGTCAGGAAGTCGCTGTAATCGAAGCCATGCAGCAGGCTGCGCAGCACATCTAGCTTCTCCTCCAGCACCGCATAGGCCTCATGGGCATCGACCGTAGGTCGCCCCCGGCCCTTGCTGGCGGTGTACTCCTTGAGTGCTGCCTTCAGCTCGTTGGCGATGCCGATGTAATCCACCACCAGGCCGCCCTGCTTGTCCTTGAACACGCGATTCACCCGAGCGATGGCCTGCATCAGGTTGTGCCCCTTCATGGGTTTGTCGACATACAGGGTGTGCACACACGGCGCATCGAACCCGGTCAGCCACATATCGCGGACGATGACCAGTTGCAGCGGGTCTTTCGGGTCTTTGAAGCGTTTCTCCAGGCGTTTCTTCACCTGGTTTGGATAGATATGCGGACGCAGCAGCGCCTTGTCTGAGGCACTACCCGTCATGACGATTTTCACCGCACCCTTCTCCGGGTCCTCGTCGTGCCACTCGGGTCGCAGCGCAATGATCTCGTTATACAGGTGCACGCAAATCTCGCGGCTCATGGCCACGACCATGGCCTTGCCGCTTTGCGCCTGGTTACGCTCCTCAAAATGCGCCACCAGGTCAGTCGCCACGCTCTTGATCCGAGGTTCAGCCCCTACCACTTTCTCCAGCGCGGCCCAGCGTGACTTCAGTCGCGACTGCTGATCCTCCTCCTCGTCCTCTGCCAGCTCATCGACCTCATCGTCGATATGCGCCAGCTCCGTGTCCTTGAGCGACAGCTTGGCCAGCCGCGACTCGTAGTAAATAGCAACGGTGGCGCCATCTTCCTTGGCCTGCTGCATGTCGTAGACGTGGATGTAGTCGCCAAACACCGCGCGGGTATCACGGTCTTCGCTGGATACCGGCGTGCCGGTAAAGGCCACAAAAGTGGCATTGGGCAAGGCATCACGTAGGTGCTGGGCATAACCCACCTGGTAGCGGGCATTGGCCTCGGTCACCTTCAAATCCGGCATCTTCAGCGAAGCACTGAAGCCGTACTGCGTGCGGTGCGCCTCGTCGGCCACCACCACGATATTTGAACGTTCCGAGAGCACCGGAAAGGTGTCTTCATCCTCGCCTGGCATGAACTTCTGGATGGTGGCAAACACGATGCCGCCACTGGGGCGATTGGCCAGTTTCTCGCGCAGATCGCCGCGTGTGGCAACCTGCACAGGCTGCTCACGCAACAGATCCTGGGACAACGAGAACACGCCGAACAGCTGGCCATCCAGATCGTTGCGGTCGGTGATCACCACAATGGTCGGGTTCTCCATCGCCGCCTCCTGCATCACCCGTGCGGCGAAGCAGGTCATCGTGATGCTCTTACCCGAGCCCTGGGTGTGCCAAACCACCCCGCCCTTGTGTGTACCTCCTGGGCGCGAGGCGCTGACCACTTGCTGGATCGCCGCACGCACGGCATGGAACTGGTGATAACCGGCAATTTTCTTCACCAGCCGGCCGTCATCCTCGAACAGCACGAAGTAGCGCAGGTAATCCAGCAGCATCGCCGGCTGCAGCACACCGCGCACCAGCGTCTCCAGCTCATTGAACTCACCCAGCGGATCGACGGTTACACCATCGATGGTGCGCCAGCGGGCGAAGCGCTCGATATCTGCCGACAGCGAGCCCATGCGCGCCTCGCTGCCATCGCTGATCACCAGAATCTCGTTGTAGTAGAAGACGTCTGGAATCTGCTCCTTGTAGGTCTGGATCTGATCGAACGCCTTAACCAGATCAGCATTCAAATCCGCAGGGTTCTTCAGCTCCAGCAGCACCAGCGGCAGGCCATTGACGAACAGGATGATGTCCGGCCGGCGGGTGTGCTTCGGCCCTTGAATACTGAACTGGTTGACCGCCAGCCACTCGTTGGCCCGCACATCCGCCCAGTCGATCAACCGCACGAAGTCCCCGCGAGTCTCGCCGTCCTTCTGGTATTGCACTGGCACACCGCTGACCAGCAGTCGATGGAAAAGACGGTTGGCTGAGAGCTGCACTGGCACACCCAGCTCCAATACCTGGCGCAAGGCATCCTCGCGAGCCGCCAGTGGCACCTGCGGATTCAGCCGGGCAATGGCCGTGCGCAGACGCATTGCCAGCAGCACATCGCGGTAGCTCTCACGCTCAGGGTTATCGCCGTCATGGGCAATATCCGGCCCGTAGAGATGCGTGTAACCCAGTTCAGCGAGCCATTCGAGTGCTTCTATTTCAAGCTGGTCTTCAGTCATTTCTCTGCCTTACCTGGCAAGGACATCAAATAGATTTACGCCGGTACTGCTGTGCCGGGCTTCGTGGTGACGCGGGATCGGTCATTTCAATCAAGCCAGCGGCCAAGGCTGGCTTGAGGTAGTTCTTGGTAAAGGTGGGCCTATGCGACAAGCCCAGTCGCAGCATCAGTTCGCTGGACTTGAGTGCCAAGCCGGGCGGCAGCGCTTGCAGCAAACGCGCTACTTGATCGGTTACTTGATCGTTTACTTGATCGCTCTGCCCAGCCTCAAGCAGTGCCTGACGCATCGCATCCAGCATGAACTCAACAAAGGGCGTGGCCTCAGCCGCCTGATCAGCCGCTGCCAAAGCTGCGTAGTACGCCTCCTGCTGATCACGAATCACCGTTTCAACCGGCAGATAAGCCAGAACGGGCCGCCATCTGCTGAGAATCAGCGTCTGCCACAAACGCCCCATGCGCCCATTTCCGTCAGCAAAGGGATGAATAAACTCGAACTCGTAATGAAACACGCAGCTGACGATCAACGGATGCCAATCGGAAGCACCGAGCCAGTGCAGAAGATCCTGTACCAGTTCCGCCACCCGGCTAGCGGGAGGGGCCATATGTAACAAACGCCCCTCGCGATAGATGCCCACGCCACCCTGGCGATAACGCCCGGCATCATCGATCAACCCCTGCATCAACAAACCATGTGCCGCCAGCAGGTCAGCCTGGCTAGCGGGCTGCCAACCCGGCAGGGCGTCATACGCAGAGAAGGCATTACGCACTTCCTGAATTTCTCGCGGCAGCCCCAGCACCCGCTTGCCATCGAGCAGCGCCGTTACCTGCTCCACGCTCAGCGTGTTGTTCTCAATGGCCAACGACGCCTGGATGGTGCGAATACGATTGCCCCGGCGCAGCTGCGGCGTCAGTGCCGCGTCCCGCTGCGCCGTCAACCGACCCACCTGCTCACTAATCTCGGCAATCAGCGCCAGCATCTGCGGCGTCAAGGTTAACGGTGGCTGGTATGACCTCATGCACTTTGCTCCATAACAGCCCGCTTGCTCCCAACATGCCGCAAGGGAATGTCCGCCGCACTGGCCCCCAGCAATTGATCATTCTCCAGATCGAAGGGTAAGACCCAAAGGTTCATACTCTTGCCGAAATCGAACAACGGCAGCGCTTGTTGCAGCCCCGACCAGTACGGATAAATCAGCACCAACTTCGGCACCCCGTCGCTTCTGCGATATTTATGGCCGTAGGCGAACAGCTGATAGAAGTCACTCTGGCTGAGGTCATAGTTTTTCTCAGGTTTGCGGGCATCCACCCGCTTCCACTTGGTATCCAGAATCCAGCGTTGTTCGGGCGTATCAATCAGCAGGTCTGGTTTCAAACAGAACATTCGATCATTGTTTTGCCTGCACAGATACTGACTGGCTGACTGCGCTTTCAACTGTGCTACGAGCTGCAATTCCTGACGCAGCCAGCCTTCCACATACTGCTCGAACAGCTTTTCCATCGGGAACAACAGGCTCATGCCGTGCCACTCACCACTTACCGCTATCGGCATCTGCTGGTTGAGGATCAGCTCGCACCACGGCTTGATCGCCTGATAATGCGCCATCAGCCGGTCGCGGCTCCAGGCTCGCAAATCCTGGCTTACCTGCCGGCTGGCGGGTACCTCCGCCAGCATGGCGCGCAACTCATTGGCAAGGCGCCAGTTGGCGGCGTCTTGCGTGCTCTTGGCCACCAGCTCTAACGCCAGCTTGAGCAAGCGATTCTCGGCACGGTCCGGCAGGAATACATCGTGGCGAATCTGGAAGTGATGCTGCCGCCCCGGCGGCTGGCGCATTTGCGCCACCACATTGAGCTGCCCGCGCAGAAAACGCTGCTCTTCCTCGATACGCTGATAGTCAAAGCGCACACCACGCTTCACCAGCAGATCCAGCTCCGCAAGAAACTGCCCCATCACCCACTCGCTGAGCGGCGCATCGAACAGCTCCAGACTTGCCACAGAAACCTCGCGGGGCTTGAGCTGCAGAGCCTGCTGAATCAGCTTACGCAGCAATTGGCGGCTCTTGACCTGGCAATCGTCCTGCTCATGATGCTTGGGCAGAATCTCCAGCCGCGTGCCGCAGGGAGTTTCCAACACGCCCACATAGGAGTCCCACTTCAGCACCCGCCGCCCCTCCACCTGTAGCAGCGTCGCTCCGCTACGGTTGAAGCTAGCACTCAGCTCACAGAGCCAGTCGAACGCGCTTTCGGAAATCTGCGCGCAGTCAAGATTGCCGGGCGCTACCGCCGCCGTGGTCAGGCGAGCATATTCACGCACGGTGACGAATGCGCTCACGCACCCGCCTCCTCTAGCTCTTCTCCTAGAACCGCATCAGCCTTGGCCTGCACTGCGATGATGCCCGCATACGCTGAAAGCCGATGAAACGCCGCCTCATTGACCCGCCATACGCCCCCCTGCGCCCGCACGCTGATGTTGCCAAACAGAGACGCCACATCCGGACTGTCCTGATCCACGAGGCGATCAGGCACCGGTTTGCGATGGTCATTAAGCACCCACTGAATGCGTTGCCAGTCCTCGAAAAAATATTCCTGCAGCAACGGCACAACCTGATTGCGGAAGATCGCCCCCAGCCGCTCCAACGAAGCATCATCCTTCAGCGGCATGAAGTAGGCATGGCCCAGGCAGTGGTCACGATTCAGCAGCACCTCGATGCGTTGATTCATCACCCGCAGCAGTTGACCGATGTTCAGCCCCTCAACCTCAACACCATCCAATAGCTCAGGTCGCGGCGGCATTTCCCGGAACACAAAGCGGCGGCGCAGAGCGATGTCCAGCCCTGCCAATGAACGGTCAACGGTGTTCATGGTGCCGATCAGATAGAGGTTGCTAGGCACACTGAAAGGTTGTTTGGAGTAAGGCAGCACAACGGACAGTGCTTCGTCCGCCCCGGCGCGTTTGGAAGGCTCGATCAGCGTAATCAGCTCGCCAAAGACTCGCGAAATATTGCCCCGGTTGATCTCATCGATGATCAAGACTCTGGCTTCACTCTCTGCCCCTGACGATGCAGGCGACTGAGCGGCCCCGAGCAAATGCTCCACCAAGGGCGCCAGGATATTGTTGTATCCATTAACCAGGTAAGGCTCCAAGCTCGATCCCTGAAGTTTCTCAATCGCCGTCTTCTCGCGAATGTCTTGCAGCGTGATCTTGCCCAAACGCACGCCAGCAGCCAGATCATTCAACAAGCTCATCGAGATTGGCAGCAGGTTGCCGTTGGGCTTTCTCAGCTCCAGCAGATCAGGTGTGGCCCTGACCACCAGGTAATCACGACCAAAGACTTGGCTTGTGGCAAATGCTCCTCCTGCCGATTTTGCCCCGAGCAGCAACGTTAGCTTGTCGCGATCCAAGGTTGGGCTTTTCAGCTGATACAAGGTCATCTGGCTGAATTGGCCATTGAGCAGTTCGGTGTGCGGCAGCGAGGGCTGATACTGACGCAGCCACTTCACCGGGCGCATTTGCGCATAACCATCATCAAACTCAGCATGAGGCTTGAACTGATAGCCGCCCGTCACCTCCGCGATGGCCCGGAACTTGAAGTTGCCATCGGAGACCACAATCAGATCCCCAACACTTATCTGCGACACAAAAGTGGTCACACTGGTGATGCCATAGTCCGTGGCTGGGTTCTCCGGCGTGATACCCGCCTGCGCGAACCGCGCCTGCACCTCTTGCCGCTTAGTGCACCCACTGAAGTCAATGGCACCACCATAACCCAGCAGCACATAGCCGCCCGCCAGGCACTCTTCATAGATGCTGGCGTCCACACCCAAAGTGTTGCCTAGCGACATTTTCCAAATGCGCCGTTGCCCTAACTCGGTCGGGGCTTCAGTCTGCTGAGTCACCTTGGAGGCAGCTGCCTCGCACAGTGACTTAAACACCCCATCCACCACCTCATAGCGCAGCTGCCCGTTGGCATCATCGGTGGTCGCCCGCAGGCCCTCGACAAAGTCTTCATAGCTGAAGCTCTGATGAAAGGTCACAAAGCGAATGCGATCTTGCAGCACCAGCTCGTCAAACCGCTGTTTGAGGGCGCTGCGTGCACCTTGATGCTCCTGAAGAAACTGCTGATCGAGGATTTGCAGAGCACTCTCGATGGTCGTGTAGGTTTTGCCTGTGCCCGGCGGGCCAAACAGAATTTGATTCAGCGGCGCGTTATCCATCGGTTGTAATCCAGTTTTAGGCTTGGCTGCTTCTACAGCGGGCTCACTCTCCAGATACAGGCTCAAAAGTGACTGGAAGGAGTCCTCACTCGGCAAGGTCACCTGAACAACTGGTCGGCCCAACCACAAGCGCGGAGCATTAGCTTCCAAGCCACTGTGCCGAGTACGCTCGGCGGTGTAAGGCTCGACATCAGATATAAATGGCCGTGCGGCCTCAAGCCAATCGCCAGGTTCTAGAAATAGCGCCGGCCTTCGCCCCGGTTCGAGTGCCAACTGCCGGCCATCATGGGTCTGAAAACCGGCCATCCTTACCGTCGCAGGCTTTACCGCAGTCACCTCTTCGGACGCATCCAACAATTCCTTGAGCCGCTGGCCAGACCATCGCTGAGCAGCCAGCTGTGATGCCTGCTCCCACACACTCCGACCGTAATCCATCAAGGCTTGATGACCTCGCTTTGCCATCAAGGCGGAGTGCATCTGCCCTGGTGTTGCAGGCTTAGCCATAGCACTGGCCAAGCGAAGGGAATCCTCCAGATACACCGGCAGTACCGAGGGTGCCGCCCGATCCTGATACAGAAAGGCCAACTTCCATTTGGTCACCGTGCCCAAGTCAGCTGCATCAATTGTCGCTAGGTCGCCACGTCGCGCCGCCTGGGCAATGTCGATAATGATGCGCTTGACCCTGGCAAAGGCCGACTCGGGTGAGTCTCCATACTTACTAGCCCAGGCGTATTCGGCCGAGTACTGAGAATGCTGATCACCTGACTTCGGGGTTTTGTCTTTGCGCGAATAGATACCGAACTTGAACGCGGAGCCGCCCCAGATGGAACCTAAGTCCTCAGTGATCACCTCTAGCCAATAGGTGAAGGTATCGTTATCCCCGGAGCAGGTGTACTGCGGCAAAGTCATCCCCCCCAATGACTCCAATGGCCAACGCTGGAGAAATTCACTCCACTGCTGGTCAGCCACGTCTGGACTTGCCCAAGTCATTGACTCCCCTCCTCGCAGCAAAACAACTGCTCAATCACTGCCTCACGCCAAGCTTCAATAAAGGCCAACGCATCCCGACGATCCACTCTCAGTGGTGCTCGCCGGCCCGGTGCTGCCCCCAGTGCATCCCACAGTCGAATCGCCGAGTTGAACAACTGATCGGCACGTAATCCATCCTGCTCACTTATGCCAAGAATCACTGGCCCCACCCGCCCCCAAGCAGTCGCCAACAACTCCAATCGATGTGGCTCATCACCGTAGAACTCGCCGAGCATCGGCCACGGCGCCATTAGCAATAGTTGATCCTCCAGCTCCTGCTCCAGGTAGCTCGTATCGACTGCATCCCGCCTCTCGTCATACTCCGCCGCAATCCAAGGCAAATAGCGTTGTCGGCATAAACGAAACAAGTGCTGCTGCCTCTGCGCCTGAGAAGCCCGGCGGTAGAGGTTGAGCAAACGCTCTTCATCCGGCGATAGCCAACCGGAAAGATCTGCTTGAGCAACGAGCTTATCCATTAGCACGCGCTCTCCAGTAAGGCGTCATCGTCCGGCAGACGCAGCTGGCCGGAGATCAGGCGGGGTAATAGGGTGTCGCGGAGTTGGGTGAGGGTTTGAGCCTGGCGGTTGTTTTCCAAGACTCGCTGATGAATCGACAAAGCGGTGCCTTCATAAGCCTTTACAAGCTCAATAGGCGGCAGCACATACCTCAACGAATGAACGTGGTTTCGGTTCAACGTTGGTACTGCTGATCCAGCATTGAAAGATGCGAAATCCAGAAGCCTCAATAGCTCAAATGCGTAGCAAGGCGTCGCTCGTTTGAACTCTTTCACCCACAGCGTGGTGTTCAGCGGCCAGTAGTCTTCAAGCGTCAGAAATACCTTCCCAAGCACACCTGAACGCCCAGTCACCACTCCTGGCCCCTTTGCCATGGCGATGTGATGAGTGCCACTAGGGCCACTGGCAGCGATAAGCGGATATCCGCCCTCGGTACGTTCCGCTGCCGGGAGATCAAAGCCACGCTGCAAAACCAATAAATCTTGGAGTTGCCCAATTTCCCACCCCTTCGGCACCAAGCCCAGCTCGGACTCTTCGAAGCTATCGGGGAACAGGGCGGCGGTGGTGGCGTCCATGCCTTCCGGCTGGCGGCCTTCGGCCTTGGCGCGCCCGGGATCGAAATCGACGAACCAGGATTTGAACAACGCCTGGGCGATGGCTTCCAGGGTAGCGTTGGTTTCGCGTAGCAGGGTAATGCGGTCGTCGAGCAAGCTCAGAACTTCAACGATCCTATTCTGCTCTGCCAACGCAGGAACTTTGACAGGCAGCTTGTAAAACTCATCCCGACTAGTGGAGGGAATTGCTGAGCCAGAGTCCATCCCGTTGATGTCATACGTCAAAAGGCAGTAGTAAGCCCAACGAGCACTCAGCTCAATTTGGGGTTTCAAATAGAACGCCGTATCGATAACAAAAAAAGGCTTCGGGCTGTAATGAACCCCCCGATACGCTCCCTTCCTACCAATTACAACGCCATCAGAATTGCATAATGGAGTGTGATGCCATCCAATCGGGCCGTTCGTTCCGTAAACAGGCACACCGCCGCTAGCGTTTTGATAGTCACGTATAGCTTTACCGTACTCCAAAGTGGCAATTTCGCCCCACGTAGTTTCACTCCACTCAGAACTCATACCCCAGCCCCCCCAGCTTCTGCCGGATCAACTGGTCGAGTTCCTCGCCCTTCTGCATCTGCTGGCCTAGCTGCTTCGTCAGCCGCTGCATCTTCTCGGCAAAGGCTTCGTCGTCGTCTTCCACTTCTTCGGCGCCCACATAGCGGCCCGGTGTCAGCACATGGCCGTGCTCGGCAATTTCCGCGAGGGTGACACTGCGGCAGAAGCCGGGGATATCAACGTATTCACCGACCTGCCCGCCCTCATCCAGCGCCTCGCCACGCCAGGCCGCCACGGTGCTGGCGATACGATCGATATCGGCATCGGTCAGCTCGATCTGCACCCGGCTGACGCTGGTTCCCAGCTTGCGCGCATCGATAAACAGCACCTGGCCGCTGCGATCACAGCCGGCGGTGCTGAGGGCATGGCGCTTGTCCTTGGCGAGGAACCACAGGCAGGCGGGAATCTGGGTGTTGAAGAACAACTGGCCGGGCAGAGCCACCATCACTTCCACCACATCGGCCTCAACCATGGCTTTGCGAATCTCGCCTTCGCTGTTCTGGCTGGAGCTCATTGAGCCGTTGGCCAGTACGATGCCGGCGCGACCGCTGGGCTTGAGGTGGTAGAGCATGTGTTGCAGCCAGGCATAGTTGGCGTTGCCCGTAGGAGGCGTGCCATAGACCCAGCGCAGGTCGCCTTCCAGGCTGCCGTGCCACCAGTCGCTGATATTGAATGGCGGGTTAGCCAGTACGAAATCGGCACGCAGATCGCTGTGCTGGTTGCGGATAAAGGTATCCGCCGGCTCCTTGCCCAGATTGAAGTCGATGCCGCGAATGGCCAGGTTCATCGCCGCCAGTCGCCAGGTGGTGGGGTTGGACTCCTGACCATAGATGGACACGTCGCCCAGCTTGCCGCCGTGGGCTTCGATGAACTTCTCCGACTGCACGAACATGCCGCCCGAGCCGCAGCAGGGGTCGTAAACTTTGCCGTGGTGCGGGTTGAGCACCGCCACCAGGGTTTTGACGATGCTCGCCGGGGTGTAGAACTGGCCGCCCTTCTTGCCTTCGGCGCTGGCGAACTGGCCGAGGAAGTATTCGTAGACCTGGCCGAGCAGATCACGCGCCTTGCCGGCATCGTTACCGAAGCCAATGGTGGAGATCAGATCCACCAGCTCACCGAGCTTGCCATCCGGCAACTGGGCGCGGGCATAGCGTTTGTCGAGAATGTTCTTCAGCTTGGCGTTTTCCGCCTCGATGGCGGCCAGGGCCTCGTCGATGCGCTTGCCGATATCCACCTGCTTGGCGGCGGCGCGGATCGACTCCCAGCGTGCCACCTCCGGCACCCAGAACACGTTGACCTCGCGGTAGTAGTCGCGGTCTTCCAGCTCGGCGTTAAGCGCCTCGGGGTCACTGCCGTCAAGGGCGTGAGCGCCCAGGTAGTAGTCGTCGTTCTCGTCGGTCAGCTTGCGTTCCAGCTCGGCGCGGCGTCCGGCGAAGCTGTCGGAGATGTACTTGAGGAAAATCAGTCCGAGCACGATGTGCTTGTACTCGGCGGCGTCCATATTGGCGCGCAGTTTATCGGCGGTGGCCCAGAGGGTTTTCTCCATGGCCTCGATGCTGGTGGCGGGCTGCACCTTGGCCGCCCTACCCTTTTTCACCGCGGCCGCGGCTTCCACCACATAGTCGGCTGACACTTCTGCCACTGCTGACGGCTCGAAGCGCTCACGGGCTTTGTTCAGCGCCTGATCGGCCAAGCTGCCGGAGGAGGATTGGGCACGCAGTACCGAGCCGCCACGGCCCCGGCCTTTCTGCAGCACACCCTGCTCGATCAGCCCGTCACGCGCGGCCCAGAAGGCGTCTTCATTCAGATCGGGAAACTGTCCCTTGAGGCGCTCCAGTAGCGACTGATTGCCAATGTTCGATCCATCGGCAGGTACAGCGGCCAGCAGGGCCTGCTCCAACTCACTCATGCATAACACTCCACAGCCTCCCGCCAGAGCGCGGGTCGACTCAATTCCAATATGGGCGGCATTAAAGACGGGAACCGGAGGGAGCGAAGCGCCAGGCGGCGGTTACCGCCGCGCATCTGGAGGGCCATCCCTGGGATACCACGACCTGCCATTTTGCGGTGTCCGTCACCTTATCTACTGACTAGATAGGGGTAAAGACATCTATTACGAATAGACCAGCTCCAACCAGCTCACACCTCGTCTTCATCCCTCACGCGGTACTTCACGAAGGCAATGTATTTCGCAAACCCGAAGTTAATGATGGGTTTGGTTTCGGATCCAGATAGCCACCCCATCACGATGAAGTAGGCCCCCTCCAGATCGTCCAGACTTTTGAGCCGGAAGGCTTTGAGCATTTCTTCTTCCAACTCCTCGTCGCGAATCAACAGACTCGGCTCAGTGCGATAGTCACCGCAATTGAGCCATGTGTTGCCGTCTTTGCGATTGACGTTGGTGATCAGCCCCCAGTAAAGCCTTACGACACCAGGATCAATTCCCGACAACTGGGTCTGGTACGAGAGCAGCTGCCGAACTTCTCCCTCCAAGGCAATGCGCCCGCCGTCGCAGACAATGCGAATGGTGGCGTCATCCTCGGGATAGCTCGGGTTCTTGATGAGGCATGAAAGAATCTGCCGAAGCGACTTGTTGATTGGGTAATCAGCCGCATTGGCATACTTCTTATGGATCGCGCCCCAAAGTGTATCCGTTGGCTGCCGGTCCCTGGGCTCAGGGACCATGATGTCCTGGGCCTTGCGCTTGTCGAGATCGACGACGATGCGCGCTGTATCCGCCCCCTCGTCCGGCACAACATCCGGATCATCCACTACAAGCACGACAGTGCGGATCTCACACTCGTCCGTGTGGTGTGCAGCAAAACAAGCCGAGCGCTCGCGCCCACCACTCATCGAGCCTCTGACATACCAAGCCCGCGCCTCACATTCGAGGCACTCAATGTTCCCTGCGTACTTCTCGACATCCTGCAGGTACTGGTACGGAGTCACCGGACTCTGATCCACTCGATAAGTGACGGATTGCATTCGCCCTCCAATATCCATAAGACCGAAGCGCAAAGGCCAATTAAGGCCGTGGGAGGCAGGTAGCAGGCACTTGCTCACAAACAAGGGTATGTAGCATTAATAGACACATCTACAGTGTTTACTCGTACAGGTAAAGTTTTCGAGCAGGTGAATGGACGATGAAACGCAAGCAAGCAATCGAGTCTGTGCGCTGGGACCTGGCGCTGCGCTACCGCCTGATCGAGACGGTGGCCTGGTGGGAAGGCCGCTTGACTACAGGCCACCTGATGCAGAGCTTCGGCATCAGCCGCCAGCAGGCATCGAAGGACATCAACACCTACATCAATGAGCACGCGCCTAAGAACCTGGAATACGACAAGCATTTGAAGGGGTATGTGCCGAGCCGCCACTTCAAACCGCTGTTTATCGACGACAGCGCCAGTGCCTACTTGCATCTGCTTAATCAAAACTACGAGCGGGCGCCTCATATCGACGGGCTGGCCTTGGCCTATGCCCACACCGAAGTGTTGGGCGTGCCGGATCGTTCAGTCCGCCCGGAGGTGCTGCGCCCGCTGCTCAAAGCTTGCCGAGAAGGGCTGCGGCTGGAGTGCGAGTATGTGTCTTTCAGGACCCCGGACGTTGAGACCAGGTTGATTGCCCCGCATACCCTGATTTACACCGGCATGCGTTGGCATGTGCGCGCTTACTGCGAGAAGAACGGAGATTATCGGGACTTTGTGCTAAGCCGCTTCCGTGGTGAGCCGGGGCTTATGGATGATCAGTCGGAGCACAGCAGAGACTTGGATAGCGGGTGGAATACCGAGCTCGCGGTGGTTATCGAGCCAGACGTGCGCCTGAAGCCCGAACAGCGCGCGATTATCGAAGCGGACTATGGCATGCAGAACGGCCAGCTACTGATCGAAACCCGCGGTGCTCTGGTGCAGTACGTGTTGCAGCGCTACCAGATCGACCCTACCAAGGTGCATGCCAAGGCTGAGGCACAGCAGATTGTCGTCGCCAACCTCAATGAACTGAAGCCCTGGCTTTATCACTGATAGATGGAGCCTGTATGGCCGCTCAACCCCTGCTCTACACCCTACATATCCAGCTAGAGCCGTTGCAGCTCGATCCGCCGATCTGGCGGCGCATAAGGGTGAGCGGCGACTGCACCCTGCGCAAACTGCATCACTTCATCCAAGCTGCCTTCGGCTGGCACAGCTGCCACTTGCATGAGTTCAGCAATGGCGTGAACAGTTATATGCCGCTGGATGCCGAGCTGATGTACCAGTACGACGATGTTCTGGATGACCGCAAAACCAAACTGCGCCGTGTCTTCAAGGAGGCGGACCGGCTGCGCTACCTCTACGACTTCGGCGACAGCTGGCAGCATGTGATTGCCGTGGAGAGCATCGAGCCCTGTGACTTCACCGGCACCTGGTGCGAGGTGCTCGCTGGAGCCCGTGCCTGCCCGCCAGAGGACGCAGGCGGTGTACCGGGTTATTTGGACTTGTTGGCCTCAACCCAACAGCCAAGTGGCACCAGCTTCGATCCCGAGCTGTTTGACCGGCGGGCAGCCAATGCTGCGGTGCAGCGGATTTGCAATAACTTCTGGGGCTGAGGCCAGCACTGCCAAGCGCCGCTAGCGCTTAATCCGCAGTACCGCCATAGGCCAGCCTGGCCAGCCCGATCAGTGCGGGCAGCACCAGCGCCAGCGGCAAAAGATCGCTAAGGGTGGGCAGCAAGATCATAGGAAGTCCTCCTGGTCGGTTTCCCCCAACCTAGCGAGAACCGCGCACCGGGGCGATCTGTCTACTTTTCGTCTGTAAACAATCCGTGCAGATCCTACATCCCGGCGACGAACGTACCTTGCCGGAATTACGGAGCCCTGATTACTGTATATAAATACAGTAATCAGGCCATCCCGTTATGAACAACGCCCTTATCCTCGGACCACTGCAGCGCAGCGGCACCACCCTCCCTCTTTTTGATGCACAAGTCCCGGCAGGCTTTCCCAGCCCTGCGCTTGATCACATGGAGCACAAGCTGTCGCTTGATGTGCTGCTGGATCTGCAGGCCCCGCACACCTATGTAGTCGCCGTCAGCGGTGACAGCATGGTCGGTGCCGGCATCTTCGATAACGACCACCTGATCGTGAGTCGCGCGCTGCAGGCCCGCCCCGGACACGTGGTGGTGGCATGCCTCAACGGCGATGTGTTTGTGAAGCGCCTGGCGCAGGACCAGGGGCAATTCGTATTGCGCTCGGAGAATCCTGCCTACTCGCCGCGCTACATCCTTGAGCAGGATGAGCTGATGATCTGGGGTGTCGTCACCCATAGCCTGCGCAATCACCTGAACCATGGTTGAGCCGGTCTATGCGCTGATCGATTGCAACAGCTTCTATGCCAGCTGCGAGCGCGTCTTTCGCCCCGACCTGCTGCGCACGCCCATCGTGGTGCTCAGCAACAACGACGGCTGCGTCATTGCCAGATCCGCTGACGCCAAGCCTTTCGTGAAGATGGGCGCGCTCTTTCACGAGATTCGTGGCGACCTCAAGCGCCACGGCATCGTGCCCTTCAGCAGCAATTACGCACTGTATGGCGACATGAGCGAACGGGTGATGACTCTCCTGGAGGCCCGTTTCCCGAGCATCGAGATCTACAGCATCGATGAAGCCTTCGCCGATATGACTGGTCTCCCTGAACCGCTGGAGTCGATAGGCCGTCAGGTACAGGCTGAGGTGAAACAAAAGACAGGCATTCCCGTCGGCATTGGCATCGCCACCACCAAGACGCTGGCCAAATTGGCCAATGCCGCAGCCAAGCGCTGGCAGAAGCAGACCGGAGGTGTCGTAGACATTCGCGACCCTGTTCGCCGTGACAAACTGCTCAAAGCCATGCCGGTTGAAGAGGTCTGGGGCGTAGGCCCGCGCATGCGCGCTCACCTTGAAGGAATGCAGATTAGAACGGCCTGGGACCTGGCCCAGATGGGCGCCTGGACGTTGCGCAAGCGTTTCAACGTGGTAGTGGAGAAGACTGTGCGAGAGCTGCGCGGTGTGGCCTGCCTGGAAATTGAGAGCGAAATCGAACCCAAGCAGGAGATCTGCTCCAGCCGTTCATTCGGCAAGCGATTGCGCGAGTTGTCACCTATACAGGAGGCCGTCACCAGCTATGCAACGCGAGCCGCTGAAAAGCTACGCAAGCAAGGGTCACTCTGCAGACAAGTGCGGGTCAGCCTGCGCACCGGAATGTTCAACCCTACTGAAGCCAAATACTCCAACGGCATCCTCTGCCACCTGCCCTACCCGACCGATGACAGCCGGTTGATTATCCAGGCCGTTCAGACTGGGCTGAAGCAGGTGTACCGCGAGGGTTTCAGCTACGCCAAGGCGCAGGTTCTGCTACTGGATCTCTACCGAAAGAATGAGTACACACCGGATCTTTTCGCATCCGAGCAACCCGTAAAAACTGAGCGGCTGATGAGCGCCCTGGACGCCATCAACAATCGCTGGGGACGTGGAACGCTGCAGCCAGGGCGTATAGCAAAACCAGTCGAGTGGGCAATGCGTAGAGAACTGCTCTCGCCAGCCTACACCACACGCTGGCCTGAACTCATGGTCGCAAAAGCCAGATAACCTTTTATGTGAACGTCGTCTTTGATCTGCGACTGCTCAACCATCTAGACGCGGCTTTGCCTCATACCCATGAGGTCCTTGTACGCGACCATGAGAACAGACCCGAGCATAAGGGCGCCGCCCACTCCAGGAACAAACGCAATTGGACTAACGCTCTGCTCAAGAGCCCAATCACGCAGGTGCTGATATTTGTCAGAAGCTGGAAGATCGGAATAGGTCCAGTGGAATTGGATACGCTCAACTAGCTGCTGGAATACTTGCTCAAGGTATAAGTTGCACCCACGCTCCTCGTCGAAGCCAACGAACGCACCAAAGGCATTGGTAAGACCGACGTCATTACTAGCTCGCCAGAATGTGTCCACATACGGACACGCATCCATACCTCGCATGTAAAGCTGCTGCCAGATCAAGGGGTCCGGGAATCAGGCTTCTAGGCCACCGGGCCCACTCAGCACCCGAATAGGATCCACTCTCGTATCTCCATAGCTAGGCGGCTGACCGCGCTTGCGATCCCCAAGAATTGCCTTCATCAGTCGCCTGATTGCAACAAATCTCATCTGCTCTCTCAGCAGCAAACTCATAGTCCTGCCTCCATTCTCAGTGACTTACCTGGCTTGAGCTTGACACCCAAGCCAGGCGATATCAAAACGACACTACCACATGATGGCGTACAGGCTAACGCGAACGCTTCAGCTGCCCTATACGCAGGCACCGTACCCCCTCAGGCCTCAAGCGCAAGTGCTGAGCATCCTTGACGAGGTACTTCACGACCTTGTGGACATGATGCCGAGCCGACCGATCACTCCTCTCGATGCGACCGATACCACACTCGTCTCCGTACTGTTCCTTGTCATGGTTGCAGCTGTGCGAATAGCCCCGCCCACGGGTGATGTCTTCCCATAGCTCACCTAGCTGGATGGCCTTGTAGACGTCACCACGCACCTCGTTGCCATTGAAGAAATACGCAGCATGGATGTGGTAGCCCCTACCTTCCTGGTGATCACCTTGCTCCACGGAGTAGATGTGGCCGATGAGGTGGTCGAAGATGGGGTTACGTCTGTGCTCGTCGATCAGATCATCCAAGTCATCGAATACCCGCTCGGCACGTAACCTGGCCTGAACCTCTGCACGGTAATAGAAGTCGACCCTGACGATGGTGATGCGCGAGTAAATATCACGTAAGGCATCTGCGTACTCGCAGACTCGCGCCTCCTGCTGCTTGGCGAGTTGACGACGATCCCTGAATCCGCGGCGATACCACTGCTCACGAGTCAAATTACGGATCCGTGCAGCCAGTACGTTCATGCTGTGATGATGATCGAGGTAGCCAGTACCATCCTCATTCAGACAGACAGGACCACCAGCGCAGTGCTCCAACCCAATGTCATCACAGGCCCGGCTAAACGCTTCAAGGTGCTCGCTGTAGCTGCACTCACAACCCTCACTGAGCAGAGCCAGCATTTGCCGAATGTGGATGAAGTACTTGCTGAGCCTAGTCTCTTCAACACGCTCGTATCCACTTCGGGATTGCCTGAATCGGTAAGCCGGACTGTCCTGCTGCTCGATAGCTTGGACAAGTGACTCGATCTGAAGGGTAGTGTCGGATTGGGAAAGGTGGGTATTGGTCTTGCGATGGTTCATGGATGAGTACCTGGTTGCTTGTTTGCATACCAGAACTCGAAGTTGTTTTAGAAAACTGATGCCCTATCCCTGCCTGAGGATGGGTACTGGGTAGGGAGTGGTATCTGCTACTGGGTGATGGTTGCCAGTGGCTATAGATCAGTAAGTAGTAGATGGGTAGTAGCTAGTGGAGGACTAGTAAGTGTTGGCTATCTATTAGCTATAGCTATATCACTAGAGGCAGCTTCACCCACTGCCACCCATCACGGTGAGGCCAAGCAATGGGGAGCAACATTGCCGGGCCTACCAGCGGATTTGCCGAGCAGCATCTTGGGTGAGTTAGCTGACAGGCTGCCCGCTCCAGCGGCATAAGCGCCATGACCAGCCTTAGCCAGTCATGGCGCTGAAGGTCAGTTCTAGCCGGCGACACTCAGGCGGCTGGCGGAGCGCCCCACAGCGCTCTCTGCCAAGTCGCGCTCCTCGATCCTTGCAAGGATCCAATCGTGTACCTCCGCCTCGACCCAGCCCACACCCCGAGTGCTCGGCATGTCTGAGCCGCTAGGCGCCAAATTGACCGGCTTGGGGAAAATTCCATCCCCGATGTATTTGTAAATGGTCGATCGGGCAAGGCCCGTCGAGTCGATGACTTCTTTCAAACGAATGATTCGCATGAGCAAGCTCCTCTGTGGCTCAGAGGATGTGCGGGGATAGTAAATAAGAACTGCCAAGGCCGTAGGCACCGGCCGCAATGCTCACTACCTTGCATACGCGTAGCGACTGCACTTCGCTCTTGAGCTGATTTTCGAGCTGTTCGATATGTCCATGGGACAGCGCGCTATGGCGCGAGCCGTTGGCGTGAATCTTGGCCCCGTCCAGACTGATCGTGCCCAGCGTGAGCAGGCGCATTTCCTGCGCCATTTGCAGTACCTGCACGAACAGGCCGGCCAGTTCGTCGAGAAAGCGGCGGCGGAAGCTGGCCAGGGTGTCGTAATCGGGATGGGCGTCGGCGGCGATGAAGAGAAAGGCCACCGAGTCGTGGGCGGCGCGTTCGATCCTGCGGCTGGAAAACACGCCGGTGGCGTAGCCATAGATCAGCAGCGCCAGCAGCATCGACGGGTGATAGGCACTACTGCCACGCCCACCATAGGCCTTCTCCAGCGCACTGAGATCAAGCCCGTCGACGACTTGGACGATTCAGATAAAGCGAGCCAAGTGATTTTCCGGCAACCAGTTTTCGATGGTGGGCGGCAACAGGTAGCTGGTGTGGCGATCAACTGGGCGGAAACGGCTCATGCTGGGTCTCGCGGAGGGCAGGCCACCATGATCGCAGAAAACCATGGGAAAGCCCGATAGGCGGCTAGGCAGCCCTTAAAACCGAGGAATGTCCAGTGTTCTATAGGGTTACAGGTCCATCGTCACTCCTATAAAAACCCTAGATTTGCCTTAGATTCGAAATAGACTCTTTGCATTCTCAACATATACTTGACATGGATTCACGCTAGAATCCTCTTTCAACCCCCATAGATTCGATGTCGACTTACACTCAAAAAGGTTCCCTATGGCCGTAAATGATCCCGACCGACTCGAATTAAAATTAGGGAAGACCACTGAGCGCCAGAACATTTGGCTGTGGCTGTATCTACACGAATACCGCGGAGCCAATTTCGAGGAAGAGACGTGCAACGGACTCACCATGCGGGAAACGCTGGCCACCTTCATCGAAAGCAGTAACAGCCCCCCCGTAGCGGAGATCAAAAAGGCGATGGATCGATTTCTTGCGCCTGACGAGAATCTGAAATGGATAACAGGGGATGAAAGGCAAGCGAAATGGCTCTCCTTCCGGGTGATCGAAATGACTCAGCTACCCAGCCTCGTTAACCCCCCTAAACTGACTAATAGAAGCAGAATAATCGGCACCATTGACCTGTGGGATGTAAGCCTCTCGCAAAAGGTTGAAGCCCTTAGCGAACTCTCACACGACTGGGAGCAGCACCGGAGCAAAGACAGTCACTTCAAATGGTTTGAAGATGAAAAGGAGGAAATAGAACGCTGCAGGTTCGCTTGGGAATGGCTTCAAAAGAACAAAAGCATTAGCCAGCCTGGGCCTCCCCGCTTCGAAAGCTATAGAGACCTGCTGATGTTTTTTGACTCATCCAACCTCAGAGAGCTCGAACGGAAGAGTATTGCCAAGAGCATCCGCCAGAGGTGGGGGCGCCAAAGCTACCTAGAAAAGCTGGGCGACAGGAAACAGTACAATTTCATCCTGTCGAACAAAATCATCGAGATGCTGGACGCCCTAGCTGATGCTAATGACTTGAAGCGGCCGCAGGCATTGGAGATGCTGATTGAAGCGGAAGCGAAGCTAGGAACCCACCTCCCCAAGAAACTGCAACTTCGTAAATGAAGCCAACGAGCAGCCAATCAGGGTGGGGCAAAAAGTGGGGCAAAATCCTGGAAGCCTCATAATCCATAAGGCATAAAAAAATCCAGTCACCGCTAAGTGACTGGATTTTTTAGGGTTTTTTGGTCGGGACGGAGTGATTCGAACACTCGACCCCTTGCACCCCATGCAAGTGCGCTACCGGACTGCGCTACGCCCCGACTGAATGCGACACCGTTTCCGACATCGCTGAAACGGTGAGCACTATACTATAAGCTTCTGAAATATGGAAACTTTTTATTCGAAAGCTTACTTCCTGAGCACCACCAGTACATCTTCCAGCTCGGCAATCATCTGTTTGATCAGCTGCCTGTACTGCGTGGTGTCCTCCCTCGCCTCGTCCCCGGACAACCGCTGCCGCGCCCCTCCGATGGTGAATCCCTGGTCATACAACAACGCACGGATCTGACGAATCATCAGCACATCCTGTCGCTGATAATATCGCCGGTTTCCACGGCGCTTGACCGGGCTAAGCTGAGGAAACTCCTGCTCCCAATATCGCAGGACATGCGGCTTGACCGCGCAGAGCTCGCTAACCTCGCCAATCGTGAAATACCGCTTACCGGGTATGGTGGGTAACTCGTCGTTATGACTTGGTTCCAGCATAAGCCTCAACCCTGGCTTTAAGTTTCTGGCCTGGGCGGAAAGTCACCACACGGCGGGCCGTGATCGGAATCTCCTCCCCTGTTTTTGGATTACGACCGGGGCGCTGACGCTTATCGCGCAGATCGAAGTTGCCGAACCCCGAGAGTTTGACCTGCTCGTTGAGTTCCAGCGCTTGGCGGATCTCTTCGAAGAACAGTTCGACCAACTCCTTGGCTTCCCGTTTATTCAGGCCTAGCTCTTCATAAAGACGTTCCGCCATTTCAGCTTTCGTCAGAGCCCCCATACGCTACTTCCTTAACGTGGCGTTGAACCTTTGTTCCAGGGAGGTGAGGATATTCTCCGTTGCCATACCCACCTCGTCATCATTAAGAGTGCGCGATGGATGCTGCCAGGTCAAGCCGACGGCGAGGCTTTTTCTATGTGGATCAATGCCTTTACCGTGATACACGTCAAATAGCCTGAGGTCGGTCAGCCATTCGCCTGCGGAGGTGCGAATGCACTCCAGCAATGCCGCGGCCGGCACCTCGCGGTCGACCAGTAGAGCCAGGTCGCGACGCACCTCAGGGAAACGCGACAGCTCCCGGAACGCCGGCAGACGCCCTTCGGCCAACTCGCTCAACAAGAGCTCGAACAGATAGGCCGGCTGATCGAGACCCAACGTCCTGGCCAACTCGGGATGAATCGCGCCGAGGAAACCGACCAAACGCCCTTCTCGCTCGATACGCGCGGTTTGCCCCGGGTGCAAGGCCGGATGCTCGCCCACCACGAAGCTGAAGCCGTCAGCCGCGCCCGCACTGGCCAACAGCGCCTCGACGTCGGCCTTGACGTCATAGAAGTCGACGCCGTCGCGACCATGCGCCCAGCCTTCCGGCATGCGGCTGCCCGCCACCACCCCGGCCAGCATGGCTTCCTGCTTCAAGCCTTCCAACTGACCGACGAAACGCAGACCACTCTCGAACAGGCGCACGCGCGACTGCTGGCGATTGAGGTTGTGCTCCAGTGCCTTGACCAGGCCCGGCCACAGCGAGGAGCGCATAGCCGCCATGTCGGCGGAAATCGGGTTGGCCAGCATCAGGGGCTCGACGCCAGGACTGAACAACTCGAACAGCTTGGGGTCGATGAAGCTGTAGGTGATCGCTTCCTGGTAGCCACGGGCGACCAGCAGACGACGCAAGGCGGGCAACTCGACCGCGGCCTCGGCCTTCGGTTGAGGCGCCAGCCGCGCCTGTGGGTAACGCACCGGCAGACGGTTGTAGCCGTACAAGCGCCCCAGCTCTTCGATCAGGTCGACCTCCAGACTGAGATCGAATCGGTGGCTCGGCACCTCGACCTGCCACTGCCCTGCACCACTGGCGCTGACGCCCAGCCCCAGAGCCACCAGCAGGCGCTCGATTTCCGCTTCATCCATCTTCAGGCCGAGCATCTGTTCGACACGCTCGGCCCGCAGGGTGATAGGCGCCACGCTCGGCAATTGAGTCGGGGCCACCTGTTCGATGATCGGTCCCGCTTCACCACCGACGACTTCCAGCAACAAGGCCGTCGCACGTTCCATTGCATCGCGCGCCAACTGCCAGTCCACCCCCCGCTCGAAGCGGTGCGAGGAATCGGTGTGCAGGCCATAGGAGCGTGCCTTGCCGGCAATCGCGATGGTGTCGAAGAAGGCACTTTCGAGGAACAGATCACGGGTCCGCTCGCCCACACCGCTGTGCTCGCCCCCCATCACGCCGGCAATCGCCAGGGCGCGCTGATGGTCGGCAATGACCAGGGTATCGGCACGCAGACTGACCTCCTGGCCATCGAGCAGCACCAGCTTCTCGCCCTCCTCGGCCATGCGCACACGAATGCCGCCGTTGATCTCCGCCAGGTCGAAGGCATGCATCGGCTGGCCGAGTTCGAGCATCACGTAGTTGGTGACATCGACGGCCGCATCGATGCTGCGCACGTCGGCACGGCGCAGACGCTCGACCATCCACAGCGGCGTCGGCCGGGACAGGTCGACATTGCGCACCACGCGCCCCAGGTAGCGCGGACAGGCATGCGCAGCGAGAACCTCGACCGGACGCACCTCGTCATGGGCGGCGGGTACGGCCGCGATCGTCGGACGGGTGACCGGCGCGCCGTACAGGGCGCTGACCTCACGAGCCAGACCGGCCAGTGACAGGCAGTCGCCGCGGTTCGGGGTCAGGTCGACCTCGATGCTGGCATCGTCCAGCGACAGATAGGCGCGGATATCCTGCCCCACGGGCGCTTCAGCCGGCAGTTCCATCAGACCGTCGTTGTCTTCGCTGATCTGCAGCTCGGAGGCCGAGCAGAGCATGCCATTGGACTCGACGCCGCGCAGCTTGGCCTTCTTGATCTTGAAGTCGCCCGGCAGCTCGGCACCGATCATGGCGAAGGGGATCTTCAGGCCCGGGCGCACGTTCGGCGCGCCGCACACCACCTGAAAGGTCTCCGCGCCATTGCTGACCTGACACACGCGCAGCTTGTCGGCATCCGGGTGCTGCTCGGTGCTCAGCACCTCGCCCACCACGATGCCACTGAATACTCCGGCCGCCGGGGTGACGCTATCGACCTCCAGTCCTGCCATGGAAAGGCGCGCCACCAGTTCATCGCGGGAAACCTGCGGGTTCACCCAGGTGCGCAGCCATTGTTCGCTGAATTTCATCCTGCTCTCCTAAAACTGTTCGGTTACGGTCGTGCGGCTCTAGCGAAATTGCGCCAGGAATCGCAGGTCGTTATCGAAGAACAGGCGCAAGTCATTGACGCCGTACCGCAGCATGGCCAGGCGCTCCACACCCATGCCGAAGGCGAAGCCCTGGTACTTCTCCGGGTCGATGCCGGACATGCGCAGCACGTTCGGATGGACCATGCCGCAGCCCATGACCTCCAACCAGCCGGTCTGCTTGCACACACGGCAACCCTTGCCACTGCACATCACGCATTGCATATCGACTTCCGCCGAAGGCTCAGTGAAGGGGAAGAAGGACGGGCGGAAACGCACGCCCAGTGGCTTCTCGAAGAACACCCGGAGGAATTCCTCGATGGTGCCCTTGAGGTCGGCGAAGCTTACGCCTTCGTCGACCAGCAGGCCTTCGACCTGGTGGAACATCGGCGAGTGGGTGATATCGGAATCGCAGCGGTACACGCGCCCGGGGCAGACGATGCGGATCGGCGGCTGCTGCGACTCCATGGTCCGCACCTGCACCGGCGAGGTGTGGGTGCGCAGCAACATGTTCGCGTTGAAATAGAAGGTGTCGTGCATCGCCCGCGCCGGATGGTGGCCGGGAATGTTGAGCGCCTCGAAGTTATGGTAGTCGTTCTCCACTTCGGGGCCTTCGGCGATGCCGTAGCCTATCCGGGTGAAGAACTGCTCGACCCGCTCCAGAGTCCGGGTCACAGGATGCAGGCCACCTGAAGTCTGACCACGACCCGGCAGGGTCACGTCGATGCGCTCGGCGGCCAGCTTGGCACCCAGTGCGGCCTGCTCGAGCGCCGCCTTGCGGGTGTTCAGCGCGTCTTGGACCTTGTCCTTGGCTGCATTGATCAGCGCACCGGCTTGCGGACGCTCCTCGGCCGACAGGTTGCCCAGGGTCTTCATCACCTGGGTCAACTCGCCCTTCTTGCCCAGGTAGTGAACCCGGAGTTGCTCCAGGGCGCTTATGTCGTCGGTGTGGCTAACGGCCTCGAGCGCTTGCGAGACCAGCACATCCAGATTTTCCATTTACAGACTCCAGATACGAAATAGGGGAAGAGCTCGAAGGCTCTTCCCCTATTGGTGACGTTTAGCACCGGGCGAGCCCGGTGATTGTCGGGGACTTAAGCCAGTACGGCTTTCGCTTTCTCGACAATCGCAGCAAACGCCGCTTTTTCGTTCACTGCCAGATCAGCCAGAACCTTACGGTCGATCTCGATGGACGCTTTTTTCAGGCCAGCGATCAGACGGCTGTAGGACAGACCGTTGACACGCGCACCAGCGTTGATACGAGCGATCCACAGGGCACGGAACTGACGCTTGCGCTGACGGCGGTCGCGGTAGGCGTATTGGCCTGCCTTGATCACTGCCTGCTTGGCGACGCGGAATACGCGCGAACGCGCACCGTAGTAGCCTTTAGCGAGTTTCAGAATTTTTTTGTGACGCTTACGAGCGATAACGCCGCGCTTTACACGAGCCATGAGTAATTTCCTCTAAATCTTGACCGAATTAACGAACGCGCAGCATGCGCTCCACTTTTGCCACGTCAGACGGGTGCAGCAGGCTGCTACCGCGCAGTTGACGCTTACGCTTGGTGGACATTTTGGTCAGGATGTGGCTCTTGAAAGCGTGCTTGTGCTTGAAGCCGGAAGCGGTTTTCAAAAAACGCTTCGCTGCACCACTCTTGGTTTTCATCTTTGGCATGTTCGGATACTCCGCATTCAGTGGATAAACATAACCGCAAGGCCTGCCGTGCCCTGGAGGTTACTTCTTCTTTTTGGGGGCGATGACCATGATCAGCTGGCGTCCTTCCATCTTCGGATGCTGTTCAACCGAGCCGTATTCGGCGAGGTCGTTTTCGACCCGCTTCAACAACTCCATGCCCAGCTCCTGATGGGCCATCTCACGGCCACGAAATCGCAAGGATATCTTGGCCCTGTCCCCCTCACTAAGGAAACGTACCAGGTTGCGTAGTTTTACCTGGTAATCCCCTTCCTCCGTCCCTGGACGAAACTTGATTTCTTTGATCTGGACTTGCTTCTGATTCTTCTTCGCCGCCGCGACCTGCTTTTTCTTCTCGAACAGGTGCTTGCCGTAGTCCATGATCCGGCAAACCGGAGGCACGGCATCGGCGGAAATCTCCACCAGATCTAGCTTGGCTTCTTCAGCCGCGCTAAGCGCTTCATCAATAGAGACGATGCCAATCTGCTCGCCATCCGCGCCAATTAACCGAACCTCGCGTGCCGAGATATTCTCGTTGATCGGGGCTTTCGGTGCAGTTCGTTTATCTTGTCTCATTTCACGCTTAATAATGATTACTCCAAATCTTGGCGACCACGCCGGGAAACCGCCTGCGCGAGGAAATCGGCGAATTGGGTGACGGGCATGGAGCCCAGATCAGCACCTTCACGGGTACGCACGGCGACAGTTTGCGTCTCAACCTCCCGATCTCCGATAACCAAGAGATAGGGAACCTTGAGCAAAGTATGCTCGCGGATTTTAAAGCCGATTTTTTCGTTTCTCAAGTCGGACTTGGCACGAAAACCGCTTTGAGCCAGTGTTTTTTCGACCTCGAGGGCGAATTCGGCCTGCTTGTCGGTGATATTCAGCACCACCGCCTGGGTCGGCGCCAGCCAGGCCGGGAATGCCCCCTCGTAGTGCTCGATCAGGATGCCGATGAAGCGCTCGAAGGAACCGAGGATGGCACGGTGCAGCATCACCGGATGCTTGCGACTGTTGTCCTCGCTGACGAACTCTGCCCCCAGGCGCACCGGCAGGTTGAAATCGAGCTGCAGGGTACCACACTGCCAGACCCGACCGAGGCAATCCTTCAACGAAAACTCGATCTTCGGACCATAGAAGGCCCCCTCGCCCGGCTGCAGATCATAGGGCAGGCCGGCGCTTTCCAGCGCAGCAGCCAGGGCCGCCTCGGCGCGGTCCCAGAGCTCGTCCGAACCGACGCGCTTTTCCGGACGGGTCGAGAGCTTGAGCTGGATATCCGAGAAGCCGAAATCGGCATAGACCGCCTGAGTCAGCTTGATGAAGTCTGCCGACTCGGCCTGCATCTGCTCTTCGGTGCAGAAGATGTGCGCATCGTCCTGGGTAAAGCCGCGCACGCGCATGATGCCGTGCAGGGCGCCGGACGGCTCGTTACGGTGACAGGCACCGAACTCGGCCAGACGCATCGGCAGCTCGCGATAGCTCTTCAACCCCTGGTTGAACACCTGAACATGGCACGGACAGTTCATCGGCTTGATCGCGTAATCGCGACTCTCCGACTCGGTGGTGAACATGTTCTCGGCGTAGTTGGCCCAGTGCCCGGACTTCTCCCAGAGGGAGCGGTCGACCACCTGCGGCGTCTTGATTTCCAGATAGCCATGCTCACGCTGCACCTTGCGCATGTACTGCTCGAGCACCTGGTACAGGGTCCAACCGTTCGGGTGCCAGAACACCATGCCCGGCGCTTCTTCCTGGGTATGGAACAGATTCAGGCGCTTGCCGATCTTGCGGTGATCGCGCTTCTCGGCCTCTTCGATACGCTGAATATAGGCGGCCAGCTGCTTCTTGTCCGCCCAGGCCGTGCCATAGACACGCTGCAGCTGCTCGTTCTTGGCGTCGCCGCGCCAATAGGCACCGGACAACTTGGTCAGCTTGAAGGACTTGAGGAAGCGGGTGTTCGGCACGTGCGGGCCACGGCACATGTCGACGTATTCCTCGTGGTAGTACAGGCCCATGGCCTGCTCCTCCGGCATATCCTCGACCAGTCGCAGTTTGTAATCCTCGCCGCGGGACTTGAAGACCTCGATGACCTCGGCGCGCGGCGTCACCTTCTTGATGACGTCGTAGTCCTTCTCGATCAGCTGCTGCATGCGCTGCTCGATGGCCGCGACATCATCAGGCGTGAAGGGGCGCTCGTAGGCGATGTCGTAGTAGAAGCCTTCCTCGATAACCGGACCGATCACCATCTTCGCCGTCGGGAACAGCTGCTTGACCGCGTGACCGATCAGGTGCGCACAGGAGTGGCGGATGATCTCCAGGCCCTCCTCGTCCTTCGGCGTGATGATCTGCAGGGTCGCGTCACTGGCGATCGGGTCACAGGCGTCGACCAGCTTGCCATTGACCTTGCCGGCGACGGTGGCCTTGGCCAGGCCTGCACCAATGGACTGCGCCACCTCGGCCACGGTGACCGGGTGATCGAACGAACGCTGACTGCCGTCGGGAAGAGTAATGATGGGCATGGCGCCTCCTCTCCTAGTGGTGACCTCTACCAAAGGCCACATGGGTTGGGATGAGCCAGTAAGCGATCCGGCGGTATGCCTGCCTTACGGTGACAGGAGCTTGCGAGCCAACCGAAACCGAACCAGAGTCACTGGAGGTCTGTGCAACGAACAAAGCCGGGATGCTTCCAGAAAGCCGGATAACTGGCAAGCCGCCCAATAAAAAAGGGTCGCCTAAGCGACCCTTTCTATCGAATTTGGTAGGCACAATTGGATTCGAACCAACGACCCCCACCATGTCAAGGTGGTGCTCTAACCAACTGAGCTATGTGCCTTCGATGGGTGCGCATTCTACGGATCGGCTCGAGGGAGTCAACACATTTTTTCGCTAACTGACTGAATAAATGAATTTTTTACCGTCCAGGCGGACGTTTAATATTTCACACAGGCCACTAGCCGAGCATTTGCAACTCGGGTAGCATCGATTCATTCGTAAAAAATAAAGAACAGAGGTTGCAAAATGGCGCACACGGCATACCCACAATCCTATTACGCCGCATCGGCAAACCCCGTCCCTGCACGCCCCGAGCTGAATGGCGAGGTCGAAACCGACGTGTGCATCGTCGGCGCAGGCTACACCGGGCTGTCCACCGCGCTGTTCCTGCTCGAGAGCGGCTTCAAGGTGAGCATCGTCGAGGCCGCCAAGGTCGGCTTTGGCGCCTCGGGTCGCAACGGCGGACAGATCGTCAACAGCTACAGCCGCGACATAGACGTCATCGAGCGTACGGTCGGCCCCAAGCAGGCCCAGCTGCTGGGGCAGATGGCCTTCGAGGGCGGGCGCATCATTCGCGAGCGTGTGGCCAAGTACGACATTCAGTGCGACCTCAAGGACGGCGGCGTGTTCGCCGCGCTCACCGGCAAGCAGATGGGCCACCTGGAAGCGCAGAAGAAGCTGTGGGAGCGCTACGGCCATACCCAACTGGAGTTGATGGACGCCAAGCGCATCCGCGAGGTGGTGGCTACCGACAACTATATCGGCGGCATGCTCGACATGAGCGGCGGGCATATCCACCCGCTCAACCTGGCCCTGGGCGAGGCCGCGGCGGTGGAGTCCCTCGGCGGAGTGATCTACGAACAGTCCCCGGCCACGCGCATCGAACGCGGCGAGAACCCGGTGGTGCACACTCCCAGCGGGCGAATCAAGGCCAAGTTCGTGGTGGTCGCCGGCAACGCCTACCTGGGCAACCTGATCCCCGAGCTAGCGGCCAAGTCGATGCCCTGCGGCACCCAGGTGATCACCACCGAACCGCTGTCGGACGAACTGGCCAAGAGCCTGCTGCCGCAGGATTACTGCGTGGAAGACTGCAATTATCTGCTCGACTACTATCGCCTGTCCGGCGACAAGCGCCTGATCTTCGGCGGCGGCGTGGTCTATGGCGCACGCGATCCGTCCAACATCGAGGCGATCATCCGGCCGAAGATGCTCAAGACCTTCCCGCAGCTGAAGGATGTGAAGATCGATTACGCCTGGACCGGCAACTTCCTGTTGACCCTGTCGCGCCTGCCCCAGGTCGGCCGTCTCGGCAACAACATCTACTACTCCCAGGGCTGCAGCGGCCACGGCGTGACCTACACCCATGTGGCCGGCAAGGTCCTGGCCGAGGCGCTGCGTGGCCAGGCCGAGCGCTTCGACGCCTTCGCCGAACTCCCCCACTACCCCTTCCCCGGCGGCCAGCTGTTGCGCGTTCCCTTCACCGCCATGGGCGCCTGGTACTACAGCCTGCGCGACCGGCTCGGCGTATAGAATCGCAGACAGCAAAACGGCGCCCACGGGCGCCGTCTTCATATCCGTTCCGTCACTCCGTCAGCGGACAAACCGGCGGCGCAGCGCATTGCCCCGTCGCACCGGGCGCTGACTCGGCCAACATCGCAAAACGCGGCTCGCCGGGCTCGAGGCGCCGGGCACAACGTTGCGCCTGGGCAGCCGCCTGCCGGCAGCCGCGCTCCCCCAACAGTTGGGAGAGATTGAACCAACCCGCGGCGAAATCCGGCTGGCGGGCCAGGCTGGTGCGCATGGCCTCCTCCGCCCTCGCCTTGTCGCCACTGGCATAGTAGCTGTTGGCCAGGGCGAACCAGCCCAGCGACTCCTCCGGCCACTGCTGAGTGGCGGTGCGATAGGCACGTTGCGCCGCCGCGCCATGACCGGTCTCCTCCAGGTCGCTGGCGGCCTTGAGCCAGGGCCGTAGCGCCGGCCGCGCCGGCAGTTCGCCGGCCGGCAGGGTCAACACCGCCCAGCGCCCACCCCGCGCCCAGGTGCTGTCGAAGCTGGCGAAAGCGATCAGGCGACGACGCTCGGTGCCCGAGCGCAGGACCAGCAGGCGCTCGCGCCGGTCATAGCCCACCACCACGGCGAAGTGCCAGCTTGGATACCAGTCGAACCCCAGGTTCTGCAGGACCAATACCGGATGTCCCGCGGCGACCTCCGCCAGCAGTGCCTCGAGACGCGGCTCCAGCGGATACACCAGCAGATCGTGCGCCCGCGCGGCCGCCACCATCTCGACCTGCAGACTGCCCTCACGCCCCGGAATGAAGACCCGCTCCTTGAGTAACCCCGGACTGGTCATCACGCCGCGCTGGTTGAGCATGGTCGCCAGAGCGGCCGGACCACACTGATAGGCGCTCTGCGGGAAGAAGGGCACGCTGCTGAGCTCCACTCGCTCGGGAAGGCGCGAGCCCTCCGGCGACAACACCG